>CAYTAH010000005.1:17985-175030 GCA_964435785.1 uncultured Phycisphaeraceae bacterium | reverse complement strand
CGGCACATGATCCTGACGGCGGTGAGCTTCCTGTTCCTGACGCGGGCGCTCAAGACGCGTCGGGGGGAAAAATCCGGGTCTGACGATCTGCCAGCTGCGCCTGGCGACCGGCGCGCTCATCCGCGCGAGCTGGTCCTCCTCGGGTGAAGGACGCGCCCGTCTCATCGCCCGGGTCTTGGCATTGATCAAGTACCACCAAGCCAACATCAGCGCGTCCAAAGCCAGCTATGCCAAGAGAAGAAAGAGGCGACTCCGTGAAGCCGGAGTCGCCCTCGGACAGTGCACTCGCTGTGAAGAAGTGGCGTTGTAAAGTCAGCACCCCGCTCTCCACAGGTTGAGGAACTCCAGCACGTCCCGCGTGTCCACCACGCCGTCGCGGTTGGCGTCGGTCCGCGGCTCGCCCGCGGCCCACGCGTTGAGGAACGCCCGCAGGTCGCGCGTGTCCACAACCCCGTCGCGGCTGAAGTCCGCCGGGCACGGGTCGAGCGTGAACAGCTCCGGCACCAGCGCCCCCACCGAGACCCGCGGCTCGTACACCCACCCCACCAGCGGGAACTCGTACCCGAAGATCAGCAGCGGCCCGTTGCCGATGCTCGTCGCCAACGCGGGCTCGACGTCGAACCGCGCATCGGCCAGCGATGCGGCGAGCTCGCCGCTGACGAACAGCGTGATGTCGAGCAGCATGTCGTCCGGCGTGCCCGTCGGACCTGAATACACCGCCGCGAGATGCGTCCACGTGTCGGTCTCGGTCTCGACCCCCGGCCACCCGGCGACATCGGTACTCAGCCCGTGCATCGCGACCAGGCGCCGGCTCATCAGCTCGCCGCCCTCCCACACCTCGTGCACCGCCAGGCCATACTGCCTCGCGACGGTGCACACCACGCCGGCCGGCATGAGCCCCATCTCGTGGTTCCAGCGCAGGCCTCGCACCCATGCCTCGACCGTGAGCCCCCCGGCATTGAAGATCTCCGCCGCCGAGACGATCCCCACGTCGGTCTCCGTCGCGGCGGAGCTGTAGCCGTCGAAGAGGAGAGACCCGATGCCGGCGCAGCAGCGCGTGCCGAAGGTCGGGATGTCTGGGGTGTAGCGCCCGCCATCGCCGTAGAACGCCTCGGCGTCGTGCCCGCACCCGCTGTCGTCGGTGATCGCTTCGTGGTCGCGCACGGTCCCGTCGGTGTAGTCGAAGCCGTACTGCAGCACCACGTCCTGCCCGGCCGCGGGCGGGCCGAACGCCGCGCCCGCGCTCAGTGCCCACGCCATCCTCTTGCCCATCCGCCGCTCCTCGCTGCTCAGCAGCCCTGGTTCCACGCATTGAGGAACGCCAGCACGTCCCGGGTGTCGATCGACCCGTCCCCGTTGAAGTCCGCCGCGGGGTCGCCGGCCGTCCACGCATTGAGGAACGCCAGCACGTCGAGCGTGTTCACGTCGCAATCGCCGTTGAAGTCCGGCGGGCAGGGGCCGACCCGCACGAACTCGTACACCCTGTCCGCGCCGACGTCGGCGATGTAGAGCGCCTGCCCGTCGGGCCGGATGTCGATCGACCCCCAGCCCATCGACACGAACCCCACGATCACGTCGGTGACCTCGCCGACGTCACGGGCGAAGCTCACGCGCACGATCTTCTTCGGCGTGCCAGCGCTCGCCACGAGCAGGTCGCGCCCGGTGGGGTCGAAGACGGCCGCCATCGGGCGCGCGATGTCCGTCGAGGTCTCAACCTCCGTCAGCGTCCCGCTGGCGTCGGTCACCTCCCACAGCGCGCCGGGGTCGTCCCTGTCGTCGAGTACGATCACGCGGGCGTCGTTCACCGCGATCTCCACCGCATTCAGCAGCGTGCCGTCGTCGGCGTGCAGCAGCCGCTCGCCCTCGGCCACGTCGGGCGACCACGCCCAGACGTCGTCGTATCCGCCCGAATACCCGCGGTCGCAGGAGAGCCCCGCGCCGGGCGGCACGACGCTCCCGGTGTACGTCCGCGGCACGAACGCGATGCCCACCGGATCGTCGTCGCCCGAGCGGAACCCGCTGACCCACAGCGTCCGCTCCGTCGCCCCCAGCTCGACCCGGTAGATGTTCCCCCCGTAGTCCTCGGCGATGAAGGCCGCCCCTGTCACCGGGTCCACGCCCACGCCGCCCGGCCGGTCGGCGGCGACCACCTTCGTCACCGTGCCGTCCGGCGCGATGCGGTAGAGCCCGTCGGAGCCCGTGTCGCGCACCCCGACGTAGACCGAGTCATCCAGCGGGTTGTACGCCAGTGTCCACGGATTGCTGATGCCGGTCTGGCGGTTGAGCGCCCACTGGCACTCCACGACGTCCGGCTGCGCGCCCGCCGCTCCGGCGCACGCGCACACCACGAGGGCTGTCCTGCAGCGCATGACCGTTCTCCTTCGCTGCGCGCGCAGCGCGAAGGCCCCGCACGCGCGGCATCACCATGCTTCCCCGTGGTTCGTCGCGCGCCCACCGGGATGTTTCCCTGTTCTGCCGGCCGGCTCACTCCACGACGAGCGCCCCCTCGTGGTGGAGTCGCGCCCCGGAATCGAACACGCGCACGCGGTAGCGCCCCCGCGCCAGGGCCAGCGTCGGCCCCTCGCCCTCCTCGACCCAGACCTGGTCCGCCGGCACCGCGTCGCCAGCGTGCTCGCCCTCGACCAGCGCCTGCACGAGGGCGGGGCCGGATCGAGGCAGCCAATCGCCAGGGATAGGTCTCGCCCGGCGCTCCGCGCCAAGGAAGAGGAACCCCGGGCGCCCCTGCACGCTCTCGGCGCGAGGGTGCAGCAGCGTGATGTCCGCCGCGCCCGGCGTGCCCGACCAGAGCCGGCCATCCGGCGTGCGCAGGGCGGCGACGTCGCGAACCCGGTAGCGATCGATCGTGCTGCGATACCCGGGTGTGTCGCGCTCGGCCGTCGAGGCGGGCGTCAGCTCGATCTGGCTCACCGTGAGCGGGTCGATGCCGAGCAGGTCTCTCAGCCGCAGGCCGAGCCAGCGGACCTCCTCGCCCATCAACTCGGCGGGCGCCTCCGTCAGGTGCGCGTAGCCGCAGTAGACGATCACGCGCGCCCCGGGGTCCTCGCGCAGCACGCGGGCGATGCGCTCCGCCTGCGACGCCTCGCGCGCGTTGATCCGCCCGGCGGGCGATGCGCCCTCGGCCGTGTCGGTCGTCTCGTAGGGGAAGACGACCAGGCCCGCGTCGAACGCGCCCCGCAGCAGCGACCCGAACACCGGCTCCCGCGTGTAGAAGCCCGCGTCCACGACCGGGCGTCGCGCCCGCACGGCGGGGTTGGTCCAACCCTCTCCCGCGCTGTTCCCCAGCGCCTCGACGCCCAGGTGCGTGAAGCCCTCCGCCGCCAGCGCCCGCACGAGCCTCGCGCCGAACGCCCGGTGCATCGGCACGTGGTGCGCCTCGTTGAGCATCACCACCCGACGCCCGCGCGACGCCTCCACGATCGCCGCGATCGCGTCCGCGGCCTCGAGCGAATCGGGGGCCGCCGGCGCGGGCGGCGTCCCCGCGCCCCCCTCCTCCCACACCCGCTGGGCCAGCGTCTCGCGCCCCGTCATCGTCAGCCACGGCGGCCCCAGCTGCCCGAAGACCAGCCGTCCCTCGGGCGTCGCGGCGCTCTCGACCAGCGCCTCGCCGATCGCCACCGCCGCGGCCGCGTAGTCGGCCGACCCGCCCGCTGGCAGGAACGCCCGCTCCAGCCTCTCGGACACCGCACGCCCGATCTGCGTCATCCGTTCGGGCGAGAGCCCCCCCGGGCCGCCGGGGCCCTCCCCGCCGGCGCCGCCCGCCTCCTGAGCCCGGGCGGGCCCCCAGAGGAGCCCCCACACGACGATGGTCACGAAGCACTTCCGGTCCACGGCCACACCTCCTGCGCGCAGCGCCACCCTGTTCCTACGCGGCAAGGGGGCGTGACATGCGCCACGCACCGGCCGGGTCGCCTCCCCATTCATCCGATGCCAAGGAAGTCAAGCACCACCGGCAGCACCGCGTCGGCCCCGAGGTATGCGTCCACGTGCCCAAGCCCGGGGAGCACGGCGAGCGTGGCCGCGGGCATCTCCGACGCGGCGCGCCGGATCAGCGGCAGACGCGCCTCCCGCTCGCCGGCGTAGAGGAGAGTCGGTGTGGTGATGGCCGGGAGGGCGCGCCCGAGGTCGGGACGCGGGCCGGCCCCTGCGGCGAGCGCCCCGAGATCGTTCGCGAGGAGCGCCTCGTGGGCCTCGCGCGGGAGCGTGTCGCGGATCGCGCCCTCGAACGCGCGGATGAACGCCGCCCCGTCCGCCGCCGCGGCGTCGAAACCCGCCCGATCCCAGGAGCCGTCCGCGTAGGGGTGCGCACCGCCGATGGCGGCCCGGCCGACCCGCTCGGGCGCAAGCGTCAGCAGCCCGAAGCCGACCCACCCGCCCATCGAGTAGCCGAGGAAGTCCGCCCGCGCGACTCCCGCGTCGTCGAGCACCGCCAGCACGTCCGCCACCCGCCACTGGATCGAGTACGCCGCGGCCTCCCGCGGCTTGTCGGAGAGCCCGTGCCCCCGGGCGTCGAGCATGATCAGCCGCCGCCCGTGCCCGAGCCGCTCGGCGTAGCCCAGCTCCTCCCACGCCCGGGCCGAGCTGGAGAACCCGTGGTGCAGCACCAGCGCCGGCCCCTCGCCGCGGATCTCGTAGTGAATGCGTGGCGTGGTGCGTGTGCAGGGCATCGGCGCCTCCTCGTGGTCAAGGCGCAGGTACGGGGCGCGGGGTGACAAGAGAAGAAGGGGAGCCGACGGGAAGTGTCGGCGGAGACCGCGGGGCAGGCGGAAGCCCTTGCGTGCGCTGCGGGCTCAGGGACCCTCGTAGGGACGGGTTTAGGGACATACTCTCGGGAGAAGGGGCCGAAGCGAACTGGGTGAGACGCGTTGAAGTCCGGATCGGTATCCCTGAGGAAGCCAAACGTCTTGTCTGCACGCCCAGATCCACGAATGTGGGAGTCCTGCAGATAGACCCGAATCGCGCCCTACCGGTCAAGGTGTTCAGCTGAGGAGCCACTCCAGATCGTCGCGGGACAGCCCCTTGAGGCCGCCGGCGTTCTCGGCGACGATGGCCTCGGCGAGCTCGCGCTTCGCGGCCTGGAGTTCGAGAATGCGCTCCTCAACGGTGCCCTTGGCGATGAGGCGGTAGGCGCTGACGCGGCGGTCCTGGCCGATGCGGTGCGTGCGGTCGATCGCCTGCGCCTCGACGGCGGGGTTCCACCAGGGGTCGAGGAGGAAGACGTACTGCGCCGCCGTGAGGTTGAGCCCGACGCCGCCGGCCTTGAGGCTGATGAGGAAGACGGGCGCGCCGCCCTCGGCTTGGAAGCGGTCCACGCGGCGGGCGCGTTCGGCGGCGGGCGTCTGGCCGTCGAGGCGCTCGTAGGGGAGCTTGGCCGCGTCGAGCGAGCGCTGCACGAGGTCGAGCAGCGAGGTGAACTGGGAGAAGACGAGGGCCTTGTTCCCCTCGGCGGCGATCTCGGCGAGCATCTCCATGAGCGTGGCGAGCTTGGCGGATTCCGAGCGAGTGGCCCTGGGCTCGATGAGCATCGGGTGGCACGCGGCCTGGCGGAGGCGGAGGAGCGCCTCGAGCACGTGCATGCGGCTCTTGTTCATGCCCTCGCGGTCGACGCGCCCGAGCAGCTCGTCGCGGTAGTGCTTGCGGAGGCCCTCGTAGATGGTCCGCTGGCGTCCGGCGAGCTCGCAGGGGATGGTCTGCTCGGTGCGGGGCGGCAGCTCGGGGGCGACGGTCTGCTTGGTGCGCCGCAGGATGAAGGGGCGCAGGGCGCGGCGGAGGAGCGAGAGGTCGGGCTTGCCCTCGTCGGTGCGGGCGGCCTTGGCGGCGAGGGCGAAGGCGCTCGCGGTGCCGAGCATGCCGGGGTTGAGGAAATCGAAGATGGACCAGAGGTCGTCGAGGGAGTTCTCGACGGGCGTGCCGGTGAGGGCGAGGCGGCGGCGGGCGCGGAGCAGGCGCGCGGCCTTGGCGCTCTGCGACTGGGCGTTCTTGATGGCCTGCGCCTCGTCGAGCACGACGCCGGCGAGGTCGAGCTCGCGCAGCGGCTCGATATCGCGCCGGAGCGTGCCGTAGGTGGTCACGACGAGGTCGGTGTCGGCGAGGGCGTCGTGCGCGGCGGCGCGGTCCTGGCCCGTGTGGTCGGCGACGCGGAGGTGGGGCGTGAATCTCGCGGCCTCGCGGATCCAGTTGAAGATGAGCGAGCGCGGGGCGACGACGAGCCAGGGGCCGGCTCCGGCGCGGGCCTCGGGCGTGGCGCGCTCGGCGAGATAGGCGAGAACCTGGACGGTCTTGCCGAGGCCCATGTCGTCGGCGAGGCAGCCGCCGAAGCCGAACTCGTCGAGGAAGTGGAGCCAGCCGAGGCCGAGTCGCTGGTAGGGGCGCAGCTCGCCCTTGAACGCGCGGGGCTCGGTGCGGGGGTTGACGCCGTCGAAGGCCGCGAGCTTGCGGCGGGCCTCGGCGACCTGCGCGTCGCACGTGGCGTCGGGCAGCTCGGCGAGCAGGGCGTCGATGACGCTGAGCTGGGCGCGGGAGAAGCGGAGGGCGCCGTCGCGGGTTTCGCCCATGCGGAGCCAGGGGGCGTGGCGCTCGAGCCACTTGTCGGGGAGCATGCCCTGGGAGCCGTCGCCGAGGGTGACGAAGCGCTCGCCGCGACGTAGGGCGTCGAGGACGTCGGCGATGGGGGCGGTCGTGCCGCCGAAATCGGCCTCGCCATGGACGTCGAACCAATCGATGCCGGAGGAGACGCGGATATCGATCTTGCCGGCGGCGCGGAAGAGGCCGCCCTCGCCTCGGACCTCCCAGCCCTCGTCGATGAGGGGGGCGATGAGCCTGGTGAGCTTCTTGGCGGGGAACGTGGAGCGGGAAGGCTCGTACGGGTCGCGGCGCACGCCGAGTGCGCTGAGCCGTTCGGCGGCGGCGCGCTCGGCGTCGGCGTTTCGCCGGATGATGGTCTGCTCGCGATTGTCGTCGCCGACCGCGGGACAGAGATAGAGGCCGCCGTCGGCGTCGGCATCGCCCTCTTCGCCGTAGCGGAAGGAGAGGCGGCTCTCGAGGGTCGCGCCGGAGCTGTGCTTGGCGTCGGGCGTCTTGAGGGTGAGGCGGGGCCTTGGGGCGATGTCGTCGCGTTCGCGCACGGGCCAGTCGGCGGGCCAATGCACGGGGATTCCAAGGTGCAGGCGCTCGATCTGACGCAGCAGGGGGACGGCGTCGTCGGGCGTGATCGCGACGGCGCCGTTGCGCTTGAGCCAGTCGAGCGCGCGGGTGGGCGCGGTGGAGCACATTGGCGAGAGCACGCCTGTGCGCAGGGCGAGACCCGGCGAGCCCTCGACCAGGACGTCGAAACCGTCGAGCGGGACCCGCTCGGATTCGCGCACGAGCCCGCCGCGGAGGACGTACGCGTCGGTTGTGCCGCGTTTCTTCGCGGAGCGCGGCTCGATAATGAATGAGAGCCGCCAAGGGTGTTCGTCCCAGACGAGGGGGCGCGTTTCCTCGCCCTCGTGTGGCGCCCAGCCGAAGCGGCCGGTGCCGACGAGCATGGGGATGAGCAGGGGCAGCACGCCCTGCTGCAACTGCCAGACCGCCGACGGCGCGGAGCGGGAGCCGTAGCTGTAGGAGTAGATGGACTCGCGTCCGGGCAGGGCCGCGCCGACGAGCATGGCGCCGATGGCGCGGTCCTGTGGGTCGGTCAGGCGGGGCAGGCTTTCGGGCGCGATGGTGACGCGCTTGGGGCGGGCGCGGGCTCCGTCGGGCGGGTCGGACGTGAGCACGAGCGTGATGGCGCCGTTCATTCGCGAGCGTTCGGCGTCGAGAACGTAGCGCAGGGGCCCGATCGGGCCGGAAGGGTTGGACTGATGGGCGCCGTAGTCGCGGGGGGCCTGCTCGAGGAGCCGCTCCCACGCGGGACGCTTCGGCTCCGGCGGCGTGGCTGGTTGGCGCTGTCGCGCGGGGCGGGAGAGCACGTATGCGACCTGGCCGTTGGGCGCGCGGATGGGGATCCTCGCGGCGGGACGTGATGGCTCAGGGTCGAACTCGGGCTCGTCCTCCGCGGCCTCGGCAAACTCCTCATCATCGATGAAGAGCCGAGCGTGCTTCGGCAGACCGCCCCATTGGGCGATCGCTTCGCGCTCGGCCTTGAGGAGCACAGCCCAGACGTGCTTGCAGGGGGCGGTCTCGGCGTAGGGGCAGGTGCACAGGGCGAGGAGATCCCAGCGGTCGGGCTCGAACTCGGGCTCGATCACGACGCTGTAGGTCTCGGCGCCGTGGACCTCGGCGTCGATCCCGCAATCGTGCACGCGCAGGTGTCGTACCAGCCCCGAGGAGGCGTACGACTGGCCGCGCTTGCGGACCTGCGGCTCGAACTCGTCCTTGAGGAGGTCGGTGAGCATGGCGGGCGGCTGATGGGGACCATCCTACTACGAGCGGACGGGGCGGCAAGCCCGAGGCGAACAGGAGGGCGCCGGCGGTGGCGAGGGTACTGGAGGGCGGCTGTGAAGGGCGGCTTCGGCGCGCATGGCTCTCATCATCCCGAGCTGCGGCCCTGACATGGCCGAACTTGCGGAAGATCGGCCGTGAGCGCGACCGCGGTCTCAGGCTTGGCGACCGATCCCCAGCTCCCCGATCGCCCCGATCACCAGCCCGTGCACCCGCGGCGGAGCACACACCACGCCCTTGTTCTTCTCCAGACCGCGCCCGTGCGAGAAGTCCAGCGAGTTCCCGAAGATGTCCGTGACGAAGCACCCGGCCTCGGTGGCGACGAGCGCTCCCGCGGCGTGGTCCCAGATGCGCTCGACGTAGCCCTTCTTCGTGGGGAGGCGCAGGTAGGCGTCGGCCTGGCCGCGGGCGGTGACGGCGTACTTCGCCTGGGAGTCGAGGCGGGCGGGCTCGCCGGTGGGGTGGCCGTGCGTGCGCAGGTGCTCGAGGATGCGGTCGGTGTCGTCGACGTTGGAGTGCGCGGCCTCGACGGAGGCGCAGACGCTGATGGGCTCGCCCTCGGCACGGTCGAGGCGGGTGATGCGGACGGGCTTCTCGGCGCGGTCGTCGCAGGGATACTCGTAGACGCCGTCGCCGCGGACCGCGGCGTAGATGGAGCCGTGGCGATCGGGTCGGTCGAGGGGGGCGTTGAAGTTGCGTGGGAGGTTCGGGCATCCCATGACGCCGACGACGGGGAGGCCGCGCTCGATGAAGGCCAGGGCGATGGCGTACTGCTGGTTGCGGAGGAATCCCTTGGTGCCGTCGACGGGGTCGAGCGTCCAGTAGCCGGTGTGGTGGGTGTCGCCGGCGCCGATGTCGATGGCGTCGAGCATCTCGTCCTCGGCGGCGTCCTCCCAGACGGTCTGGACGGCCGCGAGGGCGGCGGCGCGGTGCGCGGCGTGCTCCTCCTGGCGGAGCCACTTGGAGTCCTCCTCGCCGACGAGGATGACGCCTTGGCCGAGGCGGTCGGTGAGCACCTTGGCGACGATCGCCTGGCTGGCGAAGTCGGCGACGGTGACGGGGGACTTGTCGTCCTTGGTGATCGCCTTGACCTGCTCGAGAGACCGCTGGACCTCGCGGCAGACGGCGGAGGCGAGGAAGACGGCTTCGTGCGCGGCGGCCGCAAGCTCGGCGTGGGAGGGCATGGGGGCTCCGAAAGGTCTGGGGGCCAAGGGGTTGGGGCCGGTGCGAGGGCCCGGGGCGCGGGCCGCAGTTCCCGTCGGGCGGGGGTGGGGCAACGATATGCGGGGTGCGGCGGCCCCGGCCGCGGACTGGCTTGTCCGAGAATCGAGCGGTTTTTTGGGGCCGCGGGCCGCAATCCGGCGTTTTCGGACTTGGGCGGCGGGGGCGTCGCCGGTAGTGTGTCAGGTGCGGCGCGGCGTCGGTCCGCGCCGGTTCGTGGAGCGAGACCGAGGAGACAAGACATGAGGACGAGGTTGGCGCTGGGCGCCTTGGGCGCGGTGTCGCTGTGCGGCGTCGCGTCGGGCGATCTGATCATCGGGAATCTCGGCGATGCCTCGGGGAGTGGAACGCTTTTCGGGGAGGCCGCGACGACGCGGCATAAGGCCGCGGGCTTCACGATGGACTGGGCGTCGTTCTACCTCGACGCCGTCACGCTGACGATCGGGGGCGCGACTCAGGGGAGCACGGCGCACGTGCAGATCTGGGAGGGTGACGGCGGGCCTCAGACCATGGTGGCGGATCTCACCGACTTCGACTTCCCCGGCTTCAGCGGCCCGACGGACTTTACATGGTCGCCCCAGGGCCAGGTCGTGCTGCACGTGGGGAAGACGTACTGGGTGTATGTGGAGAACATCTTCGAGCCTGGGGACGAGTGGCTGTGGGACAGCGGGTTCACCGAGCCGAGCGGCCCGGGCGCGGTCAACGCCGGCTACATCTTCAACGGCTCGCCGAGCAGCACGATGAACACGTACGGCGTGTTCGGCACGATCGTCCCCGCGCCCGCCGGGCTGGCGGCGCTGGGAGTGATGGGCGCGTTCGCGGCGCGTCGGCGGAGGTGATGCGCCGGAAGCACAAACGGTGAAAGCGAGTGGGCCGCGCCTGTCGAAGGGCGCGGCCCGTTCGGTTTCCCGGCGGTGAGCGGCGCGTGGCCGCCCGGCCTGCTGCGCTCGGCTCAGTCAGCGAGCTTGATGAGGCCGCGCTCGGCGAGCGCCTTGAGGCACTTCTTCACGCACAGGTCGAGGTTCTGCTCGGCGGTCTTGAGGACCAGCTCGGGGTTCTTGGGCGCCTCGTAGGGGTCGTCGATGCCGGTGAAGCCGAGGCCCTTGCCCTCGGCGACGGCGGCGCGGGCCTTCTTGTAGAGGCCCTTGGGGTCGCGCTGCTCGCAGACCTCGATGGGGGTGTCGACAAAGACCTCGATGAAGTCGAGGCCGGCCTCCTTGTGGACGGCGCGTGCGGCGTCGCGGTCCTTGATGTAGGGGGAGATGAAGCTGGTGAGGGTGATGATGCCGGCGTCGGCGAAGAGCTTGGAGACTTCGCCGATGCGCCGGATGTTCTCCTCGCGGTCGGTGGCGGAGAAGCCGAGGTTCTTGTTGAGACCGAAGCGGATGTTGTCGCCGTCGAGTCGGTAGCAGGGGACCTTCTGGTTGACGAGGGCCTGCTCGAGGGCGCATGCGATGGTGGACTTGCCGCAGGCGGAGAGGCCGGTGAACCACATCGTGGCGCCCTTGGTGCCCAGGGCCTTCCAGCGCTCGTCGCGGCTGATGTTGCCCTCGTGCCAGTGGATGTTGGTGGCCTTCACCTGCGTCATGACAGCGTTCTCCTCGTCCGGCGGTGCGTTTTCTCGCGGAATCGCGGGGACCGAGTGTAGGCGGGGCGACTCCATGGATAAAACCGTGCGGGGCAAGGAGGTGGGCGATGCGCTGGGCGATTCTCGGGCTGGCGGCCGCGGGCCTGTTCGGGTGTGGGCGGGCGGGCGAGGGGCCGGACGCGGCGGCGATCGAGCGGGCGAAGGGGGTCGCGTCGGCGGCGGCCGACGCGCTGGCGGGGACGCTGCTCCCGGAGCTGCAGGGCGCGCTCCAGAGCGGCGGGGCGACGGCCGCCGTGGAGGTGTGCGCCGGGAGGGCGCAGGCGATCACGGCCGAGGTGCAGGAGCGGTTCGCGTCCGATGGGGTGCGCATCCGGCGCACGTCGCTGCGGGTGCGGAACCCGGCGAACGCGCCGGACGAGTTCGAGCGCGCATGGCTGGAGGGGGCGGCGAGCGGCGGCGGGACGCCGCAGCCGCTGGCGGAGGCCGTCGCGGAGGACGGCGGGCACGAGCTGCGTTATCTGCGTCCGCTGATGACGATCGAGCTATGCGTGCAGTGCCACGGCCCGGTGGAGCAGATCGCGCCGGAGGTGAGGGGGCTGATCGCGGAGTGGTATCCGGCAGACGCGGCGACGGGGTTTGCGCCGGGTGAGGTGCGCGGTGCGATCAGCGTGCGCGTGGCGTTGGAGTAGCGCGCCGGGAGTGAAGCGCGCGGCCATTGCCCGTTGGAGCGCGTTCCGCGGCGGCCTGCTCAGGCCTCAAGGCTCGGGGCCGGTCTCCGATCTCATGTCGTCGCGCGGGGGAGAGGCCGGGCGCGGGAGCGCGTCGGGGCCGGTGATGAGGCGCACGGCGCGGTCGTAGAAGAAGTAGAGCCAGATCCACTCGAGCATGGTGAGCAGGCGCGAGCGGAAGTTGATGAGATACATGATGTGGACGGTGGCCCAGAGGACCCATGCGGGGAAGCCGGCGAAGCGCAGACGAGGGCCGAGGTTGGCGACGGCGCGGGCGCGCCCGATGGTGGCGAGCTCGCCCTTGTCTCTGTAGCGGAACGGCGGGCGCTCGGGCGCGGGGCGGCCGGCGCGGGCGGCGGCGATCTCGCGGGCGACGATGCGCCCGGCGTGGCGACCGCCCTGGATGGCGCCCTGCGCGACGCCCGGGACGGGCTTGCCCGAGCGGGCGTCGGTGGCGTGGGCGAGGTCGCCGACGACGAAGGCCTCCGGGTGGCCGGGGATCGAGAGGTCGGGGCCCACTTCGACGCGTCCGGCGCGGTCGCGCGGGACGGGGAGCGAGGAGGCGATGGGCGTCGCCTCGACGCCGGCGGCCCAGATGATGTTGCGTGTCTCGATGCGCGAGCGCTCGCCGGACGCTGTCTCGAGCGAGAGGCCCGCGCCGTCGACAGCGACCACGCGGCGTCCGAGCAGGATCTCGACGCCGAGGCGCTCGAGGTCACGCTGTGCGCGGGCGGAGAGCCCGGGCGGGAAGGTGGAGAGCACGCGGTCGTTGGCGTCGATGAGGATGATGCGCGTCTCGCGGGTGTCGAGCCGGCGGAAGGAGCGGCGCATGGTCTGGCGGGCGAGCTCGGCCATGGCGCCGGCCATCTCGACGCCGGTGGGGCCCGCGCCGACGATGGCGAAGGTGAGTGTGCGGCGCCGCGTCTGGGCGTCGGTCTCGATCTCGGCCTGCTCGAAGGCGAGGAGGTAGCGCCGGCGCAGCTCGATGGCGTCGTCGATGGTCTTGAGTCCGGGGGCGTGCGCGGTCCAGGCGTCGTGGTGGAAGTAGGTGGTGCGCACGCCGGCGGCGAGGACGAGGTAGTCGTAGCGGTAGCGCGAGCGCTGCTGACCCACTACCACTTCGCGCGTGTCAAGGTCGATGGCGGCGACCTCGGCGAGGAAGACGGCGCAGTTGCGCTGGCGTTCGAAGACCTTGCGGAGCGGGGTGGCGATGTTGCCGGGGCTGAGCGCGGCGGTGGCGACCTGGTAGAGGAGGGGCTGGAAGAGGTGGTGGTTCTTGCGGTCGAGGAGGATGACTTCGGCGTCGGCGCGCCGGAGGGCGCGGGCGGCGTTGAGGCCGCCGAAGCCGCCTCCGACGATGACCACGTGGGATTTGTGTTCGGGCCGCACGCGGAAGCCTCGTTTCGGGCGCGAAAGGTTCCGTTTCGAGCAGGGGTTCTCTCGGCGTGGGGAAAGTCCGGCTTGACAGTAGGAGGGAGGAGAGCCGATACTGGCGAGAGCGACTGGGGTGATATTCCTGGACCTGCCTCTCAGGGGAGACAGAGCATGCGAAAGTGGAGTTCATCGTCCACGTTGCTTCTCGTGTGCGGCCTCTTCGGCCAGGGCGCCGCGGCCCAGCCGCTCGACGCCCCGGGCGTTGACGCGCTGGTCACGTCCAGCTCCTCCATGGCGATCACGCTTCGTTCCGCCGGGCAAGCGGTTTGCGAACGCGGGCAGATCAGCTTCAGCGAGGACGAGGACGGGACGCTGACGATCATGGCCGATGGGAAGCTCGTCGAGGAGTCGGAAGGCGGGCAGATCGATCGGGGTCGATTCCACTACGAGATTGAGGGGATTGCTTCGCCGGAGTTCACGCTTGCGCCCAGCAAGACGGGGGGTTGGGTGGCGTTCAGCGCATCGCCGCTTCAGGTGTTGGTGTTTCGCGAATCGCTCGATGTCGCCGATGGCTGGATGGTCCAAGCTCAGGATCTGCTTTCGGGAAACGTGACCGAGATCGCCGGAGAGGGCGCAAGCGGTCGCGAAGACGCCGGTGATCAGCGGTTCTTCGCGTCACTCGCGACGGTTCTCGCGGCGCGCAGCGGCACGATGGCGTGCGACCCGGACTTCGCCAACTGCCTCGCGTCCGCCCAGAACGCGTGTGAGCCCGACAGTCCCCAAGTGACGTATCTGTGCAATCCGCAGACCGGCGCGGTCACATGCTCATGGACATGCTACGATCCTGACGCCTGATCGACATTGTTTTCGGGTTCGGCGCCTTTCGACTTTCAGTCCGGATCATGTCTACACTGCACCCCCTGCCTTTGCGGGGGTGTATTCTTGTTGGGCGACGAGATTGCCTGGAGGTAATGGATCGATGAAGGGCCTGATTCAGCCGCACGGCGGCACGTTGGTGAACTGTCTGGTGGACGAGGTTCGGGCCCAGGCGCTGCGGACGCAGGCGTCGTCGATGGCGCGGATCGACCTGACGCCGAAGCAGTCGTGCGACCTGGAGCTGATCGCCAACGGCGGCTTCAGCCCGCTGACGGGGTTCATGGACGAGGCGAACTTCGAGAGCGTGTGCAAGAGCATGAGGCTGGTGAGCGGGGAGACGTGGTCGATCCCGATCCTGCTGAGCGTGGCGAAGGGGGAGGCGCCGAGCGTGGGGAGCCACGTGGCGCTGTACGCGCCGAACGGGACGCTGCAGGCGGTGATGCTGGTGAAGGAGGAGTTCGTCCACGACAAGGCGCTCGAGTGCAGGAGCGTGTTCCGGACGGACGACGCGGCGCACCCGGGCGTGGCGCAGGTGATGGCCGAGGGCGACGTGTGCCTGTCGGGTCCGGTCGAGGTGGTGACGCTGTGCGTGGACCCGAAGGGTCCGGAGGCGTTCCTCGACAAGCGGCTGACGCCGGCGCAGACGCGCGCGGCGTTCAAGGAGAAGGGCTGGAGCAGCGTGGCGGCGTTCCAGACGCGGAACCCGATCCACCGGGCGCACGAGTACGTGTGCAAGTGCGCGCAGGAGATCGTGGACGGACTCCTGATCCATCCGCTGGTGGGGGAGACGAAGAAGGGCGACATCCGCGCGGACGTGCGGATGCAGGCGATCGACGCGCTGGTGAGCCGCTACTTCAACCCCGCAACGACGATGGTGACGGTGCTCCCGGCGGCGATGAGGTACGCCGGGCCGCGGGAGGCGATCCACCACGCGGTGATGCGGAAGAACTACGGGTGCTCGCACTTCATCGTGGGGCGCGACCACGCGGGCGTGGGCAATTACTACGGGACGTACGACGCGCAGAAGATCTTCGACGAGATCGACCTGGTGGCGTTCGGCATCACGCCGCTGAAGTTCGAGCACACCGGCTACAGCAAGGCGTACGGCGGGATGGTCTCGGGCAAGACGTTCCCGAAGATCGAGGGGGACATCATCAACCTGTCGGGGACGGCCGTGCGCGAGCTGCTCTTCAAGGGCGATCGCCCGCCGGCGGAGTTCAGCCGTCCGGAGGTTGCGGACGTGCTGATCGCGGCGGCGAAGTCGGGGCGGCTGTTCGTCGAGTAGCGGCGGGGGTGGAGAGGCCTCGCCGAGATTGATGTTCCGCACAAGCCCTCGCGATGGAGGGCTTGTGTTTCTTTTCGCGCTGCGTGTCAGAGTGGCGGAGGGGGATGCGGAGCGGCCGGGGAGGATCAACGCGGTGTGACTCGGGCTTGCCGCAGCCGGCGGGCGCTAGTCGATGAGCTGGATGAGCACGATGCCGACGAGGGCGTGGAGGGCGCCGACGACGACGAAGAGGGCGCCGCTGGTGATCCACTGGCGGCGGCGGGGCCAGCGGGCCCAGGCGGTGCGGCGGCGGATGATCGCGAGCATCGCACAGAGCATGGCGACGGCGAGGAGCGCGACGGCCGCGGCGACGCCGTAGGGGCGCCAGAAGCCCGGGGGGCTGATGGCGAGGGCGACGGCCATCATGGTGGCGAAGACGCCGTCGAAGCCGAGGGCGAGGGCGCAGGAGACGATGGCGAGGACCCATGGGCCGACGCGGAGCTGGGGGGAGCCGACGCGGAGCTCGAGGGGTGCGCCGCACTCGGGGCAGCGGGGGGCGGAGAGGGCGCGGAGGCAGTAGCCGCAGACAGGGCAGGGCTCGTCGCGATCGGCGAGGAAGGCCAGGAGCAGCGTGGGCGTCTCGTGAGAGGGCTGTTCGGTGGTGGGAGGCATGTGCGGCTCCGTGGCGGGAGTACTCGGCTCGGCTCGCGCCCGTTCGGCATCCCGGGTCGCGGCGCGTTAGGCTGGGCTTGTTGTTTCCCCGGGGCGGACGGTCCCCGTTGGAACCTGCGGCGGGTGGGGTGAGTACCACCGGGACTCCCGCTCGCTCGAGCGGCGCGGGTGTCGGCACATTGGGCGGCGCGGCTGCCCGGAAGGAGACTGCGGTATGAAGCTTCGCGGAGCGGTGTGCGTTGCGGCGGTCCTTGCCATGTTCGCGGGGGCGCCGGCGGCGGCGCAGGACGCCAAGCCGAAGCCTGAGCGGGCGCCCGGCGTGGAGGTGGAGCGGGTCGGGAAGCTCATGGTGGGCGACCGGGCGCCGGAGCTTGCGATCGCGACGTGGGTGAAGGGCGAGGCGGTGACGGGCTTCGAGGAGGGGAAGGTCTACGTCGTCGAGTGCTGGGCGACGTGGTGCGGTCCGTGCATCGCGGGCATGCCGCACCTCTCGGAGCTGCAGAAGGAGTACAAGGACAAGGGCGTGACGATCATCGGGGTGAACATCTGGGACGACCCGAAGAACGTCGAGCCGTTCATGAGCGAAAGGGGCGGCGACGAGAAGATGGAGTACACCGTCGCGATCGAGGAGAAGATCGAGGGCGAGGACATCCAGAGCGGCAAAGTGGCCGTTGACTGGATGAAGGCGGCGGGGCGGAACGGCATCCCCTGCGCGTTCGTCGTGGATCAGCAGGGGTATGTGGCGTGGATCGGCCACCCGATGCAGATGGACAAGCCGCTCGAGCAGGTGGTGGCGGGCAAGTGGGACATCGTGAAGGCCGCGAAGACGTTCGCGGCTGAGCGGCAGATGGCGTCCAAGTCGGAGCGTCTCGGGGAGCTGTTCGCGTCCGGCAAGTACGACGAGGCGGCGAAGCTCGCCGGGGAGCTGATGGAGGGCGCGGCGTGGGAGGACGCGATGGCCCTCAACGAGATCGCGTGGAGGTTCGTGGATCCCGACCAGCAGGTGACGAACCGTCACCTGGATCTCGCGGTGAAGGCCGCGGAGCGTGCCGCGGAGCTGACGGACAACGAGAACGCGCCGATCCTCGACACGCTGGCGTGGGCGTACTACCACGCGGGGCAGAAGGACAAGGCGATCGAGATCGAGAAGAAGGCGGTCTCGCTGGCGCCGGCGAACCAGAAGGCGATGTACGAGGCGACGCTGAAGCGGATGAAGGAGTAGCAGTCTCGCGCCCGGCTGACGAATGAGACCCCGGCGCGGGTGCGCCGGGGTCTCTTTGCTTTCGGGCTGTCGATTGCGTGGGGGTGGCGCGGGCGGACTTCGCCGGCGGGCTCGCTCGACGGCGGTGGGCGGTTACGCGAGGACGTCGAGCAGCGCGCCGGGGCCGGGGGCTGGAGCTGGGGCGGGATCGGGGATGAGCGGGTCGGTGGTCGGCGCCGGCTCGGCGGGGAGGGGCTCGGGGCCGGGCTCGCCGGCGCCGCTCTTGCGCGCCAGGTTGGCCTGGAGGTGCTCGAGCGCAGTGGCGCCGGGATGGCTGGCTTCGTCGGCGTCGGGTGCGCGGGCTGCTCGCCGGTCCATGTTGGCCTGGACGCGCTGGATGGCGTTGGCAAGCCCGTGCGCGCGGGCGGCGTCGGTTCCGGAGATCTTCATTGGTTGCCGCTCCTACTGGTTCTGGGCGATGGCGATGTTGGCCGAGAGCAGCTTCAGCGCCTGCTGGGGGGCCTGGCGGCCGATGAGCAGGGCGCTGATGGAGGCCTGCTCGAGGATCCGTCCTCGGATGAGATTGGACATCTCGACGGCGATGTCTGCATCGACGATGTCGGAGCGTGCGGCCGCGGCGTTCTCGAGCTCGGCGAGCATCTCGTTCCGGAGCGGCTGGATCCCGTTCGAGATTCGGGCCCCGATGGCGCCGCGCCAGGTGGAGACGGAGTCGATGGCGGCCTCGACGCTGGCCTGCGCGCCCTCGAGATCTCCGTCGATGAGGTTGAGGACTCCGCCGGACCTGAGCGAGGCGAGCACGGCGGAGAAGGTCTGATCGCCGTCGCCCGGGACGTCGGTGCGACCGAGCGAGGTGGTGAAGAGGCTGTCGAAGAGCTTCTCGCCCTTGAAGAGGGCGGTGTTGGCGACGAGGTCCATGGCCTTGAGGATCTCGTCGGCCTGGGTCTGGAGGGATTCGAGCTCATCGGGGCTCGTTCCGCCCTTGCTGGCCGCGGAGACGACGAGGCCGTTGAGCTCGACGAGGAGATCGGCGACGACGGAGAGGGACCCCTCGGTGGCGCCGAGCCGGGCCTCCTCCTGGTCGAGGGCGCCGAGCTTCTTCTCGATCTTGCGGATCTGCTCGGTGAGGGCGTCGGCGGCGACGAGGCCGGCGGGGTCGTCGGCGGCGCGGTTGATGCGCTTCCCGGTGGCGAGGCGCTCGGCGGCCCGCTGGATGATCGACTGGGCGTTCTGCAGCCCGCGGTGGCCGATCATGAAGCTGGCGCTCGAGACGGGCGAGAACATCCGCGGGTCTCCGCTTCGGAGGAGGGGTCCCGGCAGCTATCGGTCCCGGCGGCGAGCGACTGAAGCGGAGGGCCGGAAGTGCGCCGGGTCTTCGGGATTGGGCGCAATGAAGAGGCCCCACGGGCCCTCGCGGGCGGGTGGGGCCGGGGCCTCCCGGGCTTCCCGCGGGGGAGTCGCGGGGGGGTCGGGGGCTGGGGAGGCGAGTGGTGCGGGCGCCTGGCCCGCGGCGTGGCGATGCTCAGCAGCCGGCGGTCCAGAGGTTCAGGAAGCAGAGCACGTCGCGGGTGTCGATCACGCCGTTGCCGTCGCAGTCGGACTCGGGCTGCTGCGACGTCCACGCGTTGAGGAAGGCGAGGACATCGCGGGTGTCAACGACCCCGTCGCCGTTGAAGTCGGCGGCGCAGTCGGGCGCGATGGTGATACGGAATCCCTTGGGGGCGAAGCCGCCGTCGTAGCAGTAGCCGACGATGACGGAGCCGTCCTCGGAGACGCCGGTGAGGGCGCGGATGTCGACGCCGCCGAAGTCGACGCCATTGGCGATGAGCCAGTCCTCGACGTCGACGAGCCCGTCGGCCGGGGTCCAGATGGTGCCGTCGTAGTCGGCGAAGGGCCCGAAGCCGCTGCGGTTGTAGCCGACGGCGAGCGAGCCGTCGGGCGTGACGGCGAGCACTGCGGCGCCGCGGTCGAACGGGTCGGTGCCGGGGAGGTAGCCGATGTCGGTGCGCTGCCATGCAGCGCCGTCGAAGGTCCAGAGGGCGGCGCCGACATCGAAGCCGGCGGTGCCGCCGACGATGTCGCCGTCGCTGTTGACGGCCTCGACCTCGCCGACGCCGTCGGGCTCGATGACGGTGAGGACGCCGCTGATCCAGACGGCGGGGCGGCGGTTGCCGAACTCGGCCTCGTCGAATCCGCCGATGACCGAGCCGTCGGCGTTGATGGCGCTGCCCCGGCTGGAGCGGTCGTCGTAGGTCGCGCCGAGGTCGACCATGCCGGTGGCGTCGGTCCAGCTGAAGGCGCGGGCGCGCCAGTCGGAGCGCCATGCGAGGCCGGTGACGGTTGTGCCGTCGTCGGAGATGCCGTAGGCGGAGCCGTCCTCGCCGGAGACGCCGCCGCCGGGGATGGGCCCGAGGTAGGTCCAGCCGCTGGTCTCGGTCCACAGGCCCGGGCCGGCGGTGCCGACATCGTTGTAGATGGAGGCCGCGACGCGTGAACCGTCGCTGGAGATCCCGACGCTGCGGTTGTAGCTGCTGTCGGGGGCGAGGATGTCGAGGCCGGTGCCCTGGTTCCAGCGGTAGATGCCGCCGGCGTTGAGGAATCCGGCGACCCACGCGCCGTCGGTGGAGACGTCGGTGATGGTGCCGTCGACGATGATCTGGAACTGGATCTGGGCCATGGCGGTCCCAGAAGGCGCGAGCAACGCGGCGAGAGCGGCAAGACGAGCGGGGCGATTCACGGTGTTCTCCTTGTTCCTTCGGGCCTCCAGGGCCGCGACGGCAACGGTAGCCGCGCGGCTCGTTTCGTACAACTTTCCCTAGGGAAACTTGCAAGAAATTCTCTGTCGCGCGGGTGGAAGCTATGTTGTGCCGGTATGATCTCGTCACACTCGCGGATCGCGAGGTTTTTGTTGGGGTGCATGGATGACGTCCACGGCGGGCTTTGACCAGGATTGCCAGACCTCGGTCGGGCGGCTGCGCCAGTCACTGCTGGAGCTCTACGCGACCGTCGGCGCGGCCCCGGATGCACCGCAGGAGGTCGCCCGGGCTTTCGATCTCAACAAGAACCTCACGTGGAAAGTGGCCAAGATCATCGCGGCCCAGTCGGCGACGGACGCCCTGCACCATCTTCCGGGGACGGCGGCGGTGCGGATCCTGCTCCGCGCGATGGGCAAGGCCGGGGCTCCGGCCACTCTGCTCGATCGCGTGCAGGGCGCGTACGACGACGTCGAGCAGGTGGTGCAGGTGCACGTCGGAGATCGCTCCACGCTCGAGCTGGTGCTCGACGGGCAGGGGCCCGATCGCGGGGAGAGGCTGGAACTCAGCCGCAAGATCGCCTTCCGCGGCAACAGCGGCGTGTGGGGCGTGCAGGCGCGTGCGAAGCTCACGCTCGCGATGATGGCGCCGAACTCGGGCGACGCGTCGAAGCTCGACATCGCGATCGTCCGGGGGTACATCGGGTTCCGGCGGCTGCGGTCGGAGCTGAGCTGGCCGATCTCGATCCGGCAGGACTGGTCCGGGGAAGGCGAGCCCTACTCGGGGGATTGGGAGCCGATCGAGCCGGGGCACGTCGTCGATGGCCTGCCGCTGCTGAAGGATTTCAGCTCACCCTCGCTGCCGCGGATCGAGATGCGCCCCACGGCGCAGGGGGTTTACTACGTGCTCTCGCCGGGGCCGGTGGGCAACAAGGGCGCGTTCGATTGCTTCTTCGGCGATATCGAGCGTGGGCAGTCCAGCCGCTACCGGAGCGGCGAGGAGCTGCACGGCGAGTTCGTGTCGGCGATCTCGGTTCCGGTGGAGCAGCAGCTCCTCGACGTCGTCATGCACCGGGACCTCGCGACGGACCTTGGGCCGGAGGCGCTGGTGTACGGCGACCCGTTCGGGGCGCGCTCGCTGGTGAGCGGCGCTGCGAACCAGTGCAGGCTCCCGATCAGCGAGAAGGCGCACCCGCTCCCCGGCTCGCCGCCGATCATGGGGACGCCGCTGCTGGCGAGCTATCCGGAGATCGCGAGGCGCGTGTACGCGCGGATGGGGTGGCGTCCCGAGGAGTTCGTGGGCGTGCGGCTGCGGGTGAAGTATCCCCCCATGGGCACGAACGTGTCGCTGCGGTTCGAGCTGCCGGAAAGGCCGCAGCCGGCATTGCCCGAACGCTCGCGGGGGTGACCTCCGTTACGCCGCGCCGAGCAGGGTGTTGGCGAGCGTGGCGTTGCGCCTGTCCAGGGCGAGGAGGAAGCGAGATGCGTTGGCGAGGGCCTCGGAGCGCACGAGGGGCGCGGACTCGCGGGTGTAGTCGGTGTCGACGATGAGGGAGTGGGCCTTGGCGAGGTTGACGAGGGCGGCCTCGGTGGCGCGGGAGCGGGGCTCGATGTCGCTGGAGATCTCGGCGCCGATCTCGGCGCGCATGGCGGCGAGGTCGGCGGTCGCCTGCTCCGCGACGGCCTCGACGAGCGCGGGGTCGTCGAAGAGGCCGGTGCTGCGGCCGACATCGGCGAGGGTGTAGGTCGCGGGCTCGCCGGAGGGGTCGAGGCCCTCGGTCTCGCCGAGGGCGGGGGTGAGCGTGGAGTTGAAGAGCTTCTCGCCGCCGAAGGTGACGGCGCCGGTGGTGTGCTCGATGGCGAGGACGATGCTCGCGGCCTCGATCTCGAGCGCCTGCTTCTCGGCGTCGGGGACCGTGTCGGCGGAGGCGGCCTGGAGGGCGAGGGCTCGGAGCTCGGCGGTGAGCTCGGTGGCGGCGGCGAGCGCGCCGTCCTTGGCGGCGAGCACGTCGGCTCGCCGCTGGAGGGCGCGGGACTCGGCCTCGAGGGCGCGGATGGCGGCGTCGATGTGGAGGCCGGCGAGGAGTCCGGCGGGGTCGTCGGCGGCGCCGGCGAGCAAGCTTCCGTCGGCGAGGCGCTGCATGGTGCGGTCGAGCATGCGTTCGTTCTCGCGGAGCGGGCGCAATCCGGCGGAGACGTTCGGGCCGGGTATGCCGAGCGGTCGGAGCATGGCCACCCCCTCGCCGAGTAGCGTGCATTCCCGGGCGGGGCGGGGCCAAGCGGGCCGGAGATCGGGCCGGCGCGAGGGGCGGGTCGTGCGGGCTGTGCGGGGTGTGCGGCGGGGCCGGTACGCTTGGGGCATGTGCGGGCGGTTCACACGCGAGTACACGTGGAGGGACGTGCACGACTTCCTGGACCTCAAGCTCCCGGAAGGGATGGAGATCCCGCCGAGCTGGAACGTGGCGCCGACGCAGGACTCGCCGGTGTGCCGCGTGGCGAGGGAGGGCGGGCGCGAGCTGGCAACGATGCGGTGGGGGCTGGTGCCGTTCTGGGCGGAGGATGTCTCGATCGGTTCGAGGCTGATCAACGCGCGGGCGGAGGGGATCGGGAGCAAGCCGGCGTTCCGGGCGGCGGTGAAGAGCCGGCGTTGCGTGGTGCCGGTGAGCGGCTTCTACGAGTGGAAGAAGATCGGGGAAGGGAAGAAGCAGACCAAGCAGCCGTACTACATCACGCCGGCGGAGGGGAATGTGCTGGCGTTGGCGGGGCTGTGGGAGCGGTGGGATCGGGGCGATGGGCCGCTGGAGACGTTCACGATCATCACGACGGAGCCGAACGCTTTGATGGCGGAGCTGCACGACCGGATGCCGGCGGTGCTGGAGCGCGACGCGGTGGCCGCGTGGCTGGATCCGGTGTTGCCGGCGGAGGAGGCGGTGAAGCTGCTGCGGGCCGCGCCGGACGGGACGCTGGAGTGTCGGCCGGTGAGCACGCGGGTGAACAGCCCGAAGAATGACGGGAGGGAGCTGATCGAGGGGGAGAGGGGGTTGTTCTGATCGCGTGTGGAACCGCGGAGGGCGCTGAGAGCGCGGAGCAGGACACGCGGAGAGCGACCGGAACGCCTCGAGCATCGTGCTTAATCGAGCGAAAGCACGGCTCGGCTGTGCGGCGTGTGCGGCGAGAGGTGCGACGGCTGCTGTGTGCGGGCGCTCCACCAACGGGGGCTGAAGCCCCCGGCTCTGAGGTTCAGAGGCGCGCGTCGGGGTCGTGGCGGTGGGTTTCGTACCAGTCGATCGTGCGGCGGAGGCCTTCCTCGAACCCGACTTTCGCCTGCCACCCGAGCAGCTTCTTCGCGCGGCTGGTGTCGAGGCAGCGGCGGGGCTGGCCGTCGGGCTTGGTGGAGTCCCACTCGACGCGGCCCTCGAAGCCGGTGAGCTTGACGATGAGCTCGACGAGCTGCTTGATGGTGATCTCGAAGCTCGCGCCGATGTTGATGGGCGTGGGCTCGGTCATGAC
This sequence comes from uncultured Phycisphaeraceae bacterium, assembly GCA_964435785.1. Lineage (GTDB taxonomy): Bacteria > Planctomycetota > Phycisphaerae > Phycisphaerales > UBA1924 > PNC22. Next base: position 151,387 of record CAYTAH010000005.1, on the reverse strand, counting down.
CTCGGCGGCGCGGACGATCGCCTCGGCGCAGTCGTCCACGTAGAGGAACTCGCGGCTGGCGCTGCCGGTGCCCCAGCAGACGATCCGCTCGTCGGCGCGGTCCTTCGCTTCGACGCACTTGCGGATGAGCGCGGGGACGACGTGGCTGGCCTCGAGGTCGAAGTTGTCGTGCGGGCCGTAGAGATTCACGGGCAGCACGTAGGCGCTCTGCATGCCGTACTGGGCGCGGTAGGCGTCGAGCATCTGCCACGCGGCCTTCTTGGCGATCCCGTACGGCGCGTTGGTCTCCTCGGGGTAGCCGTTCCAGATCTCCTCCTCGCGGAAGGGGACGGGCGTGTGCTTGGGGTAGGCGCAGATGGAGCCGACCTGCACGAACTTGCCGGCGCGGCTGACGAGGCCGTCGAGCCGCGCCTGCTCGATCAGGTTGAGCGACATGGCCATGTTGGCGTAGAAGAAGCGCCCGGGGCTGCGCCGGTTGGCCTCGATGCCGCCGACCTCGGCCGCGAGGTGGAGGATGAGATCGGCCTTGTGCGGGGCGAAGGCGTCGCGGTAGAGGCGTGCGCAGTCGGTGCGTTCGGTGAGGTCGTAGTCGCGCCGGCGGGGGATGAAGATGTGCGTCTCGGGCACGCCGCGGTCGCGGAGGAGGCGGACGACCTGCCGACCGACGAACCCGGCCCCGCCGGTGACGATGATGCGCTTTGAACTCCAGTCGAACGGGCTCTGGGGCATGGCCTCTCGCTCCTGCGGGTACGGGGAGCATCATAGAGGCGGGGCCGGGGGTCTCATGGACTGGGGAGTGCCCTGGCGCGTGGACGACGGCTGCGTCGGGGATTATCCGACTCGTGCAACCTGCGCCGGGCGCGCCGGTATCGGTGGGCGCGGTCGTGGGGCATACTGAAGGGGAAGCCAATGAAGCGGCAGGTGTGGTTCGCGGCTCTCGCGGGGGCGGGTGTCGGCGTGGCGGCTTGGGGGCAGTGTCAGGAGGGGTGGTCGGAGGTGTTCACGCCGGCGTTCATGCGAGGCGGCTGGGAGGCGTCGGCAACGCTGTTCGACGACGGATCTGGGTCGAGGCTCGTCGTGTCGGACCTGGTGCGCCGCGGCGATTCAACACATGGGCTCCAGGTGTGGGACGGTGCGACCTGGACGACGCTGGCCGATGCGGGGTTTGATCTCGGCAATGTCGGCCTGGTGCACGCGGACAACAGGGGCGGCGCGCCGCGGCTGTTCGCCACCCTCAACGACCCGTGGTCGGGCGACGTCGCCGACGTGCTGGTGCTCGAAGGCGGCGAATGGCGGAGCACCTCGTTCCCGGTGCAATTTGGGTTCAACTTCGCGACGTCCCTCTTGGTCGATCCCGACTCCGGCGACATGTACCTCGGGGGGTTGTTCCGGAACGACTGGGGCTCGACGAAGGTGTACAGGTGGGACGGGGTCGGCTGGACCGCACTCGATCAGGACAGAAGCGGCGCGAGCGTGGCCGATCTGGTATGGTTCGACGACGGCTCCGGCAGGTCGCTCTACGCGGCGGTGCGGGACCGGATCGACGATGTTCCCGCGGCGGGGGTGGCGAAGTGGGATGGCGATGCGTGGTCGGAGGTCGGGGGCGGGTGTCCGGCGTACTGGCCGAGCCTCGAGGTGTTCGACGATGGGACAGGACCGGCGCTGTGGGCGCTCGACAGCGATGGCGCGCTGCTGGCGAAGTGGGACGGCGTGGAATGGACGAGCTACACGCTCGAGAGCGCGCTCGGGTTCACGTGGCGGCTGACCTCGGTCACGCTCGGCGGCTCGCCGGAGCTCGTCTGGACCGATTCGGGCTCGGAGAGCGTGCTCTGGCGCTGGGATGGTCTTGACGGGGAACAGCTCGGGCGCACGGTTGGGGGTGGCGGGATCTGGGATCTGGTCGCGGACCCGGTGGGCGCGATCGGCGGCGGTGTCGTGGCGGTTGGCAATTTCGTGCTCGCCGGGAGCGCGCCCGCGGCGTGCGTGGCCGCGTTCGATGGGTCGCAGTGGACAGCGCTCGGCACGGAAGACACCGGAAATGGGGCGTGGGAGGCGCGCGAGATCGAGTACGTGGGTGACGAGGGCGGGCCGTTGCTGGGGCGGCGCGTGTACGTCTCGGCGCTCGCGGCGGGGGGCGTGCCGACCGGCGGCGTGGCGACGTGGGTCGGCTCGGCGTGGGAGAGCATCGGGGCTGGGGCAGGAACGGTCTACGCGTTCGCCTTCGGGAGTCTCGGCGCGGAACCACGGGTGTTCGCGGCGGGTGGGCTGTGGCCCGCAGGCGCCAACGCGGGCGCGATCATGGAGTGGGATGGCCAAAGTTGGGGCACGCTCGCCGACGGGATAGATGGCACGGTGTTGGCGTTGGAGGCGGGCGAGCTCGGCGGTGTGTCGACTCTCTTCGTTGCCGGAGATTTCGACACGGTGGACGGCCGGACCATGAACAACGTGGCCGCCGTGCAGCACTCAGGCTGGATCGCGCTGGGAGACGGGCTGCCGTCGGAGGGCCCTTCCTCAGTGCATGTGGAGGCGCTCGCGCTGCACGATGACGGCTCGGGAGAGATGTTGTACGCGGGAGGGTGGTTCCGTGATCTGAAACCTTCGCTCGCGAACGGGGTGGTTCGATGGAACGGGGCCGCGTGGGAGCGCGTGGGTGCTCCGCTCGACGGCTCGGCGGCCACGGTTTTCGCCATGTGCACGGCAGATCTTGGCGACGGTCCGAAGCTCTACGCCGGTGGATCATTCGCGGACTTGAAGAACATTGCCGTGTGGGATGGAGGGGGGTGGAACACCGTGGGAGCAGGCCTCGCGGCGCGGGTTCTGGCTCTGAGCGCTGTGCAGACCGCGGAGGGGCCGCGCCTGGCTGCGACGCTCGACCTAACCATCGGTGAGCCTCAGGAGCGAGTGCATCTGTGGGACGGACAAGCGTGGGCGCCGTTCGGGGCGGAATCGGACAATGACGTGCTCGGTCTCGCGCAGGCGTCGCACGAGGACGGCGCGGTGTATTTGGTCGGCGGCTTCACGGAGGTCGGCGGCGTGCCGAGCGAGGGGATTGCGCGGTGGGGGTGCGAGGGGTGCGCCGCCGATTTCAACGGCGACGGCATGGCCGACACGCGCGACTTCATCGCGTACCTGAACGCGTGGGTTGCGGGCGACGATCGCGCGGACTTCGATGCGAACGGGATCGTGGATACGCGTGACTTCATCGCGTTCCTTAATGCGTGGAGCGCGGGGTGCTGATCGGATTCTTGAAGTCCTCTGCGGAGGAGTGCTTGCGCGTCGAGAGGGGGCCCGGCCTTGATGTCGCACGGCAAATCGGAACTTTCACGCAACCCGAATGCCCGCCATCCTGTACGCTAGGGGTGAGGGGCAGGCGGAGGACCGGCACGCAAGGTGCGGGTCCCGGGGAGACATGTCATGACAGGGATGCACGCGCTGTGGCGGGTGGCTGCGGTGTCGGTGGTCGTTCTCGGCGGAGGCATGGCCTCCGGCCAGTGCGAGCCGGTGTGGTCGGACGTGTTCACGCCGGGCGAGTTCGACGGGAGCGTGATGAGCGCGGCGATCTTCGACGGGGGCCTGGGCCCGGGCCTCGTTGTCGGGGGGGCGTTTCGAGGCGCGGACGGACTTCCCGGTACATCGCTCCGCCGGTGGGACGGCGTGGAGTGGTCTGACTTTGGGAGCTTCCCCTACTCCTACGGCAACTCCTCTATGCTGCTCCGCGCGGCGAACGAGGCCGACCCTCCGAGGTTTCTCGCGACGCAGGGTGTGCTGTCCGGGTCCGGACCGATCACCGTCCACGTCTATGTGGGTGAATGGAGCACGACCTCGTTCGACGTCGAGGACGCGCGCGTCATCGGGCTGCTGCACGGCCCGAGCTCGGCCCCTTGGGAGATCTACCTCTGCGGCCGGTTCGATCTGGGCGGCGACTTGGACAGCATGGTGATGCGCTGGGACGGCACGCGGTGGGAGCCGCTGGACCACTCAGACGATCCCTACGTGACCAATATCGTGTGGTTCGACGACGGGAGCGGAGAGGCGCTGTATGCCTCCGTCTCGCGAGACATCGACGGCGTTCCCGTGCGGGGGGTGGCGCGATGGGACGGCGCGAACTGGTCGGAGGTCGGCGGCGGTTGTCCGGCGTATTGGCCGCGGCTCGTCGTCCATGACGACGGGAGCGGCGCCGCGTTGTGGGGCATCGGCAGCGACATGCTCGTCAAATGGGATGGGGTGGCGTGGTCGAGCTTCCCGATCGGGCCGCGGGAGCACACAGTGGCGGGCTTCGCATCCGCGGATCTGGGCGACGGGCCTCAGCTTGTTTGGGCAGAGTCCGACTTCGTCAGCAGCACGCTGTGGCGCTGGAACGGTGTCGAGGCCGAGCAGATCGGCGGCCAGATCGGCGGGCACACCGTGCCCGTGATTGCGGACCGGGACGGCGCCTTCGGCGGGGGCGTCATCATCGGGGGCTCGTTCAAGGAAGCGGGCGGGGTCCCGGCCTGCAATCTCGCTGGATATCGGGCAGGCACGTGGCGCGCGGTCGGGAGCGAGAACGTCGGAAACGGGGCCAGGGCGCGAGACATCGTGTGGGTCGGCTCGGACGGAGGCCCGCTGCTCGGGAATCGGCTGTTCGTTTCCACCTACTCGGCCGGTGGGCGCTGGGCGCGCGGCGCGGCGACGTGGGACGGTTCGGAGTGGACCGGCATCGGCACGCTCGAGGCGACGCGGTATCCCGGCATGCTCGCCGCCGGAGACCTCGGGGGCGGGGCCCGGGTGTTTACGTGGAACGGCGCCGAACTCGTCACCTGGGACGGGGCGGACTGGTCCGTGCTCGGAGCCGCGGATATCGGCGGCATTCCCACGCTCAACTTCGGCGCGATCGATGGCGAGGAGCCGAGAGCCTACTTGGCCGGCTCGTTCGACACGATCGACGGCGTGCGCTTCAACTCCATAGCGTCGCTCGATCTGCAGGGCTGGCACCGTGTCGGCGGCGGCCTGCCCAGCGGCTCCGGGACGACGACGGTGTGGGCTCTGGGATTCCACGACGACGGCTCGGGCACGGCGCTCTATGCCAGCGGCTGGTTCCACGACCTCTACCCCTCGCTCAGGGACGGCATCGTGCGCTGGGACGGCATCGCGTGGAGCCGCGTCGGGCCGGCGCTCTTCGGACTCTATGAGAACGCGGAGGCGTTCTGCTACGCCGATCTCGGCGAAGGCCCCAGGCTCTTCGCCGGCGGGAACTTCGATGGGATCGATGGCGATCTGGGCAACATCATCGTTTGGGATGGCCAGGAGTGGACGCGCGTGGGCGACGGGCTGCCCCCGGTGTACGCGCTCGCCCGCGTGGAGATCGATGGCGTCGCCCACATCGCGGCGGCGGTGTGGGCGCCGAGCGACGGCGCAGCGCACGAGCGGGTGTACCTGTGGGACTGCCTGTCCTGGAGGCCTTTCGGCGCGGTCGCCAACGGGAGTGTGGCCGCGATCACGCAGGCGCCCGGCGATCGGAACGCGGTCTACCTCGCCGGGAGCTTCACCGAGATGGGCGGCATCCCGAGCGAGGGCATAGCACGGTGGGGGTGCGAGTGCGCGGCCGATTTCAACGGCGACGGCATGGCCGACACGCGCGACTTCATCGCGTTCCTCAGCGCGTGGGCGGCGGGCAGCGACACCGCGGACTTCGACGACAACGGGCTGATCGATACGCGGGACTTCATCGCGTTCCTGAACGCGTGGAGCGCGGGGTGCTGAGGCGGGCGCGACGCCGCGCGGCGATGGGGCCGGGCACGGGGGTCGGGTTGGGCGTACGCTCCCCCGCGTGCGTGGATCGCGTCTGAGGCTGGTCGCGAGGGCCGCGGCTTTCGCTGTGGCGCTGCTGTGCGGCGCGGCGTGGGTCGTTGCGCGGACGGCGAGCGACCGGTACGGGTGGAGCCAGCCGGTCTCGTGGATCCCGACGCCGCTGCTGGCGGCACCGATCTGGATCGCGTTCGCCGGGGCGGCGTTGCGCGAGCGCGGCCGCCGCCTGGTGCTCAGGGAGCGGCGGGCGGGCGTTCCGCTGCGCTCGATCGGCTCGGCTGCGAGGGGGGTGGCGCTGGCGGTGCTCGCGTTGCTGACGGCGTGGCACCTGGTGTTCATCGAGTTGGGGATGCACCGGGCGGCGACGCCCGCGCCGGAGATCACCGGCTCGCTGCGCGTCGTGTTCTGGAACCAGGCGGGGCGCGACCTGGGCGACATCGCTCCCCACCTCATGCCGCAGGAGCCCGATGTGCTCGTTCTGGCCAACAGCCACTCGGGCACCCCCTCGGGCGCGCTGGCGGAGGCGTTGGGCGCGGGCGGTCCGGTGGATGTTGCGCAGGGGTGGCCGTTCGACTGCTTCTCGCGGTTGCCCGTTCGTCGGTGGGGGAGCGTCTCGCTGGGTCTCGACGGACGGTCGCGTGGCGGGGAGGGCTCGACGCGCGAGGACTCGGGCTGGGCGGCCTTCTACGAGGTGGAGACCGAGCGGGGGCCGCTGACGATATGGGCGATCGACCTGCCCTCGGACCCATCGCTCGCGCGGCTGCCGCTGGCGCGCGAGGCGGGGTCGGCGGTGCGCGGGTGGCGCGGGGTGGCGCGGGTGCGAGGCCCCGACGGCGGTCGGCGCTCCGAGCGGAGCGAGCGGGCGGGGTTCCCCGAGCCGGACATCGTCGTCGGCGATTTCAACATCCCGCGGGGGAGCGCGTCGATGCGGGAGTTCTTCCGCGCGGCGGGCGCGCCGGGCCTCCGGAACGCGTTCGACGAGGCGGGGTGGGGGTGGGAGCGGACGTGGCCCCGGCGGGGCCCGGTGTGGGCGATCGACCACTGCTTCGTGGGTGGGCGCGTGCGCGCCGTGTCGTTCGGCGCGATCGATCCCGGGGTGGGGGGTCACCGGGCGGTCGTGGTGGACCTGGTGCGGCGGTGAGCGCGGGGCGGGCGTTCAGCCCGCGCTGCGCATCGCATCCTCGACGGCGAGGACCGAGTCGATGAGGCCGAGGTGGGAGTAGGCCTGCGGGTGGTTGCCGAGGGCGCGCCCGGTCTTGGGGTCCCACTCCTCGGCCATGAGGCCGGTCGTGCCGGCGAGGGCGGCGTAGTGGTCGAGCAGCCCGCGGGCGTCGTCGAGGCGGCCGGTGCGGGCGAACGCCTGGATGAGCCAGGCGGTGCAGAGATTGAAGGTTCCCTCGATCCCCGGGAGGCCGTCCTCGTAGCGGTAGCGGTAGACGCCGTGCCGGGCTCGGAGGTGCTTCTCGACCATCTCGACGGTGCGCAGGTAGCGCGGATCGAGAGGATCGAGCAGGCCGCAGAGGCCGATGGTGAGCACGGACGCGTCGAGGTTCGCGGAGTCGTCGTAGGCGCCGACGTAGCTTTCCAATGCGCGGCTCCAGCCGAGCTCGAGGACCTCGGCCTTGATCTCGTCGGCGAGTGCGCGGAAGTCGGGGCGGTCGCGTCCCAGGACCTGCTCGGAGATGGTGGCGGCGCGATCGAGGGTGAGCCAGCACATGGCCTTGGTGTGGACGCGGTGGGCGCGCGGGCCGCGGATCTCCCAGATGCCGTGGTCGGGCTCGCGCCATCGGGTTTTGACGGCCTCGGCCATGGCGGCGACGAGGCGCCAGTGCTCGCTGGAGAGCGGGGCCCCGTGGCGGGCGAGCTCGGCGATGAGCTCGACGATCGGTCCGAAGACGTCGAGCTGCACCTGGAGCGCGGCGGAGTTGCCGACGCGGACGGGTCGGGAGCCCGCGTACCCGGGGAGCTCGGCGATCTCGCCCTCGGGCCCGAGGCGCGAGCCGGTGACGGTGTAGATGGGGGCGAGGCGGTCGGCGGTGGTGCAGTGGTCGACGACGCCGAGGAGCCAGTCGAGGAGGGCGAGCCCCTCGCGCATGCTCCCGAGGCGCGCGAGCGAGGTCGCGCTCATCGAGGCGTCGCGGGGCCAGCAGTAGCGGTAGTCCCAGTTTCGGATGCCGCCGACGTGCTCGGGGAGGCTGGTCGTGGCGGCGGCGGCGATGGCCCCGCTGGGGGTGTGGCACAGCCCCTTGAGGACGAGGGCGCTGCGTCGCACGGCGGCGGTGTGGAGGTCGGGCAGCGTGAGCTGCTTGACCCAGTCGGTCCAGAGGCGCTCGCTCTGGCGGCGGCGCTCGGGCTCGGGGAGGAGGGCGGGCCTGAGGGAGCCGGTCCCGTAGCGGAGCTCGAGGACGACGGGCCCGGCGCCGAGTTCCACCTCCGCGAAGGCGGTCTGGTGCTTGCCCTCCTCCTCGAGGCGCCAGGCGACGCCGGGCGATCGGAGCACGAAGGGGTCGAGGGAGCCCTCGACGTCGATGCCGTCGGGGCGGAGCACGAGGCGTGTGGTGGTGCGGCCGAAATCCAGGCGCGGGGCGAAGACGACGATCGCCCTGCCCTCGCCCTCGAGCACGCGGACGAGATCGACGCGCCCGGCGCGCTGGAAGGCCCGCCCGCCCGAGGTGTCGAGGTAGTCGGTCACGCGCATGCCGGGCCACTCGGTGACCAGCGTGAAGGAGGACTCCTCGTACCGCTGGCCGGCGGGCGTTGCGCCGGAGATGGGGCGGACGGCGAAGTAGCCGGCGTTGGGGCCGCCGACGAGATCGGCGAAGATCGGCTGGGAATCGATGCGGGCGGCGCACATCCAGCAGATGTCGGCCGCGGGCGTGACGAGCGCGACGGTCCGGTTGTCGGTGAGCATGCTGAGCTGCTCGATGGGGACGGCGTGGGCGCCCGCGAGCCACCCGGCGCGGAGCTCGGCGAGGGTGGCGAGCAGCTGCGCCGCCTCCTCCACGGAGGCGACACGGTAGGGCGCGGCGGACTCGCCCTCGCCGACCTTCACGCCGACGTCGGGCCCCCGCAGTGTCCTGAAGGCGTCCTCGTCGGTGATGTCGTCGCCGATGAAGACCGCCGCCGTGGCGCCGACGCGCTGGCGGATCCTGTCGAGGGCGCTGCCCTTGTCGGTGGCGACGACGCCGAGCTCGACGACCTTCTTGCCGTGCTTGGTGAAGACGCCCTCGCAGGCGCCGGGGCCGCGAAGCACGTCCTCGACGGCGGCCCGCGCGGTGTCGTCGTCGGTGTTCCGGAAATGGAACGCGACGCTGGCGGGCTTGCGCTCGACGCGGAAGCCCGCGTGCCTGCCCGCGATCTCGGTGAGCGCCTCCTCGATGCGCCTCCGCAGCGCCGCGCTCTCGGGGGAGATCCTGGCGGCGAAGTCGGGGTCGAACTCGCTGCCGTGGCTGCCGACGAGGTGGACCTCGTCGGGCGAGCCGGTAAGCGAGGCGAGGTCGTTGAGGGCCCGTCCCGAGATGATGGCGACGTGGGTCTGGGGCAGATCGGCGAGCTGGCGCATCGCGACGAGCGACTCGCGGTGCGGCGCGGCGTGGGCCGGGTCGTCGACGATGGGGGCGAGGGTGCCGTCGTAGTCGCTGGCGACGAGCAGGACGGGCGCCTTGGCGATCTCCTCGAGCTTCTCGCGCAGGTCGCTCATGCGTGCTCGTCTCCGTTGAGGGCGTGGAGGAACCGGGACGCCCAGGCGTAGAGGTCGTAGGCGTGCACGGTCTTCCGCAGGGAGCGCATGCGCTGGCGGGCGTCCCGCGGGGGCATCGCCAGGGCCTGCTCGACGGCGCTGGCCATGCCGTCGATGTCGAAGGGGTTGACGAGGACGGCGTGGCGCAGCTCGTTGGCGGCGCCGGCGAACTCACTCAGGACGAGGACGCCCGTGTCGTCGAGGCGCGTGGCGACGTACTCCTTGGCGACGAGGTTCATGCCGTCGCGGAGGGGGGTGACGAACATGACGTCCGCGGCCCTGTAGTAGGCGATGAGGTCCTCTCGCGCGAGGCTGCGGTGGAGGTAGTGGACCGCGACGCGCCCCGGCTCGGCGTACTCGCCGTTGATGCGCCCGACCGTCTCCTCGACGATGCGGCGCATCTCCGCGTAGTCGGCGACGCCGGCGCGGCTGGGGACGGCGACCTGGATCATGCAGACGTCGGCGGTCGAGTAGCGTCCGCGGGCGAGGATCTCCTCGAACGCGCGGAGGCGGACGTCGATGCCCTTGGTGTAGTCGAGGCGGTCGACGCCGAGGATGAGCTTCCGCCCGCGCCCGATGCGCTGGTGGAGCTGGTCGACCCGCTCGCGCACGGCGCTGCTGTGCGCCAGCGACTCGAACTCTCCGATGTCGATCGAGATGGGGAAGGGGAGCACGCGGATCTCGCGTCCGCCGTAGTGCAGGACGCTCCCGACGCCCTTGGCGTCGGTGTATCGGCGCGCCGAGCGGAGAAAGTTCTGCGCCATGAGGCGCGACTGGAAGCCGATCACGTCGGCGCCGAGGAGGCCCTCGAGCACCTCGCGCCTCCAGGGCATGCGGGCGTAGAGCTCCGGCGCGGGGAAGGGGATGTGGAGGAAGAACCCGATCCTGGCGCCCGGGCGCCGGTCGCGGAGCATTCCGGGAACCAGCTGCAGGTGGTAGTCGTGCACCCAGACGGTGGCGTCCGGCGCGACGAGGGGCGAGACGATGTCGGTGAACCTGCGGTTCACGTCGAGGTACGTGCGCCACCACGCGCGGTGGAAGTGCGGCGTGCGGAGCACGTCGTGGTAGAGCGGCCAGAGCGTCTCGTTGCTGAACCCCTCGTAGAAGCGCTCGATATCGGTGCGGGTGAGCGGCACGGGGTGGATGTGCATCCCGTCGTGCACGAACGGCTTCGAGGCGCCCCCCTCGGCGCCTGTCCATCCGACCCACGAGCCGCCGCGCTCGCGGAGGAGCGGGCGCATCGCCGTGACGAGGCCCCCGGGGCTGGTCTCCCACGAGGTGCGGGGGCCCTTGCGGGTCTGGCGCACCGGGAGCCTGTTGGCGACGACGACCAGGGGTCGCTCGGATGTGGAGCGATTGGGGGCGGGCATGGTTCGGAGGCCGGCAGCGCCGGAATGATGGAGTCTAGGCCCCGCGCCGCGTCAGAGGCTGAGCGGAGCGCTGCGCGGCGCCGCTCGCTGCCTTATGGGTTTTTCATGTACGTCGCCGGGAGCGCGCTCAGGAACGTCACTGATCGTGGCCCGTGAATTCCGGCACGGAGTGGCCCGCGGCGCGCAGCGTGCGCTCGCGCGCGGCGAGCTCCGTGTCGTGGTCCACCATCATCGCGACCAGACCGTCGAGATCGACGGTGGGAGACCAGCCGAGCTTCGTCGCCGCCTTCGAGGGGTCGCCGAGCAGGAGGTCGACCTCGGCGGGGCGGAGGTAGCGCGGATCGAAGGCGACGTGCCTGGCCCAGTCGAGGCCCGCGTATCCGAAGGCGCGCTCGGCGAACTCGCGGACGCTGTGCGTGTGCCCTGTCGCGATCACGTAGTCGTCGGGCTCCTCCTGCTGGAGCATGAGCCACATCATCTTCACGTAGTCGCCCGCGAAGCCCCAGTCGCGCTTGGAGTCGAGGTTGCCCAGGTAGACCTTGTCCTGGAGCCCCATCTTGATGCGTCCGACGGCGCGGGTGATCTTGCGGGTGACGAAGGTCTCGCCCCGGCGAGGGCTCTCGTGGTTGAAGAGGATGCCGCAGGAGGCGTGCAGCCCGTAGCTCTCGCGGTAGTTGACGGTCGCCCAGTGGGCGGCGACCTTGGCGAGTGCGTAGGGCGAGCGGGGCCGGAAGGGGGTGGACTCGCGCTGCGGCGTCTCGACGGAGCGCCCGTACTGCTCGGAGCTGGAGGCCTGGTAGAAGCGGACGCGCCTGCCGGTCTTCTGCACGTAGTCTCGAACGGCCTCGAGGAGCTTGAGGGCGCCCATCGCGACGGTTTCGGCGGTGTAGATGGGCAGATCGAAAGAGACGCGGACGTGGCTCTGGGCGCCGAGGTTGTAGACCTCGTCGGGGGCGACGTGGTCGAGCGCCTTGGCGAGGCTGTTGGCGTCGCAGAGGTCGCCGTAGTGGAGGCTGAGCTTCGCGCCGGGCAGGTGCGGGTCGTGGTAGATGTGGTCGATGCGCCCGGTGTTGAAGGTCGAGGCGCGCCGGATGATCCCGTGCACCTCGTAGCCCTTGGCGAGCAGGAACTCGGCGAGGTAGGAGCCGTCCTGGCCGGTGACGCCGGTGATGAGCGCACGCTTGGGATGGGCTTCTGGCATGGCACGCTCCCTGCGCTCTCGGGCCGGTGCGGAAGCGCTCGCCGCGCGCTCCGGGAGAGAGCCTCAGTTTATGCTCCGCCGCCGCCGTGTTCCGGCGGGGGAGCCTGGTGGCGCTCGACGCGATCCCAGCGCCGCGGCCACAGCTCGCTGAGGGGGCGATCGATCGCTTTGTGCTTCTCCATGGGCGCGCCCACGGGCGCCTCGGCGGCGCACTTGCCGATGGTCACGGCCGCGAGCAGGCACGCGAGCAGCGCGGGGCCCGCCCAGCGGGCGAGGGCGATGGCGCGCCCCGGCGCGGGGTCGCGGCGCGCCGCCATCGCGGACATCAGCCCCGCGCAGATGAGCAGCATGGGCTCGTGGTATCGCTGCCAGGAGTTCTGGGTCATCGAGACGGCGGCGGTGAAGGCGACGAGGGCGGCGATCATGACCCACCGCTCGCGCGCGCCGAGGCCCGCGAGGAACGCCCCCAGCACGGCGAGGCCCGCGGGCGCCATCACCAGCAGGAGCGTGCTGGTCCGGCCCGCGATGTCGGGGAACTTCGCGCTGATGTTCCAGAGGCCGCTGAAACGGCCCTCGGGGATGCTGTAGGTGGTCTCCGGGGCGCCGGCCAGGATCAGGCCGGCCCCGAGCAGCGCCAGGCACACGAGCGGGCGGGAGCGCACGAGCGCCCATGCGGGCCTGCCCCAGAAGCCCGCGTGGAAGACGCCGATCACGGCGAGCTGCGCGAGGATGATGGCGGGCGTCGCGGGGTTGGCGCCCTGCATGTAGTCGTGGTAGATCGGCACCGTGAGCCCCCCCCACAGGCGCATGAACCATGCCACGGCGGCGAAGGCGGGGAGCGTCGCGAGGACGACCAGAAGCGTGCGCGCCAGGCGTCGGCCGGGCCCGGTGAGCAGCGAGGAGATCTCGCCGAGCGTCCCGGGCCGGGGATCGAAGCGCGGGCCGAGCCAAGCCGCGGCCCAGAGCACGCCGGCGGCCCACAGGTGGCTCTGACGCGTGAGCACCGTCGCGAGCAGCACGGCCCCGCCGCCGACCAGCGTGACGGCGTCGATGCGCGGGCGCAGCGCGACCAGCAGCACGCCGAGCACGCCGAGCCATGCGGCATTGTCGGGGAGCAGGAAGACGCCGGAGGAGAAGACGTAGAGCGAGGAGGCGAGACTCAGGCCGATGGCGGCGGCGGCCGGCGCCCCCGCGCGCGGCGTGAGCCAGCGCGTGAAGATCCCGAGCAGGGCCGCGGTGAAGAGGCTGCCGACGGCCTGGAGGAGGACGGGCGAGGGGGAGGCGAGGCGCGCGACCAGGGCCAGCAGGAGGTGATAGGCGGGCGTGGTCGCGGAGAGGTAGTCGGAGACGTCGGGCGAGGGGAGCTGCTCGGCGAAGCGGAGGATCGCCGGCTCGTGGTAGTTCACCTGATCGAAGCGTCCGCGCCCCCGGTCGTGCTGGGTCAGGATGAGAGGAGCCGCGGCGGCGAAGAACGCGATCACCACGGTCGCCGCGGGCCACCACGGGGCCTGGCGGGCATCGGTCTGGGGGGGGCTCACGTCGCGCTGCTCCATGGCCGATCATCCGGGGAGGTCGGTCCGCGGCCGGATCCGGGACTCCCGTTTCCTAGACTGCCCGGCCCGGCCAGTCCGGCGGGCCATCCGGAGTCGCGATGTCACTGCTCTCGATCCCCAAGGCACTCATGTCGGCCATGCACGGCCCGATTTATAGCCATCGGCTCCGAATCCTCGTCGATTCGATCGTGCCTCATTTGGAGCCCGGGGACGACGTGCTGGACGTCGGGTGCGGGAGCGGGTCGCTCGGGGCGGCGATTCTCGCGGACGCGCGGCGTCCGGACGGGGTCCGCGTGCGGGGGCTGGAGCGGGCGCCCCGCGGGGGCGAGCCGATCGAGGTCATCGCGTACGGTGGGGGGCGCATCCCCCTGGAAGACGGGGCGGTGGACGTGGTGATCGTCGCGGACGTGCTCCACCACGAGCCCGAGCCGGAGCGTCTGGCGGCGGAGTGTGCGAGGGTGGCGCGCCGGCTGCTCATCATCAAGGATCACCAGATCAAGGGCCCGCTGGCCAGGCAGCGGGTCGGCTTCATCGATTGGGCGGCGAACGCCCCCTACGGCGTGCCGTGTCTTTACCGCTACAACACGCCGGCCGAATGGCGGGCCTTCTGCGAGCGAACCGGGATGACCGCTATCGCCGAGCGCTCGGGCATGCGGCTCTACCCCCCGGTGTTCGAGCAGCTCTTCGGCGGCTCCCTGCAGTACTTCGTCGTGCTCTCCAGGCGGGACGGGGAGCGGGGCTGAGGGGGGCCAGCCTGCCCCGGCCCGGGCGGCTCCGAGGCGGGCGTGCGAACGGCGGGGCGGCCTCCGCGATATGTACAGTCGGCGTCCGCGGCGGGTCGATCACGACCCGTACGCTGAGGGGCGTCGCGCCCGGGGCGGCCCGGCGGCTTGGCGCGGGGCCGGGCCCGCATGTCCCCAGACCCTGCAGAGGTGCCCGAGTGGATCAACTGGCGGCGAGCACGACCGGTCGCACCGACCGGGGTCTGGCGCTCAGTCTCCTCAAGCTGGCCCGCCCGCACCAGTGGTCCAAGAGCGCCTTCGTGCTCGTCGGGCCCTTCTACAGCCTCGCGGACACCCACCGTCCGCTCGCGGAGGTGCTCTTGCCCGCCACACTGGCGGCCGCGGCGTTCGCTCTGGCCTCCAGCTCCTGCTACGTCGTCAACGACATCTTCGACGCCGAGGCCGACCGCCTGCACCCGCGCAAGTCGCGCCGTCCGATCGCGGCGGGGGTGGTCTCAACGCGGATCGCGTGGGTATTTGCCGCGATCCTGCTGATCGCTTCAGCGGTCGTCGTGCTTCTCATCCCACCGGCGGGGGAGCAAAACGTGCGGGGTCTGGTCGGACTCACCGTCGGTCTCTACGTGGCCAACGTCACGATCTATTCGGTCTGGATCAAGCACCTCGTGATCGCGGATGTCATGGGACTTTCTCTGGGTTTCGTGCTGCGGGTGATGGGCGGATGCGCCGCCGTCGCGATCGCTCCCACCACGTGGCTTCTCAACTGCACGTTCTTCCTGGCGATGTTCCTGGCGTTCGGGAAACGACTGGGCGAACGGCGCAGCGCGGGTCTGGCGGCGGCGGACATCCGGGCGGTGCAGGCGGCGTACACGGACGACATGCTGCGCATGGCGGTGGTGGTGACGGCGGTGGTGACGCTCCTGAGCTACGCGGGCTACGTGCAGGCGCGTGAGGAGTACTACAAGGCGGCGGCCGCGGGTGGGTTCAATCTGCTGTGGCTCACGGTGCTCCCGGCAACCTTCGGCCTGCTCCGCTGTATGGTGCTCCTGGAACGCGGTGCGTACGACGACCCCACCGAGCTTGCGTTGCGGGATCGGGGCTTTGCCCTTGCGGGGCTGGTCTTCGCGGTTCTCACGGTGTGGCTGGTCGTGCAGTTCCGGCTCGATGGAACCACCTGAGGCCGCGGGCGTCGTACGGTCCGCGGGAGCCCTCGGTATCCTGCTGGTGAGAGATTGGGGCGCGCGGCACACGGCCGCGATGCTGTGTGGGCCAGCCCGGCCGGGGCGCCGTCCGGGCGAATAGGAGCAAGGTGTGATGAAAACGACCGATCTGATCAAGCGCTTGGCGGTGCTGGCGGCCGGGGGCGCGTTCGTCTTCGGCGCCGTGGCGGCGCAGGTGCAATCGGGCGAGCGGGTCGATCCGCCGGCCGAGGGGCAGCCCGAGTCGGGGCAGCCCGAGTCGCTCGAGCTGCCGCCGCAGTTCGCAGCGCTGCGGGCGGCGATGGGCGGGGGCGAAGGGGGCGAGAAGGGCAACGGGGACGAGCTGCCCAAGTTCGAGGAGGTCTCCAAGGGCTTCCGGAAGGTGATCTCGACGGCCGACGGGGCGGCGAGCCTGTACACCATCTGGGTTCGGGACAAGGACGGGCAGATGCTCGCCGAGCTGCCGCGCGGGTACGAGCGTCAGTTCCACTTCATGGCGATGACCGTCGCGGGCGGCGACCTGTGGGCCGGTCTTCAGTCGGGCGACCAGTACTTTTACTGGAAGCGGTACGACAAGCGCCTGGCCCTGATCTCTCCGAACCTGGCGACGCGGACGACGGGGGATCAGGAGTCGCGGGCCTCGGTGGAGAACATCTTCACCGACCAGGTGATCCTGGACCTGCCGATCGTGGCGATGGGCCCCGGGGGCCAGCCGGTGATCGACCTTGACGAGCTTCTCGTGGGGAACGCGTCGAAGTTTTTCGGGCGCGACTCGACCGGGCTCAACGCACGCCTGACCGAGGTGACGACGGCGAAGGCCTTCCCGGAGAACATCGAGGTTGGGATCCGGGGGCCGGTCACGGGCGGCGACCTTCGTGAGTTCCACTATTCGATCAGCGTCATCCCGGAGAACACGGGCTACAAGCCGCGTGAGGCGGACACGCGCGTGGGCTTCTTCACGACGACGTACCGCGATCTTGGGAAGTTCAACAACGACGAGAAGTGGGTGCGCTACATCAACCGGTGGCGGCTCGAGAAGGCCGACCCGAAGCTGGCGATGAGCCCGCCGAAGGAGCCGATCGTCTTCTACATCGAGCACACGGTTCCGGTGCGCTACCGCCGCTGGGTGCGCGAGGGCGTGCTGCAGTGGAACAAGGCCTTCGAGCAGGTCGGCATCGCCAACGCCGTCGAGGTCTACTACCAGGACAAGTCCACCGGGGCCCACATGGACAAGGACCCCGAAGACCGTCGCTTCAACTTCATCCGCTGGCTCTCCAACGACATCTCGACGGCCATCGGGCCGAGCCGCGTCGATCCGCGCACGGGGCAGATCCTCGACGCGGACGTGGTGCTCACCGACGGCTGGATCCGGGCGTTCTGGTACCAGTACAACAAGACGCTCCCGGACATCGCGATGGAGGGCTTCAGCCCGGACACGATGGCGTGGCTGGAGGCCAACCCCAGCTGGGACCCGCGGATCCGCATGGCGGCGCCCGGCGAGCGCGACCACATCCTCGCGGAGCGGGCCCGGCGCGGCGTGCTCGCCTACGGCGGCCACCCGATCGCCTCCGGCGACGCGTCGCTGATGGGCGACGACGAGTTCGACGGCCTGACCGACCGCGTCAGCCAGCTCAACGGCATGTGCATGGCGTCGAACGGCAAGGCGATGGACCTCGCGGTGGCGAGGATGTCGTGGGAGATGTTCCGGGCCATCGGGCTCGACGGGTCGGCGAAGGCCGGGGCGCAGGCGGCCGAGCAGGGCGCCGGCGATGACGGCCCGCAGATCCCGCCGGAGATCCTGGAGATCCTCAAGAAGAAGCTCGCCGACGGGGAGCTGCCCGACAATCTTCCGCCGGAGATCATGGCGATGCTCCAGCCGGCGCCGGAGCCGGCGCCGGCCCCCCAGCCGCAGCCGGAGACCCCCGAGCCCGCGGCGCCGTCCGGCGACGACGAGCCGGACGAGCTCATCGACGGCGTGCCGGAGTGGTACGTCGGCCCGATGCTCGCCGAGCTGGTGGCGCACGAGGTGGGCCACACCCTCGGCCTCCGCCACAACTTCGCGGGCACGAGCGCGTACACCCTCGCCCAGATCAACAGCGAGGAGTTCAAGGGCAAGAAGCCCTGGTCGCTCTCGGTGATGGACTACAACCCGCACAACATCAACATGGACGAGAACGCCGTCCAGGGCGACTACGCGGTGATCGACATCGGGCCCTACGACAAGTGGGCGATCGAGTACGGTTACACGCAGAACGACAAGGACGCTGAGGCCCTCGCCGACCGGAGCGCGGACCCCAACCACCGCTACCTGACCGACGAGGACACGTGGGGCCCGGACCCCTACGCCCGCCGCTACGACATGGGCGCCGACCCGATCAACTACGCCAAGGAGCAGCAGAAGCTCGCCGAGGCGTTGCGCGAGAAGCTGCTCGACCGCTTCGTGAAGGACGGCGAGAGCTGGGCCAAGGCGCGCCAGGGCTACATCGTCACGCTGGGCATGCAGACCAAGGCGGCGAGCATGATGGCCAACTGGCTGGGCGGCTCCTTCGTCTACCGCGACCACAAGGGCGACGAGAACGGGCGGGCGCCGATCGCCAACATCTCGCCCGACGCGCAGCGCGAGGCGCTCAAGTTCGTCATCGACGGTGCGTTCTACGACAAGTCATTCGGGCTGACGCCCGAGGTGCTCGGGCACATCACGGTGGACAAGTGGCTCGATGAGGGCGGCATCCAGGACGCCATCGAGGATCCGACGTGGCCGATCCACGACCGGGTCCTTGGCATCCAGGCCTCGACGCTCACCATGATCCTCAACCCCACCGTGCTCCAGCGCGTGTACGACAACGAGGCCAGGATCCCCGCGGACGAGGACGCGCTCACACTGGCCGAGCTGCTCGACACGGTCACGGCGTCGGCGTTCACCGAGGTCAACGGCTCGCCCGACCGCAAGTTCACGGCGCGGGACCCGATGATCTCCAGCCTGCGCCGGAACCTCCAGCGCGAGTACGTGCAGCGCCTCATCGACCTCGCCGTCGCCGGCAAGGACGGGAGCGCCGCCTTCCGGCCGATCTCCGACCTGGCCACCTACACGCTCCGCAAGCTCAGCACGCGGATGGGCACCTCCACGGAGGGGCCCAACGCCAAGAACCTCGACCCCTACACCCTCAGCCACCTCACCGAGTGCAAGGCGAGGATCGACCGCGTGCTCGAGGCGACGTACGTCTACAACGCCGACGACATCCGGCCGGCGCCCGCGGTGTTCGGCCTCCCGGGCTTCGGGCAGGAGGAGAAGCGGTAACTCCGCTGACATCGTGACCCACACGTGCCGGGCTGCCCTCCTCATCGGGGGGCAGCCCGGCTTTCGTCCGGGCGCGCGCCGTGGCGGAGCGTGCCCGGCGGGCCGGGTACGCTGGTCCCGGATGACCGTCGCGCTCTGGCTCAACCTGGCCCGCTCGGGCGGGACGCTGCTCTCCCGATGCCTCGGCGCGATGGAAGGGATCGCGCTGCTCAGCGAGGTGCACCCCCTCGGCGCGCGGATCATCGACCCTGCGCAGCAGGCCGCACGCTGGCACGGCCTGCTCACGCCCGCGGAGCTTCCCCGCTGGGCAGCAGGGCGGGGGCGATACGACGAGCTGATCGCGCTGCTGGCCGAGCGGGCGGAGCGGCGGGGCTGGGTGCTGCTGCTCCGCGACTGGTCACACCTCGACTTCCTGGGCGTCCCCTTCGTCGAGCCCGCCTTCGCCAGCCGATCGATGCAGCTCCTCGGCGCCAGGCTGCGGCCGCGGACCTTCGCGACCGTCCGCCATCCGGCCGACCAGTGGGCGAGCCAGCAGAGGCTGGACCTGCTTCGGGGGCGGGTGGATCCGGCGGTGTACCTGCGGGGCTGCCGCGCGTTCGCGGAGCTGGCGTCGGCGACGGGGTTCGTTCGCTACGAGGACTTCACGCGCGATCCGGGGGTTGAGTTGCGGCGTCTGTGCGTGGGGCTCGGGGTCGCGTACGACGAGCGGTGGAACCCGGGGTACCAGAGTTACGGGAACGTGACCGGCGACGCGGAGACGCTGGGGCGACGGGTGGGGGAGATCAGGGCGGCCACCAGGCGGGCGCTCTCGCCCGAGATCCGCGCGCTGTTCGGGGCCAGCGAGGACTACCACGAGGCGTGCCGACTGCTGGGGTACGACGCGTGAGCGGGGCGCAGGGCGCGGCGCCGGGCAACAATGCCGCTGTGAGCCACCCGGACCCGCACATCATCCGCCGGCGCGTCGTGGTGCTCGGGTCCACGGGATCGATCGGCACGCAGACGATCGGGGCGATCGCCCACCTCAACCGGCTGGCCGATGAGGGGCGCGCCCGTCAGCGGTTCGATATCGTCGGGCTCGCGGCCCACTCGCGGACCGAGCACCTGGCGGAGCAGGCCGATCGCGCGGGCGTGCCGCTCGTGGCGATCTCGAGCGATGGGGCGCGGCTCGACACTCGCGCCGAGCAGCTCCGGGGGGAGGACGCGCCCGAGCGGCTGGTGCGTCAGACCCGGCCCGACCTGGTTGTCGCGGCGATGGTCGGCGCCGCCGGCCTGCCGGCGACGCTCGCCGCGGTGGAGCTGGGCATCGACGTGGCGCTGGCGAACAAGGAGACGCTCGTGGCGGCCGGCGAGATCGTCGTGCCACTGGCGCGCCGGACGGGCGCGCGACTGCTCCCGATCGACAGCGAGCACTCGGGGCTCTGGCAGTGCCTGCAGGGCCTGTGCGCGCCGGGCGAGCGGCTGGCGCCCCCGTGCGTCGCGCCGGCGGTCGTGGAGCGGGCGATCATCACGGCCTCGGGCGGGCCCTTCCGGCTGACGCCGCTGGACCAGATGCGACGCGCAACCCCGGAGCAGGCGCTGTCGCACCCGACGTGGGCGATGGGGCCGAAGAACACGATCGACTCGGCGACGATGGTCAACAAGGGGCTGGAGCTGATCGAGGCGCACTGGCTCTTCGGCCTTTCGGCCGATCGCCTGGGCGTGCTCGTGCACCCGCAGTCGATCGTGCACGCGATCGTCGAGCTCGCCGACGGATCGAGCATCGCCCAGCTCTCGACCACTGACATGCGCTGCCCGATCCAGCTCGCGCTCACCTGGCCGGTGCGCTCGCCGGGGTGCGTGGCGAGCATCGACTGGCGGGCGCTGGGGCGCCTGGAGTTCTCCGACCCCGATCACGAGCGCTTCCCCGCTCTCACGCTGGCGTTCGACGCGATCCGGGCGGGGGGAACCGCCGGCGCGGTCTTCAACGCGGCCAACGAGGTCGCGGTCCGGGCGTTCCGCGACCACACGATCCCCTTCGGACGCATCGTGGAGATCGTGCGGGAGACCGTGGGGGCCGTGCCCGCGCGCGTCGCCGGATCGCTCGGCGCGATCCTCGAGGCCGACGCGGAGGCCAGGGCGTTCGCCCGCGCCCGCCTCTGAGGGGGCGGCGCGCGGTCCGCAGGAATGACCACGTCCGTTCCGCGCGCGGCCTGTATCATCGGGCAAAGGAGCGACCATGGCCGTGATGGTGACCGGAGGGGCGGGCTACATCGGATCGCACGCCGTCAAGCGTCTGCTCGCCGAGGGCGAGCGCGTGGTCGTGCTCGACAACCTCTCGCGAGGGCACGCCGAGGCGATCGAGGCTCTCAGGGACGTGGCAGACGGGCGACTCCGCTTCGTGCAAGCGGACATCGGCGACCGCGACGCCGTGCGCGAGGCCATCGGCGCCTCCGGGGTGAAGTCGATCATGCACTTCGCGGCCCTGGCGCAGGTGGGCGAGTCGGTCGAGCGGCCGCTCCTGTACTACCGCAACAACACGGCCTCGGCTCTCACGCTCATCGAGGAGGCGATGGAGGCGGGGGTGGAGCGGTTCATCTTCTCCTCCACCTGCGCCACCTACGGCGAGCCCGCCGACGAGAACATCCCCATCGCCGAGGACTGCCCCCAGCGGCCGATCAGCCCCTACGGGATGAGCAAGCTGCACGTGGAGCACATGCTGCAGGACGCGGCAGCCGCGGC
Source organism: uncultured Phycisphaeraceae bacterium (assembly GCA_964435785.1). Classification (GTDB taxonomy): domain Bacteria; phylum Planctomycetota; class Phycisphaerae; order Phycisphaerales; family UBA1924; genus PNC22. Next base: position 129,785 of record CAYTAH010000005.1, on the reverse strand, counting down.
GCGGGCGTCCGGCGGGGGCTTCTCCTTTGCAGCGCTGCGCTACTTCAACGTCGCGGGGTGCGATGCGGGGGGCCTTCTCGGTGAGGACCACGAGCCGGAGACGCACCTGATCCCCGTGGTCATCCAGGCGGCGCTGGGCAGGCGGGCGGGAGTGACCGTCTTCGGCGACGACTACCCCACGCCGGACGGCACGTGCATCCGGGACTACATCCACGTGGACGACCTGATCGACGCGCACGTGGCGGTCATGCGTGCGCTCCACCCGGGGGAGGCGAGGGCGTACAACCTCGGCATTGGCAGGGGCTACTCGGTGCGTGAGGTGATCGACAGCGTCGGGCGCGTCAGCGGACGACGTTTCGAGGTGCGCACGGGGGGCCGACGCCCGGGGGACCCGCCGCGGCTGTTCGCCGACCCGTCCCGCATCCGTGCGGAACTCGGCTGGTCCGCCCGCGTCACAAGCCTGGACGAGATCGTCTCCACCGCCTGGAACTGGTTCCGCGCGCATCCCGGGGGATACCGCTCATGAGTCCACGTCACTTCGGCGCGACCCTGGCCGCGATCCTGACCTCGGTCGCGGGAGCGATGCAGCCGTCGCCGCCGGCGATCGATCCGGCCGACGCGGCGCCCGCCGCGAGCGTGACGCGCCTCGCCTGGCCGTCGCGAGCGGCGACGGTCGTGCGCGAGCTCGAGGTCGGGCCTTGGCGGCTGCGCTGGGTGGGCGACGCGCCGCTCGGCGCGGCGGCGCCCGAGGCCGAGGCGGCGCGATCGGTGCTGGAGCATCTCGGCGATCCGTCCCGCGTCGTCCGGTTCGAGGGCGAGGGGGCGATCATCGTGCGCATGCCGATGGGCGAGCTGTCGGCGAGCGCCCGCGCGGCGGGCAAGCCGGCCGCGGCCTACGAGCACGTCTCGGCCGCCGAGGCGGCTGACGGGTCTCTCCGGCTCGAGCGCACGTGGTTCGTGCTCTACGAGCCCAAGGGCCGCGCCGAGGAAACGGGCGCGGCGGGCCTGGTCGTGCTTCTGCCGGGCATGTTCGGCACTCCGGAGCCGGTCATCGACAGCCTGGTCGGCATGCTTCGCGGGCGGGGCTGGCACGTGCTGCGCATGCTGACGCATCCATCCCGGTTCACGGAGAAGGCCGGCTACGCGCTCGTGCCCGATGGCGACCTCGGCGGGGTCGCCGCGTCGATCGCCTCGGAGATGAACGGGCGCGTCGCGGAGTGCGCCCTGGCCGTTGACGGCGTGTGCGCCCACATCGCCCGGACACGCGAGGATGTGCCCGTGAGGCGGCGGATCGCCCTGGGCTTGAGCGGCGGCGGCATGGTGCTGCCGACGGTGGTGGCGCACGACCCCGACGCCTACATCGCGGCGGTGCTCGTGGGCGCCGGGTGCGACTTCGCCCAGATCGCCATCGAGAGCAACTACACCGACTGGATCGACTCGGTCCGCATCGGCTGGCGTGGCGAGCCCGCCGCGGAGGACCGGCGCGCCTTCACCGAGGCGTACCTCCGGAACGCGACGTTCGACGGGTATTCGACCGCGCCGCTGATCGCGGGGATTCCGGCGCTGATGATCCACGGGGAGGGCGACCGGGCGGTGCCCGCGGCGCAGGGCGACCTGCTCTGGGAGCGTCTGGGCCGCCCGGAGCGGTGGTCGGAGCCGATCGGGCACGAGGCGCTCTTCCTGGCGTACCTCCCGACGCGGGCCTCCGACATGCTCGACTGGATCGAGGAGCACGCCCGGCCGTAAGGCGGGCTCCGGCGCCGGTAGGATGGTGGCATGAGCATCACCCTGTTCGGCCGCTGGACGTTGCTGGTCGCGATCTCGGTCTTGGGCGCGCTCGCCGGGCGTGCGGGAGGCGCCGACGACCGGTGGTATGAGATCTGGATCTCGGGGTCGCGGGCCGGCTGGCTGCACGAGACGACGACCACCGAGGGGGATCGCGTCACGACTCGTTCCGAGATGCGCATGGCGATCGGGCGCGCCGACACCGCGCTCGAGATCTCGACGAAGACCGAGTTCGTCGAAACCGTCCGGGGCGAGCCGCTCGAGATGCGCGTCGAGCAGCGATTCGGCCCTGCCCCGGTCGCGTCGACGTACGAGTTCCGCGAGGACGACGTGCTGGTCCGAACGTCGCAGAACGGCTCGGCGCGGGAGATGCCGATGCCCAAGCCGGAGGGGGAGTGGCTCTCGCCCGCCGCCGCGGCCGCGCTCCTGCGCCAGCGGCTGGCCTCCGGCGCCGAGCAGATCACGATCCGGACGCTCGACCCGTCCAACGGGCTCGAGGTGGTGGTCGTCACGCGTACGGACATCGCGCCGGCGGAGGTCGAGTATCTCGGCGAGACGGTCGAGGGTTTCCGCGCCAACGCCCGGACGAAGGTCGGCCCTGTGGAAGTCTCGTCGAAGGAGTGGTTCGACAACGAGGGGACGCTGCTGCGGAGCGAGACGAGCGTCGGCGGCATGGAGATGGTGCAGGTCGCCTCGACCCGCGAGCGGGCGCTTGTCGAGGCGGCGCCGCCGGAGCTGATGCTCTCGACCTTCGTCAAGCCCGAGGAGCCCATCACCCGGGCGCGCACGCGCTCCCGTGCCGTGTTCGGCGTCAGCCTCTCCGAGGGATCGCTCCCGCCGATGCCTCCATCGGCCTACCAGTCGGTCGAGGCACGCGGGGACGGGGCGGCTCGCGTGACGGTCGACCTCGGGGCCGAGCAGGTTGCGCCCGAGGACACCGATCGTGAGAAGCACCTCGCGCCGACGACCTACGCGGACGCGGAGGACGAGGTCATCGCCGACCTGACGAGCAGGGCGCTCGCCGGCGCGGGCGAGGCGCCCCGCGAGCGCGCCGAGGCGCTCCGGCGGTTCGTCTACCGCCACATCCGGAGCAAGGACCTGACCGTCGCCTTCGCCACGGCCTCCGAGACGGCCCGCTCGGGCGAGGGCGACTGCTCCGAGCACGCGGTGCTGCTGGCGGCCATGCTCAGGGCCGCGCAGATCCCCTCCCGCGTCGCCGCGGGCGTGGTGTACGTCGATGAGTTCGCCGGGGCGCGCGGTGTCTTCGGGTACCACATGTGGACCCAGGCGCTGCTGGACACCGAGCACGGCCCGGCGTGGTTCGATCTTGACCCGAGCCTCGACGACTCAACGCCCTACGACGCGACGCACATCGCATTCGCGACGAGCAGCCTCGCCGAGGGCGACGCGATCACGTCGCTCGCGGCGATCGCGCCGCTGCTCGGCACGCTGCAGATCCGGGTGGAGGAGATGAAGTGATCGGGCCGGCCGATCCGCCCCGCCTGCCGGCGCGCGACCCCGCGGGCCACAAGGGCACCTTCGGCGTCGTCGCGGTGGTGGGGGGCTGCGCAGCCGCGGGCGTGCGGATGGTCGGCGCCCCCGCCATGGCCGCCAACGCGGCGGTGCGCGCGGGGGCCGGGCTCGTGCGGTTGGTCTGCCCCGCGCCCGTGCTGGGCGAGGCGATCGCGCTCGCTCCCTCGGCGACGGGACGCGCCCTGCCGGTCAACGAGAGCGGCGGGGTCGTTCCGCACGAGGGCGCCGCGGTGCTCGACGAGGTCATCGGCGAGTGCTCCGTCCTGGCGATCGGCACCGGCCTGGGCGCCGGCCTAGGCGCGCAGACCCTGGCGCTGCGCGCGGTGCAGCAGGATTCCGTGCCCGCGGTCGTGGACGCCGACGCCCTGAACTGCCTCGCGCAGGTGCCCGAGCTCTCCCGCGACTTCCGGGCCGCGGCGATCCTCACGCCCCACCCGGGCGAGTTCCGGCGGCTCGCGCAGGCGTTCCGCATCGGCGATGACCCCACCGACGCGTCGAGGCGTCCCGGCGCGGCCGAGGCGCTCGCGCAGCGGCTCGGGTGCGTCGTCGTTCTGAAGGGCGCCGGGACGGTCGTGAGCGACGGACACCGGACGTGGGTGTGCGATCGGGGCCACGCGTGCCTGGCCACCGGCGGCACGGGCGACGTGCTCACCGGCGCCATCGCGGGGCTCGTGGCGCAGTTCGTGAAGCCGGCCGATCCCCTGCTCGCGAGACTGCCGGAGCGGGCGCGGGCGGCGCTGAGCGCCGCCGCGCCCTCGCTCGATCTGTTCGAGGCGGCGAGGGCCGGCGTGCTGGCGCACGCGATCGCGGGCGAGCGCTGGGCGGAGCGCAGGGGGGCGTCCGCCGGGCTGCTCCCCGGCGAGCTGTCGGACCTGCTCCCGGAGTGCGTCGAGTCGCTCCGCGCCTGAGGGCGCGGCGGGCGCGGGCGCCGTACCCTCTGGCCGTGGCGGATCCGATGCAGACCATCCAGAGGGCGCTGTCCGACGCGCAGGCCGGCAGGCTCGGGCCGGCGATCGCCGCGCTCGAGCGCCTCGTCCAGAAGCGCGGCGCACCCCCCGAGGCCCACCACTTCCTCGGGATGCTGCTCTCACGCGACGGGCGGATGGAGCAGGCGATCTTCCACCTGGAGCGTGCCGCGAGGATGCAGCCCGGGCGGGCGCAGTTCGAGAGCAACCTGGCGAACGTGCTCGCGCAGGCGGGGCGGCAGGACGAGGCGATCGAGCGGTACCGCGCCGTCGTCGCCGCCGACGGCTCCTACGGGCCTGCGCGGGTCGGCCTGGCCGGGGCGCTGCTCAACCGCGGGGACATCGCGGAGGCGGAGGAGCACGCCCGGCGCGGACGGGACCTGATGCCCGAGAACCCGGACGCGGCCGCAAACCTGGCGTCGTGCCTCATCGTGAGCGGGCGGCCCGGCGAGGCGGTCTCGCTGCTCGGAGGGGCAATCGCCGGCGCGGGGCCGGGCATCCAGCTCAACACGCTGCTCGCCGCGGCGATGAACTACGACAGCGGGTCGACGCCGGGGGCCTTGCTCGAGGCGCACCGGACGCTCGGGAGGCTCCACGCGGCGGCGGCACGCGGGTTCGCCGAGGGCCTCGGGGCGCTGAAGCGGCTCGGAACGGGCGTCTCTCGGGTCCGCGTGGGCTATCTCTCCGGGGACTTCCGGGATCACCCGGTGGCGATGTTCATCGAGCCGGCGCTCGAGAGCGACGAGCGGTTCGGGGTGTTCTGCTACGACGTGACCGACCGGCGCGACGGGGTCTCGGCGCGCCTCCGGGAGCGCGGCGTCACATGGCGCGAGGCGCGCGGCCTGAGCGATGCGCAGCTCGGCGCGATGGTGCGGCGCGACCAGATCGACGTGCTCGTCGAGCTCTCCGGCCACTCGCTGGGGCACCGCCAGACCGCGCTGGCCGCACGCCTCGCGCCGGTGCAGGTCAGCTACCTGGGCTACCCCGCGACGACCGGCAACCCCGCGATCGACACCCGCCTTGTGGACTCGCGATCCGACCCGCCCGGGAGCGAGCCGCTCTGCACCGAAAGGCTCGTGCGTCTGGATCCCTGCGCGTGGTGCTTCGGCGAGCCGGCGCACTCGCCGGAGATCACCCCCCCGCCCGCGGGGGCGCAGGGGCCTATCACCTTCGGCTCGTTCAACAACCTGTCCAAGACGGTCCCGGCCGTGCTCGACGCGTGGGCGGCGCTGCTCGCCCGCGTGCCCGGCTCGCGCCTCATGCTCAAGAACGGCGCGTTCGTCGACGCACGCACGCGGGAGCGGGTCGGGTGTGAGCTCGCCGCGCGCGGCGTGCCCGGCGACCGGGTCGAGCTGCTGGCGCCCACGCGAGACGCCGGGGGCCATCTCGCGGCCTATGCACGGATCGACATCGCGCTCGACACGTTCCCATACGCCGGCACGACGACGACCTGCGAGGCACTCTGGATGGGCGTGCCCGTCGTCACCCTCGCGGGCGGGATGCACGCGGGGCGGGTGGGCGTTTCGCTGCTCGGGGTGCTCGGGCTCGACCGGTTCGTCGCGCCCGACATCGAGAGGTACATCGGGGCGGCCGCGTCGCTCGCCTGCGATCGCGCCGGGCTCGCCGCCCTTCGATCGACGCTCCGCGAGCGCATGCGCCGCTCGCCGCTCATGGATCGAGCGCACTTCCGCTCCCGCCTCCACGCCGCGTATGCTGCGCTGGTGCACGAGCGGGCGGGAGGGTCGTGATGCGCGTCGTCTGGATCGCGAGCTATCCCAAGAGCGGCAACACCTGGGTGCGATTCCTGCTGCATCACTACTTCTGGGGCGAGCCGGCCAGCTCGCTCGAGCTGAACCGGCGCATCCCCGATCTGCACCGCCCGGCCGGGCGCATCGACACATCGAGCCCCCGCCTTTTCGTCAAGACGCACTTTGCGCTCACGGAGAAGCTCCCGTTCCTCGCCAACACCGAGCGGGCGATCTCCATCAAGCGCCACCCCAAGGACGTGCTGCTCAGCGGCATGAACTACGCCCGCCTGGAGAACCCCGGCGCGCCGGACGACGCCGCGTACGCGCGGGCGTTCATCGAGCACGGCGGCGACCCGTCCTGGATCGCCATGGGCTTCGGCACATGGGCCGGGCACGTCGAGAGCTGGACCACCACCGACCGATTCCCCGTGCACGCGACGAGCTACGAGGCGCTCAAGGCCGATACGGCGGTCGAGCTGCGCCGCATCCTCGGGTTCGTCGGCGAGCCCGTGGATGAGGAACGACTCCGGCGCGCGGTCGAGCTCTCCGGCTTCGAGCGGCTCCGGGAGATCGAGCGCAAGGAGAAGGCGCGCGGCGGGGAGAGCCTCTTCCGCGGCGGGCGCGGATCGCTCGCCCGCGGCGCCATGTTCATGAACAAGGGCGCGACGGGACAGAGCCTGCGCCATATCGGACCCACGCTCGACGAAGAGTTCCAGAGCGCGTTCGCACAGAGTCTCTCGCGGCACGGGTATGGCGCTGCCGATCCGGCGCGCGAGGGCTGATGCGGAGCGGGAGTCGCCGAGTTGCGACGCGAACGACGTGATCGCGTTCCGGGCAGACTGGGCCGCCGGATGCCGCTGAGCTGTCGCGGCTACTCCTCTCGCGCGCGGGGGATCTCCGACGGCGCGAGCTTCCGGCGTCCCGCCCCGTAGAGCGTGCGCGGCTTCTTTCTCTCGGTCGGCGCGGGCGCCGACGGCGCGGGCTTCACCTCGACCGACTCGCGCTCCTGACGAGCGGGCGCGCTGCCGGGCTCCGTCTCGACCTCGGGCGCGCTGCGCCGCCGGCGCTTCTTGACCTTCTTGCCGGGTCCGGGCGCGGGGCCGCTCTCGGCTCCGGGCGCCGCGTCTGCGTCGGGCTCGCGATCAGGCGCCGGGGCCGGGGGTGCGGCGTCGCCGTTCTCCCCGTAGGCCCCCTCGGCGTGGGCGGGGGCGGATTTCTTGCGTCGCGAGCGCCGGCGTTTCTTTCGTGCCCGCTCCTCGCCCGGCTCCTCGCCGGGCTGGTCGCGGGGGGTCTCCCGGGCGGAGGGGATCGCGTGCTCCACGAACTCGCCCTCCTCGGCCGGTTCGGCCTCCACTGCGGGGGCTTCCTGCTCGACGTCCCCTTCGAGGGCGCCCCCGGTGACCGGCTGCTCGCCGGGCCGCCGCCGGCGCCGCCGCCGCCGACGCTTCTTCTTGGGGGCCTCGCCCTCGGCCGTCCCGTGCTCGGGGGCCCGCGGCGCGCTCTCCGGCTCCATCCCGGCCTCTGGGGCGGCGCCCTCCGAGGATTCGGGCGTCTCGAGCGGGGTCTCCGCGCCCTCCCCGGCCTTCTTCTTTCGACGCCTCCGGCGCCGCCGCTTCTTGCGCCCGCCCTCCTCGGGCTCCTCGCCGGGCTCCATCTCGATGGGGTGCAGGGGCGCGGGCTCGGGCGCGCCCGGGGCCATCTCCTCTTCGGGCGAGGGCTCCTCGGCGGGCTCGATCGCCCATCCCTCCCCCGTCGTCGGCGTGGTCTCGAGCGCCTCGAGCTCGCTCTCGGGGCTCTTGGGCCTGGGCAGCTTCTCGATGTTGATGTCGGCGCCGCTCGCGTCGTAGGCGTAGAGCGAGAAGCGATCGAGCGCGAGCGTCTCGCTGACGCGCACGTGGGCCTGCTTGCCGCTGAGGGCCTCGATGCGGTTGAGGCTGCGCCGACGGTTCGAGAGCAGCTCGCCCGCCACGCGGGCGCTGACGACCAGCTCCACGCGGTCCACCGCCTCGTGCTCGAGGAGCACGGCGAGCTCGCGCAGGGCGTCGCTGGCGACCGAGGCGGGGCGCTGCACGAGCCCCTTGCCGTGGCAGGTGGGACACTCGGAGTAGTGCTGGCTCCGCAGGCTGCCGCGCATGCGCTGGCGGGTCATCTCCAGGATGCCGAAGGGGGAGATGGGGGCGATGGTGGTCTTGGCGCGGTCGCGCTTGAGGCGGTCCCGGAACTGCTGCTCGATGGCCTTGCGGTTCTTGGCCATCCGCATGTCGATGAGGTCGTTGATGATGATCCCGCCGACGTCGCGCAGCCGGAGCTGGCGGCAGATCGCGTCCACGGCCTCGACGTTGGTCTTGTAGGCGTTGGTCTCGGCGTCGCGGGCGCTGCGGCTCTTGCCGCTGTTGACGTCGATGGCGACGATCGCCTCGGTCTCGTCGATCACGAGCCGGCCGCCCGAGGGCAGCGGGACCTCCCGCGCGTGGGAGAGGGCCAGCTGCTGCTCGACGCCGAAGGCGTGGAAGATCGGGCGCCGACCCTTATAGCGCATGAGCTTCACGCTCGAGCGCGGGGCGACGATCTTCATGAACTGGGCGGCCCTGGCCAGGGCTCCCTCGTCGTCGATGATGATCCGTGTGACCTCGGGGGTCACGAGGTCGCGGAGGGCCCGCACCAGGAGGTCGCTCTCGGAGTAGAGCAGGCGGGGCTTCTTTCCGCCGCGATTGCGGTGGGCCTCCATGTCCTTCCACAAGCGCTGGAGGTAGGCCAGGTCGCGCTTGAGCTCGGTCTTGTTGCGGTCGAATCCGGCGGTGCGGAGGATGAAGCCGAAGCCGTCGGGCAGCTCGAGCTGGCTGAGGATGTCGCGCATCTTCCTGCGCTCCTCCTCGTCCTCCACCTTGCGCGAGACGCCCACCCGGTCCATCTGCGGCATCATCACGAGGTAGCGCCCGGGGATCGAGAGGTAGCTCGTGAGCGTCGGGCCCTTGGTCCCCACGCCCTCCTTGATCACCTGGACGATGACCTCCTGCCCGCGCTTGAGGCAGTGCTGGATCGGCGGGCGCTCCCGTCGCGGCGTCTTCTTGCCCACCATCTCGGTGGCGTCGTCCTCTCCGAAGTAGCGGGGGTGCAGGTCGGAGACGTGCAGGAACCCATTGTCCTCGATGCCGAAGTCCACGAACGCGGCCTGGATGCCCGCCTCCACGTTCACCACGCGCCCCACGTAGATGTTGTTGACCCGGCTGATCGCGTCGGTCCGCTCGGCGTGGAACTCCTCCAGGTTGCCCTCGGTCACGAGCGCCACCCGGCACTCCTCGCCGGGGACGTAGTTGATGATCATCGATGTGTCTGACATTGCGGCCTCTCTGCGGCCGTGGTGGGCCGGAGGGGACCGTGCGTGAGGAACCGCTCCCAGCTCGAGCGCCGGCGGCGCGCCGCCTGCTCGCCCGACCGGGCGGGCGCGCCTCGCGGCGGCCCCTGCCCGGGGATCGCCCGACGGGGTCCGTCTCGGGGCGGGGCCGTTGCCGGCCTCCGGGCATCCCGGGCGGAGCATCCGACGAGCCCGGGCCCGACCTGTCCGGCGGGCCCGTCTGGTTCGTCCCGGCACGGCGCCTCGGCGCCACGCCGCGTTGTCCTTCGCCCCTCGGCCAGGGCGGGCTGACAGGCCTCGGGCTTCCTCGCCCGGCGGTTCCCGGTCAGTCCCGCGCCTCGACGGCACGCCCGTCGAAGGCTTCGGGGACCAATTTCCTGGTTCGGTCGCGCAGATATGTCGCGGCCTGAACTTCCGATTCGAACGTCCGCACCTTTCGGGCGATGCGCTCGCACTCCTGGATCGTCACCGAGCGCACCAGGCGCTTGAGGTGAGGGATCCCGCGCCCGGGGACCGAGAGCGTCCGCAGCCCCAGGCCGATCAGCAGGACGGCGTAGTCTAGCTCGCCCGCCGCCTCCCCGCAGCACGAGACCTCGATCCCGGCCTTGTCGGCCGCCTTCACGACCGTGCGGATGAGCTGGACCACCGCGGGGTGCGCGGGCTGATAGAGGCTCGCCACGCGCTCGTTGGTTCTATCGACCGCCAGGGTGTACTGCACGAGGTCATTCGTGCCGATGGAGAAGAAATCGGCCTCCCCGGCCAGGTGGTCGGCGATCAGCGCGGCCGAGGGGGCCTCGATCATCACGCCGACCGCGACGCGCCGGTCGAAGGGCACGTGCTCCTCCGACAGGTCCTCCATCACGTCCCGCAGGATCAGCTTCGCGTGGCGGAGCTCGCCGATGTTAGTGATCAGCGGGAACATCACCTTCACGGGCCCCAGGTGCGACGCGCGCAGGATCGCCCGCAGCTGCCGCCGGAACATCGTCCGCTCCGCCAGGCTGTAGCGGATCGAGCGCAGGCCCAGCGCGGGGTTGCGCTCGGGGGTCTGGGTGCGCGACTGGGTGTACTTGTCCGCCCCCAGGTCGATCGTCCGGATGGTGAGCGGCCGTCCCTCCAGGAGCTCCACGCACCGCCGGTAGGCCTCGAAGTGGTCCTCCTCCGAGGGCTCGCTGTCGCTGGCCAGGTGGAGGAACTCGGTGCGGTAGAGGCCGACCCCCTCCCCGCCCTGGCTCACGACCGTGGCGCACTCTTCGGGGAACTCCACGTTGCCCACGAGCTTGATGCGGATCCCGTCGCGGGTCACGCTCGGCAGGTCGGCCACCTCCCCCAGCGAGAGCTGGTAGACCCGGCGCTGCTCGATGAACCCGCGGTACTTCTCCAGCTCGTCGTCGTCGGGGTCGAGCACCACCAGCCCGCGATCGCCGTCGATGATGATCTCCTGGCCCGGCTGCGCCGCGGCGGTGATCGTGCGGCAGCCGACCACGGCCGGCAGGCCCAGGGCGTTGGCCACGATGGCGGTGTGGCTCGTCCGGCCGCCCATGTCCGTGACGAACCCGACGATCTTGGTGCGGTCGAAGCCGGCGGTCTGCGAGGGCGTGAGGTCGGTCGCGACGACCACCGCGGGGTGCTCCAGCTCGCGCAGGCGCGAGGGGCCCGATCCCATGAGGTGATCGAGCACCCGCATCATGAGATCGCGGATGTCGTCGGTCTTGGTGCGGAACGCCGAGTCCCGCTGGCGTCTGAAGGAGAGCGCGACCTTGTCGAAGGCCTCGACGACGGCGTGCTCGGCGTTTACCCGTTCAAGCCTGATCATGTCCCGGATGGGGCCGATAAGCGACGGGTCGCTAAGCATGCCTTTATGGAAGAGGAAGATCTTGGCCGTCTCGACGCCGAGCTCGTCTCTGGCCTCCTCGTAGACCCGCTCGAGGTCCGCGAGCGAGTCGCGCACGGCGGCGTCGAATCGGGCCAATTCGTCGCCCACCATGGATTCGGTGACCGTCCACCGCGCGACGCGGTGGGGGTCGTGGTCGAGGACGAAGACCCGCCCGACCACGATGCCCGAAGAGACCGGGATGCCCTGCACGACCTGCATTCGCTGCTCCGGCGGCCCGCGGCCGCGTGTGGATGGTAGCGAACCGCTCAGCCCCCGCGCCCGGGTCCCGGGGGCCCCCTTGACAACCGGGGTCGGAGCGTGTCTGATTGTGTGGCCGGCGCGGGACACGATTCACGATTCCGCGTCGGCAGGGCGAGGGGGGAAGCCTCACCGCCGAGCGGCCCCTTCGGCCGCGCGTCCGACAGAGTGCAGTGAGACCATGCAGACGCTGACAGGCATCCTCGAGTGGCCTCAGCGCGCCGAGGGTCGCGTCCGTCAATACCAGGACGCCACCATCCTCGAGCGCGCTGACGATCCTTTCGTCCCGCTCTCCTTCGGCGAGCAGTTCAACCTGCGCAACGGGCTGGAGGTGACGGTCAACGTGGAGATGAAGAAGCCGCGACGCCGGCGGCGGGGCAAGAGCGGGGGGCCACGCCAGGCCCGCCCCGTCGTGGATTCGTTCGTCGCGATCGAGGGGCTGCCGCCCGAGGATTTCTCCAGCCGGCCCCGCTTCGACGAGCTCACGAGCATCGACCCCCAGCCGCGGCTCACGCTCGAGTACAGGGGGTGCCCGGTCTCCTGCCGCCTGGTGGATCTGTTCTGTCCCATCGGGCGGGGCCAGCGCGGCATGATCGTCTCGCCGCCCAAGGCCGGCAAGACGACCCTGCTCAAGGACATCGCCACCGCGCTGCTGACCAACCACCCCGACCTCTACGTCTTCATGCTGCTCGTGGACGAGCGGCCCGAGGAGGTGACCGACTTCAGACGCACCTTCCTGGGGCCGATGAAGCGGGACCCGCAGACCGGCCAGCAGGTGCGCGAGCCCCTGCCGTGGTCCGACCGGGTGCAGGTCATCGCCTCGAGCAACGACAACGACACCGAGCGCCACGTCGCGGTGAGCACGATGTGCATCGAGCGCGCCAAGCGCATGGTCGAGGCCGGGCGGCACGTCGTCGTGATGATGGACTCGCTCACCCGCGTGGGCCGGGCCTTCAACCGATCCAAGCACCACGCCAGCTCGGGGCGCACGCTCACGGGCGGCATCGACTCCAAGGCGCTCGAGGTGCCGAAGCTGCTCTTCGGCGCCGCGCGCAACACCGAGGAGGCCGGCAGCCTCACCATCCTCGCCACCTGCCTGGTGGACACCGGCAGCCAGGGCGACCAGGTGATCTTCGAGGAGTTCAAGGGCACCGGCAACATGGAGCTGATCCTCGACCGCAAGATCAGCGAGAAGCGGCTCTTCCCCGCCATCAACCTCGCCGCCAGCGGCACGCGCAAGGACGAGCTGCTCCTCGACCCGCAGACCCACGCCACCGTGACCGCCCTCCGCCGCCGCCTTATGAACATGCCCCCGCCCCAGCAGGTCGAGCAGCTCCTCGCGGCCATGCAGCGGGTCGAGACCAACGCCCAGCTGGTGGGCTCGGCGGGGCAGACGGCGCAGAGCGCGTAGCGGCGCTCGAGAAATGCGATGGACTTCCATCTCATCGACCTTCCATCCCAGGCGAAGGCTGTGGAGCGCGTGTTGGCGGGGCGCCCCGAGCCAGAGTGGATCGAATGGATCCGCGCGCGTGGAACGCTGTCGCAGGTCCCCGGGCATGAAGGTGGGGGTGGTGCCGTACTGTGGCGGTTCGAAGGGTCTGGCGGTCTCGGCTGTGTCTTCTTCGTCCGAGAGAACCGATTCGTCTTCCTCGGAGACCACTTCACGTACACGGCCGATGAGCTCTGAGGCCGGAGGCACACGCCAGCACTACTGCCAGGTGCGTTCGTGCACCGCCGACCAAGGGAGCAGTTGGGCGTCGGTGCGTGTCTGCGCCTCTCGGCCGCCGTACACGACGACGACTTCCACAGGAGGCGTGTGCCCCGAGAAGCGGTCTCGAACTCGCCGCGCGCCGTCGAAGAGGCTCGGCGAAGCGGTCTGCGCGGCCTTTGATTCGACGATTGTGAGTCGGCCGCCGCGCTCGATAACCAGGTCGGCCTCTGCGCCCTCGCGATCGCGGTAGAAGCTCATGCCGCCGGTCTCGCCCAGGTTCATCCTGTGCTTCAGGATCTCGGAGACGACCCACGTCTCGAAGATCGCCCCGCGCAGGGGGTGGGAGCGGAGCTGCTCCGGCGCGCGGATCCCGACCAGCCAGCAGGCCAGGCCGGTGTCGTAGAAGTGGAGCTTGGGCATCTTCGTCAGCCTCTTGCCGATGTTCGCGTGGAACGGCGGCAAGCGGAACGCGATGAAGCTCGTCTCGAGGATGCTGAGCCACGCCCTCGCCGTGGGCTGCGTGATGCCGCAGTCCGACGCGAGGGAGGAGTAGTTGAGCAGCTGCGAAGTCCGGCCGGCGCACAGCTCGACGAATCGCTGGAACGTGACGAGATCGCCGACGTTGGTGATCGTCCGCACGTCGCGCTCGATGTACGTCGCCACGTAGGAGCGGAGCCACTCGCTCGGGTCGAGCCGCTGGTCGAAGATCCGGGGGTACCCGCCGGCGAGCATCGCCTCGTCGAGCGTGGCGGGGTGCTCTGGGAAGCGGACCACCTCGCTCCGCGCGAGCGGGAGCAGGTGCAGCACCGAGACACGCCCCGCCAGCGACTGGCTGATCGAGCCGAGCAGCGCCAGGTTCTGCCAGCACGTGAGGATCCACCGGCCCGGCGTCGGGTCGGCGTCGATGACGCCCTGCAGGTACGAGGGCAGCTCGGGGACCCGCTGCACCTCGTCGAGCACCGCGCCCCCCGGGAATTGCGCGAGGAAGCCGCGGGGGTCGTCCGTTGCGAACGCACGGATGTCCGGTGCTTCCAGGCTGGCGTAGGGGAGCCCCGAGAAGAGCGCCCGGCAGAGCGTGGACTTGCCACTCTGGCGAGGTCCGGTGACGGTGACGGCGGGGAGCTGGCTCGCCGCCGCGCGCAGACGGGCTGTCAGGTCGCGTGGGATCATCCGACAGAGGTATATCGACAAATTCAAAATCAAATTTTGAACTGGCCAGATTCGGCCCGGGCAGCGCATCACGTAGGCATTGCGACCAAGTCTCAATATTTGCCTATACTCCTACTGGCGGGTCCGTTGATCCGTCGGGAGGCGCTGGCGTGGCGGAGCAGGCCGGGGATGCCGTGCATACGTGTTGCGGGGAACCCCCCTGCTGCGGGCGGGACGTCCCTTGCTGCGGGGGCGCGGGCACGGGGCGCATGGCCATCCTGTGCTCGATGAGGCCGGGCGAGTGCGGCATTATCCGCGCGCTCCTGGTCAACGGCGCCGACGGGGCGTACCTCCGCGCGCTGGGGCTGCGCGCCAACCAGCGCATCAGGCTCTGCCGCGCCTCCGGGCCGTGGATCGTCGAGGTCGGGTGCCGAGGCGGGCCCACCAGCCGCATCGGGCTGGCGAGGGACCTGGCCTCGCAGGTGCAGGTCGAGATCGCCGCGGCCTCATGACGTGGCAGCACGCAACGCCGGGGGCCGCGATGAGCGAAACGGTGGTTCACGAGGCGGTGACGGGACCCGTGCCGAGCGGGCGTGTGTCGGCGCGCCGCCTGGTCCTCCTGGGGAACCCCAACACGGGGAAGACCAGCCTGTTCAACCGCCTCTGCGGCGTGCGGCACAAGACGAGCAACTTTCCCGGCACGACGCAGGAGGCGCGGATCGGCGCGCCCCGCGGCCTGCCCGAGGGCAGCGAGGTCATCGACCTGCCCGGCATCTACTCGCTCGAGCTCGAGCTGAGCGAGTCGGAGATCTGCCGGCGCGTGCTCGCCGGCGAGCTTGCCCCGCGCGGCGAGGAGATCCGCGAGCCCGACACCGTCGTCGTCGTCGCCGACGCAACGAACATGTCGCGCAGCCTGATGCTCGTCGGCGAGGCGACTCGCCGGGGCCTCCCGATGATCGTCGCGATCAACCTCGTGGACGAGGCCCGCAAGCGTGCGATCCACGCCGAAGAGAAGGTCCTCGCCGAGCGGCTCGGCGTCGAGGTCGTCGTGTGCAGCGCGCGCACGGGCGAGGGCATCGAGGACCTCGTGCGGGCCCTCCCGAACGGGCGCATCCCGCGCGAGAGCCCGCCGGGCACGCAGGACGGCCTCGAGGCGTGGGCCGACGAGCTCTACGCCCAGATGGCCGCGGGCGTCGAGCCCCCGCTGCCCGACACCCTCACCGACCGGCTCGACCGCGCGTTCACGCACCCGGTGCTCGGCCTGCTCGCGTTCGTGGCCGCGATGGGGGCCTTGTTCTGGGTGATCTTCGCGCTGGCGGCCTACCCGATGGCGTGGATCGAGGCGATCTTCACGCACCTGGGCGGCTTCTTCGAGGCCCTGCTCCCGCCGGGCGCGGTGCGCGACCTGCTCGTCGAGGGCGTCGTCGCGGGCGTCGGCTCGACGGTGATCTTCATCCCGCAGATCTTCCTGCTCTTCTTCCTGATCTCGCTGCTCGAGGACACGGGCTACCTCGCGCGCGCCGCCTTCGTCATGGACAAGATGCTCCGGCCATTCGGGCTCACGGGGCACTCCTTCGTTCCCTTTCTCTCGAGCCACGCGTGCGCGCTGCCCGGCATCATCGCTGCCCGCGGCGTGCCGGACCGGCGCGACCGGCTCGCGACGATCCTCGCCGCGCCCTTCATGAGCTGCACCGCGCGGATCCCCGTCTACGTGCTGCTCACGGTGCTGCTCTTCCCCGGCAGCCCCTCGCTCCAGGCGCTCGCGTTCACCGGCTGCTACGCGCTGGGCATCCTCGCCGGGCTCACCAGCGCCATGATCGCCCGGCGCACGATCCTGCCGGGCAAGAGCCGCGCGATGGTGCTCGAGCTGCCCAGCTACCGTGCGCCGAGCCTGCTGACGGCCACGCTCCTCGCGCGCGATCGCGCTCTCGTCTTCCTCCGCAAGGCCGGCACGGCGATCCTGGCGATCTGCATCGTGCTCTGGTGGCTCGACTCCTACCCGCACGTGCCCCCGCCGGCGGAGGCGGTCGAGATGCGTCAACAGGCCGCGGAGCTCACCGGCGTCGATGTCGCGCAGCTCGGCGAGGCGCAGCTCGAGGGCGAGGCCGCGGAGCTCGCGGCCGCCGCCGACGCCGCGGAGACGCGTCACGCCAAGCGCTCGAGCTTCCTCGGGCGCATGGGCGGCGCGCTCGCACCGGTGTTCGCCCCGCTCGGCTACGACCGCCAGCTCACGGTGGGCGTGCTCGCGAGCTTCGCGGCCCGCGAGGTCTTCGTCTCCACGATGGCGGTGCAGGTCGCCGGCGTGGAGGACGCCGAGGACGAGAGCGTGCGCCACACGATCGCCACCGCCAGGCGCGACGACGGCCAGACGCTGATCTTCACGCCCGCCACGAGCTGGTCGCTCCTGGTCTACTACGTCCTCGCCATGCAGTGCCTGCCCACGCTCGCCGTCACGATGAAGGAATCGGGGCACTGGAAGTGGGCGCTCCTGCAGCTGGGCTGGATGTGCGGCCTGGCGTACGTGTGCGCCGGCGCCGTGTATCAGGCGCTGCGCCTGACGGGGGTGGCCTGAGGTGGGTGCACCCGGTGCGATCCTGCACGCGGCGATGGTCGCGCTCGGCGCACCGGCACGCGAGCCGATCCACCCATTCCCGGTCGCGGACTGGCAGTTCTGGGTCGTCACGCTGATTGCGCTCGGCGCGGCGAGCTGGATCGTCGTGAAGCTCTTCCCCCGCCGCTTGCTCGGCAAGCGCAGGCGCCCGCCGGCCAGGCGGGCCACGCTCACGATCGCGGGCCGCCCCGTCGAGCCCCCGCGCACCGGCCCGGGCTGCCACTAGGGGGCACGCGCCGGACCGCCCGCGGCATGCACCCGCGCGACGGCGGTGACGATACCCGCGGTGAGCACGGGCGCCATCACCGCGCCGGCGGCTCCCCACAGCCAACCCCAGAAGACCAGCGAGGCGAGCGTGACGAAGACCGAGAGCTTCAGCATGTTCCCCTGCACGAAGGGATCCACGAGGTTGCCGACGAGCGTCTCGATCGCCAGCAGGCCCGCGGCGACGATGAGCCCCTTGGTCCAGCCCAGCTCGACCACGGCGATGATCGTCGGCGGCAGTCCGGAGATCAGCGCGCCGATGTTCGGGATGAAGTTCATGAAGAGCGTGAAGACGCCCCACGTGAGCGCCATCGGAACGCCCATGACCATTAGCCACAGCCACGTCGCGGCGCCGCTGATCACGCCGCTGATGGTCTTGCCGAGGAAGTATCTCCTCGTCTGGGCCGACCACTCTCCGACGATGTCTCGCAGCACGGCGGCGCCCTCCGCGTGCAGCCGCTCGCTCGTCCACCGCGCCCAGCGCTCGCCCTCGAGCAGCGCGAGGTAGGCGAGGAAGATCGTCAGCAGCAGCGCCGCGAGCGCCCCGGCCGCGGACTGGAGCCCGCCCGCCACGACGCGGACAGCCCGATTGCGTACCTCGGGGGAGAGGCCTCCGGTGCGCGAGCCCTCCGGGGTGGCGAGCTCGAGCTCGCCCTGGCCGTTCACCTCCGGCACGGAGCTCTCGGGCACCCCCCGATCGGTGAGCCAGGCGCGGAGCGTCCGGTACTGCTCGACGTACTTCTCCTCCGAAGCGTTGAACTGCCTGGCGGCCGAGCCGCTGGCGTACCACGCCCAGCCCGCCACGAGGAGCAGGGCGAGGAAGATCACGAAGCTGCATGCCGCCGCCGCGAGCCAGGCCGGCATCCGGCGGCTGAGCCACGTGCGCATCGGCCAGAAGAGGGCGCACAGCAGGAGCGAGGCCACGATGGGCAGCACGGCGACCGCCGCGACCTTCATCGCACCGGCGAGCACGACGACCGCGACCACCAGCAGGGCGACCCTGCTGATCCCCGGGAGCGAGGCCCAGGATTGTCGCGTCTCTCTGTTCATGGCGCGGCGACCGGGTCTCGACGGCGGGTGGACCCCGTCGTCCCTCCCGTTACGCCGAATCTGCCCCGGGGCCGTGAATCCGGGCTGATCCGAGGATGAAACCCGCCTCGCGGCCGCCTACGCGGCGCGCTCGCGGGTTCTTCGATCGAAGTGCTTCATCGCCTCGGCGGTGCTGCGCACGAGGTGGAGCTGCCGCTCGAGCCCCGTCGTCCTGAGGAGCCGGCGCATGTCGCGGCTCAGACCGACGATGCACATCCGGCCGCCGAGGCCCTCACACCGGCGCGACTCGTGGATGAGCTCGCTCAGGCAGCTCGCGCACACGTCCGCCCCCTCGCCGAAGCGGAGGAGCACACGCCCGCACGCATGATCGACGACGTCCGCGAGCTGCTCGCGCAGCAGCGCCGCCTGATGCTCGCGGAGCGAATCCGGACGTACCTTCACCATCGCGAACGGGCGCACCATGCCGACCTCGAGCACCGAGACCAGCTCCGACGCCTCCTCGAGCGTGTACATCACGATCCCCCCTCCCTGGGCCCCACTCCGGCCGGGCCCGCGGCCCGACGCATCCACGATGTGCCAAACGGGAGGCCCCGCCGCAAGAGGCCTCGCGCACGGACCCGCGGATGCCCGCGGAGTACGAACGTGGGGGAGGTTGTGCGGTCTGGAGGGGTCGTGAGGCTTACGGGCAGCCCAGGGCCGCGCCCGCGGCCTGCGCGCCGATCCCGCTCACCCGGACGACCTTCTCCGGGCTCGCGTGCCCGGCGACGATCTCGACGTCGCGAGGGCGCAGGCCGAGCCGGTCCGCGAGCAGGGCGCAGATCGCCTTGTTCGCCTTGCCCCCTTCGGGCGCCGCGCTCACGCGCACCTTCAGGCGGTCCCCCAGCACGCCCGCGATCTCGTCGCGCGCGGCCCCCGGCACAGCCTTCACGCGGATCCTCACCGAGGTGGGCGACTCGGCCTGGATGGGAGATCCCGTGCTCATCGCTCGGGCGCAGCGTACCCCCGGGCCCGCGCTGCCGGTGCGCCCGGCCCGATCCGTAGAATGCCTCCGTGGCGGCCGTCGTGCAGAGATGGACCAGCGGGCAGGCGCGGGAGGCCGCCGCCGCGATCGTGCGCGTCCTCGCCGACGCCGGTCACACCGCCTACTTCGCGGGCGGGTGCGTGCGCGACGAGCTCCTCGGGCTCAAACCGACCGATTACGACGTCGCCACCGATGCCCGGCCTCAGGAGATCCAGACGATCTTCAAGCGGACCGCGCCGGTGGGGGCGAGCTTTGGGGTGGTGCTCGTCAAGGAGCGGGGCGTCACCGTCGAGGTCGCCACATTCCGCTCCGACGGGCCGTACTCCGACAAGCGGCGACCCGACCACGTCGCGTTCTCGGACGCGAGGCACGACGCACAGCGACGCGACTTCACCATCAACGCCCTCTTCCTCGACCCCCTCGCCGCGGCCGACGCCGCCGGAGTGCCCGGCCACGCGATCGACTTCGTGGGGGGGCTCGACGACCTCCGGGCCGGCATCATCCGCGCCGTGGGCGAGCCGG
This sequence comes from uncultured Phycisphaeraceae bacterium, assembly GCA_964435785.1. Lineage (GTDB taxonomy): Bacteria > Planctomycetota > Phycisphaerae > Phycisphaerales > UBA1924 > PNC22. The sequence continues at coordinate 109,940 of CAYTAH010000005.1, read as the reverse complement.
CCCACCGCCTGGCCGAGGACCACCTGCGGGCCCTCCGGGCCGTGCGTTTCGCCGCCCGGTACGGCTTCGCGATCGAGGCCGCGACCGCGGAGGCCATCCGGGCCCACGCGCGGGCGCTCGAGGGCGTCAGCCGCGAGCGCATCGGCGACGAGCTGCGGCGCATGATGGCCCACCCTACCCGCGGGGCGGCGGCGGACCTGCTCCGGGGGCTGGGGCTCGAGGCGGTCGTGCTTCCGGGGCGAGCCGGGGGGGTCCCCGGCGGGGCGTTGGCCCGTCTGCCGGCCGAGGTCTCCCTCGCGGCCTGCCTCGCCTGCTGGGCCCTTGAGCGCGGGGAGGTCGGCTCGGGGGCGCAGGTCCCATCTCTCGTCTCCCGCTGGCGTCGAAGCCTCTGCCTGAGCAACGAGGAGAGCGATCTCCTCCGCGACGTGCTCCGGGGTGTCCTTGAGTTCGCGGGCTCCTGGGACGGGCTCTCCCGGGCGGGCAGGAAGCGTCGGGCCGCGATGCCGTGGTTCCCGCACGCGCTGGCTGTCCTCGGGGCGCGGGATGCCGGGCGGGCGGGGGCGATCGGGGCAGAGGTGGACCTTCTCGCGGGCGACGGCATCGGGCTGGCGCCCCCGCCGCTGATCAGCGGCGACGACCTGATACGGGCGGGGCTTCGGGCCGGTCCGGCCTTTGCTAGGATGCTTGCCGCGGCGTACGACGCGCAGCTGGAGGGGCGGGTGCGGGAGAAGGCCGATGCCCTCCGCCTGGCGTCGGAACTCCAGAATCGCGAAGGGGTCTAAGCTGTGACCGTCGCGGCACGGGGACTTTCCCGGCCGGGTTCAGTCGCGCACGTTGAAGAGGGCGAACGTCATGAGAACCAGTCTGATGAAGGGCTTCGCGGCGCTGGCTGCCGGGCTGATCGCCCTGGGCGGGGCGCCCGGGATCGGCGCGACCACGTGGGCCGCCCCAGCGCCGTCGATGCAGGCGGTGGACGCTCCCGACCAGCTCATCTTCAAGGACGGGCGCATCATCGAGGGCAAGGTGCTCGAGGAGACGGCCACGCACGTGAAGTTCCTCGTGGTCGTGGCCGGGATCTCCGGCGAGCAGACATACAGCAAGGCCGACATCCTCGCGATCGAACGGGGCGAGGCCTCGGGGGGCGAGGCGGAGAAGGCGGACGCGACGGTCGACGCCCGCAGCGGCGAGGGCCCCGATCACCCGGTCGCCGCCGACGCCGTGGACGAGAGCGCGCCGGGCGTGTACGTCGTGGAGCTCGAGGGCTATTACGGGAGGGACGTGGCCCCCACCCCGCTGCGCCAGATCATCAAGGACGCCGCGGCGAACAAGCCGCAGTACCTGATCCTCGTCGTGGACAACGCGTGGGAGACGTTCAGCGGCCAGGAGTTCGACGACACGGTGCAGATGTTCGATCAGCTGTTCCTCACGGAGGACATCGAGCCTGTCTTCACGAAGGAGCTGCCGGAGATCCTGGGCTACACGCCCAAGATCGTGGTCTGGGTCAAGAACGCGATGGGCGGCGCGGCCTTCCTCCCCTTCAACTTCGACACCATCTACTTCGCCCCCGACGGGCGCATGGGGGGCATAGGCAACCTCCTGGAGATGTTCGGGTCGACGGGCGACGAGCGCGTGCGCGAGAAGCAGTTCTCGCTCCGTCTGGGCCACGCGCGCGGCATGGCCAACCGGGGCGGGTACGACGGGCGCATTGTCGAGGCGATGGCCCGCTCCGACTACGTGCTCAGCTACCGCATCGAGAACGGGCGGCCGGTGCTGTCCGAGGGCCTTCCCAAGACCGAGCTGGGCGAGAAGCTCCTCACCGACGACGGCCAGGGCGAGAACGTGGACTCCGACGAGGAGCGTGCCCGCGGCCTGGGGAACGACACCCTCACCCTCACCGCGGACGTCGCCCGTGATCTGGGCATCTCCGACGGGACCGTGGACAGCATCGAGGACCTCCTCTGGGAGCTGCAGATCGAGCGGCGTCACCGCATGATCGAGGGTCGCAGCGAGCGCATCCTCGAGCAGTGGACGGGGAGCATCGAGAGCGCCGAGCGGCAGCTGCGCGACCTGCTGGAGGAGTTCGCCCGGATCCAGGTCCAGGGCGAGCGGCGGGAGCGGGTCACCGCCCGCGCCACGCAGATGCGCAAGATCCAGGAGATGATCGCGCTCCTGACCAAGTACCAGGAGGTCATCAAGGTCGGCATGTTCCGGCTCCCCGAGGGGATGCCCGACATCCCCAGCCTCCAGGTCATGCACGAGCAGATCAAGCAGGAGCAGATGAAGGACCGTCCGTAGCATGGCGCCGCCGAACGCGAACCAGAGTAGAGGCGAAGGGAACGACATGGGCATCAAGAACACACTGGGCAGGCTGGCGACGGTGCTGGCGGGGCTGACGCTCGCGGCGGTCATGCTGCTCGGCTCCGCGGGCAGCGCCTGGGCCGCCGACAAGGTCCACCTCAAGGACGGGCGCGTCCTCGAGGGCACGATCGTGCGCGAGCTCAACGGCTCGGTCTGGCTCAGGTACAAGATCGGCGGCATCGAGCAGGAGGGCTTCTTCACCCCCGCCCAGATCGACCGCATCGAGCGCGACGCGGGCGCCACGCCGCCCCCCGCCGATCCGATCAAGGCCAACGCCGACAGCAACGCCAAGGCCCAGGCCAAGCGGCCGGGCGAAGTCCGCGCCGTGGTCCTCACGCTCGAGGGCACCGTCGGGATGGAGTTCGCCTCCAAGCCGCTCGAGGACGCCATCCCCTGGCTCGAGGAGAACCAGGTCGACGTGGTCGTCCTCAAGATCAACTCCGGCGGCGGGTACCTGCTCGAGATCGAGAACATGCACAAGGTTCTCGTGGACAAGTACAAGAAGAAGTTCCGCACGGTCGCGTGGATCGAATCAGCCATCTCCGCCGCGGCGATGAGTTCGCACGTGCTCGAGGAGATCTACTTCATGTCCGACGGCAACTACGGCGCGTGCACCGGCTGGTTCGGCGCCCTGCAGGCCGTCGAGGGCTACGACCTGCAGAAGGTCCTCTACATGATGGAGAAGGCTTCCGCCGAGGGCAAGAAGGATCACAAGATCATGCGCTCGATGCAGATCGAGGAGCCGCTCTCCTACAACCGCGACGCCAACGGTGACATCACCTGGTACAACACCGAGGAGGGCAAGTACCTCGTCAACCCGACGGGTCGCATCCTGACGTTCGACGCGACGCAGGCCGAGTCCTGCGGCTTCTCGAGGGGCAAGGCCGACTCCCTCAAGGAGCTCGAGGCTCTGCTCGGCTACCCCGAGGTGAACTGGCTCGGCAGGCATGTGAACGGCGAGATCTTCCCGCTCAGCCAGGTCGAGGACAACATGAGGACGTGGCGGGCCAGCGTGTCCGACGCCAACGAACGCCTCGGGGAGTACCGGACCAAGTACGAGCTGGCGAAGGCCAACGCCGCCTCCAGCCAGGACATCGACCAGCGCGGCGCGTTCGTCGGCCTCGCCCGCCAGCACCTCGGCGTGCTGCGGCGCATCTGCCGGGAGCACCCCAACATCGCCTTCTTCACCGGTCTCAACGAGGAGTGGTTCCGCCAGGAGGAGAAGATCCTCCGCGACCTGCTGCGTCCGTAGCGTCGAGACACCCGCGGACTCGGGCCCCGGGTCTCGCGCCCGGGGCCTCTTTTGCGCGCCCGGCGCGGCGCCCCGGGCTCTATGATGCCCCGCCGAAGACCGGAGGAGCCCGTGATGCCCGCACTCGACACCAGCTTCGTCCCCGCCGACCTCGACGCCACCCGGTGGGAGGACATCGAGCCGATGTTCTCGATGCTGCTCGAGCGGCCCGTCGCGTCCGCCAGGGAGCTGGAGCGATGGCTCGTGGACCGGAGCGAGCTCGAGGCCGCGTGCCACGAGGCCGAGGCCAACCTCTACATCTCCATGACCTGCGACACCGACGACGCCGACGCCGCGGGCGCCTTCACGAAGTTCATCGAGGAGGTCTCGCCGAAGATCAAGCCCGCGGTCTTCGAGCTCGACAAGCGCGAGGCCGAGCTGTTCCGGCAGATCAGGATGCCGCGCGATCGCTACCTCGTGCTCGAGCGCAACACGCGCACCGCCGTCGAGCTCTTCCGCGAGGAGAACGTCCCGCTCCAGACCGAGCTGGAGAAGCTCACGCAGAAGTACCAGACGATCACCGGGGCGATGACGGTGGAGTTCGAGGGGCGCGAGCAGACGATGCCCCAGATGGCCAAGTACCAGGAGTCCACCGACCGCGCCGTCCGCGAGGCCGCCTGGCGGGCGAGCGCCGCCCGGCGTCTCAAGGACAAGGACGCCATCGACGAGGTCTACGAGTCGCAGATCGCACTGCGCCAGAAGGTCGCGGAGAACGCGGGGTTCAAGGACTACGTCGGCTACGCCTTCAAGTCGATGCTCCGCTTCGACTACGGGCCCAAGGACTGCTTCGCGTTCCACGAGGCGGTCGAGCGTGCGGTTGTCCCCTTCAGCCAGCGCCGCCTCGCCGAGCGCCGGCGCGACCTCGCGCTCGAGCGCCTCCGCCCCTGGGACCTCGCCGTCGACCCCAAGGGACGCCCGCCGCTGCGCCCCTTCGAGGGGGGCAGGCAGCTCATGGCCAAGGCCGTCGAGTCTTTCAACCGGCTCGATCCGCGCCTGGCGGGCATGTTCGCCGCGCTGGGCGACGGCTCGGAGGCCCGCGGCTCGCGCGACGGCGCATGCCTCGACCTCGACAGCCGCAAGGGCAAGGCCCCCGGCGGATATCAGTACATGCGCGACCGCATCCGCACGCCCTTCATCTTCATGAACGCCGCGGGCCTGCACCGCGACGTGGAGACGATGGTGCACGAGGCGGGGCACGCCTTCCACTCGCAGCTCTGCCGCGACGAGCCGCTGGTCAGCTACCGCCACGCGCCGATCGAGTTCTGCGAGGTGGCGAGCATGTCGATGGAGCTGCTGACCATGCGCCACTGGGGCGGCGAGGGCGGCTACTACTCCGACCAGGCCGACCACGCCCGCGCCATGCGCAAGCAGCTCGAGGGCTCGGTCTCGCTGCTCGCGTGGATCGCCACGATCGACGCCTTCCAGCACTGGATCTACACTAACCCGGCGCACTCGCGCGAGCAGCGGCTCGCGCACTGGCTCGCGCTCGACGAGCGCTTCGGCGCGGGCGTGGACTGGAGCGGCCTCGACGACGAGCACAAGTGGCTCTGGCAGCGACAGCCCCACCTCTGGGGGCACCCGTTCTATTACATCGAGTACGGCATCGCCCAGCTCGGGGCGCTGCAGCTCTGGCTCAACTCGCTCGAGAAGGGCGAGAAGGCCGCGATCGACGCCTACATCCGTGCCATGAGGTTGGGCGGCAGCCGCCCGCTCCCCGAGCTTTTCGCGGCCGCGGGCCTGAAGTTCGACTTCGGCGCCGACACCGTCCGCCGCCTGACGGACCGCGTCGAGGCCGAGCTGGCGAAGCTGCCCGAGTAAGCCGAGCAAATCGACCGGCGAGCCGAGCCGTGCCGGCCGGCGTACGCGGGTGGTGACCTGAGCGGTGCTCTGACCGCGAATGCCGCGCAGCGGTTCCGCGCCCAGCGCTTCCTTGTCTTCCGCGTGAGGATCCCGCCTGCGCGCCGCTTGCCACGTGGCGCACGAGGGTTTCGGGCGCCGGAACGCACGCCGGAAACAAGGAGCATCCCATGGCGCGCAGCATGACCGTTTCGTCGTTCGGGCGCCTCGCCGCGCTCGCAACCCTCCTGGCGCTCGCGGGCGCCGTCTCGTCCGCCGCGGCCGGCGTCGAGGTCGAGATCACCGATTCCCGCGGGGCCTTCGTCAAGAAGGCGGGCACGGACGAGTGGGTCGAGCTGAAGAAGGGCGATGTGCTCAAGGAGGGCGACGTCGTGCGTCTCCCCGGGAACTTCAGCGAAGTGAGTTGGAAGCGGGTTGACGCCGGAGGGTGCGGCAACGAGGGATCCGTCGGCACCGGCCTCTCCAAGGTGAAGGACGTCGAGGTTGGCAAGGAGATCCGGTCCGCGGCTCCCCCCGCGACCTATTTCCATTCCGTCGCTGACGGTCAGCAGGGGGGCGGCGAGGTCACGATCACCGAGAGCGGCCAGTGCTTCGAGACCGACCACTGCGGCACGAGCAGCGACCTCGCGGCCGCGGCGGCCATGGACCCGACCGCGGACGGCTTGACGACGGTGATCGCGCTCGAGAACGTGCTCGACGCCGACGGCATGGCCGTGCAGACGACGATCGGGAACGCTCCGTGGAGCCCGATCCCCATCTTCACCTGCGCCCTCTACGGGCCTATGTCCGACCAGCTCATGCCGATCTTCCCGGGTCAGGCGGTCCAGTGGGTGCGCATGGACTCCGGGGAGATCATTCCATTCAACGTGCCGTACCACTGGGTCTTCTGCACCGCCGACTTCAACGACGACGGCGTGGTGGATACCCGCGATGCGCTCGAGTTCCTCAACGCGTGGAACGCACGGCTCCCCGGGGCCGACATCAACGGCGACGGGTCCATCGACACGCGCGACGTGCTCGAGTTCCTCAATGCCTGGTCGGGCGGGTGCGAGTGATTGCGCCGCGTGACCGTGACCGGTTCGGATGACCGTCGCTTGAGACGTTGGCCGGGAGCGTCCCGGCGAGCAAAACGTCGGAAAGGAGTTGACCATGTCGCGTAGATCCCAGCTCACCAGCCAAGCCCGCACGAGCGTCGTGGCCGTTGCCCTCGCCGGCGCGGTGCTCCCCGCGCTGGCGGAGGTGCACGGCGTCAAGGAGGGCGGGACGGTGATCCCGATCGGGGGCGGCGGACGCAACCCCAAGATCGAGGTGCGCAACGACACCGGCCGGCAGGTCCACGACGTGACGGTGCACGTGTTCGTGGACGCCGACAACGACGGCGTGCCCGACCCCGGCGTGACCCCGCCCAACATCAGCGGCATCGATATCGTCGACGAGGGCAAGGACGCCGTGGACGACGACGGCCTCGGCACGCTCGGCGCCGACGAGACCGACACCACCGACGGCTCGCCCGGGCGCACGTGCAGCTCTATCGTCAAGGGCGGCTACATCGACAAGGACAAGGAGATCACGATCCAGATCACCTTCGACCCCGACACGCCCGAGGGCACCAAGGTCCGCGTCAAGTTCTCCGAACGCGGCAAGAACGGCGTGCACGCCGACCTCTGCGCCGCCTTCCCGCTCGGGCCCGGCGAGATGGGCGAGGCCCTGCTCTCCGGGGGTCAGGCCCGGGCCGGCCTGCTCGTCACCAACGCGGGCCCCAACCCGATGGGCGCGTTCGAGCTTTTCGGCTACTCCGACTGGCAGCCCTTCGACCGGCTCGACGCGGACGGGCCGTTCGCCGCGGAGGTCGTCGATCTCACCGAAGCCCACGCGCTGGTGATGATCGACCCGCCGCTCATGCCGGGCGAGACCGCGCTGCTCAGGCTCGGCCTGGGCGGCCCCGACATCGACGAGGGGCTCCCCGTCGTCCTGAGCCTCGTGGCGCACCCCGGTAAGGGCGACTGCCCGGCCGATTTCAACGGCGACGGCGGCGTCGACACGCGCGACGTGCTCCAGTTCCTCAATGCCTGGACGGCGGGGTGCGAGTGAGACCGACGCCGATCGGCGTGACGGCCGGTCCCCTGGCGGGGCCGGCCGTCGCGCTGCGCGCACGGTGGCTCGATTCGTCCGCCTGCGCGTGACGGCTATGCCCAGCCGTCGCTGAGGGACACGGCGGGCGCACACTCGCCCGGCGTGGTGCCGGGAGCGACGGTCGGATCGACCCGCAACGAACGAAGGAGGCACACCATGCTCCGGAACCGCAGAACCGCCCCAGGTCTCGCCCAGAGTCTTCTGATGACCACCGCGCTCACATGCGCGCTCGGCGCCACCGGTGCGGTCGCGCAGTGGGACGACACCTCGAAGTCCGACATGACGATCAACATCGACACCCAGGACACCTTCGCCGCCAGCGGGACGCTGCGCGTCGACGAGTCCGACGCGTACGCGGGCGGTACGGCCGGGGAACTGGCGGTTCCGGGCCGGTTCTGGGCGTTCACGCCCGTGTACGGAGCCCTCGAGTGGGCCGGCGCGGGAGCGAGGGACGTGATCCTCGGCATCGAGGGAAAGCACCTCGACGGTCCCCACGACGACGACGACGACCCGAACACGCTGCGCTACATCCACTCGAAAATGACGGCCCAGGGGCTTGTCGACATTGATTGGGGCAAGTCGAAGGTGATCTCCCTCGCGACAATCGCGCCACACCCGACGCTAGACCCGAAGGTCGTGCACAATGACTGGTACGGGGCGTCGTGGCAGCCCAAGCCGGTGGACGCGACCGCAGACACGCCGCGGCATCTCGCCGGTGCGGGCTACGTGGTGGGGCGCCACGCCGGCCTCCACCAGAAGTGGTGGCCCTACCCGAAGTGGGAGACGGTCGGGTCGGGGGCCAAGAGCGGTTCCGCGTCGTCGTACGACCCCTCGTCGCGCACGCTCACGCTCGCCATGGGTGTCGTCGACATCCTGGACGCGGACGGCGGGCGCACCGGCTCGATCGACCCCGCCTTCGGCGAAGACCCGGCGCTCGATCTGACGTTGGGCGTCGTGCAGATGCGCTACGCCGGTTTCGACGCCGAGCGAGGCGAGCACGTCTTCCGTGACGGCGAACTCCTCGCCGAGGGCCCCGGAGCGCTCCGGATCGCGGGGCTGCTCGGCGAGTTCCGAATCGCCACGACGCTGCCCGCCGACAGTCTCGGCGCGTGGGGCTCGTTCGAGCCGATCGTCGTGATCGACGCGGGCGAACCGGAGGACAGCCCGTCGCCGTGGGCCCGTGGCTTCGTCGAGCGAGGGTGGTTCGGCGGAGGGCTCGGGGGCCACGACCGATCGCGACTGCTCTTCCCGGTGATGACGTTCTGGACCGATGGCCTCGATCTGGTGAGCGCCACCGAGGGATTCAGCCAGGCCGCGGAGCTCCCCGCGACGATCCTTCTCACCATCGCGACCGATCCGACGCCGCCATGCCGGACGGACCTCAACCTCGACGGCCGGGTGAACACGCGCGACGTGCTCGTGTTCCTTCGGGCGTGGAGTGCCGGCGATCCCGCGGCCGACTGGAACGGGGATGGCGAGATCAGCTCCTCCGACGTGCACGCCTTCCTCAATGACTGGCGGGCCGGGTGCGGCGGTGGGGGCGGCGGCGACGACTGATCCGAACGGTCCGGAGCGCGGGCGCGGCCAGGTGCAGCCGGCCGCGCCCCGGCGAGGGGTATGCTCTCGGCGATGCCCGGACCAGAACGCCACGCGACACCGCCCCACCTCACGCCCGAGCAGTTCCGCGCGCTCGGCCACCGCATGATCGACTTCCTCGCCGACTACATGGGCTCGGTGAGCGTGTGGCCGGTGATGAGCCGGGACGCGCCCGGCGACGTCCTCTCGCGCCTCCCCGAGCACCCGCCCGAGACGGGCCTGGGCGCGAGCGCCGAGCCCGGCGAGGCGTGGGGCGAGGTCTTCGCCGATCTCAACCGGATCGTCCTGCCCGGCCTCATGCACTGGCAGCACCCCGCGTTCTTCGGCTACTTCCCGTGCAACGCGAGCGGACCGGCGATCCTCGGAGAGCTGCTCAGCGCCGGCCTCGGCGTCCAGGGCATGATGTGGCAGACCAGCCCCGCGTGCACCGAGCTCGAGACGCGGATGCTCGACTGGGCCGCGGAGATGTTCGGCCTGCCCGAGCGGTTCCGCTCCACGGCGGACAACGGCGGCCTCGGCGGTGGTGGCGTCATCCAGGGCACGGCGAGCGAGGCGACGCTGACGGCGATCGTGGCCGCACGCCAGCGCTGGCGCCGGCTCCGGCGCGAGCGGGCGCGCGCGGCCGAATCCGCCACGGGCGAGATCGGCCTGGCCGAGGAGGCGGTCGAGCGTCGCTTCGCCGTGATCTGCTCGGAGGCCGCGCACTCGTCGGTGACGAAGGCCGCGATGATCGCGGGGATCGCCGAGGGGCCCGACGACGACGAGCGAGTGTGGAAGGTCTCGACCGACAGCGCGGGCCGCCTGGACGTGCGCCATCTGCGCACCATGCTCGAGGAGCGGGCCGGGGACCCCGCGTCGCCCACGCCTATCGCCTGCATCGCGACCGTCGGCACGACGGGCGTGGGGGCGGTGGACCCCGTGGCGGAGATCGCGGGCGCGATCGGGGCCGGGAGCGCCCGGGAGCGTGCGCCGGTCTGGCTGCACGTCGATGCGGCGTGGGCGGGCAGCGCGCTTGTCTGCCCCGAGCACCGCGCCCTCGGCGCCGGCCTCGAGCACGCCGACTCGATCTGCGTCAACCCCCACAAGTGGCTTCTCACCAACTTCGACTGCGACCTCTTCTGGACCAGCGCCAGGCGAGACCTCATCGACGCGATGAGCATCACCCCCGAGTACCTCCGCAACGCCGCGAGCGAGAGCGGCCGGGTCATCGACTACCGCGATTGGCACGTCCCGCTCGGGCGACGCTTCCGCGCGCTCAAGCTCTGGTTCGTCCTCCGGCACTACGGGCTCGAGGGGCTGCGGGCGCACATCCGCGAGCACGTGCGCCTCGCCGAGATGGTCGAGCGGCTGGTCAAGTACGACGATCGTTTCGAGCTCGTCGTGCCGCGCACGCTCGCCCTGGTCTGCTTCCGCGTCGCCGGCCCGGACGAGCTGACGATGAGGGTCATCGAGCGCGTGAACGCCTCCGGCAAGGCCTTCCTCTCCCACGGGAGCTTCCCCGGGCCCGGCGGCACTCCCCGTCCCATCGCCCGACTGGCCATCGGCGGCACGCACACCCGGGAGGAACACGTGCGCGCCGTCTGGAACCTGGTCATCCGCGCCGCCGACGAGCTGCGATAGACTCACGCGGCCCCGCCGGCGGGGCCCCACCCGACCACGAGCCATGAACCGTTCCGCCCTTCAAATCCTCATCCTCCTCGTGGCGACGGCTGGCCTCGGCGCCGGGTGCGCACCCTCCGCCGAGGGGCCGCGCCAGTTCACGGTGGCCCCGGGGCAGTACGCGGCAGCCTTCGACGCCACCCGCGAGGCCCTCCGCGAGCTCCACTTCGATCTCGACCGGGTGGACGCCGCCTCCGGGGTGATCACGACGCGTCCGCACTTCTCGCCGGGCCTCTTCGAGCCATGGGACCCCACGCAGACCGGGTTGTCCCAGGAGTGGGAGGACACCGTGAACATGCAGGCCCGCGAGGTCCGCGTCACCTTCTCGCGCGCGCGGGATGAGGTCGCCGGGAGCGCCGAGGCCGACGCGGAGGCGGACCTCCGCGCAACCAGCGACGAGCTGACCGGCTCCGTGTGGGTCACGCTGCTGCGTCAGCACCGCGCCGGACGCCGTCTCGACAGCGAGTGGGTCGGTGGATCGTCATTCTCCATCGATCCCGAGCTGCGCTCCCGGGCCGGGCTTCGCTACCGCGTCCCGCTCAAACGCGACCAGCGACTCGAGGCCAGGCTCGCGGACGCGATCCGCGAGCGGCTCGGCTCGGGCCAGGCGAGCGAGGCGTCTCACGCGGCCGATCAGCAGAGCCAGTGATGCACGAACGCGGTGCGCCCGTCGGTGCGGAATGCCAGCATCGGTCCAGCGCGGCATCGCGCACCCCGCGCCGGCGCGACCCCGTTCACCTCGTGCCCCAGCGCACGCGCGATCAGGGCGCCGCGCGAGTTGGTGCCCAGCTTGCGGTGCAGGCTCTTCACGTAGTCGTGCACGGTGTGCTGGCTCCGCCCGAGCAGAGCCGCGATCTCGGGCACGGTCAGCCCGCCTGTGAGCAGTTCGAGCACCCGCTGCTCGCGCTCCGAGAGCCACGCCGACCGCTCGCCCCCGCCCCCCAGCGCCACCCGCAGCCGCTCCGCCAGCACGGGCATCGCGCTGCGCAGCACACGCCGCAGGTCCTCCGCGGGCAAGGACGGGCCCCCATGCCCGCCCTCGCCCGGCTCCCACAGCACGACGAGCACGTGATGCTCGCCCGGCGCACGCACGGGCAGGGGCTCGACCCCTGCGAGAAGGCGGCCGTAGCGGCCCAACCGCCGGCTCCCGATCCCACCCGCCGCGCACAGCTCCTCAAGACTTCCCACGCACGGACGGATGGGCCCGGGAAGCGTCTCGACCAGGTCGCGTGCAAGGAGGCGAAGCGCGGCGTCCGATGCCGACCCGTCCTCATCGCTCGAGCCGGTCCGCTCCACGCGTGCCCGCGTACCCGTCCGCAGCACCGCGATCCACGCCCGGCTCGCCGGCGCGACCTGGGCGAGGGCCCGCGCGGCCCGGCGGCACCAGTCCGGTCCGGGCGCCCCCGGAAGCCGCGCGAAATCTCTGCTGACCCGGGCCGTCGCGAACAGCACCGCGTCCTCCAGGTTCACCCGGTCCATGCGCCCCTTCTTCCGCTGAATCAGCTCGGCGCCCCTCGCCGGCCCGACGACCGGGCCTCCCCGCGCAGAAGGGCGCTCGCTTGATCAAGATCCGGGTCGTGAGCCCGTCGCCCCGTTCACCGCTCGATCCCTCCCGCCGACCCCGGAATCCGGTCCGGCTGATCTCGATATTGACGAACGCTGCCGCGGTTGCAGAAAAGGGGGTAGGCTTGGGCGGGTGGCGACGGCTGCGGGGAGCCGGGAGTTTCCACGGAGGTCTCGGACGAATGGGCGAGGGCATCGACGAGGGCCGGGGCATTGCGTCCGCCGGATCGGCCGGTCGTGGATCCGCCGGGCCGCGGTTCCTGATCATCGGCGCCGGGCCAACGGGCCTCGGGGCCGGCTTCCGACTGCGCGAGCTCGGTCACGAGAACTTTCTGATCGTCGACCGGCATCCCTACGTCGGGGGCCTGGCCGCGAGCTTCACCGACCAGGCCGGCTTCACGTGGGACATCGGGGGCCACGTGATGTTCAGCCACTACGAGTACTACGACCGCCTCTTCGACCGCTTCATGGGCGATGAGTTCAGCCTCAACGAGCGCGAGAGCTGGGTGCGGATCCTGGGCCGTTGGGTGCCGTACCCGTTCCAGAACAACATCCGCTACCTGCCCAGGGAGGCCGCGTACGAGTGCCTCAGCGGGCTGATCAGGGCACAGACAGGGCGTGGGCCGATCAAGAGCCACCACGAGGCGACCAACTTCGGCGAGTTCATCGACGCGGTCTTCGGGGAGGGGATAGCGCGATACTTCATGCGTCCGTACAACTTCAAGGTCTGGGCCCACCCGCCCGAGATGATGAACAAGACGTGGATCGGGGAGCGCGTCGCGGTGCTCGATATCGACCGCGCCCTCAGGAACGTCGTCCTGGAGACCGACGACTTCGGGTGGGGCCCCAACAACCGCTTCAAATATCCCCTCCGGGGAGGGACGGGCGAGTTCTACCGGCGCATCGGCGAGTCGATCCGCGACCGTATCTCGCTTGGCAGGCAGGTCGAGGCCATCGATGTCGCGGGAAAGACCGCCCGTTTCACCGACGGTACGACCGAACCCTACGACATCCTGCTCAGCGCCATGCCCCTTGACGTCCTGTGCCGCGACGTGCTCGACGGGTGCGTGCCCAGCTGCCTCCGCGCGCGGGCCGCCGACCTCAAGCATTCGTCGGGCTACATGGTGGGCATCGGCATCCGCCGTCCCTGCCCGAGCACCAAGTGCTGGATGTACTTCCCCGAGGACAACTGCCCCTTCTACCGCGTCACCTACCTGTCGAACTACTCGCCATACATGACCCCCGACAACGCGACGCACTACTCGCTGCTGTGCGAGATCAGCGAGAGCCCGCACAAGCCCGTTGACGGACCGACCGTGGTCGAGCAGACGATCCGCGGCCTGGAAAGCGCGGGCCTGCTCGGGCCCGGGGAGCGGGACGACATCTGTGATACCTGGGTCTACCACGCCGACTACTCGTACCCCACACCGACGGTCGACCGCGACCAGATCCTCAGCGACGTCATCCCCTGGCTGGAGGTTCGGGACGTCTACTCTCGCGGCCGCTTCGGCATGTGGAAGTACGAGGTCGCCAACACCGATCACACGCTCATGCAGGGCGTCGAGCTGGTCAACCGGCTCATTCTGGGCGAGCCCGAGACGACCATCGGCATCGTGTATGAGCCGACCCACGACGGGCGAGCGGCCGCGCTCCACGAGCGGCCCGACCACGCCGGCTCGGGCGAGAAGCGCTTGGCCTTCCAGGCCATCGAGCCCAAGGCGCCGCCGACCCCCGTGAACCATGCCGATTGAGCGGGGGCGCGGCCGGGCCGGGCCTGGCGGGGGCGGCACGGTGCGACACGGGTCTCTCCGGGTTTATCCCCATTTCCCAATGTGTCGAGATTAACAGGCCTGTTGTCGCTGAGGTTTCTGCCCACGTGAGATACCCGGTGTCGGTGCGGTCCCCAGGGCTCACCGGCCTCGTCAGGGGGGCCTGCGAAAGCGTCATAAGCCCAGTCGTTACAAACACTTTAAACAAACCTCACCGACGGCTGGCATACGCCGGGGCTTGGGGCACACTTCTGTAGCCAATCCGAGTCCTGCCGGAGCTGCCTGTCCTCGTGGCGAGGGGGGAGTGACGGCCGGTTTGTACAGAGAGGACGCGAGCAGCCGCGCGGCTGTCGTTGTGTATGAGCGCCCTGACCCGCCACGCCGACTCGCCGTTCCGCGTTCTCGACTGGGAGCCGGATGTGGCGCAGATGCTCGACGAGCACCACCTCGTCGCGTGGTCGAGCGTCCCGCGGCGGCGGCTGCACTTCGCGGCGTGCCTGACCCATTTCCTCGGCCTGCAGCCCGACGCGGAGATCTGCCCCATCTACGGGCGCTTCGTGACCGACCTTGACTCGTTCTGCTACCAGCTCGAGCGGGTGCTCCCGGCCGAGCCGGTGAAGCGACAGATCGACGGGCCGGACGGGCTGGTCGCGCTGCTCCGGTCGCGCCACGCCCTGCGCGTGCGCCCCGCCAGCCGGTACCGCTACTACGTCTGGAGCGATGCCGACACCCTGCTCAAGCGCGACCACAAGCTTTTCGGACGGATCGTGGATGCGCTCGCCGGCGTCGCGGCCGAGGCCGAGTACGCCAGTGACGAGCTCCTGCTCATCCAGCGGGCCGTCTTCGTCGGCGGCCCCATGCTCGACCTCTACGCCGAGAACGCCAGGGGCCAGTTCCGGAGCTGGCACGACGACGGGCACGGCGAGCCCTTCTGGCAGATGGTCAGCGGCGTTGAGGCCCCGCCGATGATGCGGTACCAGGTGGACCTGCTGACCAGGGGATGAGGCTTCGGAGACTGCGGCGCGGGTGCGCGGCGAGGAGTCGGGCCCCGGGTGAAAGCTCCGTGCTCAGGGCGCGACCCGCGACATTCCCGGCTGCTATCTGGCGGCTGATCGCTTCCCGACGGGTCCCTAGGCTTCCGCATGCTGCGGATCATCGGCGGCGAGCTTCGACGCCGGCACATCCACACGCCGCCGGATGCGGACACGACACGCCCGATGCCCGACCGGGTGCGCGAGTCGCTGTTCAATCTCCTGCGGGGCCACACCGAGGGGGTCGAGGTCTTCGACGGCTTCGCCGGCTCGGGTGCGATCGGCTTCGAGGCCCTGAGCCGCGGCGCGAGTCATGTCGTATTCGTTGAGCGCGAGCGGCGCATCGCCAGGCTCATCGAGCGGACGGCCGCCGAGCTGGGGGTCTCGGAACGATGCGAGATCGTGGTGGGAGATGCGCTCGGCGCCGGCGCACTCGCGCGGTGCCCGGAGGGGGTTCACCTGGTCTTCTTCGACCCGCCCTACCCGTTGGTCCGCGACCCCGGGCAGTGGCCCCGGGTGCGTGGCCAGTTCGCACGCCTGATCCAGCGCCTCGACGCTGCCGGCTACGCCGTTCTCCGCACCCCCTGGCCCTTCTACCACACCGGCGGCGAGGAGCCGGACGAGACACCCCCCGCCCGGCGTGGGCGCGCGGGGCGCTCCGCCGGGGACGATGACGACCTCGCGGGCTGGGAGGACATCACCGAGGCCGATGTCGAGGTGATCGACCTCAACGAGGCGCAGCCGAGGCCGGTGCACGAGCCCGTCGACCTGAAGATCGAGGGGGCGGCGGGTCCGGAGACCCACGTCTACGGCTCGACGGCGCTGCATCTGTACATGCGAAACGCCGGCGCGAGTGACCCCGAGTGACGAGCGACGCCGGCGGCCGTATCGTGGGATGATCGGCGGCGCGGCCATGCCGGGGCGCCGGGTTGTGACGGAGGACCAGTGGGCCGAGCCAGGGAGAACGTCGCCCCCGATCCCGAGCTCCCGCTGTGGTCCACCCTGCCCCCGGCCGATGCGACGCCCGAGCCCATCGTCCCTCCCTCCGAGGCCCCGGGCCTGCTCTCCGGGCTCAACAAGGCCCAGCGGCTGGGGGTGGTGCACGAGGGGCCGCCACTGATCGTCCTGGCCGGGCCGGGCACGGGCAAGACAAGGGTGATCACGCACCGGGTCGCGCACCTCGTGCTCGAGCGCGGAGTCGATCCGGCCTCCATCGTGGCCGTGACGTTCACGAACAAGGCGGCCGAGGAGCTCCGCGAGCGGCTCGCGGCGCTGATCGGCCCCGGGGTCGCCGACAGCGTGCACGCGCACACGTTCCACGGGTTCGGGCTGCGCCTGCTCCGCCGGTTTCCGGACCTCTCCGGGCTGGGGAGCCGGCCGGAGATCATCGACAGCGCCCAGCGTCGGAGGCTGCTCCGCGCGCTTGTCGCCGAGCACGGGGTCTTCGGCGCGCTCCTCGTCCACGGCGCCGAGGCGCTCGTGGGCGAGGCCGCGAGCTACATCGGGCTGTTCCGCAACAACGCCCTCTCGCCCGCGCAGTGCGGGGCGTTCGCGGCGGCGTGGGATGAGCATCTCCGCCGGGGGTTCGGCTCGGACGGGCGCAATGCCGATGAGGAGGCGCTGGCGGCGCAGCGGCAGGAGCAGGAGCGATTCGCCGCCCATGCGCGGCTCTACGGGCTCTTCGAGGCCGCCTGCCGCGAGCGGGGGTGGGTGACGATCGACGAGCTGATCACGGCGCCCGCGGCCCTCCTGCGCGAGCACGAGCGCGTGCGGGCGATCTGCCGCCACGAGTACCGCCACTTCGTTGTGGACGAGTTCCAGGACGTTAACCTCGCCCAGATCGAGCTGCTGCGTCAGCTCGCCCCGCCGGAGTCGCGCCCCGACCTCGTCGTCGTGGGCGACGACGACCAGGCGATCTACGAGTTCCGCGGGGCCGACGACCGCGCCTTTGCCCGCTTCGCCTCGATCTGGCGCGACGCCGAGACGCTCGAGCTCACCGAGAACTACCGCTCGCAGCAGCCGGTGCTGGACGCCGCGAACGCGGTGATCGCGCGCGCCAACCAGCGCTTCGCGCCGGACAAGGAGATCCGGCGGGCCGAGTCGCTCCGCGTGGGGCCGGTGCTGCCCGGCGCGGGCGTGGCCGTCGTGCAGCTCGCGGACGAGCCCTTGGCCGGGGACGCGATCGCGGCGCTGATCCGCGAGGAGGCGGGCCGGGCGCCGCAAGCCCCGCTCTCGCGCCTCGCGGTGATCGCGCGCACGCACACCGAGCTCGACCGTGTCTCGGCGGCGCTGGAGCTGGAGGGGATCCCCGGCCAGCGGCGGGAGGCGCGACGGGTGCTCGACGACGCGGGCGTCCAGGACCTGCTCGCCTGGGCGCACCTGCTCGTGGATCCCGGCGCGACGTGGGCGGTCCGCAGGGTGCTCTGGCGCCCGCCGATCGGCGTGGGGGCCGAGCAGATCGCCGAGTGGGAGAGGGCGTTCCACACACAGCGCCGAGTGGCTCGTCTCGAGGGGGGAGACGAGCCCGACGACTACTGCGCCTGGCTCGGGCGACACGCCCTCGAACACGCGGCCGTGTCGGGCTTCCTCGCGTTGCGGGCCGAGCTGCGGGACCTGGCCCAGCACGCGTCGGCCTCCGACGTCATCTGGGCCATCGCCACCCGGGCCGACCCGGCCCACGCCGATCTCCCCGGCGGGCGCGAGCGGGCGACGCGCATCGAGAACCTCGTGCGCGTGGTGCGCTTCGTCCGCGCCGTGCAGCACCGCCTCGATCCGCCCGGCGACCTCGCGGCCTTCTGGAGCTACTACAACGACCTCGACGAGAAGGAGCAAGGCTTCGGGGACCTCGGCGAGCGCTGGGTCGAGCGCGACGAGGACGAGGGCCCGGTGCTGGACGCGGTGCAGCTGCTCACGGCGCACGGGGCCAAGGGCCTCGAGTTCGACGTGGTCTTCGTGCCGCGGGTGAGCCCGCCCCACGGGTTCCCCAACACGGCCGGGAGCGAGCGGCTCCGCCTGCCCGAGGGGCTGATCGACCGTCTCGGGGACGATCGCTCGCCGAAGGAGCGGGAGCGGGCGGAGGAGCGGCGGATCTTCTACGTCGCCTGCACGCGGGCGGAGCGGCGGCTCGTGCTCCTGACCAAGGCGACCAAGTCTCGCAGCAAGAGCGAGCACTACGCTCAGGAGCTGGCGTTGGACACGCCGGCCCTCGTGAGCGTGCTCGACGGCGACGCGGTGCTCGCCGAGGGGGCGCGCGACGCGCTCAGCCGCGAGGCCTCGCCCGCGGACGTTCGCCGGCTCCGGCGCGACCTTGCGATGGCGGAGCGCAGGGGCGCGAGGGCCGAGGCCGCGGCGGCGCTGGACGCGCTCGAGCGGTGCGCCGGGGGTGAGGAGGGGGTGCGCGAGGCGGCGGCGCGTCTGCGCGAGGCGGCGGAGCGGCTCGCCGTGGCGTGCGCGTTCGGACGGGACGGCACGGCGCCGGCGTGGGCGCGATCGGGCGCGGCGGGCGAGGCGGCGGCGAGGCTCGCCGCGGGCGCCGAGCGAGCGGCCGACGCCGCACCCGGGCTGGTGCTGCGTCCGATGCGGCCGCCGCTGACGCTGAGCTTCACGCAGCTCGATCTGTTCAAGCGATGCGCCGCGTGCTTCTACGTGCGGGAGGTGCTCGGCCTGGACGAGCAGACGACGCCGGCCGTCTCGCTCGGCGGCCTGGTGCACCAGGTGCTCGAGGAGCACGCGAGGCAATGGCGCGACGCCGAGGCGGACGGCAGGCCGACGCCGGGGGCGGAGAGCCTGCTCGCGGCGGGCCGGCGCATGCTGCTCGCGCAGCTGCGTTCCGGCGGTGCGGGCGACGGCCTCACGGCCGAGGAGCTCGACGCGGTGCTCGCGCGGGCGCACGCGATGATGGTCGAGAACGCCGCGGAGATCCTCGAGGTCGAGCGCCGCATCACCATGCCGTACGTCGTTGACGGCGTCGAGCACCGGCTGATCGCCAGGCTGGACCGGATCGACCGGACGCCCCAAGGGGTTCGCATCGTCGATTACAAGACGGGCGCCCCCAGCAAGAGCAGGCTCGAGCCGCCCGCCGCCGATCTCCAGCTGGGCATCTACGCGATGGCGATCCGTCACGAGATGCCCGAGGTGCGCGGCACCGCCGAGTACTGGGTGCTGCGCACCGGCCAGCGGGGCGTGATCGATCTCGACCGGCTCGACCTCGCGAGGGTGCGCGAGCAGATCGACGGGGCGGCGCGAGCGATGGTCGCCGGCGAGTTCGCGCGGGGCAAGAGCTGCAGCGGGCTGTGCGAGATCCTCGGCGAGTGCTGAGCGCGCGGCGACGGCGAGCCCTACTCGAGCGCCGCGGCGCCGGAAATGATCTCGGTCAGCTCCGTGGTGATCTGCGCCTGGCGCGCGCGGTTATAGGTGCGCGTCAGCGACTTGCCCATCTTGCCGGCGTTGTCGGTCGCGGCCTTCATCGCGACCATCCGGGCGACGTGCTCGCTGACCACGGCGTCCTTGAACGCCTGGAAGAGCGTGGCCTTCACCGCCGCGGGCACGAGGTCGGCGAGCAGCTCGGGGCCGGCGGGGCTGAACTCGTAGATGGCGTTGACGCCGCCGCCCCCGGCCTTGTGCGCGACGACCTCGGGGGTCTTAAAGGGCAGGAGCTGCATCACCTCCGGGCTCTGCTTGCCGGCGGAGTGGTACCGCATGGAGATCACGTTGACGCGCCCCACCTCGCCGGCGACGTAGCGATCGATGTAGGTCTGGGCCAGCCGGTCCACCTCGTCGTACTGGGGCTTGTCACCGAACTGGCTGTGGTGCGTCGCGACGCTGATCCGGTTGAACCTGTAGAAGCCGACGCCCTTCTTTCCGACGACCTCGATGACGCCCGCCCGCGCGCCCTCGTCGGCGCGGAAGTAGGCCATCGAGGTGCGGAGCACCGAGCCGTTGTACGGGCCGCAGAGACCGCGGTCGGAGGTCAGCACGAGCGTGAGCGTCGGGGCCCCGGGCTTGTCGTGGGTCTTGAGGAGGGGGTGGTCGAGGCTGTCGCCGGCGCTGGCGGCCAGCTCGGCGACGAGGTCGAAGAGCGCCTCGGTGTAGGGCTTGCCCGCGACGGAGCGCTGCTGGGCGGCGGAGAACTTGGCCGTGGCGATCATCTGCATCGTGCGGGTGATCCGCTTGATGTTGCCGACGGCCTTGATGCGCTTCTTGATTTCCCGGGTCTTGGCCATGGGGCGGGATGGTAGGAGGGGAGGCGCGGGGGGTGAAGGGGCGGGGCGGAGCCGGGGGCGATGGGAATGGGCGGGTGGACTGACGGGAAGCCGCGACAGGTGACGCGAGGGATCACGCGAGGGTCGGGCTTGGGGAGGCGGCGGGGGCGGCTCGGGGCGGGCTCGGGCTCCCGGCCGGCGCTCAGCGCCCGGATCCTCTCGTTGCCCCTCCCGCATTACCCATCGTCCCAGCCAGCGGGCGCACCAGACCGGGGATCCCCGCCAAGGGGGGCGGGCTGGCGAGGTCGATGGGCAGATACACCCCCCGCTCGTGGTCGCTGTTGAGGACGACGGCGCAGGGGGGCACGATGAGGTACCCGTTCTCGGCCTTCTCGTGCCCGAGGATGAAGAGGTTGACGCCCCAGCGCTCGACGAGGTCCTCGAGCTGCTCGGCGTCGTAGCCCCGCCCCCAGACCATGAGGTGGGCCGAGCCCTGGCGCGGCGCGTAGTCGTCGTCGGTGAGGTCGCGGCTGAGGATGCCGACGTCGAAGCGGCCCATCGAGCCGACGTCGGGGAGAGAGTGGGCGCAGAGAATGTCGCCCGAGGGCGTGGCGCACCGGAGGGCGAGGGGCATCGCACGGATGAAGACGGCGATCGCTTCGGCGACGCGCTCCCAGTCGTCGCCGAAGACATAGCCGAGGCCGTCGTTGAAGGCGTCCACGCAGCGCACGCCGTCCTTCACGATGCCTGCGCCGATGATCTGGGCCAGCTCGTGGTTGGCGAGCAGGGGGTGGACCCGATCGGGCGCATCGCGCTTGAGCTGCGCGATGCGGGCGAGGGCGCGGTAGGAGAAGTCGAGGCCGTTGACGAGCCGGTCGGGGTGGATCACCTCGTGGAACGTGATGTGGGGCGGGGAATCGGCGATGGAGCGGCCGGGCGAGGGGGCTCGCGCGTGGGCGGGTTCCCGCCCCTGCGTCGCCGCATCGGTGCGTCGCTGCGTCGCTTTCGCGCCGAGCCCCGCCACGTCGATCAGCGTGGCCAGGTGGAACGGGTTGTCGTGGAGGTCGCCGGTGGCGATCAGCGTGCCCGGGGCGCTGATCACGTCGATGGAGCCCCGGCGGCAGGCGGCGTGGAGGCTGGCGTCGGCCGCGTCGTGGAAGAGGTCGATGACCTCGCCGGCGTTCTGGACATTGACGCCGGTCATCGGCTCAGTCCTTGTTGTCGGCGATGGCGGGCAGGCCGGTCTTGGTGGACTCGCTCTTGGCCCGGAGGATGGCGAGGATGAGGTTGAGCCGATCGGCGACCTCGTGCATGCTCGAGGGGCGCTTCTCGGGCTCGACCTCGACGCAGTGCATGACCAGCTCCTCGAGCTTGGCGTGCACGCGGGGGTTGAGCTCCCGGACCGGCTTGGGCCTGGCGATCATCTTGTCGTCGAGCGAGCCGACGAGCGAGTCGCCCTTGGCCAGTGCGGTGGGGACATGCTGGCGGGTGAGCACCCAGTACATGGTGGCCCCGAAGTTGTAGATGTCCGTGCGGGGCGTGATCGGGCGCCGGTGGACCTGCTCGGGGGCGATGTAGTCGGGCGTGCCCTGGATCCGCGGCTTGATGGTGCCGATGGGGCAGCTCTGCCCCAGATCGATGATCTTGGCGCGCCCGTCCTCGGACACGACGATGTTGTTGGGCTTCATGTCGGCGTGGACGAAACCGGCCTCGTGCATGGCGGCGAGGGCCTCGGCCGTCTGGTGGAAGATGTCCACGGCCTTCTCGAAGGTCTCGGGAGGGTGCTTCTCGAGGCTGATGCCGTCCACGAACTCCATGACGAGGAAGAGCTCCTTGACGGCGAGGAAGGAGCCCTTCTTGATCACGCGCTTGACCTGGCGGATGCCTGGGTGGTTGACGGCTTGGGCGACTCGGGCCTCCTCCTCGGCCTGGTCCAGGAACCGCTGGTCCTTGTCCGACTGCTTCTCCACCTGCTTGAGCGCCCAGACCTGCTTGGTCTTGGGGTCGTGGACGACGTAGATCACAGAGGCCGCGCCGCGCCCCAGCTCCTGGAGCACTCGGAAGCCCTCGACGACATCGCCCTTCTTCTTGACCGGCACCGTGATTCCCGTCCGTCTCCGGGGCGCCGCGGCGCGAAGCCCGCTCACACACACCTCTCCGGCCCGCGACGATCGCCCGCTGGAGTCGGGCCGGCCACACGGGGGGCCGCCGGGGGGAACGACCTCCCTCCCGCCCGCCGAATTCACAGTGGCCCCGGCCGCTGGCGCGGGCGAGACCGCCACCGATGGTAGCCAGCGAGTATCTCGCCGATCGACCGGCGCGGCAATCGGGCGCGCGGGCGGAGCGCGCGCCGGGGGAGAGGATCGGCTGGATCGGTGCCGGGCTTGGGACTATCGCCAGCTATCGACCTGCTCGCGGAAGGCGGCGCCGGGGAAGTACCGGCCCGGGCCCGCGACGGGGGCGACATCGCCGTGGAGGACGACGCGCTGGGGGGGGATGTCGTACTCGGTGGCGAGGGCGGAGACCAGGTCGAGCAGGCGCTTCATCTGGGCGTCGGTGAACGGACGCCGGGAGCCATCGCCGACGAGCGTGATGCCGATGGCGTGGCGGTTGTACCACTCGCCGTCGGCGCCGGCGGTGTGGGCGCCGGGCTGCTGGGTAAGCCAGCGGTAGCCCACGTGGACCTCGCCGTCGGACATGCCGTTGCCGTTGCCGATGACGAAGTCGCTCCCAAGGCCCCGGAGGCCGAGGGCGCGGTGCTGCTCGTCGATGGAGGCCGGGGTGCCGTAGGCGGCACCGGAGTGGTCGATGATGATGGCCTGCCAGCGCCCGGGCTCCACCGGCTCGCGCGTGTCGAACACTGCCTCGATCGAGGTCGTGCCGGTCGTCGCCGCGAGCGCGGGCAGCGCGAAGCCGTCGAGCCTCGCGCCCGTGCCGCCGTCGAGCGCGAGGAGCAGGGCGGTGACGGCGGTCATCGACCCGGCGAGCGAGGCCCATACGACCTTGGAGCGGCGCCCGATGCCGCGATGGGAACTCTGCTCGGTGGTCCGGCGTGAGCGTGTCATCCGATCGAGCTCCTGCCTGCCTTCCCTGCGGCCGAAAGCAACGATATCAAGTGATCGGGCGGCGTGTCCGCCACTCTTGGCAAAACGCGCACGTTTCGGCGCGATGAGTGAATTCCCGTCGCGGTTCTCTGGCCGGGTGCGGCCGCAGCGGTCGTGCCGATTATTCCGGCAAAAGCAGCCTGCCGCGGAGATTGGGCTTCTTCCGCCCGAACTCGTCTTCGATATATTGCGGTGCGTGCTGCCCACGCACCAAGTCGTAGCGGCTGTACTGGCTCCGAGGCTCGTTGGGCGAGAGGAGCGGCTTGGCGCACCCGCCGGTGCAGCATGCGGCGGCGACCGCCGCGGCGGGCGCGATGCCGCGCACGATCCGGACAGCTCCCGGGCGGATGAACTTGCGCGTGGTCGGTCGCATGCTTCGGCGGAGAGTGTACCGCGGGAGTGACGGGTTCCGCAGCGCGGGGCGCGCCTCCCCGCGTCAGCCCGCGCCGTTCCCGGGCCGGCGCAGGCGCCCTTCGTGGTCGATCAGAAGGTCGCCTCGTCCAATCATCTGCCGAACAGCCTCGTAGACGACCGCACAGACGGCGGTGGCGAGGTTGAGCGAACGCTCGCCGGGGAGCATCGGGAGCGTCAGGGTCCGCTCGCGGAACCGCTCGAGAATCGGCGGCGCGAGTCCCCGTGTCTCCGGGCCGAAGAGCAGGTGGTCGCCCGGACGCAGATCGGCGTCCCAGGCGGGCCTCCGAGCGCGGGTGGTCAGGACCCACATCCTGCAGGGTGACTCGGCGCGGAGATATTCGTCGATCGAGCCGTGCTCGCGCACGTCGAGACGTGGCCAGTAGTCGAGCCCGGCGCGCCGGCACGCTTTCTCGGAAAGCTCGAAGCCGAGGGGATGGATGAGGTGCAGCGCGCACCCCAGCGCGACGCACGTGCGCCCGATGTTGCCGGTGTTGTTGGGGATCTCCGGCTCGTGCAGGACCACGTGGAGCAGCGGAGCCCGGCTCATCCCCCCCTGGCCTTGATGTAGGCGCTCTCGGCCGCACGTCGCGCCTGGACGCCCGGATCGACCGCGATGACGCGGTCGAGGGCCGCCCGGAAGCCGTGATCTCCGACGGAGCCCTCCCACCGGACGACGCTGTCGGAGCTGACCACCGCCGCGCCGTAGTCCTGGTTGTTCCCCCGCGAGCCGTCCTCGCTGAAGAGCTGCCCGCCGATGTCGATGAGCATCGGGTGCTCGATGCCGAGGTTTCGGCACATCCGGCCGAGCCGAGTGGCGAGCTCCTGCTGGTTGATGTTCTCGTTGTCGCGCCCGCCGGAGCGGTCCTGCGAGCGGATGCCGGTGAGGACGCCCACGATGACGGCGTCGCGTCCGAGGCGGCGCTGGAGCTGGTCCATCTCACGCACGATCTGCGTGCCGCGGGGATCCTCGAGCTCCCAGGCGTAGTAGGCGACGGCGCGTCCCTCGACCTTCGGCGGCGTCTCGCCGAACCATCCGGAGGCCGGGAGCGGCCGGGCGCGGGGGCCCCGGTCCTCGTCGCGCCCGCCGGAGTTAGGGTCCCGCTTCTGCTTCGGCCAGTCGGCGAGCTCGTACGCCTGCGCCGAGGGCGGCGTGAACGGGACCTCGGGCAGCGCGCGGAGGTTGATCTGCTCCTGGATGGTCTTGGGCTTGCCGAACTCGGCCTCGCGCTGGCGGGCCTCCTCCGCAAGTCGATCGCGCAGCGAGCCGGCGGCGGTGGTGTCCTCACCGAGGAGCAGCGTGACCGCGCCCTCGAGCGACTCGTTGCGGATATCGGCGAAACGGAGCTGGCCCGCGCGGTCGATGAGGTAGAAGTCCGGGTCCTGGTCCGCCTTGATGCCCTCCCGGAACTTGCCGGAGGCGTCGTGGGCGATCAGGAAGTCCGCCTTGCGCTGCGAGAGCTTCGCCGCGGCGGCGTCCCAGCCCTGCGGGTGGTGGACGCCGACCACGAGGAGGCCCTGCCCCTCGTACTTGGTCTTCAGCGCCTGGATCGTGGGGATCATGCGCGTCGAGGCCGGGTTCCACGAGGCCAGCGTCGCGATCAGCACGACCTTGCCGTCGGTCGCGCCGGGGTCGAGCGCCGGGCCGTTGGTCCAGCTCTCGAGCGTGGCCCAGAGAGAGGTGTCGAAGGGGGTGAGCTCCATCTCCCCCAGCTCCGACGCCCGGGCACCGACCGCCTCGCGGAGGACGACCGCGTCCTGTCCGAGGGCCTGTCCCGAGGCGAGAATGAAGATCCCCAGCGCCAGAGCGCGGCTCGTACCGTTCATCGCGGGCTCCCGTCTGTCCAAGCCGCGCCGTGTGCGCGGCGGCGTACACATCGAACACTCTATTGACTCGCCAAGGCCCCCGCAGGTTCCGGGGCCCGTCGGGGTCATGTTTCCAGGTGGGCCAGGGCGATGGCGAGCGCTGTGGCCACGTTGATCGAGTCGGCGCCCGGGGCCATGGGGATCCGGACGCGCCGCGTGGCGGCCCGGAGCGCACCGTCGGACAGCCCCGGCCCTTCGGCCCCGATCAGGATGGCGACCCTTGCGTTCGCATTTCGTGTGGATTCTTTCAGGGCTGTTGCGCCCGGCCTGGGCGTCAGGGCGAAGAGGTCGAAGCCCGCCCCAGGCACCCCGCTGAGCGCGTCCGGCCACGGCGAGAGTGTCGCGAAGGGGACGCGGAGCGCGTGCCCCATCGAGACGCGGAGGGACTTGCGGTAGAGCGGGTCGCAGCAGCGGGGGCTGAGCAGGACGGCGCCGGGGAGCGTGCTCGGCTTGGGGGCGCCGACGAGGCAAGCGACGTTGCGGAAGATCGCGCCGAGGTTGTCGTGGTTGGAGAGGTCCTCGCAGACGACGAGGAGGCGGGCGCGGGCGAGCAGGTCGGGGGCGGTGGGCGGGTCGGTACGGGCGCCCAGGGCGAGGACGCCGCGGTGGAGGTCGTAGCCCACGATGCGCTCGAGCAGAGGGCGCTCGGCGACGAAGACCGGCGTCTCGGGCCCGAGTCGCGCGAGGGCGTCCGCCATCGCCAGGAGTCGCGCCGGCGTGCAGAGGACCGAGAGCGTGCGATGGGGAGAGTCGACGAGCGTGCGGACGACGAGTTCGCCCTCGGCGAGGAAGAGCCCGTCGGCGAGGCCGGTGCCGCCCTCGCGCTGGGCGCGGAGCCACGCGTCCTTCTGGTTGCGATAGGGGAGCAGGCGCGGGTCGTCGAGTTCACGGACCCGAATCGTGTTCAGGCAACAGGGTCGGCGAGCCGAATCCATGAGTTCCTCACCCTACACTCGGCTCCGCCGCCCGGGTCGCGGCCAACGCGAAAGGACTCGGTCAGGTGGAACTTTGGCACGCGATCGTCCTCGGGCTGGTCGAGGGCATCACCGAATATCTCCCGATCAGCTCGACGGGACACCTGATCCTCGCGTCGGCGCTCATGGGGCTCGACGAGACTCCGGAGCTGAAGGCGGCGGTGGACGCGTTCAACATCGTGATCCAGGGTGGGGCGATCCTGGCGGTGCTGGGGCTCTATTGGCAGCGCGTGAAGCAGATGGTGGTGGGGGCCCTTGGTCTGCTCAGGATCGGGCCCGGCGACGGCGCGGGAGTACGACTGGCGATCAATCTGGTCATCGCGTTCCTTCCCGCGGCGGTGCTCGGCCCGCTGCTCGACGACACGATCGAGGCGCACCTCTTCAGGACCGGGCCGGTGCTGGCCGCGCTGGCTCTGGGCGGCGTGTTCATGATCGGGCTCGACCGGTGGCGCGCGAAGAAAGAGCGCACGGGGCACGCGGAGGACGTGCGCCACGAGATCGACGAGTTGACGCCCGCCAAGGCGCTGGTCGTCGGGCTGCTGCAGTGCGTGGCGATGTGGCCGGGGACGAGCCGCTCGATGATGACCATCGTCGGGGGCGTGCTCGTGGGCCTCAAGCCCAGGGCGGCCGCGGAGTTCAGCTTCCTGCTCGGGCTGCCCACGCTGGGGGCTGCCTGCTGCTACAAGCTGGCGAAGAACCTGTACGGGGCGCACAGCACGGGGACGCCCGACATGTTCGAGGTGATCGGTGCGGCGCCGATCGTGGCCGGGCTTCTCGTGGCGACGATCTCGGCCGCGATCGCGGTGAAGTGGCTCGTCGGCTTTCTGAACCGCCACGGGCTCGCGCCCTTCGGGTGGTACCGGCTCGCGCTGTGCGCCGTGCTCGGCGGGGCGATCGCCGCGGGGCTGGTCAGCATCGAGCCTCCCCCGCCCGAGACCGACGGGCCCGCGCTCGCGGAGTGACGGCGCGGGCGTCCCCGGCCGATAGAGAGCACCGATGAAGACGTCGTTCCCGAAGGATCGGATCCGCGCGGTGCTGCTCGAGGGCGTGCACGAAGCGGGGGCGGAGCTGCTCGCGGGCGAGGGGTTCCAGGTCGAGACGCTCGCGGGCGCGCCGACGCCGGGGCAGCTCGCCGAGCTGCTCGCGTCGGCGCACCTCGTCGGGGTCCGCTCCAAGACGCAGCTCCGCGCCGAGCACCTCGACGCGGCGCCGCGCCTGCTGGCGGTGGGGTGCTTCTGCATCGGGACCGACCAGGTGGATCTCAGGCATGCGCGCTCGCGGGGCCTGCCCGTCTTCAACTCGCCCTTCGGGAACACGCGCTCTGTGGCCGAGCTGACCATCGCCGAGGCGGTGATGCTCTGCCGGCGCGCGTTCGAGAAGAGCGCGATGATGCACGCGGGCGGGTGGGACAAGTCGGCCAGCGGGGCGCACGAGGTGCGCGGGCGCACGATCGGCATCGTCGGCTACGGGCACATCGGCTCGCAGGTCTCGGTGCTCGCCGAGGCCATGGGCATGCGTGTGCTGTACCACGACATCGTCCCGAAGCTCGCGCTCGGGAACGCGCGCCAGGCCGCCTCGCTCGACGGGCTGCTGGCGCAGGCCGACATCCTCACGCTCCACGTGCCGGCGACGGCGCAGACCCGGGGCATGATCGGCGCGGCGCAGATTGCCCGGATGAGGCCGGGTTCCATGCTCATCAACAACGCCCGCGGCGGCATCGTGGACCTCGGCGCGGTGCGCGACGCGGTCCTGCGCGGCCACCTCGCCGGCGCGGCGTTCGACGTCTTCCCCGTCGAGCCCCGCGAGCGCGGCGAGCCGTTCGAGAGCGAGCTGCGCGGCCTGCCCAACGTGATCCTCACGCCCCACATCGGCGGGAGCACGGTGGAGGCGCAGGAGACGATCGCGCGCGACGTGGCCTCGAAGCTCCTGAAGTTCGTCAACGTGGGATCGACCACCGGGGCGGTCAATGTGCCGCAGGTCGAGCTGCCGCTGCAGGAGGATGCTGCGGCGGGGGCGGGCGACCGGTCTCACCGGGTGCTGCACTTCCACCAGAACGTGCCGGGCGTGCTCGGGAAGATCAACTCGGCGATGGCGCGCGAGGGGGTGAACGTGCGCGCTCAGTACCTGCGAACGGACGAGTCGATCGGCTACGTCGTGCTCGACGTGGACCCGAGCGCGTCCCAGGCCGCGCTGGAGAGCCTCGACTCCATCGAGGAGACGATCCGGACGCGCGTGCTCTGGTGACGGGCGTCACGCCGCGTCGAGCAGGATCTTGAGGGCGCCCGGCTGCGCGGCGGCGCGGAGGGCGTGCGGGGCGTCCTCGAATCGGACGCGCCGCGCGATCAGCGAGAGGACATCGACGTTCCCGGCCGCGAGCTCGCCGACCGCGTCGGCGACCGCCGAGCCGCGCGCGCCGAGCAGCTCAATCTCGTGGCGGACGAGGGCGCGCACGTCGAGCGCGGCGTCGACGGCGGGATCGCGCATGAGGACGACGGTGGCGCGGGGGCGGGCCAGCCCGAGCGCCAGCTGGAGCGATGCGCCGTCGCAGGCGCAGTCGAAGACGACGTCCTGGTCGTGACGCCGGCCCACCTCGTGCTGGGCCCGGTGCTTCACCCCCCATTTGGCGCAGAGCTCGAGATTGGGCGCGTGGGTGCCCAGCAGACGCACCGAGGCGTTCCGTCGCGCCATCACCTGGGCGGCGAGAAGCGCGAGAGGGCCGTCGCCGAGCACGCTCACAAACGTCTTGCCCTCGAGGCGGAGCATCCGCGCCGCGTGGAGGACGCGCCCGAGCGTGGAGGCGAAGACGGCGTGGTCGTCGTCGAGTGAGTCAGGAACCGGGACGAGATTGGCCAGTGGGATCGCGAACGCCTCCGCGAAGCAGCCGTCGCGCCGATCCAGCCCGAGCGTGACCGAATGGGCGCAGTGCAGGCTGAGCCCGGAGCGGCAGCGATCGCACCGGCCGCAGGGGATGTGCGCCGACCCGACGACCCTCCCGCCGGCGGGGCGCCCGACCGCCTCCGCGCGGAGGACCCGCCCCACGAACTGGTGCCCGAGCACGCCCGAGAACGAAGCGTTCGCGGCCAGAGCGTCCGCGGTGTCGATCGCGAGCCGGGTCGGGGCGACGAGCGCCTCGCCCGGGCCGGGCGCCGGCTCCGGAGCCCTCTCGTCCAGTCGGATGTTCCCCCGATCGGCCCTGATCGCTCTCACCGCGTCAACCCTCCCGACCGTGTAGGCAGCCCCCACGCGTGATTCGGCCGGAATCGCCGAGGGGTGAAGCGGGAATCAGCTGTTGGAGTCACCCACGGGCAGATCCTGCCGCTCGATCGCCGGCGGGAACCCGACCGGGGTGCTGGCGGTCTCGTTGGGGGGCGGCGGGACGAAGGGGAGGTACTCCCAGAAGAACTTGTCGCGGTTGAAGACGGGGTAGATGTAGGCGGTGCGCCCCGCCAGCGGGGCATCGCTCTTGGAGTACCACTCGAGCCACGACTTGCGGTCGAAGCCGTGATCCTCCCCCGTCAGCGTCCGCAGGGACCACCTCGCGGCTCGATTCACGGTCAGCGAGCGGTCGTCCAGCGCGGCGATGAGGGGCAGGAGCACGCGGGCCTCGGCGTATTGCCCCAGCGCGAGCGCGGCCTCGGCCCGGATATCCGGCTCGCTCTCCCCCGGGGTGCCCGGGCTTCCCGGGCTTGTGCCGCTGGGAGCCGTGGGGAGCGTGGGCAGGCGTGTATGGACGATGAGCTCGTCGATCGCGACGGGGTTGTGGACGCGCTGGAGCGCGCGGGCCGCCTCGAGCCTGACGCGCACGTTCTCGTCCTTCAGGCGCTCGACGAGCAGGGGCACGTCCTCCGGCTGGCCGTGCAGGGCCAGGCCCCGCACTCCGGCCGCGCGGGCGTTGGGATCCTCGTCGGCGGCGCGCTCGATGTACAGCGCGTGGTAGGGGTCCTCTCCGCCGAAGTAGCCGTTGGCGAGGAGCATCGTGCCGCGCGCCCGCTCGTCGGCGTCCCAGGGGTTGACGGCCATCTGCGCGGCCTCGAGGGGCGTGGGCGGCGCCCAGACCTCCAGCAGGCTCTTGGAGCCGCGGGCCGATTCGGGCACGTCGCACCCGGCGAGGAGCAGGAGAGTCGCAAGGGCGGCAACAGCGGTGCGCGGGCGAGGCATGGCGGAGTGTACTGGTGTGCGGCGGCTCAGGCGGGGGACGCGCCGGAGCCCGGCTCCCGGAGGGCCAGCGGGGGGTCGAGGATCTCGCGGGCGATGACGAACCGGCGCCAGTCCGCGGGGGTCATCTGGTGCGCGAGGATCGTCACGGCGCCGACCAGCGGCGCAGCGGTCGGGGGCTGCGGCGCGGGCGCCTGGGCGATCGGGGTCGCGGCGCGAACGGGCTCGGGCTCGGTCGGGACCTGCGCAGGCTTGGGCGCGGGGACGGGGGCCGGGGGGCGTTGCCGCTGCTTGGGCGGGAGCGGCACGGGCCGAGCGGCGCCGGGGAGACGTTGCCCCGGTCGTTGCGGGAACGGTTGGCCGGGGCGCGGAGCAGATCGCTGCGGGATCGGTTGCCCCGCGCGTGGCAGGGGGCGCTGGGGGGGCGTCGGCGGCCTGAGGACGCCGCCGGGGCGCGGTTGCGCCGGTCCCGGGAGGGTCCGGGCCTGCGTCTGCTGCTGGCGCGCGGCCTGCTGGCGCCGGCGCAGCTCCTGGAGCTGCTCCTGGCGTCGGCGGGCAAGCTCCTGCACGCGATCGGAGGGGCTTGCCGGCGGTTGGGCGGTGGTCGCGGCGGTCTGGGCGCCGAGGACCTCGGCGACCGGACGCCCCGTGCGCAGGGCCTCGAGGCGTGCGGCCTCGAGCCTCCGCTCCCGGTCCTTGGCCTTCTTCTGCTCGCCCAGCCACTGGAGGATGCGACCGAGGATCGGGCCGCCGATGACCAGCACGAAGATGAGGATGTTGATCCAGGTCTGCATCCGCGGGCGATTCTAGCGGTCGCCGACCGGGATCGTGGCGACGAACGCCGTGACGGCGCGGTCCGCGTCGCTCAGCTCGAGGAACTCGACGTCGAAGACGCGCCGGAGGACCGGGTCGCGGAGGGCCTCGCGCACCGGCCCCGATGCCGCGGGCGCGCCCCGGGCGTCGAGTACCAGGGCGCGGTCGGCGAAGCGGAGCGCCGCGGCGAGGTCGTGGAGGACGACCACGACCGCGCGTCCGGCGCGGGCCTGTCGGCTGAGCAGGTCCATCGCCTCGAGCGCGTGTCGGGGATCCATGGCGCTCGTCGGCTCATCGGCGAGCAGGGCGCACGCGGGGGGGTCGGCGGTGGTCGAATCGAGCTGGGCGAGCGCCCGGGCGAGGACGGCGCGCTGCTGCTGCCCGGCGCTGAGCTCGGCGAAGGGCGTTCGCGCGCGTTCGAGGAGGCCCACGGACGCGAGGGCGTCGCGCGCGGCGCGCGTGGCGCGCGCCGCCGGGGCCCGCGGGCCGCACCCGAGCGAGACGATGTCCAGCAGCGAGAATCCGAAGGCGACGCTCGGGCGCTGGGGCACGTACGCGAGTCGCGCGGCGCGCTCGTGCTCGGGCATGGCGTGGAGCCTGCGGCCGTCGAGCAGGACGTCGCCGCCGGTCGGGGCAAGGAGACCGAGCAGGAGGCGCAGGAGCGTGGTCTTGCCGCTCCCGTTGGGGCCGAGGACGGCGGTCAGGCTGCCGGGCTCGAAGCGGGCGGTAAGGCCGCGGAGCACGGGCGCCCCGGCGCGATAGGCGAAGGTCAGGTTCGTCGCGGCGAGGGCCATCGCTGCCGGGATGCTACCCAGGGGGGCGCGTCGGCGCTCGAACCCCTACACTCCGCCGGTCCCGAAGGAATCGAGGTGCGAGATGAGCGCTGTGGGAACGGTGGCGGTGACGGGCGCGAGCGGCTTCGTGGGCAGGCACGTCGTTCGCGAGCTGCTCGGACGCGGACGCGAGGTCAGGGCGCTGGTGCGGGCCCCGGGGAAGGGGTCGGCGGTGCTGCCCGTGGACGACCGGCTCACGCACGTGCACGGCGACATGCACGACCACGACGCCCTGGTCGAGCTCATGCGGGGATGTGTCGCGGTCGTGAACACGGTCGGGATCATCCGCGAGGGGCCGGGCGGGCAGACATTCAAGCGGGTGCACGTGTCGGCGGTGGCGAACCTCGTCGCGGCGGCGGCCGAGGCCCGGTGCGATCGCGCCGTGCACATCTCCGCGCTGGGCGTGAGCGAGCGGGGCGAGACGGCGTACTACCGAAGCAAGTTCGAGGGCGAGCGGATCCTGCGGGCGTCGGGCCTGGCGTGGACCATCCTCCGTCCGGGGACGATCCACGGGCGCGACGGGGAGCTCATGCAGATGGTCAAGGGCTGGGCGACGGGGCGGATCGCGCCGTTCGTCTTCATGCCCTACTTCGCGAGGGTCACGAGGGCGTTCCCCGCGCCGCGCTTCGAGGCGCCCCGCCTGCAGCCGGTGTTCGTGGGCGACGTCGCGTGGGCGGTGGCGGAGTGTCTCGAGCGCGAGTCCGCGATCGGGGAGGTGTACCACCTGACCGGCTCGGAGACGCTCACGTGGCCGGAGTTCCTCGAGTTCGTGCGCGACCGCGTGCCGCTGGCGAAAGAACGGATCGGGCCGGCGCCGATCCCGGGCCGGCTCGCCGCGGCGAAGGCCCGGGTGATGGCGATGCTGGGGCTCGGGGCGCTCCTTCCCTTCGACGAGGGGATGGCGCGGATGGGGACGTCCGACAGCGTGGCGCCGGTGGTCAAGGCGCGCGAGCACCTCGGCTTCGAGCCCGCGGGCTTCCGGGAGACGGCCGCCGGGTATCTGCCGAGCATGTGATGCCCTCGGCGGCTCCGGCTGCGGGGTTTGGCGACCGGCGATCCCGCGTCGCGCCGGGCCGGCGCGCCCGCGGGAGCTCGCCGCTCGATACGCTTCGGGCGTCCGGAGGGGGTTTGGGAAAGGACCCGCCATGGCACTGCGCTACAAGCGCCGGCTCATCCAGCATCTCCAGCACGAGGGGTACGAGCCGAAGGCGGTGGGGGACCTGGCCGAGGAGCTGCGCGTGGACGACGCGCACGTCTTCGCGGAGGAGGTGCGCCAGCTCGTAGAGGCGGGCGAGCTCGACGTGGACGACGCCGGACGGCTCCGCCTGCCCTCGCTGGCGGCGATGGGCGGGGAGATCGTGGGGGAGTTCCGCGGCACCGACCGGGGCTTTGCGTTCGTGAAGCCGGAGAGCAAGACGCGCGAGGGGGATGTCTTCATCCCGCCCGGGGCGGGGCTGGACGCGATGACGGGCGACATCGTGCGCGTCGCGATCAGCCGCGACAAGCGCCGCGAGCGCCGCGCCGACGTCAGCGGGCCCCAGTTCGTGGGCGAGGTGGTCGAGGTCGTCGAGCGGAAGCGGGCCGCGTTCACCGGGGAGATCTTCAAGCAGGGGCCGCTGTGGCTGGTGCAGCCGGACGGGCGCGAGATGCGCGACCAGATCGTGGTGCGCGACGCCGAGAGCAAGAACGTCCGGCCGGGCGACAAGGTGGTGGTCGAGATCATCGAGTATCCCGAAGGGGGCTCGCTGGCCGAGGGCGTCATCAGCCGTGTCCTCGGGGAGGCGGGCCAGCCCGACGTCGAGACGCAGGCGGTGATCGCGGCGTTCAACCTGCCCGGCGAGTTTCCGGAGGCGTGCCTGGAGCAGGCCCGGCGCGTGACGCGGTTCTTCGACGCGGAGATCGCCGAGTGGCAGCGCCGCGGGGCGGCCGCCCTCAAGGGCCGGAAGGATCTCTCGGACGAGTTCATCTGCACGATCGACCCGCCGGACGCGAAGGACTACGACGACGCGATCTCGATCAAGCGCACGGCGGACGGCTGGGAGCTGGGCATCCACATCGCGGATGTCGCCCATTTCATCGAGCAGGATTCGGCGCTCGACCGCGAGGCGCTCGAGCGCGGCAACTCGGTCTACCTGCCGCGCCACGTGATCCCGATGCTCCCGGAGATCCTCTCCAACGGCATCTGCTCGCTGCAGGAGGGCGTGCCGCGCTACGCCAAGAGCGCCTTCATGCGCTACGACAAGCAGGGCAACATCCGCGCCGAGGGCGCCGGGCAGACGCTCATCAAGAGCGCCAAGCGCCTGACGTACCTCGAGGCCCAGGCGCTGATCGACGGCGACGAGGAGGAGGCGCGAAGCCACGCCAAGACCGAGCCGAACTACACGCCTCAGCTCGTCGAAACGCTCCGCGAGATGGACAGGCTCGCCAAGGCGATCCAGGGCCGCCGCCAGCGCCAGGGGATGATCTCGCTGGAGCTGCCCGAGGTGGTGCTGCTCTTCGACGAGCAGGGGCGCGTGATCGACGCGGAGCGCGAGGACGACGCCTTCACGCACACGCTCATCGAGATGTTCATGGTCGAGGCCAACGAGGTGCTCGCCCGCCTGTTCGAGCGGCTCGGCGTGCCGCTGATCCGGCGCGTCCACCCCGAGCCCACGCCGGGCGAGACCGAGGACCTCCAGAAGGCCGCGAAGGTGGCGGGGTTCACCATCCCCAAGCACCCCACGCGCGAGGAGCTCCAGGGCTTGCTCAACGCCACCAGGGGCACTCCCGCGGCCCGGGCGGTGCACATGGCGGTCCTGCGCACGCTCACGAAGGCCGAATACTCCCCCGCCGCGGTGGGGCACTTCGCCCTGGCCAGCAGCGCCTATTCGCACTTCACCAGCCCCATCCGACGCTACGCCGACCTCACGGTGCACCGGGCGCTCGCCGAGTACCTCCGCCGGACGGACAACGGCGAGAACCGCCCCAGGAGCGACGAGGGCTGGCGCCGGCTCGGGAACGAGCTGCGCGAGACGGACGCCTGCCCGAGCATCGAGGAGCTGACGACGATCGCCCGCCACGTCACGCGCACCGAGCAGAACGCCGAGGAGGCCGAGCGCGAGCTGCGCAGCTTCCTGGTGCTCCAGCTGCTCTCGACCAAGACCGACGAGGAATTCGACGGCGTCGTCACCGGCGTCTCGCCCCGCGGCATCTACGTGCAGATCGACAAGTACCTCGCCGACGGCATGGTCAAGGTGAGCGACCTGCCCGGCGACGTGACCCGCTCGAACCAGCCGCCCAAGTGGCGGATCGACCAGCGCACCGGGGCGCTCGTGGACGCCAACAGCGGGCGCAGCTTCAACATGGGGCACCTGGTGAAGGTGCGCATCCTCTCGATCGACCTCGCCAAGCGGCAGATGGACCTGGTGATC
This sequence comes from uncultured Phycisphaeraceae bacterium, assembly GCA_964435785.1. Lineage (GTDB taxonomy): Bacteria > Planctomycetota > Phycisphaerae > Phycisphaerales > UBA1924 > PNC22. Next base: position 73,916 of record CAYTAH010000005.1, on the reverse strand, counting down.
GCCGACGCCGAGGGCCGGGCCGCGGGAAAGGCCAAGCAGGTGCTCCCCAAGCTCGGCGGCGGCGGCGACTTCGGCGGGATCGGCGAGGGCAAGGGCGCGGGCTTCGGCTCGATGACCGGCTCGCAGCGGCGCAGCCAGAAGAGCAAGTCGCGCGACAAGCGCAAGCCGGACCACAGGCGGGACCGGAAGGGCAAATGAAGCTTTCACGTCGGGAGAAGTTGGTGCTTCTCGTTTTCGTGCCGATCGGTATTGCACTCTTCGCGTGGTCGATGACCGGCGATGCGCCGTTCTGGGCCGCAGGCGCTGCAATCGGTCTCACGGCGGGTCCCCTCGGGGCAGTCGCCGTCCGTCGAATGATTCGCTGACGCAGACGGGCAGGTCGTATTCCACCGATATCATGCGCGCATGCGCAGCCTCTGCAACAAGCCCTCACCTCTCCGTCCCATCCGCTGCATCGACGTGATCCAGCTCTCGGGCTTCCGCCTCAAGCTCATCACGATTGTTGCGGACGACGGGGACGCAAACGCCAGCCTCGTCGCCGCCGCCAAGCGAGTCGCCGAGCGACACCTCCGCGAGCACCCCACCCGCCACGAGCACTACGGCGTCGGCTTCCTCGGCGTGCACGACGGGCGCGGGGCAAACCAGGTCTTCCTCGACCTCTGGATCAACCAGAACGAGCTGACGCACACGATCTGGGTCTCGCCCAAGGACGACCCCGGCGCCCTCGCGTCGCCGCCCGAAGACTATAACTCAGTCTGCGTGTGGGACCTCGCGGCCCAGGCGTTCGAGCGCGAGGCGTGGCTCAGGCACGTGCTCCGGAATCCCGCCGGCCCCGACCTCGAGGCCTATCTCGCCGAGCGCATCGACGCGATGGCGTAGGGTTGAGCTTTGAGGCCTGAGGCTTGCGGCCTGAGGAAACCCTCAACCCTCCATCTCCTCCCGCACACGCTCCAGCAGCGCCTTGGTGAGTCGGATCCCCTCGTACTCGCCCAGCGTCTCCCCCTCGTATTCGATGCCCACGTGGCCGCGGTACCCCGCGTCGGTCACGATCCGCATCATCCGCCGGTAGTCGGTCCCGGTCTCGTTCCCCTCCTCGTCGAAGTCGTGGCTCTTGGCGCTCACGGCCTTGGCGAAGGGCATCATCTCCGCCACGCCCTTGTAGCGGTCGTACCAGGCGTCGGGGTCGTCCTTCTTGCTCCAGTCGAAGCAGAAGTTGCCGAAGTCCGGCAGCGTCCCGATCCGCGGGTGGTCCACCAGCTTCATCACGCCCGCCAGCCACTCCCCGTTGGAGCTGAGCCCGCCGTGGTTCTCGACGATCACGTTGATCCCGTGCTGGTCGCCGTACTCGGCCAGCTTCCGGAGGCCGTCGGCCGCGAGACGCTGCTGCTCCTCGTAGCTCCCCTCGCTGGCCGCGTTCACGCGGATGGAGTGGCACCCGAGCTCCGCGGCCGCGTGGACCCACGGCTTGTGGTTGTCCACGGCCTCGTTCCGGCGCCCGCCGTGGGGGTTGCCCAGCTCACCGAGCCGGTCGCACATGATCAGGAGGCTCTTGACGCCATGGTCCTCGCACCGGCGTCGGAGGTCGGCGAGGTACGCCTCGTCGCGGGGCTTGTCCATGAAGAAGACGTTGACGTACTCGACGGCCTCGATCCCGAGCTCCTCGCGGGCCACGCGGGGGAAGTCGAGGTTGTCCAGCTCGCCCTTCTGCAGGGCGCGGTGGAGGGACCACTCGGCAAGGGAGATCCGGAACAAGGGCTCCTCCGGCGAGGGTTGGGGCGCGGGCTCCGGCTGCGGCCCGGGAGCGGGACGCCCGGCCTCCGCGCCGGCCTCGGGCGCGGCGTGGGTGCAGGCCCCGGCGGCGAGGCCCGCGGCGGCGGCGGCGGAGACGTGGAGGAAACTGCGGCGGTTCATGGCAACCTGCAGGATATCAGCGTCCGCGGCGCGGAGACGCGGCCCCGCACGCTCCCTCTGACTCCGTCCGGCGATCCCCGGGGCGATCCCTAGACGCCGCGCCGCTGCGCGGAGCAAAACCTGGGGCTTCGGACCGAGAATCGCTTGCAGCGAGCGGCGTGCTCTGGTAAGTGTGGAGCGTCGTCGGAAGGTTTTCGTGGAGGAGCTTGCTGGGTTCTCTGCCCGTTCTGGGCGAAGTGGCGACGTCAAAGTGTCGGTTCCGGGTTCGGCCGTCGGAGTCGTTTCCGCGGCTGTCATCGTGGTTGTGTCTCACAAGGAGTGAATCAATGAGAAATTCCGCATTCGTGGGCGGTGTTGGCGCGCTGCTGCTGGCTGCCGGCGGGGCGTCCGCGCAGTGGAGCGACAACTTCGACAGCTACACCGACGGGCAGTCGCTCGACGGTGTCGGCGGGTGGGCCGGCTGGGACGACATCGGGATCGACGCGCCCTACGCCTCCTCCGCGCAGTCGCGCTCGTCGCCGCTCTCCGCGGCCTGCGGCAACGGGTACACCGACGGCGTGCACCCCTACAGCGGGTACACGTCCGGGCAGTGGACCTACACCGCGTACATCTACATCCCCAGCGACCTCGAGGCGCCCACCTACTACATCCTCCAGAACGTCTACAACCACGGCGGGCCGTACGACTGGGCCGTGCAGATGGTCTTCGACACGACGACCGGCGAGGTCCACGACGACATGCAGGACTTCTACGGCAACGGCAGCAACTACCTGCCGTTCGACTATGATCGCTGGGTCGAGATCCGCTCCGAGATCGACCTCGACACCAACTTCGTCGAGACGTACTACGACGGCCAGCTGCTCTCCAGCGGCGAGTGGGACACGCTGATGGACGGCGACATCGCCATCGCGAACGTGGACCTCTACGGCCCGCACAACGGGACGGTGTACTACGACGACATGTCGCTGGAGGAGGTGGGCGGCGACCCGTGCGACTTCGCGGACTTCGACGACAACGGCGTGGTGGACACGCGTGACTTCAGCGCGTTCTTCAACAAGTGGGTCCCCAAGGACCCGGCGGCGGACTGCGACGGCAACGGCACGATCGACACCCGCGACGTGACCTGCTTCCTCAACGTCTGGAACTCCTGCCGCCCGTAAGGCGCGGCGATCACCGCCCGCCGGCCCCTCTCTCGTGGGGGACACGGGCGAATAGGCGCGGCCTCCCCCCTCGCCAGGGGGGAGGCTGTCTTTCTTCCTCGGCGCGAACCGGCGCGAACCGGCGCGAACCGGCGCGAACCGGCGCGAATCCCCGCGAAAACCGCTTGCACGGGCGCGATGGGGGTGATAAGTATTGTTCTGCGGCGTCGTTCGCCGCCGGATCGCCCCGCTTGGGGGCTCGTGGGTGTGTTGCACGAACCATGTGCGATGGCGCAGCCGCCGGTGCACGGGCACGGTGTCGCGGCGCCGGGAAGGAGCTGATGAGATGCGCAAGCTTGCACTGCAGATCGGCGCCGCGGCGCTGCTGGTTTCCTCCGGGACCGCCCTGGCTCAGTGGAGCGACAACTTCGACAGCTACCCCAACGGCACGCTGCTGGACAACGTCGGCGGCTGGGCCGGCTGGGACGACATCGGGGTCGACGCCGCGACGGTGACGGACGCGCAGTCACGATCCGCGCCCCATTCCGCCATGGTGGGCAACGGCTACTCGGACGCGGTGCATCCGTTCACCGGCTACACGTCTGGACAGTGGGTCTTCACGGCGTACGTGTACGTCCCCAGCGGTCTCGACGCCATCACGTACTTCCTGCTCCAGAACCAGTACGCCCACGGCGGCCCGTACGACTGGGCGGTCGAGGTCGACATGGACCCGGCGACCGGCATGGCCAAGGAGGTCTTCCGCGATCCCAGCGGCAACACGGCCCAGCCGCTGGTGTACGACCAGTGGGTGGAGATCCGCGTCGAGTTCGACCTCGACAACAACACCGGCGACGTGTATTACAACGGCGCCCTTCTCGGCAGCGGCACGTGGGACGCCTACAGCGGGAGCGGCATCATGGAGCTGGCCGCGGTCGACCTCTACGCCCCGCACAACGCGGCCGTCTACTACGACGATCTGTCGCTGGAGGAGGTGGGCGGCGACCCGTGCGACTTCGCGGACTTCGACGACAACGGCGTGGTGGACACGCGTGACTTCAGCGCGTTCTTCAACAAGTGGGTCCCCAAGGACCCGGCGGCGGACTGCGACGGCAACGGCACGATCGACACCCGCGACGTGACCTGCTTCCTCAACGTCTGGAACTCCTGCCGCCCATAGTCGAGCCGAGCCGCAACCAACCCGTCGAGGATGGGCCGGCGGCCCCGCGCACGGGGCCGCCGCGCCTCAGTGGGCGGTCGCGCGGGGCCGTTCCGATGAAAGCCCTGGCGCGCAACTCGCGCGAGTGAAATCTTCTCAATCGCCTTGCACCCCCGCCGGTGGGCTGATAATGGTAGAGTGTTCCGGATTCGTTCCTCGATGGGCGAGTCGTCCATTGCGGTTGGTTGCATCGCAAGCGCGATGCTGTTGCGGTCGGCGTGGGTGGAGCCACGCCGAGACGGTGTTTGTTTTTGATAGGGAGTAGATGAGATGAAGAAGTACGCAATTCTCGGGAGCGCTGCGCTGCTCGTGCTGGCGAGCGGGGCTTCTGCGCAGTGGAGCGACAACTTTGACAGCTACACCGACGGCCAGCTGCTCGACGGCGTCGGCGGCTGGGCGGGCTGGGACGACATCGGGATCGACGCGCCCTACGCCTCCTCCGCGCAGTCGCGCTCGTCGCCGCTCTCCGCGGCCTGCGGCAATGGGTACACCGACGGCGTGCACCCCTACAGCGGCTATACCTCCGGAGCGTGGGTGTACACGGCCTACCAGTACATCCCCAGCGATCTGGACGCGCTGACCTACTTTATTCTCAACAACGAGTACAACCACGGCGGGCCGTACGACTGGGCCGTCGAGATGCACATGGACCCGACGACGGGCACCGTGCTCGAGCAGATCCAGCTCTCGTACGGCGATGGCACGAACGAGGTGCCGATCGTCTACGACCAGTGGGTCGAGATCCGAGTCGAGTTCGACCTCGACAACAACACCGTGGCGACCTACTACAACGGCGCGCTGGTCTCCGACGGCGAGTGGAACGCGCGTCTGGGCGGGCTGCTCGAGCTGCAGAACGTCGACCTCTACGCGCCGCACAACTCGACGGTGTACTACGACGACATGTCGCTGGAGGAGGTGGGCGGCGACCCGTGCGACTTCGCGGACTTCGACGACAACGGCGTGGTGGACACGCGTGACTTCAGCGCGTTCTTCAACAAGTGGGTCCCCAAGGACCCGGCGGCGGACTGCGACGGCAACGGCACGATCGACACCCGCGACGTGACCTGCTTCCTCAACGTCTGGAACTCCTGCCGCCCGTGATGTGTCCGGAACGGCGTCCCTCCACTTGGCCGGAGGGATGAGCCGCGCTGGCGCGGCCTTCGACGCTGGACCTCTTGTGGGGTGCACGCCGGAGCGATGCGGCCTCCCCCGCCCTCGCGGGGGAGGCCGCTTTCTTTCTCGGCTCCGTCACGCGCGGGGGCGGCGCTGCGGGACGAGCCACTCCGGCAGCGCCCGGGGCCTGCCCGCGCCGTCGATGCACGCGAGGGTCGTCGCCGCGGTGGCGAGGACGTCCTCGCCGGACGCGGCCAGGCGGCGGAGATCCGCCCCCTCCGCGCCGGGCCGGGAAGCCAGGCGCACCTCGTACTCATGCTGGATCTTCACGCGCGAGCCGCCGGCGACGCGCACGCGCACCTCGACCAGGTCGTCGTACCGCGCCGGCCTGCGGTAGGAGACCTCCAGCCGCACCACGGCCAGGAGCACGCCCCCTGCCTCGAGCTGGGCATAGGAGACGCCGCCCGCCCGGAGCAGCTCGGTGCGCGCCTCCTCCATCCAGGGGATGTACGCGCTGTGGTGCGCAACGCCCATCGGATCGCACTCGCAGTAGCGCACCCGGATGCGGAACGCGCCGTGCTCGGGCACCGGGAGATTCGTGGGCTGGAGCGTGCTCATGGTCGGCGTCACTCTAGCGGTGACACCGGCGCGGGCGGCCTTCGCCCCCGCGTGCGCCGGGGTGATCCCCGGGTGTCGCCGCTTATCGGCGGGCCGGCTGCGCGAGAAATCGCGCAATCTGCGGGGCGGATATTGATCCCGCGGTCCTTTGTCGGTAGTGGTGGGGGTTGGAGCGAGAGGGACACCGGGGACGCCGCGTGGAGGCGTGGCGCCGCGGCTCTCGCGAAGCCGAGGGGTTTGTGCGGACGCGCTGTTGCGTCGGCGTCTCTCGGCGGCGTTGCAAGGGAGAACAAGACATGAAGCTCACCACCGTTTGTGGCGGCGCCATCGCGCTGCTGGCCGTTTCTACCGCCGCTTCGGCGCAGTGGGGTGACGACTTCGACAGCTACGCCAACGGCACGCTCCTGTTCAATGTGGGCGGCTGGACAGGGTGGGACGATTCCGCCGGCGCCGCCGGCACGGTGACCGACGCCCAGTCCCGCTCCGGCCCGCACTCGATCACCGTGTCGGGCACCGCCGACGCCGTGCACCCCTTCAGCGGCTACACCTCCGGCGTCTGGACCTTCACCGCCTACCAGTACATCCCCAGCGGCCTCGACGCCCTGACCTACTTCATCCTCAACAACGAGTACAACCACGGCGGCCCCTACGACTGGGCGGTCGAGATGCACATGGACCCCGCGACCGGCCTGGTCACCGAGGCGATCCACAACACCGGCCAGAGCACGTCGATCGTCTACGACCAGTGGGTCGAGATCCGCACCCTCATCGACCTCGACAACAACTACATGGAGAACTACTACAACGGCGTCATGCTCGCCAGCGGCCAGTGGAACATCCGCACCAACGGGCTGATCGAGCTCCAGAACGTCGACCTCTATGCGCCGCACAGCGCTCCGGTCTACTACGACGACCTCACGCTCGTGCCCGCCCCGGCGAGCCTGGCCCTCCTGGCCGGCGGCCTCGTCGCCTTCCGCAGACGCCGCTAGACGCGTCGCCCACCCCACGCACGCAGCACCCGGCGCGGGCCGACCCGCGCCGGGCTTTCTCTTTTCCGGCGCCCCGGCCGCTTCAGACGCGGAACGCCGTCCGCGCCAGGAGCACACCCACGGGGATCGGCAGCGTGTAGTAGAGCAGCACGCTCGCCACCCCCAGCGGCATGCACAGGAAGCCGAACGTCAGCCCGTAGAGCACGACCACCAGCGCCGCGACCGACGTCGAGCCGGCGATCACCGCTCCGACCGGCGCCGCGGGGCGCCACGCGCCCAGGAGGACCGCCAGCAGCACGAACGGCGGCATCGCCCCGAGAGTGAGCCAGCGCCAGCCGGCCCCCTCGCCGGGCGCGAGGAGCCACAGGGCCGCGAGCGTCGGCCCCGCGCCGAGCAGCGCCAGCGCGGGCGGCAGCGCCGCCCACCTGCGCGACGCGCGGGGCTCCCACCACCTGGCCATCCGCACCTGGTGCCCGCCGCACTCCGGACAGGTGATCTGGTTGCTGACGATCGGTGTCCCCGAGAGGTCGTAGCCGCAGGAGGCGCACGTGAGCGGGCTCGCGGGCTGCATGGCTCGGTCGGGCTCCGGGAGGCGGGCCGGGCGCGGGCTCCCCGCCGGGACGCGCCGCGCGGGCAATCCTACACTCTGCGTCCATGACAGAGGCCCGTGCCGTGCCGGAGGCGTCAACAGACGCGGGTGCGAGTCCGCGGGTGGCCGTGCGCCGCTACCTCATCGACGACTCGATCACCGAGATCACGCAGCTGCTGCACCGCGCGTACGCGCCGCAGGTGGCGATGGGGCTGCGCCCGCTGGCCGGCAGGCAGGACGACAAGACCACCCTCGACCGCGTGCTCAACAGCGAGTGCTACCTCGCCCTGCTGGAGGGAGAGGGGGCGGCCGCGCCCCGCCCGCCCATCGTCGGGATCATCCTCTTCAACGAGCACGAGCGCGTCGCCTTCCCCGAATTCTTCCTGCGTCCGCGCGTCTCCCACTTCGCGATGTTCGCGGTGGAGCCCGGCCTGCAGGGCCTCGGCATCGGGCGGCTGCTCCTCGAGCGGTGCGAGGAGCGGTCGCGCGAGATCGGCTCGACCGAGCTGGCCCTCTCCATGGCCGAGCCCGACGCCGCGCTCCGCGCCTACTACGAGCGCCGCGGCTACCGCTTCATCGAGCACTGGCAGTGGCCCTACACGAACTACCGCAGCTGCATCCTCAGCAAGCGGCTCGACTGATCGGCCCCGCTCGGCGCCGCGCCCGCTCCGTCCATGCGAGCGCCGGCGGAGGGTGAATCCCCGGAGGGCTCGCACGAGCCCCGGTTGGCGCGGGGGCGCTACTCTCGGGCATGAGCGATGCCCTGACGGATCGACGGCTCGGCGACCTCCTCGAGCAGCTCGCGGCGAGGACCCCCACGCCCGGGGGCGGCGCCGTCGCGTCCGTCGCGGCGGCCATCGGCGCCGCGCTCGGCGGCATGGTGCTCGCCTACAGCATCGGCAAGAAGAGCCTCGCGCCCCACGGCGCGCGCCTGGAGGACGCGGCCAGACGCCTCGCGCGCACGCGGGGCGTTCTGCTGCAGCTCGCCGCCGAGGACGAGGCGGCCTACGGCCTCGTGAACGAGCTCTCGCGGCTCCCGGGGGAGGATCCGCGCCGGGAGGCGCTGGCCGACGCCACCCTCGCCGCGACGCAGGTGCCCCTCTCGTGCCTCGCGACGTGCCTCAACGTGCTCGGCCTGCTCGACGAGCTGCCCGCGATCACCACCCAGAGCATGCGCAGCGATCTGGCGATCGCAGCCGTGATGGCCGAGGCCGGGGCGCGCGCCGCCGCGTGGAACGTGTACGTGAATCTCCCGGGCCTTGCCGACGAGCGCACGCGCCAGGACCTCGCCGAGCAGTGCGATTCGCTTCTAGAGAACGCGGTGGCGACGGCGCGGCGCGTGGAGCGCGCGTGCCGGACGTAGCCGGAGCGGCGGGTCCGCTTTCGCGCCCCGTCCGGGGCGATACGATCCGCTTCATGCGTCGCGTCGAGATCCCCGATACCCACGAGCTGACCGTCCTCGCGGAGATGCTCCGCGATGTGAGCCAGGTGCGCGACCCCGTGTCGCTCCTCAACAGGTTCGGGCGCCACTTCTGGAAAGTGCGCGCGGTGGACCTCATGGTCACCCTCTCGCGCCGCGGTCTGCCCGACGGGCACTACAAGATCACCCGCTCGGTCCGCCCCGCCCAGCTCACCGGCGAGCCCACGCACAACCCGTGGCGGGACTGGCCCTCGCTCCCCGCCCACCGCGGGGGATTCCTCGGCGAGGTGATCGCCAACCCCGTGCCGCAGCTCTTCCACGACCTGGACGTGCGCGACGACCCGGTGCTCGGCAACGCGCTGGCCGAGATGGGGAGCTGCATGGCCAGCCCGCTCTTCGACGACGGACAGGCGATGAACTGGAACCTCTACCTCCACCGCGAGCCCCGCTTCTACACCCCCGACTACCTCGCCGATCACTTCCTCACGACCAACCTCGTCGGCACCGCGACGCGGAATCTGCTGGCCGTGAACCGGGCCGACGAGCTCAACCGGCGGCTGACCGCCCAGCTGGAGGCGGTCGCCCGCGTGCAGCAGGCGCTCCTCCCGACCAGGCTGCCCTCGATCCCCGGCCTGAAGATCGCGACCAGCTACCTCACCAGCGACGAGGCGGGCGGCGACTACTACGACTTCTTCGCCCTCCCCGGCGGGCGCTGGGGCGTCCTCATCGCGGACGTCTCCGGCCACGGCGCCGCCGCCGCCACGGTCATGGCCATGCTCCACGCGATCCTCCACGGCTATCAGGGCCCCGACTACGCGCCCGACGCGGTGATGGCCTACGCCAACAGGCGTCTGGCCTCCAGCCGCATCGACGGGACGTTCGTCACCGCCTTCTTCGGCGTCTACGACCCGGAGTCGGGGCGGGTGACCTACGCCCGCGCGGGCCACAACCCGCCGCGCCTCAAGCGGGGCGACACCGGCGAGGTGGTCGCGGTGGACGATGCCCCGGGGCTGCCGCTGGGGATCACCGACGACTACAGCGTGCATACGTCGGAGGTCGTGCTCCGGCATCTCGACACGCTCGTGCTCTACACCGACGGCGTGACCGAGGCGTTCAACGCGGCCCGCGAGCAGTTCGGCATCGCCGGCCTCGACGAGTCCCTCCACGGCTGCTCAGGCGACCCCGACTGCGTCGTGGACTCGGTCCATAAAGCGCTCTACAAGCACACCGGATCGCTCAGCCGCGACGATGACCAGACCATCGTCGCGCTGCGCCGCGTCCATTGAGGAGGGGAACCCCCGTGGCCGAGGCGACGACCCAGCAGCAGCAGGACCAGCAGCGGCTGGAGTGGTTCGACGGCCCCGACCCCGACACCGGCGAGGCCGGCCTGCGCTTCGGGTGCACCATGTGCGGCAACTGCTGCTCCGGCCCGCCCGGGTTCGTCCTCTTCACCGAGGGGGAAGGGCGGGCCATCGCCGACCGCCTCGGCATCACCTACGCGCGGTTCCTCGAGGACTACACCGAGGACACGCCGCGCGGCCGCTCCATCATCGAGCGCCCGGGCCCCCGCGGGCTCGACTGCGTCTTCCTCGACCGCGAGACCTTCCCCGGCAAGGCGGTCTGCGGCATTTACGAGCATCGCCCCAGCCAGTGCCGCACCTGGCCCTTCTGGGCGCGTCTCCTCCGCTCGCGCGACGACTGGGTCCGCGCCAAGGCGACGTGCCCCGGGCTGGATCAGGGCAGGCTCAACACGCCGGTCGAGATCCGGATCATTCGCGCCGGGGGCCCGCACCCGCACGTGCCATAGGTCGCATAGGACGTATAAGTCGCATAGGTCCTATGCGCTCGCGCTCACCGCGGGGGTGATGGTCTCTGCTGCACCGCGAAGACCAACAGCACCGCCAGGAGCGCCGCGGTGTGCGAGTTCACCTGGACCGAGTCGAACGCGCTCACGAGCAGCAGGCCGACCAGCGCGAAGCACGGACCGTCGGCATATCCGGGCGGTCCATCCCCAGGCAGCCGCCTCGCCGCCCCCCGGATCGCCAGCACCGCGAACGCGCCCGCGAGCACCAGCCCCGGCACGCCCAGCGTCGCCCCCGCGTGGAGGATGGCGTTGTGCGCGTGCGCGTGGAACCGGCGCGTTGCCGGGTCGATCCCCTGCGCCTCGACGTGCCCGCGCGTCCACGGCTCGAAGCCGCCGAGCCCCACGCCCCCGAAGGGGTGCTCGCCCAGCGCCTCGATCGCCCACCAGGCCAGGAGGATCCGCGCCCCCGTGTCCGAGCGGAAGTCCCTCCGCTCGATCGCGCCGGCGACCTCGGCGTAGCCCGCCGCCGCGCGCGCTCGGATCTGGTCACCCATCCCCGCCCAGGCGACGCCGCCGCCGACCACGCACAGCGCCAGCAGCACGAGCGCGGGCCTGACGAGCAGCCGGCGCGGGCGCACGCGCCATGCCCCCACGCCCAGCGCGATGAGGACGAGCCCGGCCGCCGCGATCCACGCGCCCCTCGTGCCCGTGGCCACGATCCCCGGCAGCGTGACCCCGCACCCGGCGAAGCCGACGATGCGCCACCCGCCGCGCCCGAAGAGCGCTGCGGGCAGGTGAATGCCCAGCGCCGCCACCAGCAACGAGCCGCCGACCACGGGGTCCCACCATCCGCTGTTGCGCCCCGGCAGTCGGTTCCACGTCAGCGATTCGAGGCCCATCGCCCCCGCCAGGGCGTGTGTGAGCTGCGAGACCTGGCCCAGCATCAGCCCCGCCGCCAGCGCTCCCAGGAGCACTGCCCGGCGGTCCGACACGGTCCACAGCGCCGTCGCGACCACCACGAAACGCGCCACGCCCAGCTCCTCCCGCCACGCCCAGCCGTCGCCGATCGTCCAGATGCGGCTGGCCATGCCCAGCGACATCCACCCGAGGACGACCAGGAACAGCGGCTGGAAGAAGAACTGCCCCCACGTGCGCCAGTGCCGGTGGATGCGGATGACGAACGCCGCGAGGAGCGGGACCGCCCCCAGCTCCGCGGCCGACGTGGGCCCCCCGAGGCACAGGCAGGCCAGGGCCCCCAGCCACGCCTGCACCCGATGGCCGAAGGGGTCCACCGCCCGCTGCCGCTCGAACACCTCGTCCACCCACCGCGCCGTCACCCACCAGGCGTCCAGGGCCGCGGAAGCTCGGTGTCGGCGTGCCGACTGGGGTGGGAGCGGGGGCATGGGCCTGGATGATCCGGGCGCCGTGCCCGGCGAGCAACCCCCACGAATGTGCGCCGGTACGAGCGGGGGCCGACCACGTCCCGAATCTGGAACGAAACCGGGGGCCGGCCGGTACGAACAATTGCGTGGCCCCGGCCGTTGGTCCGAAGTAGGCTGGACCGTGACGCCGGCCGGTCGGGAGGACGGGACTGCCCCGCGAGCCCCGAACGCCGCGCCCAGGGGAGGTTGCGATGCACGACATCCGACGCGTACTGCAAGCGGCGGCCCGCCGTCTGCTCGTGATCAACATGCTCAACGCGATCGCGTGGACGGTCACCGCGGCGATGATCGGGCTCGTGCTCTTCGTGCTCGCCGACCGCCTCATGGCGTTCGGGCTGGCGACCACGCAGTGGATGTGGATCTTTGGGGGGGTGCTCGGCGGCGCGGTGCTCGCCGGGGCGATCTGGGCGCTCGTCGTCCGCCAGCGCGAGATCACCGTCGCCCGGATCGTGGACGAGCGCGCCGGGCTGCGCGAGTCGCTCTCGACCGCCCTCTGCGTCGAGCGCGACGAGGACCCCTGGTGCCGCGCCGTCGTCGACTCGGCCGCGGAGAAGGCCAAGCGGGTCATCGTCCGCGACGCGATCCCGATCGAGGGCCCGCGCTCCTGGCCGATCTCCACGGCCAGCATCGCGGTGCTCGCGATCACCTTCTTCCTTATGCCGCAGTTCGATCTGCGCGGCGCGCTCGCCCAGGCCAAGGCCGCCGAGCAGGCCAGGCAGGACGTCCAGGCCGCGGAGCAGGAGGCCCTCGAGGCCCAGCGCCAGATCCGCGAGATCATGGACCGAACGGGCGTCAAGATGGAGGAGGAGCTGCCCGACCCGCAGCTCGCCGCCGACCTCGAGAAGCCGCAGAAGACCGCCGAGGAGATCCGCAAGGACGCCATCCGCCAGCTCACCAACCTCACCGAGCAGCTCCAGAAGAAGGCCGAGAGCGAGGAGGCCAAGGCCCTCGAGGCCATGCGCGACCTCATGAAGCAGCTCCGCTCCCCGGGCGAGGGCGAACTCACCGAGTTCAGCCGCGAGCTCTCCCGAGGCGACTTCCAGAAGGCCCGCCAGTCGCTCGAGGAGCTCGCCAAGAAGCTCGCCAGCGGCGAGATGTCGCCCCAGGAGAAGGAGCAGCTGGCCCAGCAGATGCAGAACCTCGCCAAGCAGCTCGAGCAGCTCGCCCAGCAGAAGGGCGATCTCCAGCAGGCGCTCCAGCAGGCCGGCATCGACCCCGAGCAGGCCAAGCAGCTCGCCGCCAACTCGCAGGCCCTCCAGCAGGCGCTCCAGAGCAACCCCAACCTCTCCGAGCAGCAGAAGCAGCAACTCCAGCAGATGGCGCAGGCGATGCAGCAGGCGTCATCCCAGTGCCAGAACATGGGGCAGGCCATGTCGCAGATGGCCAGCGCCATGTCCCAGAGCGGGGCCATGAACCAGAGCGGCCAGCAGGGGATGGACGCGATGAGCGGCCAGCTCTCCGCGCTCGAGATGGCCCAGGCCGAGATGCAGGCGATCTCCCAGGCCATGAGCCAGTGCCAGGGACAGATGCAGGGCCTCGGCCAGTGCAACGGCGCGCAGGGCTGGTGCCAGGGCAGCGGCCAGCAGGGCCCGGGCATGACCGGTCAGTGGCAGGCGGGCAGCTCCATGTCTCAGGGCTCCGGCTCGGGCGGACCGGGCAAGGGCACGGGCGCCGGACCGGACTCGCAGGCCACCGACTTCCTCCTCAAGACCGAGCGCCCCAAGGTGGAGAACACCGGCGGGCCCACCATCGGCTCCACCTACGTCTACGGGGAGCAGATCAAGGGAGAGGCCACCGAGGAGTTCGCGGCCGCCGTCCAGATCGCCGCCGAGCAGGCGTCGGAAGAGGTGCTGACGATGACGGTCGATCCGCAGTACCGCGGCCCCGTCAAGCACTACTTCGGCCGGCTCCAGGAGCGTGTCAAAGCGCAGCAGCAGTCGCAGGGCGGCGAGACGGCCGACGACGGCGAGTGACGATGCACCCAGCGAAGGTGGATGCGGGCGCCCGCTGGACGCGGCGCGAGGCTGTCGCCGTCATCGCCGGCGGCGCGCTCGCCGGCCTTCTCGGGTCAGCCTCCTGCGGGCGCCGCGCCGGCGGCGAGGTGGTGCTCTACTCCTCGGTGGACGACTTCGTGCTGCGCGAGGTGGTTTCCGCGTTCGAGACCGCCTCCGGCGTGCGCGTGCGGCTTCTCGGCGACACCGAGGCGACCAAGACCACCGGCCTCGTCGAGCGCCTCGTCGCGGAGAGGGCGAACCCCAGAGCCGACGTCTGGTGGTCCAGCGAGCCCTTCGGCACGATCCGTCTCGCCGGCATGGGCCTCTTCGAGCCGACCACGCTCGAGCTCGCCCCGCTCAACGACCCCGTGCTCGAGGGCCGGCTCTCGTCGCCCGAGGGCCTCTGGCACGGTCTGGCGCTCCGCGCGAGGGTCCTCGCGCTCCGCGAGGGACGCTTCGAGGCGGACGCCATGCCCAGCCGGCTGCGCGACCTCACCCACGAGCGCTTCCGTGCCCGTGTCGGCATGGCCCGGCCGCGCTTCGGCACGACGCGGGGCCACATGGGGGCCATCGTCGCAACCCACGGGGAGGATGCGCTCCGCGCCTGGCTCGGGGCCATGCGCGCCAACGGCCTGCGCATCTACGACGGCAACTCCACCGTCGTCCGCGCCGTCGCCGACGCCGAGATCGACGCCTGCCTCACCGACACCGACGACGTCTGGGCCGCGCGGCGCAACGAGTGGCCGGTGGCCGCGGTCTACGAAGCGCCGGACGAGACGCCCCCCGAATCGGGTCTGCCCAGCGACGGGCCCCTCCTCATCCCCAACACGGTGGCCCGCGTGCGCTCCGGCCCCAACCCGGAGAATGCGCTGCGCCTCCTCGAGTTCATCCTCAACGGCCCGGCCGAGGAGATCCTCGCGTTGAGCGACTCGCACAACATCCCCGTCCGCCACGGGCCCTTCCCGGACCTCGAGCCGTACCGCATCCCGGCCGGCTGGCTCCCCGATCTCGAGGCGGCCGCCCGCGCCGATGACGCGGCCATGGCGGTCTGCGACGAGATTCTGGGCTAGAGCCCGATAGCCCCTCGCGCTCGGCGCCCGGCCGGGCCGGGAACCAGCCGCATAACACCATCGGCGCGTACGCATTGCGCCGCCTGGGCAGCGGGCGCCGACCGGTCCGCGCCCCCGAGCGAGTCTCTCCGCAGACCCGCTTGCCCGACCGCCGAGCCCGCCCGATGCACGGGCCGTGGGCCGGAGGGAAACCGCAAACTGGGCTCGACTCGGACGCATCACCACGCGCCGCGGGGCGATCGCCGCCATCCTGAGCCTCCAGACCTCCGTCTGCGCCGCCGGCTGGTTCTTCGCCTTCGACCGCGTGCGCGCCGCGGCGGCTCTCGAGAGCGCGCCGCTCGGCCTCGCCACGCTCGTCGCAGGGTGCGTCGCCCTCTCGGTTCTCGGGCTCACGGGTCTGGCCACCTTCTGGGTCATGCGCCGCTACGAGTGCGCCCTCGAGCGCATCAACCGGGGGCTCGAGACGGAGGTCGAGCGCCGCACCCAGCAGAACCTCGCGGCCCGCGACGCCCTCATCATGGGCCTCGCCAAGCTCGCCGACTGCCGCGACAGCGAGACCGGCCTCCACCTCGAGCGCATCAGCGAGTACAGCGTGCTGCTCGCGCGCGAGCTGGCGTCGCGCCACCCCGAGATCGACGACGCCTGGATCGACCGCCTCCGCCTCGCCTCGGGCATGCACGACATCGGCAAGGTCGGCCTGCCCGACGAGATCCTGCTCAAGCCCGGACCGCTCACCCCCGCCGAGCGCCGGCGCATGCAGGCCCACACCGCCATCGGCGCCGAGACCCTCCGCTCCATCCGCGACCGCCTCGGCGAGGACGAGCTGCTCGAGATGGCCATCAGCGTCGCCCTCGAGCACCACGAGCGCTGGGACGGCGCCGGCTACCCCTTCGGCCTCGCCGGCGAGGAGATCTCCCTGCCCGCCCGCATCGTCGCCCTCGCCGACGTCTACGACGCCCTCACCAGCCGGCGCGTCTACAAACGCGACATGTCCCACGACGAGGCCCGCGCCGTCATCGCCGAGGGGCGCGCAAGTCACTTCGACCCCAGCGTCGTGGACGCCTTCCTCGCCATCGAGCCCGAGTTCGACGCCATCCGCCGACGCATGCAGCCGAAAGGCGCGCCGGGGCTCGCCGCCGCGGCGTGACAATGCTCTCGTCACAATCGCGTCACCCTCTCACCCTCTCACCCTCTCACCCTCTCACCCACTCATTCCTACATCTCCTACCATCCCCCCATGATGGAGACGTCCACCCTGTCCGATGCCGTCGCGCAGGAGCTCCCCGAGCTCGTCGCCTTCCGGCACGACCTGCACCGCCACCCCGAGCTCTCCTACGAGGAGCGCCGCACGAGCGCCCGCGTCTGCGAGGAGCTGGACAAGCGCGGCGTTTCTTATAAGGCCGGCCTCGCCCGGGGCACAGGCATCGTCGCACACATCCCCGCAACCGGTGGCACGGCTGTCTCAGCCGTGCGCACGCACGGCTCGGAGAGCCGTGCCACCGCCGTCGCCCTCCGCGCCGACATGGACGCCCTCCCCATCGCCGAGCGAACCGGACGCCCCTACGCCTCCGAAACACCCGGCGTCATGCACGCCTGCGGCCACGACGGGCACACCACAATCCTCTTGGGCGCAGCACGCGTCCTCAGCAAGATCGACCACCGACCCAACCCCGTCACGCTCATCTTCCAGCCCGCCGAGGAGGGCGGCGCCGGCGGCGAGCGCATGTGCGACGAGGGCTGCCTGCTCGGCGACGAGGGCGGCGGCCTCGGCCCGCGCGTCGGGCGCATCTTCGGCCTCCACGGCTGGCCCAACGTCCGCCTGGGCACGGTCGCCACGCGCCCCGGGCCGCTGCTCGCCGCGACCGATGACTTCACCGTCCGCGTCCGCGGCGTCGGGGGCCACGCGGCCTACCCGCACCTCGCGGCCGATCCGATCGTCGCCGCGGCGCACATCGTCACCGCGCTCCAGACCATCGCCTCGCGCAACGTGAGCCCCACCGATTCGGTCATCGTCACCGTCGGGCGCATCTCCGGCGGCACGGCCAACAACGTGATCCCCGCCGGCGCCGAGTTCATCGGCACGGTGCGCACGCTCCGGTCCGAAACCCGCCGCCTCGCCCGCGAGCGCTTCTACCAGATTGTCGAGCAGACCGCCTCGGCGTTCGGCTGCCGCGCCGAGATCGAGTGGGAGGAGGGCTACCCCGTCACCCACAACGACCCCGCGCTCACCGAGCACTTCCTCTCCGTCGCCCGCGAGGCGCTCGGCGAGAAGCGCGTCACGCTCGTCGAGCACCCTTCCCTCGGCGGCGAGGACTTCAGCTACTACGGTCGCCACGTCCCCGCCTGCTTCTACATGCTCGGCCTGCTCCCGCCCGGCCAGGACCCGGCGACGACCCCCCAGCTCCACCAGGCCGAGTTCGACTTCAACGACGATGCGATCCCGACCGGCGTCGAGATGATGTGCCGCCTCGCCCTCGCCGAGCACTGAGCCTCCGACTTCATAAGACCTATACGTCGTATACGACCCATACGTCCTATTGAGCAGCCGCAGCTCGCTCAAAACCTGAACGTCAACCCCACCTTCACGATCACCTCCTGGCTCAGCGACTCGAACTCGTCGTCCTCGACGCTGAACCCCTCGTTGTACACGACGTACAGCTCCTGCCCCGGGCTGAACTCGTACCGCACGCGGCCGTTCAGCCCCGCCTGGTCGCTCTGGTTGTCCCACTGCACCGTCGTGTCCCACGTCAGGTCCGGGCTGAACTGGAGCGTCGCCCTCGTCCGCGCCGTGCGCACGATGAAGTCGCCCGACTCCAGGTCGATGTCGTTCATCTCGTACTCGGCCGCGAGCGCGAACCACGCGGCCGGGCGCAGCACCGCCCCGACGAAGAGGTCGTCCCGCGTCCCGTCGTAGAACCCGCCGGACTCGTAACCCGCCTCGAGCGCGACGCGGCGAGAGGGCGATGTCTCCAGCTCCGCGCGCCATCGGGCGTTGTCGTACTCGCCCGTCGGGATCGTCACCCCGTCCACGATCTCGAAGGGCTCCCCGAGCACCTCGCGCGTTGCCACCGCCGCCACCGCCACCGAGTCGTTGCTCCGCGTCGTGAGCCTCACCTCGGGCACATCCAGCTCCGCCGACTCGACGTCCCACCCCAGCGTCGTGAACGCCTCGCCGCCGAGCGAGAAGTCGATCTCCCGGATCCACTCGCTCGCCGGGCGCCACGTGTACCCAAGGCTGCTCACGAACTCCCTCGCTCCAGGCCTCTGCACGAAGCCCAGCGCCGGATTGAAGTCGTGGCCCACTTCGTCGGCGAACAGGAAGAAGCTCCACGGGTCGGCGCTCCAGTCGATCCCGCCCCCGAACGCGTACGGGTCGTCGTTCTCGCCGTCGCGCCCCGTCGGGTCGTCGTGCGTCGCCATGGCCCAGAGGTTCGCCGACACGCGCCCGCCCAACGCATCGCTCTCGCTGAAACTGAAGTCGCCGCCGATGAGCTGATTGCCCCCGCGTTCCGAGGGGTCTCCGTTCGTCACGATCAGCCCCACGCTCGACTCCTCGAGCACGTCCTGCTTGAGACGCAGCACGCCCAGGTTTTTGTGCCCCAACTCGTCGTCGTCCTGCATCTGCACGTCGAGCAGCCCGAACCGAAGGCCCTCGTGCCTGCCGGTCAGGCGCAGCCCCGCGAGGATGTCCTTCTCCTCGCCGCCCACGATCCCGATCCGGCGCGAGTGGAACGGGCGCGGCGACTGCATGATCCCGCCGAACTCGAAGATCCCAGAGTCCTCGAGAAAGAAGTCCCGCTTCTCCGGGAAGAACAGCGGGAAGCGCGTCAGGTTCACCCGCCGCTCGTCCACCTCCGCCTCCGCGAAGTCGGTGTTGATCGTCAGCGCCGCCGTGGTGGAGGGCGTGATCTTGTAGAAGACGTCGAGCCCCGGCTCGAATTCCACGTCCCCGGTGTCGGGCTTTACCCTGCCGGTGAACACGGGCTTGATCGTCAGCCCGTATCCCTGGTCGAGCCCGGCGAGATCGGTGATCTCGCCCGCCCCGCTCATCGTCGTCACGTCCAGATCGCGCGAGGGGGACGCCCACCGCGCCTGCTCGTTCTTGCGGCTGATCACCCGCTCGATGTTCATCCCCCACACCGAGCCGCCCTCGTCGAACGAGAGCGTCTTCATCGGGATCGCGACCTCCGCCGTCCACCCCTCGTCGTCCACCCGCGTCTTCGCCGCCCAGATGCCGTCCCACTCCGTGCGCGTCCGCGTCCCCTCGATCAGCCCGTCCCGCCGGCCGCCGGCCGCGCTCACGACAAACAGGTACCCATTCCGCCGGTCGCGGAAAGTATCGAGCGTGATGGTCACGCGATCGTCCGACTCGAACCCGCCGTCGCGCGTCATGGAGCGGGCGACGACCAGGTCCGGCTCGCTGTCGAAGCAGCGCACACCTATATAGAGGTTGTCCGCGTCATAGAGCAGCCGGACCTCCGTCCGTTCCGTCGGGGCCGCCCCGGCCGCGGGGTCCACCTGCGTGAACGCGTCGATCGCGGGGGCGCCCCGCCACGCCGGCTCGTCGAGCCGGCCGTCGATGACCGGCGGCTCCGCCGCCCGCGCGCCCCCGAGCGATACCGGCTCAACGCCCTGAGCGCACGCCGCGGCGCACCAGCCCAGGTGGAGGCCGGCGGCGAGGGGGCGGCGGCATGCGCAGGACGGTCGCACCGGGGTGGACTCCGTTCGCGGCTGGCGAGGGCGTGGGCACAGTACCAGCAGTTCTTGGCCCCCGCGAGCCCGCCCCCGCGGTGTGCGCCGAGCCGCGCTGGAAACGTGTGACGGTCGCGCGGGTCGGGCAAGCGCTGGTGTGCTGGGCAGGATCGGAAACCGGCGGGACGCCGCCCCTGGCGAATCGCAAACTCCCATGGACGAGGCGGTCCCGGGGGGGTGCAGGAGGAAGCAGTCATGCTACGGGTCCTTAGCGCAGGTCTGGTGGGCGGTCTGGTGCTCATGATCTGGAGCATTGCCTTCAGTGCGCTCGGGCCGCCTGAAAGCCAGTCGCCCCAGTCGAGCGCTTCGGCGGCCACGATCGCGGCCCTCCGCTCGAGGGTCGAGAGCACGGGACTCCGCATCCCGCTCGGCCCCGCGGCGGCGTTTGCGGCCTCCGGCGAGCGTCCCGAGACGACGCCGCAGCCCGCGTCCGCGCAGCTCTCGCTGGACTGGGTCCAGCTCGCCAAGACGCTCGGCGCGGCGTGCGGCGCCGCCACCGTCGCCGCGCTCCTCATGTCGTGGTTCGGCGGCCATCGGCGTCCGTTCGCGGAGCGGGTCTTCTTCGCCGTCCTGCTGGGCGCCTTCGCCGGTCTGGCGATGACGGTGCCGGCCGGGCGCTGGGCCGAGTTCTCCATGCACCGCGCAACGATGCTGCTCGGCGAGGTGCTCGTCGGCTGGACGCTGGCGGGCATGGTCATCGCCATCATGCTCAACCCCAGGCCGCGGAAGGTGAAGGCCTGAACACACCGAGGCAACCCATGGAACCGCAATCCCTCAACAGCCTGGGCGATTTCGACCCCCGCATCATCCTCGACGGCGAGGAGATCGCCGTGAGCTTCTGCGGGCGCGAGGTCTGGCGCATCCACTGGGCCGACGTCGTGGAGGTCGCGATCTGGAAGGACGAGTGCGCCGCGGGCCAACCGCTCTGCCTCGGCCTCCGGACGCTCACGATGAAGCCCGGCGAGTACTACGGCGTCAACGACAGCACGATCGACTTCCAGCTCGCGCTGGAGGAGATCGACCGCCGCTTCGACGCCGCGTATTCCAAGAAGTGGCGCGAGGCCGTCTTCCCGCCGATGGCCACCCAGTGGGCCGTCGTCTACGGCTCTCCCTCGGGACGCGCCGAGCGAGCCGACGTGATCTGGCCCGAAGCGGCCTGAACCCAAGGGCCCTCTCCCGGACCGCCGGGAGAGGGCGGGGGCGACACGCCAGCCCCGTTTCTCGCCGAGAGTCTCCGCCACGCCCGCGGGCGCATCGCCGCGGGCGTCTCTGCTACCATTCCCGTATGGGCGGACGCGAGCAGATCAATCCCGGACACACGAGGGTGCGGAAGGCCTTCCGCGTGCTCGGCCCCGCCCTCGCGGCCGCGGGGCTGATCTGCATCGTGATCGCCTTCGTCAACTTCGCCCGCGCCTTCGGCCACTTCGACCGGTCGCCGACGCTCTTCTGGCTGTTCTTCCTCGGCGCGCCTCTGCTGTTCGTCGGCGTCGTGCTCACCAACGCGGGCTACATGGGGGCGGTGACCCGCTATGTCGCCCAGGAGCAGGCGCCCGTCGCCGCGGACACGATCAACTACCTCGCCTCGGAGACCGCACCGGCCGCGCGCACGCTGGCCGGCGCGCTCCGCGAGGGGCTCTCCGATTCCCGTCGCGCGTGCCCCGCGTGTGCGGCGTCGAACGACCCCGACGCCCGCTTCTGCGACTCCTGCGGGCGCGCGCTCCACCGCGTCTGTGCCGCGTGCCAGAAGGAGAACGACCCCGACGCCAAATTCTGCGACGCCTGCGGCCGCCCCGTCGCCTGAGCGCCCCCGCGCTGCCCGGCGCTCTCCTCCCTGCCTTCCCTACCATTGCCCGTGCCCGACGATCCGATCCCACAGACCACCGATGCCGACGGCATCGCCCCTGCCGACGCGCCCCCTCCGTGGGGTGCCGAGTCGCGCGAGGACCGCCTCGCGCGCCTGCTGAAGAAGGCCCGCAACCTCCCGAACCGCCCCGGCGTCTACCTCATGAAGGACGCCAAGGGCGTCGTGATCTACGTGGGCAAGGCCGCACGCCTCCCCGACCGCGTCTCCAGCTACTTCGTTCCCTCCGCCGACCTCGGCTTCAACAAGCAGCAGTTGCTCGACTTCGTCCACGATTTCGAGACGCTCGCCTGCGAGGGCGAGTGGGAGGCCCTCCTCACCGAGAACCGCCTCATCAAGGACATCAAGCCCCGCTTCAACGCCCGCCTCACCGACGACAAGACATTCCCTTACCTCGTCGTCACCCAGCGAGAGGACTTCCCTCGCGTCTTCGTCACCCGCAACCCGCAGGGCCTCGAGGAGGGCGGCGAGGTCGCGCCGGAGATGAGGGGCGCGAAGGTCTTCGGCCCCTTCGTCAACGCCGGCGCCCTGCGCGAGGCCGTGCAGATCCTCCAGCGAGTCTTCAGGTTCCGCACCTGCCGGCTCGACATCGTCGAGGGCGACCCCAGGAACCGCCACTTCCGCCCGTGCCTGCTCTACGCGATCGGCCAGTGCACCGCCCCCTGCGCCGACAAGATCACCAGGGAGGCGTACCGCGAGGACATCGACCACTTCGTCCGCTTCCTCGGGACCAAGCGGAGCGTCATCCTCCGCGAGATGCGCGACGAGATGCAGCAGGCCGCCAAGGAGCTGAAGTTCGAGCGCGCCGCCGGCCTCCGCGACCAGATCCGCGCCATCGAGCGGCTCGACGAGCGCTCCACCCGCGCCCAGGGCTGGCAGCCCGAGACCGAGATCGGCTACATCGACCCCAGGAAGGCCCTCCGCTCGCTCCAGAAGACCCTCGGCCTCGACCAGCCCATCCGCTGCATCGAGGGGATCGACATCGCCCACCTCGCCGGCGGCGAGACCGTCGGCAGCAAGGTCAGCTTCGTGGACGGCAAGCCGTTCAAGAACGAGTACCGGCGATACCGCATCCGCTCCGTCGAGGGCGGCAACGACGACTACTCCAGCATCCGCGAGGTCGTCAGCCGGCGCTACCGCGAGGCCGGCGAAGGCCAGGAGCTCTACCCCGACGTCATCCTCATCGACGGCGGCCTCGGCCAGCTCCACGCCGCGCTCGAGGCCTTCGAGCAGCTCGGCGTCCGCCCCCCCATGGTCATCAGCCTCGCCAAGAAGGAGGAGCTGATCTACGTCCAGCAGCGCACCGAGCCCATCCGCCTCGGACGCGACAACGCCGGCCTCCGCCTCTGCCAGGCCATCCGCGACGAGGCCCACCGCTTCGCCCAGCACTACCACCACGTGCTGCGCCGGAAGAAGACACTGGAGGAATCATGAGTTCCTCTCGCCTCTCGCCGAGGTATAAGTCCTATAGGTCTTATGAGTCCTATGTGCCCTGATCGGCTCGCCTGACGTAGAACACAACGTACCTCGACTCGTCCCGCTCGATCACCACCGGCACCCAGTCCGTCTCGGTCTCCCACCGGCGCACGTAGACGTAGTGCTTGCGGTCCGCGTCCCACACCCGGTCCCAGCGCCACCGCTCGCGCTCGATCGGCTCTCGCTCGATCGTCTCGGCCTTCCCCAGCCACTGGCGCGACCAGACGGCGTACTCGGCCCCGATGCTGCTCGCAAACTTGGAGAGCTCCGGACCCGCCGGGTCGGGCCGGTCCGTCGTCGTGAAGTGCGAGCGCCCGATCAGCTCGGCCTCCTCCTCCGGGATCGGCAGCTGCAGCGCATCGAGCAGCCCGAGCTCCACTTCCCGCGCCCGCTCGCGACTCCAGTCGTTCCGGTGCACGTCGCTCGAGGCGATCGCCGCGCCCTCGGCGGCCAGCGCCGCCGCCACGCGCTCCCACGGCGCATCGCGGACGACCACGCCCTCCGTCGGCGCACCCGGCCCCGCACCCGGCTCGTACGCGAACGAGCGCTCCCACACGCTCGGCCCGCATCCGACGCACAACGCGCCCGCCAGCAACGAACCAAGGACGCAGAGAAGGCGTGTCATGCCTAAGCGTAGGGGCCGCCGCCGCGCTGCTCCCCCGGCGTCGCCCCGCCCGCGAACGCCAACTCAAGGGCCCAGCGAGGCCCCGTCAGCCGCTGCGCCCCGATCTTCACGTCCGCGTACCGCGTGCCCCGCGATCGAATCGGCGTCACGTCCTCCCACGGCACGCTCAGCGGCCGGATCCCCATGAGCCGCAGGAGCCGCACCGGCTCGAGGTGCAGGAACTCGGCGTCCACCGTCGTGTGCACGCTGTAGCCGAGGTTCACGATGCCCAGGCGGTACGACTGAAAGTCCTTCCTGACCGAGTCCTCTCCCGGTGGACGCGCCGGGTACGCCCCCGCCAGCGGGCCCCAGACACCCCCGACCACCGCGCGGACGAGCAGCGGAGCGATCAGCAACTCGGCCACGACCAGCCCCACGATGATCCAGACGGCAAGGGCGCTCATGGTTCCCATTGTTGCGCCGCCGCGGATCGGATCTCGAAGCCATAGGCACTTCCGTCCCGGCGCCGCAGCCCGTATACTGCCCCTGAAGACCCCGCGGCCCGGCGCCCCCCGCCGAACGGCCGCGGGGCCGGGCGTGGGGCACGCCCGAGAGACGAGGGAGCACAACATGGCACCAACCCTCCGCCGGGACAGGGCTGAGCCGCACGCGCATCGCCGCGCGCCGAGCGCACCCTTCGAGCGGCTCGAGCCCAGGCTCGTGCTCTCGGACACGTTCTACGCGTGGAGCGACGTCCGCGCCCTGCCGGGCTACAACGCCGCGTACGGCGAGCCACTCGGGGGCGCCGGGATCGACTCCATCGAGGGCATGAGCGACGACGGCCGCTTCATGTGGTCGAGGAGAGCGACCGGGAACTACCCCTACGACACGCAGGCGCCCTACCTCGTCGTCGACGGTCGCGTGGTCTACCCCTTCGAGACCCCCGGCCTCGAGGGCGCGCACATCCCCGGCATCAACAGCGAGGGTGTGGCCTTCGCCATCGCGTACGAGGGGAACGACGCCGGCCGCCTCTTCCTCTTCGATCTCGACGGCGCGCAGGAGCGGCAATACATAGAAGAAGCCGACCTCGACGCGCCCGCCGACTTCGACCTCGCGCTCGCCCATCCGCTGGCGATCACTGATTCCGGCGGACTTCTTGTCAAGACGTGGCCCGGTGGGGACGCCGTCGAGCGGGTCTGGATGATCATCGACGGCGACGTCGAATACCTCTGGGACGGCCGCTTCGAGGACGTCAACGCGCAGAACGAGGTGATCGGCTACACCTGGGATCGGGACCATCGCCCGTACGGCTACTACGAGGACGTCGACCCCATGCTCTGGCGCCCCGGCATGGGCTCGGCCCTCAACCTCAGGAGCGAGAACATCACCGGCGTCGGCGCGATCGCCGACGACGGCGCGATCCTCGCCGACATGGGTGTGCACAGCATCCAGTACAGCGACAAGATCCAGGCGACCGAGCAGATCGTGCTCTGGCGCGACGGCCAGATCGAGCCCCTCGGCTACGGCTACGAGCACGATCCCGCCACCGGGGAGGAGACGTGGTACACGGCCGAAGGGCGCGACGCCGAGGGACGGCTCTTCCTGCGCGTCCAACGCTACGGGCCGGACGGCTCGCACTGGACCTATCCCGACTGGGTCGTCGCCGACCCCGACGGAGAGGTCCACATCCTCGCCGAAAAGCCGATCGTGCACGACATGACGCGTGCCGGCATGCTCGTCGGCAACAACGGCTGGTTCGCTCCTATCGATCCCGGGATCTTCCGATCGGTGCTCCCCGGCGAGCAGGTGACGGTGTGGGTCGATCACGGCGAGATCTTCGCCTGGACGCGCTCGGCCGACGGCAAGGGCCTCCGCTTCCGCCAATCCCCAGACGGCGTGACCACCGTCGACGTCTTCGATGAGATCGGCATCGATCGCTCTGATCTGACACAGGAAGTGCTCCGTGAGCACAGCGGCTGGTGGACCATGGTGTTCACCAATTCCGCGGGGAACGTTTCGTACTACCAACGCCAGGGTCACCTCAGCGGACCGAATGGCAAGCTCGACGACATCCACGGCGCCGTCGCGCACGTGTTCCGGCCCGACGGCGAGGTGGCCGTCGTCTACATGCCCGCGCCCCGTCAGCTCGAGATCGCTTATCTCTATAAGCGTTCCGACCTCTCGGAGCACCTCGTCGCCCGGGGTCTCGAGACCCCCGACTTCGTCGGCCGCATCGACAGCTTCGTCACCCCCTGGTGGGCGCAGAACGTCATCGGGCTCGATGCGGCCGGAGACGTGCACGCCGTGTGGTGGTCGCACGGGCTCCGCTCCAGATTCTGGACCACATCGAACCTCTCCAGGATCACCGGCGCCCCCAAGCTCGTGGGAGACGTCGTCGGCACCGCGGTCGGCGACGACGGCATGCGGATCACCGGCGCCGACGAGCGCGGCCACCTCATCGTCCTCCAGTGGTCCGCGAGCGCCGGCCAATGGTCGTTCACCGACGCCACCGCCGCGGCCTCGGGCCCGGCCCTCGAGCCGGCAACGCTCACGATCCAGGCCGGCCGCTGGGGCGGCCTCGGCGTCGTCGCCAGGAGCGACGCGGGCGAGGTCGTCTGCTACTGGTGGTCCGATGCGAGCGGGTGGCGAGCCGAAACCGCCCGAGACATGGCCGGCGCCGATACACCGGCCATCGCCGGCCCGGTCAGCTACTTCGCCTACGTCTCCGGAGAGCAGCACATCGCCGGATCCGACGCGTCGGGGCGCGTGATCGACATCTATTGGAAGCCGGACGGCCAGGGCTGGCGCTGGCAGGACCTGACCGCCCTGGCGATGACCTGAACGGAGGCCGCCATGCCACCCGACGCTCGCCGCACCGCCCCGCCCGCCGCGAGTCCGCTCGAGCCCCTCGAGCCCAGGATCGCGCTCTCGGACACCTACTACGCGTGGATCAGCGTCGAATCCCTCCCTGGCTTCGCGCCCGAGTACGGCGAGCCCGCCGCAATCGTCGGCGCGAGCGACAACGGGCGCTATCTCTGGTCGTGGGCGGCCGCGAACCGCGGCGGGCCCGACGAGCCCTACATCGTCATCGACGGCGAGGTTCTCTATCTTCGCGACATGCCCGATCTCGCCGACGCCGAGCTCGGCGGCATCAACAGCGCCGGCACGGTGCTCGCCCGCGACATCGAGGGCGACGACCTCGGGCGCACGTTCCTGCTCGATCTCGCCGGCGGCGAGCGCATGTATCTCGACGAGCTTGCCCTCAACGCCCCGGCCGACTTCGATCTCGCGGCCGCCGAGCCGCTCGCCATCTCCGACGGCGGCGGGCTGATTCTGGGCACGGCTGCGGCGGACGAGCTCCTCCAGCTCTGGGTCGTGATCGACCTCGACGTGACGCGACTGTGGAAGATCCACGCGTACGAGGAGCAGCTCATCGACGTGAACTCGCGGAACGGCGTTCTGGGCAGACGTCTCGCGCAGAGCGATGGCGTGCCGATGCTCTGGACGCCCGAGCGCGGCGTGGTGAACCTCAACGACATCGGCGTCACCCACGCCGGATCGCTCAACAACGACGGCACGCTCTTCGCCCGGCTTGGGGAGGATCTCGTCCTGTGGCGAGACGGCGCGGTCGAGTTGGCCGGCTTGCACGACGAGGGACAGGGCCAGTTCGCCGTCGGCGTCTTCCCTGTCAGTCGCGACGAGAGCGGCCGGTTGGTGTACGAGCGGTTCACATATCCCGGCGCCAGCACCCACGAACTCTTCGATCCCGATGGCGCCATGATCATCGCGGTGCGGAGCCCCCGAGGGGCCTATGCGCCGCGCGCGGCCGAGTCGGGGCTGATGCTCAACCACGTGCGCCCCGGCGGCTGGTTCGCCATTGTCGGCATCGAGCCGATCGTCACCGGTATCGCCGGCGCCGTCGCCGCGGTCTGGGCCGATGAATCCGGCGCCACCATCGAGGCCCTGAACGTCCTCGGCGGCCGGCTCCGCTTCACGCTCGACCAGGCCGGCGGCATGCAGTGGGCTCCCGTAAGCGACGTTGCGCGGGACGCCCCGATCCCTTGGGAGGTCGTCTACGACGCCACGACCGATCGCTGGCTCGCGCTGAGCACCTACCGCGGCGAGCTCGATTCGTTCGATCAGCGGTCCCGGAGCCCCTTCAGCAACCGCGACGAGCTGATCACGTACGCACCGACGGGGTTCTACCTGCCGGACACGCGCGCGGTCGTGGCAGGCCTCGGCGACGACGGTCATCTGATCCTCCTGTGGCAGCCGCGCATCGACGCGCAGTTCAATTACTGGACCGACCTCTCCGAGAAGCACCTCCAGCCGCAGGGGTTGCGCACGCCCGAGTTCGTCGGCGGGCTCGCCTCCTTCGCCACGCGCTGGAACGCGATGAACATCGTCGGGCTCGACGCCTCGGGCGACGTCCACGCCGTGTGGTGGTCGCCCGCGCGCGGCGACGCCGGCTGGACCACGAGCAATCTCAGCGACATCGCCGGGGCGCCGCCGCTCGTCGGCCATGTCACCGCCGCCGCCACGCCCTGGGGAGGCATGCAGATCTTCGGCACCGACGAGCGCGGCCACCTGATGGCGATCTGGTGGTCGCCCGCGACCGGCCGCTGGCGAACCGTCGACCTCACGGCGCACACCGACGGGCTCCTGGTCCAGCGCGATTCGCTCACGGTGCGCCTGATGCCCGGCGCAGGAGTGAGCCTTGTCGCCAAGAGCACCGACGGCGAGATCGCCGCCTACTGGTGGACGCCCCGCACCGGCTGGGTGAGCGAATCCATCTCCGACCGCCTCGGCGACGCCGCCCCGACTATCCCCGGGCGCGTGAGTTATCAGGCCACGCGATCGGGCAACCAGCACATCGCCGGCGTGAACGCCGAGGGCGAGGTTGTGCACATCTGGTGGCGGCCGGACGGAACGAACCTCTGGCGCGTTGAGAACCTGACCGAGCGGGCTCTCGGTTGAAGGAGCGAGCGAATGATCCGCAGCCGCAGCACTGATCGTTGGCCTGCGCGCCACCTGCTCGAACCGCTCGAACCTCGGCGCGTTCTCAGCAGCGCTTATTACGCGTGGGTCGAGGTGTCGTCGCTGCCCGGTGTCGTCGCCGAGTACGGCCCGCCCGACGGCATCGCGGGGTCGAGCGAGAACGGGCGCTACCTGTGGTCCGAAACCGCGGCCAACAAAGACAATCCCCACGACCCCGACGAGCCGTACCTCGTGGTGGACGGACACGTGCGTTACGTCAGGGACATCCCCGAACTCGACAACGCCGTCGTGGCGGGGATCGACAGCCACGGGGTTCTGCTCGGCGCGATCCACAGCGGCGACAATGCCGGGGCAATCTTCACCCTCGATCTCACAACCACGGCGGCGCCCACGTTTCTCGACCCGGACCACTTGGACGCTCCGCAGAATTTCGACCTCTCCTCGATGCAACCCGAGGCCATCACCGACGGGGGTGCGCTCGTGCTGACGAGCCCCACCGCGAGCGGGAGGAGGCTCTGGGTGCTCGTCGGGAACCGAGTGGAGCAGCTGTGGCAGGGCGAGCCCGGGAGCCTTTGGAATGCGGATGGGCTCTATGTCGACTCGAACACCCAGAACGTGATCATCGGCTACAGGCTCGATCGCTACGGGCGGGGCAGGCCGATGATGTGGTCGCCCGCCGAAGGCATGACCGACCTCGCCGCCGTCGGATTCACCGAGCTGGGATCCATCAACGACGACGGTTCCGTGCTCGTGCGTGGCGCCGGCGGCAATGTGCTGCTGCGCGACGGCGTGGTGCACCCGATCGAATTCAGCAGCAACGACGGTGTGAACGGCTTGAACATGGCGGGCCGCCCGAGGGGTCGTGACGCCAGCGGCACACTGATCCTCCGCGTGCCTGTCGGGGATCCGAAGTACGCCGAGTCGGAGGAGTATTTCGTCAGGGCGGAGGGCCTCGCCAATATCCGCCTGGACTACTCCTACGCGGTTCTCGAGATGCGCATCATGGAATCGGGGGTCGTCTTCTTCGGTGAGTGGACGAGGCCCGGGTGGTACGCGCCGACCGACGGGCTGAGCTTCTACAGGTCCGCCGCCGGAGCCCCCGCGGCGCTGTGGCGACACGACGGGCAGTGGGAGGTCTACTCGAGGTTCCGCGACGGCGCCAGCCTGCGGTACGTCTCGCAGCATGCCGCGGGAGCGGGTGCATGGGAGCCGGAATGGCGCAAGATCAACCTCAACGGCCGGGCCGAAGCGTGGGAGTGGGAGTGGATGGAGAACCCCGCGACGGGCAGCGGGCTGCTGCTCATCGAGGGCGAGAACGGCTGGACGAGCCTGGGAACAAACGAGCCCGAGGACGGATTCGCCCAGCAGCGGGTGTTCCATTCCATAGGACAGCTCGGTGATCACCTCACCGGCTTCTTCGGCCACTCGCGCCGACCCGTCGTCGCAGGGTACGACCCGGCGGGCAATCTCCGGATGCTCTACGTGCTGGGCAGGGGCTTCGGAGAGACGCGCGTCGTGAGCCTCACCGACGACCACCTCGCGGTCCGCGGCCTCGACACCCCCGCATTCGCCAGTGGACTCGACTCCTTCATCACCCCCTGGGGGGCCATGAACATCGTCGGTCTCGATGGCGCGGGCGATCTGCACGCCGTGTGGTGGTCGCCGGGGCTCAAGTCGGCGCTGTGGACGACATCCAATCTCTCGGACATCACCGGCGCGCCCAGGCTGGTGGGCAACGTCACCGCCAGCGCGACGAAGTGGAACGGCATGCAGGTCTTCGGCACCGACGAGCGGGGCCACCTGATCGCCGTCTGGTGGTCGCCGAGCTCCGGCGGCTGGCGCTGGGACGATCTGACCCTCGAGACCGAGGGCGCGCCCGTCGTCGCAGGGTCGATCACAGGGGCCGCCACGCGATGGGGCGCGATCGAGGTCGTCGGGCGCACGAGCGACAACGAGGTCGTCACCTACTGGTGGGCCCCGACCTCCGGAGGCTGGCGGTTCGAGTCCATCACGGCGCAGCAGTCGGGCGAGACCGCGCGGATCGTCGGTCCGATCTCGATGGCCGTCGGTCGCGATGGCTCGCACCACATCTCCGGCGTCAGCGAAGATGGCGACGTGATCCACCTGTACTGGCTCCCGGACGGCACCGACCTGTGGCGGGGCGAGAACCTCACAGAGCTGGCTCTGAGCTGATCGCGCGTCGGTGCTCATCGGCGTGTGCGCTCACGCGTATCCGAGACGGCGGAGGGCTTCGCCGGCTTCCTCTTCGATCCAGCGGCCGAAGTCGCCCTTGGCGAAGCGGCGCCAGTCGCCGACCTCGCCCTTGCGCTCGAAGCTGCGGGGGTCATCGCGTCCGAAGCCGGGCGTGGTGCGGCCCTCGCGCGTCGGCGGGGCGGCGCGGGACGCATCGACGCCGAGAAAGCCGTACATCCGCGAGCATTGCGCCCGTACGTCGGCGTGCAGGTCCTCGTAGCGGACGTTGAGCAGCGTCGGCGTGTCCACGGTCGCGCCGTGCTTCACGTCGTCGAGCACGCGCCCGGCCCAGAAACGGGCGGTCTCGCGCACCCACGCCTCGTCGCCGAGCAGGCCTGGGCTCTCCGGCGTCATGCCCGCGGGATCTGCTCGAAACTCCTGCTGGAAACGGGTGAAGGCCAGGCGCAGGCGCTCGGGGAAGTGGTGCGCCTCGCCCGCGCGCAGGTGGTGGAACGTGTAGCTCACCACCACGTCGCGCCCGTCGCGGTACACATAGATCGTCTTGCCCCCGCGCACCAGCTCGCGCAGCGGGCGGGGCGAGCGGTCACCCACCAAATGCACACCGGGCTTGCCCGCGGCGAGCGTGGCGAGGCACTCCCGCACCATCCGCTCGAGCCCGTCGCGGGCGATCGTCCGCACCGGCTCGCGGCTGCCGACCTGCCACGGATACTTGGTGAACTCGTCCAGGGCCGCGAAGAAGTGCTGGAAGTGGAACTCCCCGTCGCAACGAATCTCCGGGTGGAGGTTGAGAAGTCGGCCGACCCAGTTGGTGCCCGATTTGCCGAAGCCGCAGAGGAAGAACGGCTCGGGCTGGAGCGGGGGTCCGGGGCGTCGTTTGTGGCGGCCGAGCAGGGCCATGGTTGACTCCGGCGTGCGCCATCGTCCGCGCCGCCTACGACTGCGCCAGCTCGCGGTGGTACCGCTGCATCACCTTCGCCCGGCTGAGTATCGCCATGGGGAGAGTGGGGTCGATCGGGCTGACGACGGCGAGGCTCGCGACGTCGTGACGGGCGAATTTGTCGAGCACGGTGTCGAGCGTCTCCTCGCGACCGACCACGGGCAGGTCGGTGCGCATCACCTCGGCGACGAGCAGCAGCGGGATCGCCTCGCGGTCGATGAGCGCGGTGCGGATGTCGGCCCCGGTCACGATCCCGATGTACTTGCCCGTCTCCTGCTCGACGACGATGAAGTCGGGGATGTTGTGCGTCGCGTGGAGGGTGATGAGCTTGCTGAGCGGGTCGGAGGGGTAGATGGGCTCGGGCGGGAGCGGCATGAGCTCGCATTCGGCGACGGTCACGCGGCGCATCACGGTCAGATCACGGGCGCCGCCCAGTATGAGACCCGAGCGCCGCAGCTTGAAGGTGTAGATCGAGTCGCGGTCGATGAGCTGCGCGACGGCGGTCGCGACCACGGCCGCGAGCATGATGGGCAGCACGACGTAGACGTTCCGCGTCAGCTCGAAGAGGATGAGGATCGCGGTGAGGGGCGCGTGGGTGGTGCCGGCGACGACGGCGGCCATGCCGACGAGGGCGTACGACGCGGGGGTGGAGCCTTCGGGGATGAGCGAGAGCGTCTCGAGCAGCTGGCCGAAGGCGCCGCCCGCGGCCGCGCCCATGAAGAGGCTGGGCGCGAAGACGCCGCCGGAGCCGCCGGAGGCGAGCGTGAATGTGGTCGCGAGCGCCTTGGCGATGAGGAGCAGGACGAGCATCGCGCCCATCAGGAGCATCAGACGCCAGCCGCCCCCGCCGGGGTACGAGGCCGGGTCGAGGAGCAGGTGGATCGTGTCGTAGCCGTTGCTGTAGAAGTGGGGCTGGCCGGCGTGGCCGAGCAGGCCGCTGAAGAACGCCCGCTCGGCGGCGACCCACGCGACACCGAGCACGACGAGGGCGATCGCGCCGGTGATCGGCTTGAGCAGGCGGTGGAGGCTCCACGCGTCGTAGGCGTCCTCGCCGAAGTGGAGGAGGCGGTTGAAGCCGATGGCCACCAGGCCGCAGACCGCCCCGAGGAGGATGTAGCTCGGCAGCTCGGCCGGCGCGAACTGGAGGGCGTGGAGCGACTCCTCGACGGTGAAGATCGCGCGGTTCTCGCCGAGGAACGTCTGCGTGATGACGGCGCTGAAGACCGAGGCGACGACGATCGGCGTGAACGTCTTGAGCGAGAAGTCGCGCAGGAGGATCTCGAGCACGAAGAACACGCCGGCGATCGGCGCGTTGAAGACGGACGCGATCCCCGCGGCCGCGCCGCACCCGACGAGGGTCTGCATCTGCTCTCGGGTGACGCGCAGCACCTGCCCGCCGACCGAGCCGATCGTGGCGCCGATCTGCACGATGGGCCCCTCGGTGCCGGCCGACCCGCCGGACCCGACGGTGAGCACGGAGGCGATGACCTTGACGGCCCCGACGCGCGCGGGGATGACGCCGCCCTTGCTCACCAGGGCGCGGATGACCTGAGGCACGCCGTGCCCTCGCGTGTCCGGGGCGAAGGTGTTGGTGATGATCCCGGTCAGGAACATGCCGGCGATGGGCAGCGCGATCAGGCCGATCCAGAACCGCCCCCCGTGCTGCGCGTGGCCGAAGGATTGCACGGCGTGGAGCGCGCCCATGAAGGCGAGAGCGCCGAGGCCCGTCAGCGTGCCGAGGATGGCCGCGAGGATGACGAGGTACCACTCCTGGGCGAAGCCCAGGCGCAGCACGGCACGGCGCAGCTTGTCGGCGATCGGCTGGAGCATCGGACGCGGACTCTATCGGGTATTCTGGGCTTGGGCGAGGAGCAAGCGTCGCGGCGTCGTCGCGGGAGGTGCCTCATGGATCTGATGGCTGCGGGCGCACTCTTGATTGGCTTCGCGGGGCAGCCGGAGCACGCGACGGCGGAGCCCGAGCCGCCGATCCCGGGCTACGCGCTGGTGTGGCACGACGAGTTCGAGGGAGAAACGCTGGACCGGACGAAGTGGAGCCCCTGGGCGCCGGGCCCGCGCCGGGACGCCGTGAACACCGAGGACGCCCCGAGCCTCGATGGGGAGGGGAACCTCCGCATCACGACCAGCCGCGCCGAGGAGGACGGGAAGGTCGTCTGCCGCTCGGGCGGCGTGTGGACGCGCGGGCTCTTCGAGCCGACGTTCGGGTATCTCGAGGCGCGGATCAGGGTGCAGACGCAGATCGGTCATTGGTGCGCCTTCTGGCTCAACTGCTCGCCGATGGGCGAGCCGGTGGGCGACCCCGCGGCGGGCGGGGTCGAGATCGACGTCATGGAGTTCCACCACCGCATGCAGGCGGGCGGCGCGGTGCAGCACAACATCCACTGGGACGGCTACGGCGAGCACCACGAGTCGCGCGGGCACGAAGTGCGCGTGCAGCATCTGGCGGACGAGTTCCACACTTTCGGCGTGCTCTGGACGCCGGAGGAGTACGTCTTCTACGTGGACGGGGTGGAGACGTGGCGCGTACGCGCCGCGGACGGCGGGGCGATCAGCGCCCGCCCGGAATACCTGATCCTGAGCCTCGAGGTGGGCGACTGGGCAGGCGATATCGCCGGGGCGGACCTGCCGGACTCGATGGTGGTGGACTGGGTGAGGGTGTGGCAGAAGGCTCAATAGGGGGATGGCCGTTCGGCGCATCGCCGGATGTTTCGGCATCGGTGACGTGACGCACCGGCGGGCAAGCCGCCGGCGGCGCCGCTTGGGCCACCGTTGCCATGCGGAGGATCTGGGCCGCGGCCTTGCGGCAGGTCTCGACGGCGCCGGGGGTCTGGGGGTCGCCGGCGGCGATGCGCTCGAGGGCGGCGACGGCGGTGTGCGCGGCACGGGCGGTGATCGCGCGGGTGCGGATCTCGGCGAGCCTCTCGAGAGCCTCGATCGCGCCGGTCACCTGGGGGGACTCGGCTATCTCGAGGAACTCGGCAAGGGTGAGCCCCAGCGATCGGGCGCTCTCGACGAGGTCGGCGCCGGGATCGAGAAGGGCGTGGAAGACGGCTTCGGTGGTTTGGTGCGTGTGCATGGCCCGAGTGTGGCGGGCCGGACGGAGAAGTGAAGTCGAAATCGGCGCAGTACCACGATTGCGCGCGCAGACGCGGGCTTTCGATGCAGATTGCGCGCAGGGGTGGATGCACGCGGGGCTTCCGTGCGCGGCCACCCGGGGTCGGGGCGGGCGCCGATGCCTGGAGGAGCGCGGAGGCAAGGGGATGGAGTCGGATACGCGGTCTTCAGCGGCGACGGCGCCCCGCGCCCGGAGCGAGCAGGAGCCCGAAGGTGAGCGCCCCCGCCGGAGCGGGGATCGGTGTGAACGCCCCGGCGAAGATGTACTCGGGCTTCGACCTGATGTTCGCGTCGGAGGCGCCGGAGAACGCGAAGGCGTAGGCCCATGCCTCGAGCGTGTAGGTGCCGGGCTGGAGTGTGAAGCTCCAGTCGAAAGCGAGGCTGTCGTCCGCGAACGCGTCGAGGCGTGCGACCTCGTACACGCCCTGGCCGTAGATCCACACGCCCGCCTGCGCGCTGCCGACGCCCTCACCTTCCATGAGGATGTCCGCGATGCGCACCACTCCGGAGAGGTCGAGCATCACGGGCTCGGTGACATCCCACTGCATCCGGATGTGGCTCGTCCCGGCGGCCGAGGTGAAGTCCGAATCGTCGCCGACGAGCGTGATCTGGCTCGTGCCGTAGCCGTGGCCGCTGAAGGCGTTCTGCAGGCCGTCGATGTCCTTGAAGAAGGCGTACTCGACGTGCCCGCCCGCCCTCCGGTAGTTGCTCCCGCCGCCGGTGCCGTGGGAGCCCGAGGTAAGCCCCCACGTCGGCTCGAAGCTGAGGTGGCGATTGCTCCCCGAGACGGGGTCGCCGGGCTGGCGAACTAGGATGTGCTCGCGGTGGGCGTCGAGCACCTCGGGCTCGACGAGGAGATCGGCGCGGGCGAGGCCGGCGGCGGACGCAACGACAGCGGTGATGATGGCGGCGGGGCGCTTCATCGGGGGGCTCCTTCCGGTTGCGCGGTGGCGCCGGCCCTCGGGCCCGGCGCCCTGTAACAGCAATTACCGGCGGAGTGGTCCCGGGTTGCGGCGTCGCTGAGCCAAAGAAATGCGGGGCCGGAGAGGCCCCGCCCCGCTGGAAGTCGCTCGAGATTCCCTGGGCCTCAGCCCATCTGAAGGACGACCTTGATGCCCTTGCCGGAAATCATCGTCTCGAAGGCGGTCTTGAAGTCCTCGAGCGGGAACTGGTGGGTGATGATCTCGTCGAGCTCGAGACGGCCGGAGAGCAGCAGCTCCTCCATCTGGTACCACGTCTCGAACATCTTCCGCCCGTTGATGCCGAGCACCTTGCAGCCCTTGAAGATGATGTTCTGGTTGAAGTCGAAGGTCACCTTCTTCGCCGGCAGGCCCAGCAGCGCCGCCGTGCCGCCGTTCCGAAGCGCGCGGAAGCCCTGGTCGAAGGCCGCGTCCGCGCCGGACATCTCCAGCAGCACGTCCACACCCTCGCCGCGGCAGGCCTTGCGGACCTCCTTGATCCAGCCGTCGCCCTCGCGCGCGTCGTAGGCGGCGATTGCGCCGAGCTTCTTGGCCAGTTCGAGCCGGGGTGGGTTGATGTCGGTGCAGAAGATGCGGCTGGCGCCCGCGGCCTTGGCGACCGTCACGGCCATCAGGCCGATGATGCCGACGCCGGAGATGAGCACGCTCTTGGCCGAAACGTCCGCCGCCATCACGGTGTGCACGGCGTTCCCCAGCGGGTCGAACACGGCCGCCACCTTGTCGGGGATCGTCGGGTGCACCGGCCAGACGTTCTCCTCGGGCACGCTCACGTAGTCGGCGAAGCAGCCGTCGCGGTCGATGCCGATGATCCTGGTGTCGCTGGCGATGTGGGCGTTGCCGGTGCGGCTGTTGTAGTCGGTCCAGCGCGTCGTGTGGCCCTCGGCGCTCACGCGCAGACCGGGCTTGTACTTGGTGACGGCGCTGCCCACCTCCTCGATGATGCCGACGAACTCGTGCCCGGTGATGATGCCGACCGGGACACGCCCGGCCGACCACTCGTCCCACTCCCAGATGTGCCGGTCCGTGCCGCAGATCCCGGCGTGGGTCACGCGGACGAGCACGTCGCGGGCCCCGGGGACGGGCTTGGGGCGGTCGGGGACGAACTGAAGCTCGGGTCCCGCGTGGTGCTTGATGAGGGCTCGCATGGCGTTTCCTTCCGGTAGGCGTGGGTTCGGGGCATTCGGGAGTCGGTTCGCACGTTGACTCTCGGGAAGGGATTGTGGAGGGCGCGCATGGGCGGATCAACCAGGGAACCCTCCCCCAGGGCCCCCGGTAGACTTGGGCCGTGAGCCGCGTGAGTGTTCCCAGCCCGTTTCTCTATCTTGCCGCCACGCCGAAGGGCGGTCGGACGCTCGGCGTGCGTCAGGCCAGGTCGGAGCGGGCGCTGGCCGAGGTGCTGCGCCGGGACCGGCTGGTGCTCCTGCGGACCTGGCGTCTGCCGGGTCTCTTCGCCGTCGAGCCGCGCCTGAGCCTGAAGGACCAGGTCGAGCTCAACAGCCAGCTGGCCATGCTGCTCACGCGGGGCGTCCCGCTGGTGGAGGCCCTGGAGGTGACGGCGACGGTGGTCTCGGCCGGAATGCAGCCGGTCGTCGAGCGGATGCGCGAGCTGGTCGCGGGCGGGGCCGGCTTCGCCGAGGCGTGCAGGCGGGTCGGCGTGTTCGACGAGATCACGATCTCGGTCTACCAGGCCGCGGAGCGCACCGGGGACCTCGGCGGCTCGGCGGCCCAGCTGGCCGAGACGGCGCGCCGGCAGCACGCGATCCGGGGCAAGGCGGCGACGGTGATGCTGTACCCCTCGGTCGTGCTCACGATCGCGCTGTGCGCGGCCCTGGTGCTGCTGATCGCGATCGTGCCGCGGATCGGCGAGGCGTTCGAGGGAATGAACGCGAAGCTGCCCGTCTACACGCAGGTGCTGGTCGACCTGGGAACGTTCCTGCGAGAGCGGTGGATGTGGCTGGCGATCGCGGCGGGCGCCGGGCTGGTGCTGCTGATCGTCGGGCGCAAGGCGGTGCTCGCGGCGGTGGCCCGGCTCTCGCGATCGCTCCCGGCGCTGCGTCAGGTGATCCTGGTGCAGGAATCCGCGAGGTTCTTCTCGGTGATGGCGGCGCTGACGCGGGCGGGCGTGCCCCTGGCCGACGCCCTGGGCGTCGCC
This sequence comes from uncultured Phycisphaeraceae bacterium, assembly GCA_964435785.1. Taxonomy (GTDB): domain Bacteria; phylum Planctomycetota; class Phycisphaerae; order Phycisphaerales; family UBA1924; genus PNC22. Next base: position 35,505 of record CAYTAH010000005.1, on the reverse strand, counting down.
AACGGCGCCGTGCGCCACCCCAGACTGCACCAGCAGCTGAGGACGCTGAGGGCCCGCCTGGTCGAGGGCGGCGTGCTGCATGCGCTGATCGACAAGGTGACATCGCTGCCCCTGGCGACGCGCCGTCTGCTGATGGCGGCGGAGCGCGCCGGCGATCTCGACGCCGCGTTCGAGGGGCTCGCGCGCGACATGACCGAGGAGCTGGAGCGCCGGACGAGCCGGCTCATGGCGCTGCTGGAGCCGGCGGTGATCGTGGTGATGTTCCTGATCATCGGGTCGCTGGTGCTGGCCCTGATGATCCCGATGCTGACGATGACCAACCAGCTGATGGCATGAGCCCGCCTCCGCCGGGCGTTATCGCCCGCTGGGGGGGGCACGAGCGGGGGAGACCCCCGGGGCCCGACTACGATGATGCAACCGGAGTTCTCGTCACGGGGTATTCAAGGACTGAGGGGGCCGCTTCCCGGGCTTTCACCGGAACGGCTCGCGATTCGAAGGAGTCTCGAGATGTCGACGAACCTGACGCCGAGCCGGCGGCGGCGTGCCGCGCCCGGCTTCTCGCTCATCGAGCTGACGCTGGTGGTCGTGATCCTGGGCGTGCTGATGGCGGTGGTGGCCGTGAACGTGATGGGCCAGGGCGAGAAGGCCAAGAAGCGCGCCACCGAGGCGAGCATGACGACGATCCAGCAGACGCTGGAGACGTACCACCTCGAGTACAGCGATTTCCCGCCCAACCTCGAGCTGCTGCGACAGCTCGACGGGTTCCTCCAGCAGAACAAGCCGGTCGAGGACGGCTGGAAGCGCAAGTACGTCTACAGGGTGACGCCCGGACTCTCTCACCCCTACGAGCTGCGCTCCGTGGGCGGCGATGGCCAGCCGGGCACGGCCGACGACATCGACATCTGGACGATGTACGAGAGGCACGAGGGCCAGCAGTAGCAGGTGTCCAATGGAGAAGCAGGGCAGACATCGCCGCCGAAGGCGCCGCGCAGCTCGCGGCGTGAGCTTCCTGGAGGTGGTGTTCGCCACGTTCATCCTCGCGCTGACGGTGGCGACGATGGCGGCCGCGGTCAACGCGATCACGACGCAGCAGGCGCGGTCGCAGCAGCTCCTCGCGTGCGCGGAGCTGGCCAACCGGCTCATCATCCAGTACATGGACGACGAGGGCTCGCTCCCGCCGGAGGGGCTGACGGTGCCCTACGGCCAGAGCGAGTACCGCTGGCGGAAGCGGGTGACGCGCGTGGAGTCGACGCTCGACGCCGACGTGGAGCGTGCGGCCGAGGAGGCGCAGCAGTCTCGCCAGACGGGCCAGTCGCCCGACCGCCTGCGCAAGGTCGCGATCACGGTGTGGCTGTCGGAGAAGTCGGGGGGCTCGCAGCTGCCCGACGCGGGGGCGCCGCAGACGACCCTGGTGCGCGTCGTGGACCCGATGGCGTTCAGCCGCAGGCCGCCCGACTCCATCGAGAACCTGCTCCAGCAGGGGACGTCCAAGCTCCTGGACCGGATCCTCGGGGACAATCTCGACGAGGAGGAGGAATGATGCCCCGGCGCGCATTCACGCTCCTGGAAACGGTGCTCGCCGCGTCGCTCGCGGGCGTGGTGGCGGTCGGGTGCATCGGGGCGTTCTTCGCGCTGGAGCGCACCGACAAGGCGCTCTCGGTCCGTTTCGAGGAAGCCAACGACCTCGCCCGCATCCAGCGGACGATGCAGCGAGCCTTCACGACGTTCCAGCTCTCCGAGGAGCCCTTCAACGAGACCGAGGAAGAGGGGCTCGAGGGTGAGGAACAGGGAACGCTCGAGGGCGAGGAGGGCGGCGAGGAAGAGGCCGACGAGACCGAGGCGGGGGACGAGGAAGCCGGCGCGGAGACGATCAAGCTCCCGCGTCTGCTGCTCGAGCCCGACAACGACCCCACGCTCACGTCGCTGATGAGCCGCGCGCGGCTCGGCGGCGGTGGGGGCCCGGTGGCCCTCCCGCAGCGGCTCGAGGTCGTGCTCTCCTCGATCCCCATCCGGCCGCCGACCGTGCAGTCCACGGTCTGGGCCAACGCGCTCGTGGGGGTCGAGGATCTGGAGGCCGAGGAGGCGGCGGAAGCCGCGGGCGTCGAGGACTACGACGGCGTGCGCGGCGCGTTCGTGCTGCGCCCGGACGATCCGACGCTCCGCGCCGCCGCGGCGCGCACGGCGCGCGGGGACGACCGGGTCGGGTGGACGCTCTGGTGGCAGCCGCTGGACGATCGGTCGGAGCCCGCGAGGGTGGCGTCGGGTCTGGCGGCCTGCAATTTCCAGATGTTCCGTGAGCGCGAGATGGTGACCGAGCTGGTCGGGGCGAACGCCGAGGAGCTGCCGACCTACATCCAGCTCGAGGTCGAGACCCTCTCGGGCCTCTACGCCAACTACCTGTTCGAGGTCGTGTGGACCGTGGACGTCGAGGACGAGAGCGCCTCGGCGACCAGCGGCGCCGGGGGCGCCGGGGGGGACGGTGGCCAGGGGGGCAACCAGGCGCAGAACGACCAGTTCGGCGGGGGGCCGGGCGGCGGGCGACGGGGAGGCGGACGTCCCCAGGACGGCGAGCAGTCTGGGCGGCCCAAGCCGCTCACCCCGCAGAGCGCCCCGCCGGGGCGCCGCCTCGACCGGCCGGGGGTGCGTCCCGGGCAGGCCCCGGGCGGCGGGGGGCGCGGGGGAGATGGGCGATGATCCTCCGGCGGCTCCATCGCGCCTTCGCCATGCCCATGGTCCTCGTGCTGGTCGTGATCGTCGGCATCATGAGCGCCGTCATGCTCGAGCGGCAGGCGGCGCAACGCATGATCGTGCAGCGCCAGCTCGGCTGGTATCAGGAGCACCATGCGCGGCTCGGTCTGCAGGAGGGGATCGAGGCGTGGCTCCGATCGCTTCCCACAAACCTCGATCTCGCGGCCACGCTGCCCGCCGACGGGCACTTCCTCGACCTCGAGCTCCAGGACGGCACCGAGGCGGTCGTCTCCTTTCTGGAGCGGCAGGACGCGGTGCTGACCGATCTCGCGGCGGTGGACAACGCCACCGTCGATGCCGCCGCCGCGGTCGTGGACGCCGTCGCGACGGCGTTCGGGCCCGCCGGCCCCCCCGACGACGGGCTCCGCACGGTCGGTCCGCCGAGCCTCAGCGTGCACACGGCGTCGGCGGAACTGCTTGAGATCGCCGCCTCGGCGGTCATCGGCGACGCCGGCACCGGCAAGGTGTTCGCGCGGGCCCTGGTGGCCGATCGCGAGAACAACGGGGGCCGCTGCACGCCCAGCGCGATCGGGACCGCCGCGAGCCAGGCAGGCCTCGAGGCCGAGGTCCGGGCGTCGGTCACCCGGATGTTCACGGTCCGGCCCACGCTCTTCTACGCCACCGTGGAGCTGCGCCGATCCAGCTACGAGCCGCCCTTGGCGCGGTATGGTGGCTACTTCGTCGTCGCGCCAATCCGCGGCAGCAACGCATCAGCCACGGCCCGATCGGCGTTCCTCACCTGGGAGAGGCTGGGTGTAGAGTAAGAGGATGGGGCGACGCCCCGGAGGACGGCCATGAGCTGGCGGATCCGCGACAAACAGTCGGCCCGGAAGGCGACACTGGCCGCCCAGGCGGCGGTGGTCGTGCTGGCCGCCTCCGGCGTAGCCACGGCGACGCTCGGGCCGCGCCTGCTCGAGGCCGAGCCGCCGCCGGAGCACGGCTCGCTCCCCGAGCCGAGCGATCCGGGGCTCCGGCCACCCGAGGAGCAGGTCGTCGCGATCGACAGCGCAACCGTCGCGGAGTACATGAGTTATCTGGGCAACACCCCCCAGCCCGACCCGGTGGCGCCGGAGGTGGCGGAGGGACCGGAGGAACCCGACGCCACCACGACATCGGACGCAGATGTCCGGTACATCGGATCGGTGCGTGTGGGGGCCCGGGCGGCCGCGTGGGTGAACATCGGCGGCGTGACCAAGCTGCTCCGCCCGGGCGGCGAGCCCTTCCAGGGCGTCGAGCTGATCTCGGTCGGCGATGACGAGATCGTGATCTCCGTCGATGGCGGGGACGAGGCGACGGTGGAGAAGGCGGAGCGCCAGGGGCCGGCGGTGACGGTGCTCGTGGGCGGGGCCCCCGCCCCGGTCGAGCCGGTGGTCGCCGGCGAATCGCCGGAGCCGCGCTTCTCGCCCGACATGAGCCGCGAGGAGCGGCGCGCGATGCTGCTGGAGCGGGCGCGCGAGGAGCGCTCGAGGTCGTGGCAGCGGGATCGCGAGGAGCGGGGCGAGGAAGATCCTGGCAGGAACCAGCGTTGAGCGGGGTCGTGTGCTACATCGAGCGGGCCGAGCGCGGGATGCTGCCGGTCCGCGTGCGCCTGGTATCGGCGCGGCTCGAGGAGTCGTGGAACTTCCCTGAGATCCCGTCCGACGACCGCCTGGCGCTGCAGCGAGGCCTGCGCGACGGCGCCGCGTGGCTCGCCGAGCGCCTCCGGACGCACGGGCGCGCCCGGCTCGCGGCGCTCGTGCTCGACGCCGACGGCTCGCTCTGCTCGTGGGTCTCCACGCCCAGCGCCGACCCCGACGCGATCGGGGCCATGCTCCGCCACGCCGGCGCCCCCGCCGGAGAGGAGGACGCGAGCCACGCGATGGGTTCCCCGCCCCAGCTCTCGCTCTCACCCGACGCCCAGACGCCCGGAGCCGCGAGCGTGCAGCCGCTCGGCGCGGGCGATTCGCGGGAGGCGCCGTCGGGCCTCGTCCGGCGCAGATCGCAGACGGGCCCCCAGCCCCGCCAGCGGATGGGCGTGCTCGTGGTTCCCGACGCGACGGTGCGGCTGCTCCTCGACGAGCTGGACGCGCACGGAGTGGCGGTGGGGCGCACGGTCTCGGTCTGGCACGCGATCGCCGAGGCGTTCGGCGGACCGGGGTCGGCCTCGAGGGCCGAGCGCGTCGTCGCCGAGCCGAGCGCGACGTCGGCGCAACTCGTGCTCGATCCCGCTTCGGGCCGGACGCTCTGGGTGTGGTCCCGCTCGGGCGTGCCGGTGGCGGCCGGCGCGTTCCGCGTGATTCTGACGGGGTCGGGAGCGCAGGCGCGCCCGTCGCTCGAGCGCGCGGACCTCGCCCGCCTCGCTTCCGAGTGGATCGCGTGGTCCACCCAGCTCGGGGCGTCGCCCTCGCGCGTGCATGTTCTGCTCCCCGCCGAGGCGTGGACGGACAGCGCGAGCCTCGGGGAGTCCGTGGCGGCGGTGTGGCCGGGGGCGACGGCGGACATCGCCTTCGACGACGACCCGCTCGGCGCGGCTCTGTCGCGCTTCGCCGATGGCCTGGGCGAGGGCGCCCCGGCCGATGCGCGGTCGCCGGCGCTCGTCTCCCTCCAGAGCCGGCCCGGACGCCAGCACCGCTCGATGTACCGCTGGGCGGCGGCCTCGATCGCGCTGGCGGCGGGTGTCATGGGTGTCGCGGCGTACGTGCTGAACGAGTCCGCGAAGACCGCGGTCGAAGAGGCCGCCGCGGCGAGGACGGGGTGGCGCGAGGTGGCCGGGGGGATCCTGCCCTCGGTCAACGAGGACTACATGGCCGAGCCCAACTTCGACGGCGAGGCGGTGGCCGAGCTGGGCGCCGAGCTGGAGCGCCGGCGCAGGGAGATCGCGCCGGTGCAGGCGACGCCGGAGAAGCCGGTCCTTTCGGAGCTTGAGGCGCTCTCGTTCGTCCTGGGGAACGCCGACTACCGCCTCGCCCGGCTGGACATCTCGGGCAGCTCGGTGTACATCGACGTGACGGTCCCGGACACGGCGGCGTACGAGGAGCTGATGGAGTCGCTCAGCCGCATCGCGGGATCGTCGATCAGGCGGTGGGAGCCGAGCGTGAACCCGGCGCCGCAGGGGCAAATCAGGGTGCAGCTGACGGGGTTCTGGCGCGAGTCGGCGCGATCCACGCCGCCCGGGGGTGTCTCATGAGCGCGCTCGCCGGGCGGCGGATCTCCGAGGATCTGCGCTACGAGCTGGTGGACGCCGCGCGCGTCGCCGAGAGCGGCAACCGTCCGCGATCGCTGCTCCTCCTCGCGACGATGGTGTTCCTCGTGGCGGGGGTGGCGCTGATCGTCGTCGTCGGGCGCAGAGAGGGCGCGGTGGATCGTCTGCGGGTGCAGCGTGAGCGGGCCGAGACGGTGAGCGGCCTGGCGCAGCAGTTCGCGGTGGTCGAGCGCGTCCGCCAGTCGGGCGCGGGGAACCTGCACGGGCGGCTGCCGAACCTGTTCTCACTGATCGAGCAGGCGGCCTCGGAGGCGGGGCTGCAGAGCAAGCCGCCCATCCCCGATCCGCGGGCGTCGCGCGAGGCGGGGGGCATCCGCACGCTCTATCCGTACACGGTGCGCGATCCCAGCCTCCAGGCGCTGCTGGACTGGGTGCAGCGGGCGCGGGCCCTCGTGCCGGGCCTCGAGGTCTCCGGCCTGGAGATCACGCCCGAGGCCAAGCAGTGGCAGTTCAAGGTGACTTTCGTGAGGTGGGAGCGTCCTTCATGATCATGCTTCGTTGCTCCTGGCGTGTGTCCGCGGCGGCGTGCGTCCTTCTCCTGGCGTTGGGCGGGTGCAGCTCGACCCGCACGGACTCCTCCGCCGAGACGTTCGCCGCCCTCGGTGCGCAGCTGCAGCAGGCGCGGCAGGCGGCGATCGACGCCGACGCCACCGCGACCAAGGCCCGGCGCGCCCGTGAGCGAGGGCGCGAGAAAGAGGCCGACCGGCTCGAGCAGCAGGCGATCGAGCAGTACCGCGCCGCCCTGGCGATCTCCGGCGAGATGCCCGACGCGTGGAATAACCTCGGCGTGCTGCTGATGGAGGAGGGGGACCTCGTGGCAGCCGCCGACGCGTTCACGATCGCCATGCAGCAGAGCCCGACCGACCCCCGCCCCGCCGAGAACCTGGGCCTGGTCTACTCGCGTGCGGGATGGGTGGAGGATTCGCTCAAGTACTACGACGTCGCGCTCGAGCGCAGCCCCAACTACCTGCCGGCGCTGCGCGGCGCGATCAAGCAGGCCCACCTCCTCGGCGAGGCGGACGAGAAGCGGCTCGAGCAGGTCCGCCGGGCGCTGATGCTCGAGACCGACGAGCGCTGGCGGCTGGTCTTCGAGCGCGAGCGGGTGCGCATCGCCGGTCGGCTCGAGAACAACCGGCGCGAGCTGGGGCGGCGCTAAGGATGGGCGGCGGGGAGGTCGGACCCCGGCGTGGCCCCGGCGCCCGCGAGGATGGAGGCGATCAGCGCGGTCCAGCCGGTCTGGTGGCTCGCCCCCAGGCCGCGTCCGGTGTCGCCGTGGAAGAACTCGTGGAAGAGGAGCATCTCCTCGCCGCGCGCGTCGGTGAAGGAGTGTCCGCCGCCCAGGAAGGGGCGTGATCCGGACCCATCCCGCTCGAAGAGGCGGGCGAGGCGCCGGCGGAGCTCCTGCGAGACCTCCCAGAGGTTCATGCTCCTGCCCGAGCCGGTGGGGCACTCGACGAGGACGTCGTCGCCGTAGAAGCGGTGGTACCGCTCCAGGGCCTTGATGATCATGTAGTTCATGGGGAACCAGACGGGCCCCCGCCAGTTGCTGTTGCCCCCGAACATCTGCGTGGGGCTCTCGCCCGGAGCGTACTCGACGCGGTACTCCTCGCCGTTGAGCTTGAGGATGAAGGGCTCCGTGGCGTGGGCCTTGGAGAGCGAGCGGACGCCGAAGGGAGAGAGGAACTCGTTCTCGTCGAGCATGTAGCCGAGGACGCGCACGAGCCGCTCGCGCGAGGGGATCGCCAGGAGGCGGTAGGCGTGCTCGGGGCGTCCGTCGGGCTCAAGGTAGCTGATGTGCCGGGCGAGATCGGCGCGGTTGCGCATGAACCACTCCAGCCGCCTGGAGAAGCCCGGCAGCTTGCGGATCGCCTGCTCCTCGAGGATCTCGCAGGCGATGAGCGGGAGGATGCCGACCAGAGAGCGGATGCGCATCGGCATCGCGTCCTCGCCCAGGCGGATCCGGTCGTAGTAGAAGCCGTCGCGCTCGTCCCAGAGGCCGGTGCCGCCGAGCGTGTTCATCGCGTCGGTGATGTGGACGAAGTGCTCGAAGAACTTGGAGGCCATGTCCTCGTAGGCCGGGTTGTCCTGGGCGAGCTCCAGGGCCATCGAGAGCATCGTGCCGCAGAAGAACGCGACCCACGCCGTGGCGTCGGCCTGCTCGAGCGTGCCCCCGGTGGGCAGGGGCTGGGACCGGTCGAACACGCCGATGTTGTCGAGGCCGAGGAAGCCGCCGGAGAAGATGTTCTCGCCGTGGGGATCCTTGCGGTTGACCCACCAGGTGAAATTGAGAAGGAGCTTCTGGAAGGTGCGCGAGAGGAACAGGCGGTCGCGCCGTCCCACGGCCAGCTCGCGCTGGTACACCCGCCAGCACGCCCATGCGTGCACGGGCGGGTTGACGTCGCCGAAGGCGAACTCGTAGGCGGGGATCTGCCCGTTGGGGTGCATGTACCACTCACGCAGGAGCAGGACAAGCTGCTCCTTGGCGAACTGCGGGTCCACGCGAGTCATCGGCACCATGTGGAAGGCCAGGTCCCACGCCGCGAACCAGGGGTACTCCCACTTGTCCGGCATGCTCAGGATGTCGCGGCAGTGGACGTGCGTCCAGTCGTGGTTGCGCCCGCGCGAGCGTGACGGGGGCGGCGGGGGCTGGGCCGGATCGCCGGTGAGCCAGTCCTTGACCGGGTAGTGGTAGAACTGCTTGGTCCACAGCAGGCCGGCGAGCGCCTGCCGGCAGATCATCCGCCGCTCCGCGGAGAGGTGGCCGGGGATGCAGGAGCCGTAGAACTCGTCAGCCTCGCGACGCCGCTCCGCGAGGATGCGGTCGAACTCCTCGTCCCACCCGTCACGGTGCAGGGCCGGGGAGGAGCGCAGCCGGAGGCGCACCTGCGCCGCGGCGCCGGGGCCGAGCGGCAGCCTGTGCCACACGCCGGCCTTGGTGCCGTGGTGCGCAGGGTTCACCGCGCCGGTCTCGCCGCCGATGATGCGCCGGTGGAAGGCGTCCTTGACGAACGGAGCCGGGCTGGGGTGGCCGAAGATCCGATCGAAGTTCGTCTCGTTGTCCGTGAAGAGCATCTCGGGCAGGGTCCCGCCGGGGGAGGGCGCGACCTCGAGGTGGTAGAGCCCCAGGCCGGGGTGCTCGCAGTCCAGACGCACCGGCGACTCGCGCCAGATCCGGGGGCGGGCGCCGTCGCTTTCGCCCTTGTGGCCCCACGACCATGTGTTGCGGAACCAGATCGTCGGGATGAGGTGCAGCCCGGCCGTCTCCGGGGCGCGGTTGGTGGCGGTGACCGCGATCAGGATGTCGTCCGGAGATGCCTTGGCGTACTCGACGCAGACGTCGAAGTAGCGTCCTCCGTCGAAGATTCCGGTGTCCGCGAGCTCGTACTCGGGCAGGTCCTTGCCCCGCGAGCGGTTCTTCTCCACCAGCTCGGCGTAGGGGAAGGGGGCGTGGGGGTAGCGGTACACCGCCCGGGCGTAGGAGTTCGTCGGCGTGCAATCGAGGTAGAAGTAGACCTCCTTGACGTCCTCGCCGTGGTTGCCCTCGTCGTTGGTGAGTCCGAAGAGCCGCTCCTTGAGGATCTCGTCGCGCCCGTTCCAGAGGGCGAGGGCGAAGCAGAGGCGGCACTGGCGGTCGCACCAGCCGAGCAGCCCGTCCTCGCCCCAGCGGTAGGCGCGGGAGCGGGCGTGCTCGTGGGGGAAGTACTGCCAGCACGTGCCGTGGTCGGAGTAGTCCTCGCGCACCGTGCCCCACTGGCGCTCGGGCAGGTAGGGGCCCCAGCGCTTCCAGTTGGCGACCCGCCGGGCGTCCTCATCGAGCCGCGCCGATTCGGCGTTGGGCGTGGTTCCGGCGCTCGTTGCTGCGTCGTGCCCGTGGGTCATCGGTGCAGAGGGTATCGCGGGCGCGAGGGGGCGGCGTGGAGGCTCAGACCGGGCGAGGCGGCGATCGCGAGCCGGCGCGTTCAGCCGCGCGTCACGGCCTCGACCACGGCGCGGGCCGCGTCGGTCGCCTCGCACTCGCCGAGCCGCGCCTCGAGGAGGTCGAGCGCGCGGCGGGCGAGCTCGCGGGCCTCGTCGTCGCGTCCCTGCGCCTTGCGGAGGCGTGCGACGAGCAGCTCCACCTCGAGGGCGCTGGGGTGCTCTGCGCCCTGCGCCTCGCGCCGGTGACGCAACGCGGAGAGGAGCGCCTCGTCCGCCTCCTCGAGCCTGCCGAGCGTCAGCATGCACTCGCCGTAGGCCGACTCGACCGAGGAGAGCAGGACGGCGTTGACGTTGTCCCATCCCCGGACGAGCGCCAGGGCCGCGCCGAGCATGGGCTCGGCCTCCGGCGCACGCCCGGCGAGGGCGAGGCACCAGCCGTAGGCGGCCTCGGCGTTGGCGACCTGCGGATTCTCCTGGGCGAAGGCCGCGCGGATGCCCCTCGCGGCGCGCTCGAGCTCGAGCAGGGCCTCGTCGTAGCGCCCGAGCTTGCGGAGCGACGACCCGAGGCTCTGCGTGGCGAAGAGCGTCGGCACGGCGTCGGGCCCGTGGACGCCGGCGCGAAACTCGCGCACGCCCCGAAAGATCTCCGCGGCCTCGGTCCACCTGCCCTGGTCGAAGCGCAGGGCCGCGAGGTTGCTCAGGATCGTCGCCTCGTCGGAGGGGAGGCCCATCTCCCGCGCGAGCCTCAGCGCCTCCTCGAAGAGCCTGTCGGCCTCGTCGAAGTCTCCCACCTCGTGCCGGAGCGAGGCGAGATTCTGGAGCGCGGTGGGCATCCGCTCGTACATCGCGCCCGACTTGCGCCGGGCGATGCGCAGCGCCTCGCGGTAGACCTTCTCGGCGCCGGGCAGGTCGTCCATGCGGCGCAGCAGCGTGCCGTAGTTGCCCAGCAGGCGGGCGAGGATGATGTGGTCGGGGCCGTAGAAGCGGGTGTAGGACTCGATGAGCCTCTCGTAGAGGGCCTTCGCCTCGGTGAACCTGAAGCGGCGCGACTCGTAGACCGCGAGGTTCTGCAGCGTCGTCATGTAGTCGGGGTGCATCGGCCCGAGCGTCCGCCTGCGGGTCTCCTCGACCACGGCGAGCATCTCCGCCGCCTCGTCGACCTTCCCCTGGAGGGCGAGGAAATCGGCGATGTTGTTCATCGCCGTCATCCGCTCCTCGGCGTCGGGGGGGAGGCGCTCCTCGGCGAGCGCGAGGGACTCGCGCCAGATGTCGGCGGCTTCGGCGTAGCGACCCTGGGCGTCGACCGCCATCCCCAGCATCGTGAGCATCGTCGAGTGCCCCTCGGCGTTGGAGGCGAGGATCTCGCCGGGGAGGTTGAGCGCCCGGCGCATCACTTCCTCGCCCTTGGGCGCGTTGCCGCGGTGGATCTCGAGCCACGCCATGGAGGTGAGCGCCGCGGAGACCGGCGTCGATGGCTCGGGGGCGAAGCGCTGCGCGGCCTCGAGACTGAGGCTCAGGTGCTCCTCCGCGGCCTCGTAGTCGCCGAGGAGCAGGAACGTGTCGCCGATGGTCTTGTAGACGTCCGCGGCGACCGCGGGCGCATCGGCCAGTTCGGTGGGGGCGCGAAGGGCGGCGCGGGTGACCACCTCGCGCACCGTAAGGTCCAGCCCGGCGCCGATCCCCTGCGCCGGCGTGTCGGCGCCGGTGAGGATGCTCTGGAGGAAGCCCTTCGCCCGGCTCGCCTTGTCGGCCTCGAGCCGGGCGGCGAGGGCCGAGGCGTGCGCCGCCTCCGCGGCCGCGCGGGCGAGGCGCTCCTGCTCGATCGCCCGGGCGAGGCCGATCGAGGTGCCGACGACGCCCCCGGCGAGCGCGACCATGACGGCGATGACCCCGACCACGAGCGCCTTGTTCCTCCGGGCGAACTTGCGGAGCTGGTAGAGCGTGCTCGGCGGCCGGGCGACGATCGGCTCCTCGTTGAGGAAGCGGCGGATGTCCGAGGCAAGCTCCGAGGCCGACTGGTATCGCCTGTCGGGATCCTTCTCCATCGCCTTGCGGACGATGGTCTCGACGTCGCCGCGCAGGGAGCGGTCGAGCGTCGCGAGGGAGGTCGGCTCCTCCTCGCGGATGGCGCGGGCCGCCTCGGTGATGGCCCGATCGCTCACCTCCAGCGGCACGCGTCCGGCGAGCAGCTCGTAGAGGATGACACCGAGGGCGTAGACGTCGGTGCGGGCGTCCACGGCGCCGGTGTCGCCGACGACCTGCTCGGGGCTCATGTAGGCGAGCGTCCCGATCATCTGGCCGGTCGCGGTGTTCGCGCCGGTCGCGCTCGGGTCGGCGACGCGGGCGACGCCGAAGTCGAGGATCTTGGGGCGTCCCTCGGCGGTCACGAGGATGTTGCCGGGCTTGAGATCGCGGTGGATGACGCCGCGCTGGTGGGCGTGCTGGACCGCGTCGCAGACCTCGGCGAGCATCGAGAGACGCTGGCGCGCGCCGAGGCGATGTGCCCGCGTGTACTCGGTCAGCGACTGGCCCTCGACCAGCTCCATGGCGAGGTAGGGCTGCTCCACCGTCCCGACGCGGGCCGCGCCCGCCTCGTAGACCTGCCCGATGCCGGGGTGCTGGAGCCGGGCGAGGGCCTCGGCCTCCAGCTCGAACCGGCGGCGCATGCTCGCCGTCGCCAGCCCCGTGCGGAGCACCTTGAGCGCCACGGGCCTGCGGGGACGTCCGCCCTCCGCCAGGTAGACGATGCCCATGCCCCCGGCGCCGAGCTGCCGGACGATCTCGTAGGGGCCGATGCGCTCCGGGAGACCGGGCTCGTGCGGGGCGAAGAGCTCGAGCCTGACCGGGGCGGGCTGATCCAGAAACCCGCCCGCGGAGTCGTGCGCGCGGAGGAGCGACTCGATCTCCGCCCGCATCGCGCCATCGTCGGCGCACTCGCGCGCGAGGAAGCCGGGGCGATCGCCCGCGGAAAGCTCGGTCGCAAGAAGGAAGATCTCCTCGGCGCTCGGACCCGTCCGGCTCACGCCCCGCCCCCGTCGAGCTCGCGCCGAAGCCACGCCCTCGCGAATGCCCACTCGGCCTTCACGGTGGTTTCCGAGAGCCCCATCGCCTCGGCCGTCTCCTCGACGCTGAGCCCCGCGAAATAGCGGAGCATCACCACGCGGGCCTTCCGCGGGTCGCGGGCCTCCAGGCGCGTCATCGCCTCGTCGAGCGCGAGGGTCTGGGCCGGGTCGTCCTCGTCCACACGCAGGGCCTCATCCAGAGGGACGCGCTCACGGCCACCGCCGCGCTTGAGCTGGGCCCGCTCGCGGGCCCGCTCGACGAGGATGCGCCGCATCGCGATGGCCGCGGCTCCGAAGAAGTGCGCCCGATTCTCGAACCTCTGCCCCTCCACACCCACGAGCCGGAGGTAGGCCTCGTGGACCAGGCCGGTCGCGTCGAGCGTGTGCCCGGAGCGCTCGTTGGCCATCCTCGAGCGGGCCAGGCGGCGCAGGTGGTCGTAGACGAGGGGGAGGAGGCGCTCGGCGGCCGTGCCGTCGCCGGTGGCGGCCGCGTCGAGGAGCATCGTCAGGTCTGGGTCCGCCTCCACCTTCCACCCTTCTCTTGCCGCGCGTCTGCGGCGGCCCATTCTCGCCGGGCCGATGGCGCCGGGCAAGAGGATTGCGAGGCAATCGCACGGCAAGGTGGGGGGAACCGTCGCTATCGGTCCGCACCGAGGCGGAACAATTCCGACATCGGTGTCCACCACGCGCCGGGCGGGGCGCCGGCGATCGGACGCTGGTATTTCCGCATGAGTTCGTCCCACTCGCGGCAGCGGGGGTCGGCCGCGTAGGCCTGGTAGTCGCGGGCAGGCTCGAACCCGTCGCGCGCTTCGAAGACCATGACGAGGCGTGTCCCGGCTCGGAATATCCGCATCTCGACGATGCCGATGGCCCGCAGTGCGCGGCGGACCTCGGGCCAGACGCGCCGGTGGTGCGCCTCATACTCGCGGATGAGGCCCGGGTCGTCCACCAGGTCGATGGCCTGCGCGTAGGTGGGCATGGCGTGCTCTCCACTGCCGCGGCGGGCCGTGGGGCGCCCCGGCCCCGGGAGGGTACCTTGCACCCCCCTGTCCCGGCGGTACCATGCCTCTCCGGACCTGTTCGGAGGAATTGCGCATGAACCGAGTTCTTGCCCGTGCCGGGGCGGCCCTGCTGGCGGCCGCGGGCGTGCTGCTGGCTTCGTGCGGTCGCGAGGAGCCGGCCCCCACAGCCGGGCCTGAAGGGGGCGGCGCACCCGCTCCCGCCCTGCGCGTCGCGGTGGTCCCCAAGGGCACGACCCACGACTTCTGGAAGAGCGTGCACGCGGGGGCCAAGCGGGCGGAGGCCGAGCTGGAGGGCGTGCGGGTGACGTTCCAGGGCCCCGAGCGCGAGGACGACCGGGCGCAGCAGGTGGCGCTGGTCGAGAACCTGATCAGCTCCAAGTACGACGCGATCGTGCTCGCCCCGCTCGACGACAAGGCGCTGGTGGCCCCGGTGCGACTGGCGACGCAGGCGGGGATCCCGGTCGTGATCATCGACTCGGGGCTCGACGCGGAGGTGGGCGAGGACTACATCAGCTTCATCGCCACGGACAACGAGAAGGGCGGGCGCATGGCCGGCCAGCGGATGGTCGAGCTGCTCGGCGGCAAGGGGCGGGTGCTCCTGCTCCGCTACCAGGAGGGCTCGGCGAGCACGCGCCTGCGCGAGCAGGGGTTCGTCGCGGCGCTGGGCGAGGCGGAGGGGATCGAGCTGATCGACCCCGGGCGGTTCGCGGGCGCGACGCGGGCGACGGCGCAGGAGGCGGGCGAGAACCTGCTGGCGACGTATGAGGAGATCGAGGGCGTGTTCTGTCCGAACGAGTCGTCCACGTTCGGGATGCTGCTGGCGCTGCGGGCGCGCGGCCTGTCGGGGAAGGTGAAGTTCGTCGGGTTTGACGCGAGCGAGGGGCTGGTGGAGGCCCTGCGCGCGGGCGATATCGACGCGCTGGTGGTGCAGAACCCGATGCGGATGGGCGAGCTCGGCGTCAGGGCGGCCGTCGAGCACATCCGGGGCACGACGCCCGAGCCGCGGATCGACACCGGCGTGATGCTGATCACGCGGGAGAACATGGAGTCGCCGGAGGCGCGGGATCTGATCGCGCCGGACTTCTCCTCGCTCGGAGGCCCGTGAAGCAAGCCGTTCTCGAGCAGGTCCGCGCGCGACACGCGCACCTCCTGACCCACGCCGCGGCGGCGCTGCGCCCGTTCGTCGCGCTCATCGTCGTCGTCCTGGTCTTCTTCGCGATCCAGTGGCACAAGCTCGGCTACCCGCTGCACGGGGCGGAGCTGCGGGAGATGGTCACGGTCATGGACCTGCGCATGGTCGCGATCCAGACGGTGATCGTGGGCACCGCGGCGATCGGGATGACGCTCGTGATCGCCTCGGGCGGGCTCGATCTCTCGGTGGGCTCCTCGATCGCGCTGTGCAGCGTGGTGGGGGCGCTGGCGATCCGCGACGGCTGGCCGGTCGGGGGCGCGGGGATCGCCGCGATCGCGACCGGCGCGGTCTGCGGGCTCTACAACGGGCTGCTGGTCACCTCGCTGCGCCTGCCACCGTTCATCGTGACGCTGGGCACGCTGGGGCTCTTCCGCGGCGTGGCCAAGTGGATCGCGGGGAGCGTGCCCGTCTCGGCCGACCCGGGGTGGCTCGGCGGGCTGGTCCGCCCGATCCCCGTGAAGGAGTGGGGCTGGCTCGTGGTGGCGCCGGGCGTGTGGCTGATGCTGGGCCTGGCGCTGCTCATGGCGGGGCTGATGCGGCGCACGGTGTTCGGCCGGCACGCCATCGCGATCGGCTCCAACGAGCTGGCGGCCAGGTACGCGGGCATCAACCTCATGCGCACCAAGACGCTGGTGTACGTGGTCGCGGGGCTCTTCGTCGGGCTCGCAGGGCTGCTCCAGTTCTCGCGCCTGACGCAGGGCGACCCGACCGTCGCGATCGGGCTCGAGCTGGACGTGATCGCGGCCGTGGTCATCGGGGGCGCCTCGCTCTCGGGCGGGCGGGGCTCGGTGCTCGGCGCGCTGGTCGGGGCGTTCATGATGGCCTACATGAAGAACCGGTGCGTCCGCCTCGGCTGGCCCACGTTCGTGCAGGAGATGATCGTGGGGCACATCATCATCGCGGCGGTGGCGGTGGACATGTGGCGGCAGCGGACGAGGACGTAGCGTGCGTGGCCGTCGTGGCCCATAGGTCTTATAGGTCTGATACGACCTATGGGGCCGCCCGCCACAGGGCGACGATCTGCTCCGGCCTCAGCTGCTCGGCGCGCTGCGTGGGCTCGATGCCCTCGGGCCACGGGAAGTCCCGCCCGAGCACGCTCCCGAGCTGCTTGCGGCGCTTCTCGAAGGCGCGCTGGCAGAACTCGGCGAACGCGGCCGGATCGTCGATGTGGTGGCCCTCGCGGCGCTCGACGGCCAGCATGACGCTGGTGACGTCCGGGCGCGGCCAGAAGCACTCGGGCGGGAGCCTGGCGATGGTGCGCACCGTGGCGAGCGTCTGGGCGACGACGCTGATCGCGCCGTAGGCGTCCGAGCCCGGGCGTGCGCCGAGGCGCTCGCCGACCTCCCTCTGGATGGTGATGTACATCCCGCGGCAACAGGGGTGCTCGGTGAGCAGGGCGAGCATGAGCGGCGTGGCCGCGCCGTAGGGGAGATTGGCGACGAGGACAAAGGGCCGGCCGGCGATCGCCCGGACGATCTGGGCTGAGACGCGGCGCTTGCTTTCGAGGCAATCGCCCTCGACGAGCGTGAAGCCGGGGCGGTCGCCGAGGCGCTCTCGCAGCAGGGCCGCGAGGCCGCGGTCGAGCTCGCACGCGACCACCTCGCACCCGCGCCCGAGCAGCTCCTCGGTGAGCGTGCCCGTCCCCGGTCCGACCTCGAGCACGACCTCGCCCGGCGCGACGCCCGACTCGTCAACGAGCTTGCGCACGAGATTCTGGTCGATGAGGAAGTTCTGCCCGAAGCGCTTCTGCGGCGACAGGCCGCGGGACGCGAGGAGGTCCTTGATCTCGGCGAGGCTCTGGGTCATATCAGGAGAATGGACGATCGACTCACCCGATTTGCATGTTGTCCTGGTCTTCCGAGTCCTTCAGTGAGAACTCGATATCCGCGATGCCTGACTGTCCCTTCCACGCAGTCTGTGTCAGATGGAAGTGGGCAAGCTCCCCGCATTGCAGTTGTCGCAAGCAGCGGATTAACGCCTCGATTTCTGCGGGGTCGAGAGCGAGGGCGATGTCAAACCACTCGTTGCACTTGGCACTGTGTCGAGATATCACTCGGAAACCTCCTCGAACTCACCACTCGCCCGCGAGGATCATCGCGATCGCGTGGGCGACGCCGTCGTCGGAATTGCTACGGGTGACCTGGTCGGCGACGGCGCGGACGGGCTCGATGGCGTTTCCCATGGCGATGCCGAGGCCGCAGCCCTCGATCATGGTGACGTCGTTGACCTGGTCACCGACCGCGGCGATACGGGCGGGGTCGATGCCGCGCTCGGCGGCGAGATGGCGGACGGCGTTCCACTTGTCGGCGCGGGCGTCGAAGCACTCGAGGATGTGGG
>CAYTAH010000005.1:3987-17885 GCA_964435785.1 uncultured Phycisphaeraceae bacterium | reverse complement strand
TGGCGGACGGCGTTCCACTTGTCGGCGCGGGCGTCGAAGCACTCGAGGATGTGGGCGACGGCGCCGCCCGCCCAGTGCTTCGCGTCGTCCGGAGCCACCACGGCCGGGAAGTTGTGCACGGTCACGGTCTCCGCAAACTGGCCACGCACCAGCTGCTCGAGCTCGCCGAGCTCGCTTGGGTGGGCGCACACGCCGACGCGCACCGTGTGCTCGGGGTGCGGGTCGCTCTCGACACTCGTCGCGAGCCGGATCGAGACCGCCATCTCCTCGAACCACCACTGCGTCACCGGGTCGAGCATGAGGCGGCGGCGGCCCGTGACGACCAGATAGTCGTATCCCGCGGCGTGAGGGTCCTTGAGCACGAGCACCGGATGGCCGCGCGTGAGCAGCCGGTCGGTGAGACGGCTCGTGAGGGTGGGGTGCATGGGGAAGCGGTGGAGCGTGCGTCCGCTCGCGGGGTCGGCGATGATCGAGCCCCCGGCGACGATGACCGGGCCGTTCTGCGCGATGGCCTCGAGCGCGTCGCGCGACTCGGCGAGGCCGCGCCCCGTGCAGACGACCACGAGCATGCCGGCCTGGCGCGCGCGAGCGATCGCCTCGGCGACGGCGGGGCGGACCCTGCTCGAGGGGTCGAGCACGGTCCCGTCGAGGTCGAGCGCGAGCATGTCGTAGCGGAGGGGCATCCGCTCTAGCGTATTCACGACGAGGAACGCGGAGTTCCGCCGAGGCGCGCCCGTGCCCCCGTACGGGGCTCGCGCACGCGCGCCGGCCTCGATCATCCCGCGCGGCCGTCATCGAGCGAGTGCGGCCGCGCGAGTCAGCGGCCGCCCAGGCGGCGGCAGTCGGGCCCGAAGGCGATGACGTTCTTGCCCTGCCTCTTGCCCTCCAGCGCGAGCGCATCGGCGCGTTCGACGAGCTCCGCGGCCGTGCGCCCGTCCCAGGGGTAGGTGGCCAGGCCGCCCGAGATCGTCAGGCACCCGGGCGCCTCGTCCACGAGCTTGCGGAAGCGTGCCGTGCGCAGCTGGGCCTGGAACCGTTCCGCCACGTCGAACACGCTCGAGGGGTGGCGGCTGTCGGGCTCGCGCGGCCCCTGCGGCTCGTAGAAGATCACCGCGAACTCGTCGCCCCCGATGCGGCAGACCTTGTCCGTCGGGCGAACGGCCGCGCTGAGCAGCCGGACGCACTCGGTGAGGATCTCGTCCCCCGCCGCGTGCCCGTACGCGTCGTTGAAGCGCTTGAAATCGTCGATGTCGAAGACGAGCACCGTGAGCGAACGGCGCGCCCGCCGGGCCTCGTCGATCGCGCCGCGCAGAAAGTCGTCGAAGAAGCGGCGGTTCCACGCGCCGGTCAGCGGGTCGCGGTACGCGGCCTCGCGGAGCTCCGCCTGACGGCCCTCGAGCTCCAGCCACGCCCCGAGCCACGCGGCCTCGCGCTCCAGGTCGCGGACACCCATCGAGCGGCTGCGCAGCTCGCCGGCGACCGTCCCGGAGGTCCCGACACGCACCGGCGCCGACGCCCACGCCGACCACGTCGTCTCGCCCTTGTCCTCCGGCGCGACGAAGACCACCTCCCCGCCCCCCCGGGCGCGGATATGCCCCAGGGCCGCGGGCAGGACGGGCTCGCCGTCGATGATGCGTCGCAGCAGGGCCGTCTCGCTCCCGGAGCCGGCCTCCGGGCGGGGCTCCTGCCGACCGGGGTCGCGCGCCGGCCGAGGGGCGGGCGAGCGAGGTGCCGGCGCGGGCTTGGGCTCCACCGCCGCAACAGGCGCGCCCGTCGAACCGTTCTCGATGAACCGGCGGACCGTCTCGGAGGCGTGCGTCCGGTCGATCTCGCCGTCGTAGCCGTCGGGGAGCGAATCCCCGTTGTGCGAAACCCGCAGCACCCGGACCGCCGGGTCCACCCGGCGCAGGCCGGCGATGAACTCGGCCAGGTCCCCGGCCCCGGATGCCCGCGGCTCGGCCTCGGGATCCACGATGACCACCGAATGGCCGGGCCCCGGATCGGCCAGCTCGCCGAGGGCGTCGACGGCCGTGCGCGCGCGAACCAGTTCGACCCCCGGATCGCGGCGCAGCAGACCGTCCAGCCCGGTCCGCCCGACCAGGATCACCCGCACGCCGCACCGTTGGCTCGATCCCTGGTCCATCGCACCTCAATACCCCGGCCCGGGCCCGGGCGTTCACTCAGTCTGGGTCATCGGCCAGCAGCATGGCCAACTCCTCGGGCGTCAGCACCGACCCCGGCGATCGGGGCTCCTCCTCGGGGGTGGGGGCCGGTCGGGCGACCGGCTCGGCGACCTCGCCGGTGAGGCGCAAAGCCTGCCGATCCGCCGGTCTGGGCTTGACGACGATCTCGGGTTCTACCGGCCTGGCAGGCGGGGCAAGCGGGGAGAGCCGGGGTGTCCGTCCGGACTCGTAGCTCCAGCACCCGGCGCCGGGGTCGAAGCGGTCGATCGCGCGCCGGATCTCCTCGGCCCCGTCCAGCGCTTGAGGCTCGACCAGGAGGAGCACCCGCGCACGTTGGCTCTCGCGGCGTGCCGCGAGCACTCGCGCGAGGGCGTCGAACGGGCCGCCGGCCTCTTCCCAGGTGATCCCCTGCTGGGCGAGCGCGGCGACCAGGTCCCGGGGGGCCTCCCCGCTCCGCCAGACCACCGCGTGCACGCCTCGTTGGCGTTCGGCCATTGATCCCATCCTATCACACGTGCGCGCCGGCGCAAGCGATGCGCGAGCGGGCGCGCGGATGGCGACGGTTATCCGGGCGTGAGGGTGCGGCTTCAGGCGCCGAGCGGTTCCCACGGGAATCCCTCCGGCGTGAGCGAGGGGCGCTCGTCGAGCCAGCCCACGAGCCATTCGAAGGCGTCCACGAGGCGCGGGCCGGGGCGGTTGAACATCGCGGCGCCATCGACGAGCGCTACGCGCCGGCGGCGGACCGCCGGGAGCGATCCCCACCACGGCCTGCGCGCGAGGCGCTCGGCCTCGCGCCTAGCCAGGGCGAGGTCGAGCCCGCGGGGTGCGATGACGAGGCGCTCGGGGTCGCTCGCGGCGAAGCGCTCCTCGCTCACGGGGAGGGTGGGCCCGGCGACGCGCGCGCCGGCCTGAAGTCCGGAGCCCGTGCCCGCTCCGGGTCGGGGCGCGCACGGATTGAGGGGGTGCCGTCCCCCGGCGCGCTCGATGAGCTGCGCGATCCAGTCCCCCGCGACGAGGAGCGGGTCGGTCCCCACCAGGAAGCCCACGACCGGGCCGTCGGCGTAGGCGTTGACGTGCTCCTGCGCTCTCCAGAGGCGAGCGCGAAGCTCGAGCGCGGCGCGTCGCGCCTCGCGCTCGAGTCCCGCCTCGCGCCCGATGGTGAGCACGTCGTCGAGCATGTCCTCCACGGTCGCGGTCGCGAGGCTCACGACCCGCGGGCGGCCGGGCAGTCTCTCGGCCAGACACCCGGCATCGTCGAGGCCACTCGAGCGGACGCCCCCCGCGCCCTCGACGAGGATCAGGTCGGGACGCAATCCCAGGAGGAGCGGCTCGTTGAGCCGATAGAGCGGCCCCGCCGCCGGGGTGGGGGTGTGCACGCGCTCGCCGCTCTCCGGCGCGTCGCCGTGTGGACCTGCGCACGGCCGGGTGAGCACCGGCAACTCGCCGAGGGAGGCGTCGGTAGGAAAGGTGCACGCGTGCGATCGGCCGACGAGCAGCCCCCTGCCGCCGAGCAGGCAGAGGATCTCGGTGGCAGCGGGCGCGAGGCTGACGATCCGCATGGACGGCTTCCGGTCGGTCCCCGGTGGCGCTTCGGGGGCGGGGAGTCGGTATAACCTAGCGCTCGAGCACAAGGAGAGGAACCGGTGACAGAAGCCAACACCCGCGGGAAGCCCTGGCCTGCGTCGCCCCGGCGGGCGCGGTGCGCGATCGGCGCGCTGGTGTGCGCCTGCGGGCTGGCGTTGCCTGCGGCCCGCGCGCAGGACGAGGAGGTCGCCGTCGAGCAGCCGACCGAGGACCAGCTCGTCGAGTTCTTCCCGATGAGCGAGCCCGTGGAGCTGATGGAGATCGTGAACTTCATCGTCGACGAGCTGGGGATCAACGTCTCGGTCAAGGGGACCGTGACGGGCACGGTGATGTTCAGCGCCAAGCAGGAGGTGCCCCGGAGCCGGCTGCTCGAGCTGATGGAGTCCCTGCTCTCGCAGTACAACTACTCGCTCATGCTGGACCCGGTCGGGTTCTACGTGATCCAGCCGACCACGGACGCGCCGCCCACCTATTTCGACGGCGACTTCGCGACGACGAAGATCATCTCGACGCCCAACATCAAGCCCTCGGCGCTGAAGGCGGTGCTCGAGCCGGGCGTGCAGCCCGGGGGGCAGGGGCAACGCCCGATCTCGTACGTCGACGACCTTGGGATCATCGTCGTGACCGATACGCCCCGCAAGGTGCGGGCGATCGAGAAGCTGGTGGAGCAGGTGCTCGGGGAATACCGGCGGACGACGTTCACGCGGATCGAGCTTCGGCACGTTGCGGCACAGGCGGCGCGGGAGCGGGCGGTGTCGCTGGTGGGGCAGAGCGGCACGCTGCGGGGCGGGGTGCCCGGCCAGGAGCAGGTCGCCCAGATCGCCGGTCAGGCCTCCTCGCTCGACAACCTCGCCGACCGGCTCACGATCGACCCGACGGGCAACGCGCTCATGTTCCGCGGAACGGAGGAGGAGATCGCGCAGGTCCGCACCGTGCTCGACCTCATCGATCTGCCCACGACACTCACGCCCATGGAGTACACCGCGGGCGCCGGGGCGGCGATGATCGCGAACATCGCCAGCCAGCGCGGGCTGGGCCAGGTCATCCTCCTCGAGGACGTGCTGACCGGCTCGCAGCAGCAGCAGCAGACCTTCCCCTTCAACTTTCCCCGGGGCGGGCAGCAGTTCCAGGGCCAGGATCAGACACAGAGCACGCTCGGCGGCGGGTCGGTGATGATGGTGGACCAGGCGCGGGGCAAGATCCTGTATTACGGCACCGAGGAGCAGCAGCAGCAGCTCGGCGCCCTCATCGACGCCCTCGAGATCGAGCTCGAGGAGATCGTGATCGAGCGCTACGCCGTCCGTAACGTCAGCGCGGAGGACCTCGCGACCCTGCTCCAGTCGATCATCGAGAATGAGTCGGCGAGCGACACGGCGCTGCTGCCGGGCGCCCGCGGGACGCAGACCGGCGGCGCCCAGGGGGGCCTCAGGGAGCAGCTGCTGCGGGCGCAGCAGGAGGCGGCCGGCGGGCAGGCGGCGGAGGGGAGCTTCGTCGCCACGGCGGAGGACTCGTTCGTCACCTTCCACGAGGAGACGAACGTCGTGGTCGTCAAGGCGCCCCTGAAGCTGCAGCAGCAGTTCGCGCGCATCATCGAGCAGCTGGACGTCCGCCGGCCCCAGGTCTACGTGGACGTGAAGATCCTCGCCGTCTCGAACACGAGGGACTTCACGCTGGCGGTGGAGGGCCAGCTCAAGGCGGGGCAGTTCTTCACGCAGACGGCCTTCGGCCTGGGCACCCGCGCGGGCGGGGCCGAGGGCGCCGCCTTCACCGACCCGAAGCTGCCGCTCCCCGGGCTGGGCGGCTACACCGCCGCCCTCATCAAGAGCAGCTACGTGCCCTTCATCCTCAACGCGATCCAGACCGACACGGACGCGAGGATCGTCTCCTCCCCCCAGCTGCTGGCCAACGACAACACCGAGGCCGCGATCAACAGCATCGAGGAGCAGCCCTTCACGACCACGCAGTCGGGGCAGACGACCGACCAGACGACCTTCGGCGGCTACGAGACGGCGGGCACCACGCTGACCATCACGCCGAGCATCTCCGAGGCGGGATACCTGCGCCTGGCCTACGAGATCGAGCTGTCGAACTTCACGGGCTCCGGCCAGGACGGCATCCCCCCTCCGAAGAACACGCGCAACGTCAGCTCCGAATCGGTCACCATCCCCTCGGACACGACGATCGTCGTGGGCGGGATCACGGTGGACGACACGCGCAACACGGTGGTGAAGGTGCCGCTCCTGGGCGACATCCCGATCGTGGGGCTTCTTTTCCGGGACACCAACAAGATCAACACCGAGCAGGTGCTCTACATCTTCATCACGCCGCGGATCCTGAACGACCGCAACTTCGCCGACCTGCGCCTGCTCACGAAGGGGCCGCAGGAGTTCGCGCAGATCGAGTCGGACATCCCCGATCTCGAGCCCACGACGATCAACCTCCTCAGCACGCCGTGGGCGATGGCCCCCGACGAGGAGGCGCCGCTCGAGGGCTTCCCGGGCGATGAAGACCCGGCGATCATCCCGCTCATCGAGGACAATGCGGGCGTGGTGCGCCGGACGGAGGACCGCTGACGATGGCGGGAGGTCCGCTGGCCAGGTTCCGTCCCAAGGACCCGTCGCCCAACGGTCGCAACGGCGCGCCCGAGACGCGGGCGGAGCTGGCCGTCGATGAGTCGGCGCAGGTCGCCGAGCACCTGGGCCCGCTGCGCCTCAGCCCCGACCAGCTCCGGGTCTACCGGCAGGCCGAGGGCTCGGACACCGATCCGTGGGACGTGATGCTCTCGATGCTCGCGATGGACGAGCAGCAGGCGCTCACGAAGTTCGCCGAGCGCACGGGGCTGGAGTTCCGCGCCGAGCCGCGCCTGCAGGAGTCCGCCAGCAAGTTCTACGAGACGGTCCCGCCCGAGCTCGCCCGCCAGCAGAACATCGCGGGCGTGGACAGCGACGGGCACGTGATGCGCGTCGCGACCGCCCAGCCCCTCCAGCCGGCCGTCTTCAGCATGCTCGAGGACATGCTGGGCATGCCCCTCCGCCTCATGCTCAGCCCCCGCGCGGCCGTGGCCAACCTCATCAACAGGGGCTACGAGCAGCGCGGCGACCTGGTCACCGAGATCATCGAGGAGATGCCCCTCGACGCCTCCGCGATCGAGAGCGTCGCCGCCGGCGTCGGCTCGGCCACCGACCTCCTCAGCCTCGCCCGCCAGACGCCCGTGATCCGCCTCGTCAACATGATCCTCTTCGAGGCCCTGCGCAGGCGCGCGAGCGACATCCACGTCCACCCCATGGAGAACAAGCTCGTCATCCGCTTCCGCATCGACGGCATGCTGCTCGACGCCTTCACGCCGCCGATGTCCCTCGCGGCCGCGATCTCGAGCCGCCTCAAGGTCATGACCGAGCTCGACATCGCCAACCGCCACTCGCCCCAGGACGGGCACACCTCGGTGCGGATCGGCCAGAAGAAGATCGATATCCGCCTCTCGTGCATTCCGACTGTCTACGGCGAGCGCCTGGTGCTGCGCCTGCTCGACCAGAGCCAGACGCAGCTCTCGCTCGAGCAGGTGGGCATGGGCAAGAAGATGCAGGCCCAGCTCATGGACCTCGTGGACCGGCCGACGGGGATGATCCTGGTGACCGGCCCGACCGGCTCGGGCAAGACGACGACGCTCTACGCGGCCCTGGGGCGGATCGATCGCACCAGCCGCAACGTGATGACCATCGAGGACCCCGTCGAGTACCACCTCGAGGGCATCAGCCAGATGCAGGTCAACCCCAAGCGCGGCGTGACCTTCGCCAACGGCCTCCGCGCCCTGCTCCGCCAGGATCCCGACGTCATCCTCGTCGGCGAGATCCGGGACCAGGAGACCGCGCAGCTCGCCATCCAGGCCTCGCTCACCGGCCACCTCGTCCTCGCGACCCTCCACACCAACGACGCCCCCAGCGCGATCCCCCGCCTCATCGATATCGGCCTCGAGCCCTACCTCATCACCTCCTCGCTCATGGCGGTGATGGCGCAGCGACTGGTGCGCCGGACGTGCCGGGTCTGCGGCGGGGCCGGTCGCAACCCCGCGGACGGGGCCGAGCCCTGCGAGGCGTGCTACGGCACCGGCTACCGCGGGCGACTGGCGGTCTACGAGATCATGACCATGACCGACGAGCTCCGCCGGCTCACGGCGGCGCACGCCGATGGCGTGACGCTCTACGAGGCGGCGGTGAACGCCGGCTTCGCCCCCATGCGCGTGGACGGCGCGGAGAAGGTCGCCCAGGGGCTGACCGACCAGGCCGAGCTCTATCGCGTCCTCCACTGACTCTCTTGCACTCAGCTCCGCGAGACACCATGGTCCACTGCCTGACGGCGGTGCGCTACACCCGCACCATGATCTCCCCCAGCGGCTTGCGCTGGATGTCCGGCACGACGCAGTCGTCGGCCGGGTAGCCCACGAGGATGAGCAGGTACGGGCGCTCGTTGTCGGGGCGCTGGAGGATCTCGGTCAGGAAGGCCATGGGGCTCGGCGTGTGGGTGAGCGTGGCGAGCCCGGCGTGGTGCGCGGCCGCGAGAAGCAGGCCGCAGGCGATGCCCACGCTCTCGTTCACGTAGTAGACCTGCCCGCCGCCGTCGGTCTTGGCGAGCTTGAAGACGACGATGAGCCAGGGGGCGATCTCGAGGAATACCTTGTGCTCGTCGGTCCCGAGGGGCGCGAGGTCCTCGAGCCAGCCCTCGGGGGCGCGCCGGCCGTAGAACTCGCGCTCCTCCTCCTCGGCCCCGAGGCGGATCCTCCGCTTCACCTCGGGGTCGCTCACCGCCACGAACCGCCACGGCTGCTTGTTGGCCCCGCTGGGTGCGGTGCCGGCCGCACGGATGATCCACTCGATCGCCTCCGCCGAGACGGGACGGTCGCTGAACGTCCGGACGCTCCGGCGGCGGCGCACGACCTCGTAGAACCGCTGTGCGGCCTGCTCGGGGGGGACACCGGGGTCGTACCGCTCCAGGGGCACGTGCATCGGGGGGATCGCCATCTCGCTCCTTTCGCCGGCGCTGACCAGGAAAATACCCGCGATTCCGCGACACCGCTCGGGGCCGACGGTGTCAACCTGACGAGGGCCGGAGGGGCCCGGGACGCGCCGCCCGCGGCGGCGTGAGAGAAAGGAGCTCACGACCGATGCATCCTCTGATCCAGACACGGGCCCGGCGGAGCGCTCTGCTTGGCGGCCTCCTCGTGCTCGCCGGCCAGGCCGCGGCCCAGCCCGAGCCCCGCGTGAACTTCACCGCCCAGGAGTCCGCGGACTTCCTCGAGGCGCTGGCGCCGACCAACGCCGCCCTCGTGTATTACCAACTCTTCCTTCAGGATCACAAGACCCTGAACGAGGGGTTCGTCCACTTCAACCTCGACGAGGACGACGATGAGAACGCACCGGTCTCGCTCGAGGAGGCTGAGAAGGCGTTCGACGAGCAGCAGCCCTACATCGAGAATCTCATCTGGGCCTCCCACATGCCCGAGTGCGACTGGGGCGTGCAGTACCAGCAGGGGTGGCGGGCGATCCTGCCCCACCTCGGCAAGCTCCGCGAGGCGGCCCGGGTGCTCGGTGCGGACGCCCGCCGGCAGTTCGCCGCGGGCAGCGCCGACAAGGGCGCGGAGCGGCTTGCGGCGATCTACAACATGGCGCGGCACGCCTCCTCGGACCGCATCCTCATCTGTGCCCTCGTCGGCGCCGCGATGAACGGGCTGACCCACGGCGTGGTGAACGAGGCGATCGAGTCGGGGCGCCTCACGGAGGAGGGGCGCGACCTCCTGATCTCCAGCCTCGAGCGCTTCAGCGACGACGATCCCCTCGGGATCCGCGCCTGCGTGGTGATGGAGGGGGCGATCTCGGTCGGCTGGATCGTGCGCGAGTTCCCCGAGGGGCGGGCCGGCACCACCCTCGCCGAGTGGGGGCTCATCAACGAGTCCGACGGGGCGCAGATCAGGCGGCTTGACGCCATGAACGGCCCCACGCTCCGGCGCGAGGCCGAACGCATGACCGAGTACCACCGCCAGGCCCTCCAGGTCTGGGACGACCCCGACGCGGTCGCGAAGCTTGACGCCCTCGGCGCGCTCGTCGAGGCGGGGGCCTACGGGCAGCTTGCCGAGGGGTTCGGCGCCGCGTTCGGCAAGGCCCGGGAGGCCGCCTTCAGGGCCGAGGCAGAGCTCGACGCCACCCTCGCGGCGCTGCGTGCGTACAAGCCCGAGAAGGAGCCCGAGCGCGGGGCAACCAGCGGGCCGACGAAGCGGTAGGGGAGATATGGTCGCCGACGACCTCACCCTGCTCCGACGAACCCACGCGGGGCACGAGCCATCCGCCCGGGAGCTGTGGCGCCGCCACGCCGGGTGGATGCTCCTGTTCGCGAGGGGCATCCTCGGCCGCCGCCACGGCTCCGGGGCGGAGGACGTCGTGCAGGCGGTCTTCTGCCGGATGCTCGGGCTCGACCGCCGGAGCATCCGTGCGGTGCGAGAGGTCCGGCCCTGGCTGGCCCAGTTGGTGCGCCGCCAGGCGTTGAACCAGATGCGGACGGCCGCCCGGGCGGCCAGGCGCGAGGCGGCCCGGCCGGCGCCGTCCGCGCCGAGCCCGACGAGCGGCGCGGACGTCGCCTCCGCGATGGCTTCGCTCCCGCGTCGGCTCCGCGAGGTGCTCTATCTCCGTCATGTCGCCGGCCTGTCCACCGATCAGACGGCGCTTGCGCTCGATGTCCCCAGGGGGACCGTCGCCAGCCGTCACCACGCCGCGGTGATGGCGTTGCGAGCCGCCGTGGAAGCCGGCTCGGAGCCCGTCTCTGATATGTTGGGAGAACCCGCCCATGCCCACGCCGACTGACCAGCGGATTGAGGAGCAGGTCGCGATGCTCGCCGCCCGGGCCGCGGGCGATGCGCCGGCCGCATTCATCGGGGCGGTGAGATCGAAGCGGCGCGCCGTGCGGGCCCGCCGCGTGGCCGTGGCGGGTGCGTGCGCGGCCGCGCTGGTCGCCCTCGTCGCCTCGCTGCCCCGGGCGGTCCCGGAGCCGCGGGCGCCGGAGGACCAGCTCGTGGCGGGCGCGCCCGGCGCTCCCCCCGCGCTCGCCGAGGGCTCGATGCTGACCCTGCGCCGCGCCTGGAGCGCGGACGCCGGCTCCGGCGCGTGGCTGGCCTCGCTCCCGACCGACTCCGGCGACACAGAGGGTGAGTGGCAGGAAGTCAGGGTCGGCGACGCCCGGCGGCTCCTCCCCCTCGGCCTGTGAGGCCCCGTCAAGCCGCCCGAGCCGCCCGGCCGATAGGCAGGGGGTGCGACGGCCTCGCTCAACCTGGTTCTGCTGCGCGCTGGCGGTGGGCGCCCTGACCGCCCGGGCTCAGCAGGACGCCGGCGACGCCGTCGAGGCCGGCGCCAGGCCCCGGACGGCCGAGCGCATCGTGAAAGTCTTCGGCTTCGAGGAGCGTCTGACCAACCCGCGCGACCTCCCCGAGGGGTGGTTCCGGGCGCAGGACGACGAGCTGGTGCCGCGCGAGCGCCCGGGGTTTCCCATCTGGAACGCGGGAACGCTGGACTACGGCGTGGCGTTCAGAGGGGAGGGCTCGGTGCGGCTCTCGCTCGCCGGCGGGAGCGCGAGCCTGCGCCTCGAGCCGGGCGAGGCGCCGATCTTCCCCTTGGGCGAGTACGCGGTGCGCGTGATGGTCCGGGCGGAGGGCCTGGACGCGGCTCGCCCGCGCCTCATGGTCCGCGCGCTCGACCCGAGGGGTGAGCCGATCCCCGGGAGCGAACGTGTCAGCCTGCTCGAGGAGCCGGGCGAGGAGTGGCGGCTGCTCGAAGCGCGCCTCCCGGGGCTCTTCAGGGAGGCCGCCTTCCTGCAGATCGACCTGGAGCTGGCGCAGGCGCGCGAGTTCGCGCCGGCGACGCTGGGCGAGCACCACGTGTGGGTGGACGACTTCGAGGGCTCGGCGTGGTTCGACGAGGTGACCGTCATCCAGCTGCCGCAGGTCTCGCTCTCGACCGGCTCGGCGCTCGGCATCGTGACGCGCCCCGCTGCGCCGAGGCTGCGGGCGGAGATCCGCGACCTGGCGGCGGAGGAACTGAGTGCGGTCATCAGTGTGTACGACGCCCGGCGCCGGCTCGTCGATCGCGTGGAGCGCGAGGTCACGACGGGCCGGGTCGCGTGGTCGTGGGAGCCGGCGGTCCGCGATCTCGGGTGGTACAGGGCGGTGATCGAGGTGAGGTCCGGCGGGGGGCTCATCTCGGCGGCGGCGTGCGACTTCTCGTGGCTCGACGCCCCGGCGAGCGCCGAGCCGCGCTACGAGTCGGGGCCGCGGTTCTCCGGCGCGGAGACCTCGGCCGTCGGCGCCGCGTGGCGGCCGATGGGCGTGGAGCTGACCGAGCTTCCGCCCGCGTCGCCGTCGGACCTGGCGGGCGCGATCCGGGCGATGGGCGCCTCGTCGGTCACGCTGCCGATCTGGGAGCGGCGGCTGGCGGCCTCGGCTCTGCCGGCCCGGGTCGAGCTGCTCCGCGAGCACGCGGGCGCGGCGCGCGACGCATGGATCGACACGTCCTTCGGTCTGCCGACGGTGCCGGAAGAGCTAGCCTCGGCGCTGCGGATCGAGGCGGCGGACGTGCTCGGGGCCGTCGGCTCGGAGGGGCACGTCGTCGAGCCGTTCTTGTCCGACGCCATGGACCGCCTGGGCACGGTGTCGGCCCGGTGGCAGCTCGGCGCGAGCGGCGGCCGCGCGGGGCGCTCGCGGGTGGGGACTGCGCTGGCCGGGGCGCGGGAGCGGCTCGGGGCCCTGGTGCCGGGGGTGGAGCTCGCGCTCGGGGCGCGCCTGGACGAGCCGGCGGCGACGCTCGCGGGCGCCGATGGCGCGGTCGTCGAGCTGCCCGCGTGGATGCCGACTGCTCCGCTCGGGACGGCGCTCGCGCCGTGGCGCGAGTCCGGGCGGCGCCCGACCCAGTACGTGATCGAGACGCTCGACACGGAGCGGCACACGGAGCGGGCGGTCGGCGCGGACCTGGCGCGACGCACGGTCGAGCTGTGGCGCGTCGCGACGGACACGGAGCGGCCGCGGTTCCGCGCCGGGGTGCGGGACCCGTGGCGGATCGAGCCCGGAGAGCGCCCGTCGGCGTTCCCGACGGTCGTCGTGCCGGTGTGGCGGGCGCTTGCGGACCGTCTCGACGGACGCGTGTTCGCGCTGGAGTGGGAGCTGGTCAGGGGCGTGCGCTGCATGGTCTTCGTGCCGTCGGCGGGGACGCCTGAGCGGGGCGGGCTCCTCGCGGCGTGGAACGAGACGGCGTCTCCCGAGGCCGCGGAGCTGGTCGCGACGCTCGGGACGGGGGCGGTGCGGGTCTACGACATCTTCGGCAACGAGCGGTCCATTGAGCCGACGGGCTCGGACGACGGGGCGCGGCGCGAGCATCGGATCGCGCTGGGGCCCGAGCCGCTGTTCGTCGAGGGCATCGACGCCGAGCTCGTGCTCTTCCTGGCCTCGATCCGCCTCGACCCGGGAGAGATCCAGTCGATCGCGGGCGAGCACGAGCACGCGGTGACGGTGCGGAACCCGTGGGCCGGGCCGGTGCTCGGCGAGGTGCGTGTGACCGAGCCCGGCGGCTACGACGAGGCGCGGCAGGCCCGCGATCGCACGTGGGAGGTGACGCCGCGCACGATGGGGTTCGAGCTGCAGCCGGGCGAGGAGACGCGCCTGCCGCTGCTGATCAGCTTCTCGCGCGCGACGGAGGCGGGCATCAAGCCGTTCGTCTTCGACGTGCACGTCGTCGCCGACCGGGACTACGGCTGGGTGCGGGCGAGGACGTTCGCCGACCTGACGTGGAACGACGTCTGGGTGGACCTCACGTTCCGTCCCTCCGGGGGCGGCCAGGACAAGGACCTCGTCGTGGAGGCGACGATCACCAACACGGGCGAGCGGGCGCGATCGTTCGAGGCGACGGCCTTCGCGCCCGGCATGCCGCGCCTGCGGGCGAGCATCGGCACGCTCGAGCCGGGGCAATCGGTGGTGCGCCGATTCCCGTTCGAGCACGCGTACGAGGCGCTCGCGGGCGAGCGGGTGGTCGTCTCGCTCGCCGAGCCGGACGGGCCGGGGAGGCTGACCAAGGCGGTGGAGATACCGGAGTGAAGGCTTGAGGC
>CAYTAH010000005.1:0-3887 GCA_964435785.1 uncultured Phycisphaeraceae bacterium | reverse complement strand
ACGGGCCGGGGAGGCTGACCAAGGCGGTGGAGATACCGGAGTGAAGGCTTGAGGCGCGGGGGATAGCTTCGTCGCTGCTCACTGCTCTCTGCGCCGTCCTCTCTCCGACCGCCCTACACATACACCTTCCTGTTGTACACGTACCACTCGAGCATGAGCACGGCGAGGGCCGCGAGGATGAGCCAGGGCCAGAGGCGGATCATCGCCCTGGCCTCGTCGGCGTCCTCGGCGGCGAGCGGCTCGCCGGCGAGCAGGAGCATGGGGCTGGCGGCGATGTCCGACTCGGCGGGGTCGAGGAGGTTCGCGGCGTAGGTGCGGATCGCGCGCGGCCCGTCGGCGATGTCGCCTGCGGCGGCGGCGCCGGTCCAGGTCACCTCGTAGAGGCCGGCGCGCCGGATGGGCCCGTAGGCGATGCGACCGTCCGGCGCGGGGGTGAGCTCGGCGCTGACCTCTCCGGGCCCCTCGAGCCGGACCGACCCGGCGCCGGCCGGGAGCCTGTCGGTGAGCACGGTCCCGGGGCGGAGCGCGCCGGCGGTCTCTCCGAACATGCCGCCCTCCTGGCCCAGGTAGTTGATGCTCGCGCCGATGAAGACGACATAGCTGACGTCGAAGGGCCAGGTGCTGTCGAGGACGTTGAAGGGCACGACGATGGCGCGGGTCTGCGCGCCGGTGATCTCGATGATCGCCGGGCCGCGGTCGGTCTCGGCGAGCACGGTCGCGCCCGAGTCCTCCGGCACGACCACGTCGGGCAGCCTGACGATGCGCAGTGTGTCCAGAAGCAGGAGGCGCATGACGGGGTGGTCGCGGCGCCAGTCGAGCACCTGGGCGCCGGCGGGCTCGGTGTCCGCGGCGACGCCGAGCGGGGACGGTACCGCGCCGAGCACGAGGGCTCGCCCCGGCGGGAGCGCGGGGCCCGCGCCCTCGGCGCTCGGCAGCCAGCCGTCGAAGACGACGACGTCGTACTCGGCCAGCTCGCCTCTGGGCGCGGCCGACTCGTACTGTGAGGGCGAATACTGCACGAGCTTGGCGAGGGGGAGCCCCTCGAGCGCGGTGACGAGGAAGATGTTGCCGCTTGAGACGAGGGCGACGGAGAGCTGGCGCGCGGGGGGGACGGCCATCCACGCGCGGTTATCCACCGGCAGGAGATCGTGAGCCGGGTCGGGCGAGGTGATCTGTGCGGCGAAGATCCCGCCCTCGGGCTGCTCGAACTCGAACGTGACGCCGGTGATGCCGGGGGTCCACGGGATGAGCTCGGCGAGGCGCGGGCCTTCGGTCTGCGCCTCGGGATCTTCGGCGGGCGTGACGGGGGGCTCGGCGCCGGGGACCGTGATGGTCTTCACGCGGCTGACGATGCCGTTGATGAGCAGCTCGAGGTCCACCTCGCGGGGCGCGTGGCCGGTGTTCTGCAGGCCGACGTAGAGCGAGACGGCCGTGGGATTGTCGAAGGCGCGCTCGGCGCGCATGGCGCTGATGGCGAGGTTGGGCGCGTCGGTCCGGCCGACCTGCACGAAGGTGACGACGTCCTCGGCGCCGGTCACGGCCTCCTCGGCGTCGGGCAGGCGTCCGTCGGAGAAGAGGTGGACCGTGGCGCCGCCGGCCTTGACGCCCTCGAGGGTGATCGTGGAGGTCGTGGTCTCGCCCGTCTCGGGGTCCACGACGACGTCGGTCTGCGTTTTGTCGGGCAGGTGCGCGCGGGCGAGGCTCATCGCCTCGGCGAGCGAGGAGGGCGCGTCGGATCCCTCGATCGATTCGATCGCGCTTCGCAGCGCCGTCTTGTCGGAGGTGAACTGCTGGCGCACCTCGGCCGTCGTGTCGAAGGCGATGACCATCGCCTCGTCCACGGGCCCGGTGCCGAACACGCTCGGCTCGCGCAGCGACTCGACGAGCTTGAGCGCGGCCTCCTTGGCCTTGGCGAGGCGGGTTCGTTCGCCGGGCTTGCCTTCCTCGCCGTCGGCGGCGGCCATGCTCGCCGAGCGGTCGATGAGGATGACGCGCTGCTGCCCCCGTGCCTCGCCGCCGTGGTACTCGGGCTGGGCGAGGGCCAGGAGCACGCCGGCGAGCACGATGAGCTGGAGGAGGAGCAGGATGTTCTTGCGGAGGCGCTGGAAGGGGGCGTTGGCCTGGATGTCCTGGATCGTCTTCTTCCAGAGCAGCGTGGTCGAGATCTCCACGTCGCGCCGGCGGAGCTTGAGGAAGTAGAGGATGACCAGCGCGGGGACGGCGATCGCGGCGGTGATTGCGGCGATGGTGGGGGTGAGCCAGGTCATGGCAGGATCTCCGAAGCGACGAAGCGACGGAGTGATGAGGCGACGAGGGAGGGAGAAGCGACGAAGTGACGAAGCGACGGAGCGACGAAGGGGCGGGGCTGCGCGGTGCGGACGCGTGCTTCCTTCGCCCCTCCGGGGCTCCAGCGCGCGGGGGCAGCCGACCACGGGTTCCGCTCCGTCCGCCTACGGCGGACTGCGCTCCACCCGTGGCTACATTCCGCGGCCCCTCCGGGGCCAAGCAGCGGCCACTTCACTTGATCACCTCCGGCGCCTTTCCCGCCCATGCGGCGCCCGCGAATCGCACGTCGATCACCCAGTCCCACGTGCCGTCCAACGGTCCGACAATGAAGCCGAGGGGGAGCTGAACCAAGATCGCCACGCACGCCTCGAGATCCGACACGGCAAGAGAGAGACTCTCCTCAAATAGGTTGTCTCCGATGAGCAGCACGCGATCGGCCCCTGGAAGGCGCAATTCTCTGATGGCTGCCCTGATGAACTCTTCAGCAGATGACGTGGCTTTGAGCGTCGCCTCAACAAGAGCGCTCGCCCTCGACCAGTCGATACCACTTGCGCCGAAAGGGTAGCGAGAGAGCCTCTCATCGAGTTCATCCAACGCGCGTTCATCGATCATCAACGACGGCGCCACAGCCCTGAGGGCACGGATCGTTTCGTTCGATCTGTTCCCTTCGTCGCTCCGTCGCTTCGTCGCTCCGTCGCTTCTCATCGCAGCACCCCCCTCCGGCGCAGATAGTCCAGCAGCAGCACGTCGATCGGGGTGTCGGACTTGACCGTGAGCAGGGTCATGTCGCGGTGGCCGCAGAAGGTGCGGAGCTGGTCGCAGTAGGCGGCGAGGTTTGCCTTGTAGCGCTTGAGGAGCGGGGCGGAGATGGTGACCTCGGCGAAGTCGCCGTCCTCGACATCGCGGAGGCGGAGGTCGCCGGCGATATCGGGCTCGAGCTCCTGGGGGCTGAGCACCTGGAGGCAGAAGACGTCGTAGCCGCGCCCGGTGAGCAGGCGCAGGCCGTCCTCGTAGCCCTCCTTCACGAAGAAGTCGGAGAGGACGACCATGACGCCCTTGCCGCGCCGGCTGAGGGCGACGCGCTTGCATGCCTCGGTGAAGTTCGAGCCGCCCTCGGGCCGGAGGGAGCAAATCCAGGAGGCGAGCTCCTGCGTGCGCCGCCGGCCGCGGAGGTCGCGGATGGCGCTGAGGACGCCCGTGGGCGCGGCGTCCTGCACGTCGGCGCCGGTGACGGTGACTGGCGGGGCGCCGATGGCGGTCATCGCGACGCGGTTGAGGTTGACCAGGCCGATGTAGCCGAGGCTCATGGCGACCTGCTGCATGAAGAGGAACTTGTTGGGCACGCCGCAGTCGTGGCTCTCGGAGCAGTCGATGACGACGTGGAGGCAGAGGTCCTCCTCCTCGAGGAAGAGCTTGAGGAAGAGCTTGTCGAGGCGGCCGAAGATGTTCCAGTCGATGTGGCGGAGGTCGTCGCCGACGACGTAGGGCCGGTGGTCGGCGAACTCGACGGACTCGCCGCGCTTCTTGCTGCGGCGCTCGCCCTTGAGCTTTCCGGCGAAGATCTTCTTGCTGGTGATATCGAGCTGGCTGACGCGCGCGAT
>CAYTAH010000004.1:132625-185242 GCA_964435785.1 uncultured Phycisphaeraceae bacterium | reverse complement strand
CGGTCGCGCTGCCAGCGGGCCTCGGCGCGGGGCGGGTAACCCGGCACAAACTCCTTGCGGCGGCCGGGCTCGCGTCCGATACTGACGAGGACCCTCAATGGAGGCGGCACAAGGGCCTCGCCATGAGATCACCACTCGTCCGGCTCGCATTCGGCCTCGCAGCCCTTGTCGGCGGAGACGCCCTCGCCCAGCACAACCTCTCGCGGACGCTCACCGTCGATCCCTCGGGCAGCGCCGACTACACGACGATCCAGGGGGCGGTCAACGCGATCTCCCAGACCACTCCCGCCGTGCGGTACACGGTGCTCATCTACGCGGGAACGTACGCCGAGGCTGTGACGCTGGGCTCGGGGAAGCACCACGTGGACCTGGTGGGGGTGGATCGCGATTCGGTGATCATCGCGCCCCCGGCGGACGCCGACGGCATCACCATCCAGGGCAACGGCGACCGCTCCAACACGATCCGGAACCTGACGATCGTCGCGCCGGACGACGACACGGTTGACGAGGGGCGCGGGATCGTCGTCAAGGACGACGGCGGGGCGGCGCCGAGCGATATCCGGATCATCGGCGTCAGGATCGAGACCGCCGGGGACGCGAGCCCGGCGATCGACTTCGAGGACGCCGCGAGCGACGTCGAGATCCGCAATGTCTTCATCCGCACCACGGGCGGCAACTCCTCGCCCATCGACGGTGAGCCGGCGTCCGACGTGCGGGTGCTCCACTGCGACGTCTCCACCGACGACGGTCGCATGAAGCCGGGGGACGACTGGCTCATCGCCTGGTCGTTCCTGGAGACCCGGGACAGCGGGGGCGGCGGGACGGCGCTGGACGACACCGCCCCGATCACGGTCGGTGCGCACGACGACCTCATCGTGGACCACTGCACCCTGCGCGGGCGCGGCGGGGGCATGGAGATCAACTCCGGGGCGGACAACGTGCTCGTCTCCAACTGCGACATCGAGGGGGCGCACTTCGGCGTGGCGATCCGCTGCGCCACCAACGTCCGCTTCGAGAATTGCCGCATCGCCTCCAACTCCGACCTCGGCCAGCAGGGCATCTCATCGCCGGAGTACGTGGGCGTGCTGATCAAGGAGGTCTCCTGCTCGGCACAGTCGGGCATCGTGTTCTCCGGGTGTGTGATCAGCGCGTCCTCGGATGA
This sequence comes from uncultured Phycisphaeraceae bacterium, assembly GCA_964435785.1. Taxonomy (GTDB): domain Bacteria; phylum Planctomycetota; class Phycisphaerae; order Phycisphaerales; family UBA1924; genus PNC22. The sequence continues at coordinate 184,080 of CAYTAH010000004.1, read as the reverse complement.
ATCGAACCGCGACGCGATCGGCATCCACGTCGAGAACGCCCCCGACGACGGGCCGGCGCAGTTCCTCGACTGCACGATCGCGGCCGAGGTCACGAGCAACGGGGACAGGGCATTCGGCGTGATGGGCGCCGAGGCCGAATCCGCGGCTCTCGTCGGCGGCTCGATCAACGCCATCGACGCCGACGAGCGGCAGACGACGCTGTACGACGTGTACAGCGAGTCCACGGCCGAGGTCCGGGTGCGCACGAGCGGGGTGGAGTTCAGCCGCTGGAAAGGGGCGATCGGGGCCGCAGTGGGGCAGAAGGTGGAGGTGCTGCGGGTCGTGGATATCCGGAGCGCGGGGGCGGCGACGGTGCTCGCGGCCACGGGGTTGCAGGTGGGCGAGAGGGAAATCACGACCAACATCACGCAGCCCGAGGTGTACCGAGTGCTCTCGGCAACCACAAATGACGCCAACCTCACCGGCCGGTCTGTTATCGTCATCGGGAGAGACTGGGCCAACCGGCCGATCGCCGATTCGTTCGCTTTCGACGGAACGAGCGCCACGGTTCTCGGCACGAAGGCATTCCGATCCGTGACCAAGATCGTACTCCCCGCGAAGACCGCGGATAACCAGACCGTCTCTGTGGGTACGACCGAGATTCTCGGCCTGCACGCGCCCGTCTCTGATGCCGAGGACGTCCTTCAAGTTGCGACGAAGACCTCCGCCGGCAACTCGTACGTGATAGAGTCGGAGAGCGGTGCGTTGAGCGTCGAACGGGGCACCGTGGACATCTCGTCGCTCAGCCCCGCCGACGATGACTCCATCGAGTTCACGTATAGGGCGAGCAAGTGAGCTTCCGCGGGGCGCTTCGCTTGTGTCTGTGGTGCTCCGCCGCCTCGGCGCAGCCTTGCGAACCGCAATGGGACGTGGGTATCGGAAACCCGGGCGTCTCGTCATCAGTGGGCGGGCTGCTCGAGCACGATCTCGGGCAGGGGGAGCGGATCTTGGTGGGCGGCCTGTTTTGGGACCCTTTCGCCGGAATGGCGGCCTGGGACGGACAAGACTGGTCGCAGATCGGCGAGGACATTCTCGGCGCCGATATCTTTGACTTTGTCATGTTCGACGACGGTAACGGCGAGAGGCTCTACGTCTGCGGCAATATCTTCCCCGGGCCCGATGATCGCCAGTTCCACGTCGCGCGGCTGGACAATGAAGAGTGGGCCTACCTCGACGTGGGAGGGGTCTATTCGGTCAATGAGATGATCGTCTGGGACGACGGCTCAGGGCCCGCTCTGTACGTCACGGGCGACTTCGACTCCCTGGACGGCGTCACCGATCACAACTCGATCGCCAAGTGGGACGGCCAGCAGTGGCATCCTCTCAACGCCGGGATCAACGCGGGGTTCTTCCGCATCGGCCTGGCGCTGGAAGCCTTCGATGACGGCTGGGGGGAGCGGCTGTACCTCGGCGGCACGTTCGAGCGCGTGGACGGCGAGTTCATCAGCTACCTTGCCCGTTGGGACGGGAGCGAATGGTCGGATCCCGGGTTCGGGCCGGACAACTCCGTGGAGGACCTCTGCGTCCACGACGACGGCTCGGGGTTCGCGCTGTACGCGGTCGGCTTCTTCGAGAGTGCCGCAGGAGAGGCGGTGCACCACGTCGCGCGCTGGGACGGCGTCGAATGGACCGACCTCGACGGCGGCACAGAGGGGGGGTCCGGCCTCCGCTCCTGCGGCGTCTTCGACGACGGCTCGGGGCCGCAGCTCTACGTCAGCGGCCAGATCCGCTCGGCTAGCGGCAAGCCGATGTGCAACATCGCCAAGTGGGACGGCTCCGAGTGGCATGACGTCGCCGGCGGCCTCGAGTGCGGCACCACCCAGGGCGCCTTCGCCCTGCTCGGCGTCCCCGCGGACTCCCCCGTCGGCCCTTCCCTCTTCGCCGGCGGCTCCTTCACCCAGGCGGGCGGCCAGCCGACCAACTACATCGCCGAGTACCGCGGCTGCCACTGCGTCGCCGACTTCAACGGCGACGGCCTCGTGGACAGCCGCGACGTGCTCGCCTTCCTCAACGCCTGGACCGGCGGCGACGGGCGCGCCGACATCGACGGCAACGGCGTCATCGACACCCGCGACGTGCTCGCCTTCCTGAACCTGTGGGTGGCGGGGTGCTGAAGAGGGCGGGAGCGCCGGCGGGTGGTCGCTCCGAGCGGGCTTAGGCCACGGGCGCGTGGGCCTCGCCACCCTGGTTCCACGGCAGCAGCCCGATCATCACCAGCATCGAACCGGCCGCGATCAGCCACAGGCGGCTGTGCTCGCCCCGCGCCCAGCGGGCCAGGCGCGAGTCCACCTGCTCGAGGTCGGGCAGCGTGATCGGCGCCGGCTCCAGGCTCGGGAAGACCGAGGCGTCGTCGATGGTCGGGTCGATCGGGCGCAGGAGCGATGCGCGGCTGGCGGGCACGAGGTTGAGCTGGCTGGCCGCCAGCGCCCGCACCACCGCCGGCTCGCGCGACTCCAGGGCCGCGAGGTACCGCTCGTGCTTGAAGAGCCGCTCCTTCCGCTGGGCCTCGATCGCCAGCGCCCGGTCGCGCTGCCAGCGGGCCTCGGCCAGGTCGGCCTGGGCCGGGATGAGCACCGTCACGAACAGCAGCGCCACCCCCGCCAGCAGGAACAGCCAGCCGGGGTCGAAGCGGTCGATCGGTCTCTCCACGCGCGCAACCATGGCGTGAAGTCCCTATCGGCAGGACCCGCACCCGCGCCCGCACACTTTGCGCCCCGCCGGGCCCGTACAATCGCCCGCCGATGAGCCGCAGAGTCGTCATCACGGGCCTGGGCACGGTCTGCTCGCTGGGCGCCGGGGCCAGGGCCCTCTGGGAAGGCCTGGTCGAGGGCCGCTCGGGCCTGCGCCCGATCACCGCCTTCGACCCCTCCGGCTTCCGCTCGCGCCTCGGCGGCGAGGTCGAGGGCTTCTCCGCGCGCGAGTTCGTCCCCAAGCACTACCGCAAGGCCGTCAAGGTCATGGCCCGCGATACCGAGCTGGCCGTCGGCGCCGCCCTGCTCGCGGCCGAGGACGCCGGGCTCTCCACCAGGGCCGCGGGGGACGACGCCCTCGCCCCCACCTACCCCGGCGAGCGCGTGGGCTGCCAGATCGGGGCCGGCCTCATCGCCGCGGAGACCTCCGAGCTCGCGTTCGCGGCGTCGACCGCGGTGGACGAGCACGGGCGCTTCAGCACGCGCCTCTGGGGCACCGTCGCCGAGTCCGGCGGCGCGGGAGGCATGGACAACCTCCAGCCCCTCTGGATGCTCAAGTACCTGCCCAACATGCTCGCCTGCCACGTCACCATCGTGCACGGGTGCGAGGGGCCCTCGAACACGATCACCTGCGCCGAGGCCTCGGGGCTTCTCAGCCTCGGCGAGAGCCTGCGCGTCATCCAGCGCGGCGCGGCCGACGCCTGCTTCTCCGGCGGCGCCGAGAGCAAGCTCAACCTCATGGGCATGATCCGCCTCGACCTCGCCGGGCGGCTCGCCGAGACCGGCGACGCGAGGGAGGGCGCCGCCTTCGTCCGCCCCTTCGACCCCGCGGCCCCTGGGTCTCTGCTGGGCGAGGGCGGCGGGGTGCTCATCCTCGAGGAGGCCTCCTGCGCCCGAGCGCGAGGGGCGAGGGTGTACGCCGAGGTCGTCGGCTTCGGGGCCGCGCACGCGCCCCCGCCCTACCCGGTTCTCGACCCGGACGCGTGCGACGGCGAGTCGCCCTCCGACGGCCTGCGCTGGGCGATCGGCGCGGCCCTGGATGAGGCGGGCGTCGGCCCGGACGAGATCGATGCCGTCGTCCCGACCGGCGCGGGGGTGCGCGACGCCGACGAGGTCGAGGCCGCGGCCCTGCGCGGGACGTTCGGCCCTCGTCTGGAGCGCATCCCCCTGGTGACGATCCGACCCAACATCGGGGATTGCCAGGCGGGCAACGGGGCGCTCCAGGCCGCCGCGGCGGCGATGTGCCTGGCCGAGCAGCGGCTCCCCGCGCGCCTCCACCACGGCGCGCCCGCGAGCGGCCTCGACGCCGGCGCCGCCCCCGCGCGCCCGGCGAGGCTCGGGCACATCCTGGTGTGCACGACCTCGCTGGGAGGGCAGAACGCGGCCATCGTGCTGCGCGCCGCGGACGCGCCCCTCGCGGGCGGCCAAGGATGACTGATCTCGGATCCGCTCTCGCGTGAGGGCGCGCCCGGGCTACGCGTGCTTCTTCCAAGGAGATTCAACCATGTACGACGAGCGAGACGAACGGGGCGGGCGCGGCCGGCACGGCGGCGGACACGGCGGGCACGGCGGGCACCGCGGAGGTCGCGGTGGCGGGTACGCCGGGCGCGGCGAGCGTCGCGGCGGGCTGCCCCTCTCCGAGCTCGATCCGGCACTCACCGACATGAGCCGGCGCGTCATCGGCTGCGCCATCGACGTCCACAAGGCGCTCGGGCCCGGCTACCCCGTGGAGATCTACTCCGCGGCCCTCAAGAGCGAGCTCGACGCCAGCGGCATCGCCTACAAGGCCGACCACCCCCTCGACGTGAGCTACAAGGACAAGCGCATCGGCGCCGTCAACGCCGACCTCTTCGTCGGCGACCGTTTCATCGTCGGCATCCTCGCCCGTGTCGGCGAGGTGGGCACCGCCGAGCGCAGCGAGCTGCGCGCCCAGCTCCGCGCCGCCGACCTCGAGCTGGGCCTGGTGATCAACTTCGGCGAGCGCCGACTCAAGGACGGACTCGTCCGCGTCCTCAACCCCGACAAGCTCAACGCCATGCGCGACGAGCACGAGGAGGAGTACGAGGACGAGGACGGCGACGAATACGAGGACGACGACGAGGAGGGGGAATACGAGGACGAGGAGGAAGAGGAGGAGGAGGAGAAGTAAGCCTCCGGCGCACACGGCGCCGGATTCGAGCATTCGCCGCGGAGGGCGCGGGGATCGCGGAGGGATCGGGAAGGACCCCTCTCCGCGCGCTCCGCGCCCTCCGCGGTTCCATGTGGGAAAGGTAGTTTCGGGTAGGCTTCGGGACCGATGCGGATCCTCCACATCTCAACCCGCCTCATCCTCGGGGGCAGCCAGGAGAACACCGTGCTCTCCTGCGAGGGCCAGGCCCGCCGGGGGCATGAGGTGCACCTGGCGTTCGGGCCGATCTACGGCCCCGAGGGCAGCCTGCTCGCGCGCGTCGAGGCGTTCAACGCGCGGTGCGAACGCGGCGAGGAGCGCACGCCCGAAGGCGCCGCGTGCACGCCGATCAAGATCCATGTCGTGCCGCACCTCGTGCGCCAGCTCGACCCGATCAAGGACGCCCGCTGCTACTCCCGGCTGAGGGCTCTCATCGGGTGCTTGTGTCCCGACGTGGTGCACACGCATTCGAGCAAGGCGGGGATCGTCGGTCGCGCGGCCGCGTGGGCCGAGTCCGGGGGCGAGATCGCCGTCGTCCACACGATCCACGGCCCGCCCTTCATGCCGGTCGAGGGCGGGCCGCTGCGGCGCGCGAAGATCCGCCTCACCAACGCCGTCTACACCGTCGCCGAGCGCTTCGCCGCCAAGCGCTGCCACGCCATCATCTCCGTCGCCGACGCGATGACCGAGCAGTTCCTCGCCCGCGGCATCGGGCGCGAGGCGCAGTACGTCACGGTGCGCAGCGGCATGGAGACCGAGGCGTTCCTGAACCCCCGGCCGGGCGAGGACCGCGCGAGCGTGCGCCGCGAGCTGGGGCTGGGGGAGCGCGACTTCGTCATCGGCACCGTCGCCCGCCTCGCGGAGCACAAGGGGCACGACGACATCCTCGACGCCATCGGGGACGACCTCCGCGCCCACCCCGACTGGAAGCTGCTGTGGGTGGGCGACGGCTGGTGGGGCGAGCGCCTCCGCGAGCGTGTGCGCGGCATGGGCCTGGCCGGCCGGCTCGTCGCCACCGGGCTCGTGCCCAACGAGCGCGTGCCCGCGATGATGCGCGCGATGGACGTGCTCGTCCACGCCAGCTACCGCGAGGGCCTGCCGCGCACCGTGCCCCAGGCGCTCCTCGCCGGCGTCACGCCGATCGCCTACGACGTCGACGGCACGCGCGAGGCCTGCCGCACCGGCGAGACGGGCGTGCTGGTCCCGCTCGCCGACCGCGCCGCGCTCCGGGGCGCCATCGTCGCGATGTACGAGGACCCCGGGGAGCGGGTGCGCCTCGCGGCGTTCGGGCGCGCCGAGTGCGCCCGCGAGTTCGCCGCCGAGCGCATGGTCGCCGAGCTCGAGGGCGTCTACGCCCGCGCGCTCGAGGCCGCTCGAGCCGCGTCGCGCAGATAGCGACGCCCCGGGCGGGGACTCCCGGGGCATCGCCGTACGAAACCGCTTGGATGAGCCCGGCTCAGTCGTCGTTGTCCAGCGCCGTCCCGAAGCCGTCGCCCGGCTCGTTCACATCGGGGATGCCCGCGGTGTTCTGGTGCCACTGCTCGCTGGCCACCGGCACGAAGCCGTCCAGACCCACGCCCGCGGGGAAGTCGCCGTAGATCGTGATCACCATGCCGCAGTCCGCGGCGGCCCCCAGGTCCTCGAAGGGCACGCCCACGCCGAGGTCCATGCACCCGTTGAGGTCGAAGTCGCCCACCGTGAGCGCCCAGCCGAAACGGTCGGAGCCCTCGTTGAGATTGGGAACGCCCGGGCGGTTCTGGTGCCACGCCTCGGCCGGCACCGGCCCCGCGGCCTCGAGCCCCAGCCCGGCGCCCGCCCCGTAAATCGTGTTCACGAAGCCCGCATCGGCGATCGCCCCGACGTCCTCGTTGGGCACGCCGACGGCGAGGTCGTCGATCTTGTCGCCGTTGAAGTCGCCCGCGGCGAGCGAGTACCCGAACCAGTCGTTGGGGTCGTTCACCTCGGGGATGCCGGCGATGTTCTGGTGCCAGAACTCCGCGGGCACGGGGGCGAAGGCGTCGAGACCAGCGCCGGGCCCCAGGCCGTAGATCACGTGCGCCGCGCCACAGTTGACGTTGGCCCCGAGATCTTCCTGCGGCACGCCGATCGCCAGGTCCTCCGCACGCATCCCGTCGAAGTTGCCGATCGCCAGCGCCCAGCCGAACTGGTCGCCCGGCTGCGTCGCGTTCGCAATGCCCGGGCTGTCCTGCGTCCAGGCCTCGGGCGGCGTGGGCGCGCCGGGGTCGAGCCCCACGCCGGGGGCCGCGTAGACCACGTTGACCATGCCGCAGTCGCCGTCGCCGGCGAAGTCCTCGAGCGGGACGCCGATCGCGAGATCGTCACCGGGGTAGCCGTCGAGATTGCCAGCCGCGAGCACAAGGCCGAACTGATCGCCCGCCTCCCCGGGATCGCCGACCATGCCCTGCACGAAGATCGGGATCGGCGCGCCGACGGGCATCACACCGCCGGGCGAGCCGAAGCACTGGTGCACCAGGCCCTCGTCGGCGAAGCCCAGGTCCTCGCTCGGGACACCGATGGCCAGATCGACGAAGCCGTCGACGTTGAAGTCGCCCGCCGCGAGCGCCCAGCCGAGGTTGTCCCCCGGCTCGTCGGGGTCGGGCAGGCCGCCGGGCCCCTGGGAGAGGAAGGGCGGGTGGAGCACGATGAGCCCGCCGGGCGAGCCGTAATAGACCATGACCAGCCCCGCGTCGACCGTGCCTGTCGGAATATCCTCGCCGGGGGCGCCCACAGCCAGGTCGTCGAAGCCGTCGGCGTCGAAGTCGCCCCACGCCAGCGCAGCCCCAAAGCGGTCGCCGGGCTCGGGGATCTCGAGCCCGAACGTCGCCTGCGTGATCTGCGCGGCGGGAAGCACGGCGAAGGCGTCGAGCCCCAGCCCCGGGCCGGCGCCGTAGATGATGGTGACCGCGCCGGCGTCCGCCGCCGCGCCCACGTCCTCCCCCGGCGTGCCGATCGCGATATCGCCGTACCCGTCCCCGTTGAAGTCCTGCGCCGCCGAATGCCCCGCGGCCAGGCCGACAACGAGCGGGAGCACCAGACGAACGCCACGACGCTTCTGAAGATGCATGTTCTTCTCCTTGACGGCGGCGTTGCCCGCCGCTCGCAGGGAGCCAGCGACGCGCGGGCGTCCCGCTCACGCGCCCCGGCGCGGAATCGCCCCGTCCGCCCGTACACTCGACCCATGAGCCTCCGGAGCCTGATCGCGTGTGTGGGGGCGGCGGCGGTAGTCTCCGCCGCCTCGGCGCAGCGCCTCAACCTCGACGCCGCGGCCGAGCCCCGGCCGGGCGACGGGCGCGCGGCGCTCGCCCTGGCCGACCTGCTCGAGGCCGAGGCCTCCGAGGCGCCGGGCCTCGGCAAGGCGGGGCGGGCTCTCCGTCGCCTCGGCGCGGACCTGCTGCGCAAGGGAGAGTTCGCGGGGCAGGGGGGCTCCGCGGCCGTGCTCGCGGGCCTGACGATCGCGACGGAGCGGGATCGGCTCGACGCCCAGCTCGCCGGCGCGGACGGCGCGATCGGCGCGTACGTCGAGAGCGTGGCCTCCGGCGGCACCGTTTCCGTCGAGTCCCGCGAGATCGACCTGCTCCTGCGCGACGCGCTGGGCCCCCTCGCCGAGGGCGACGCCGCCGGGTGCGGCTGGTGGTCCGACCTCGGGGCCGACGGGGCGGCTCGCATCGCCGAGCGCACCGCGGCGCTCCGCCCGCTGGTGGAGCACCGGCGCGTGCGCGACGAGGCCGGGGCGGCGCTCGCGGGGCTGCTCGACACGCTCGAGCTCGCGCCCGCGCGACCGGCGTACCACCGCGCGGCCGTCGCGTGGCTCGACCTGCTCGAGGGCGCGGCCGGCGCGCTGGAGGAGCCCGCCGCGTGGCTGGGCATGGACGCCCGTGACCGCCTGCGCGAGGACCTCTCCTCCGGATTGGCCCTGTACCTCGACGATCCCGACCGGGCACGGGCGCTGCTCGGTCGCACGGCGGCGCTCGTGGGCATCGTGCGCGCGTGCGACGGGCTCGAGGGCGCGGCGCAGTCGCGCGAGCTGCGCGAGGCGGTCGAGCGGCTGGTGAACGCTCCCGAGCACGACCCGCTGCGCGAGCCGGAGGCCGTGCTCCGGATCGCCGCCGCGCTCGGGCGGGCCGTCGACCTCCTCGACGCCGAGCCCCGCCTCCCCGAGCCGGCCGGGCTCGTGCGCCAGGTGCGCCCGATGCTCGGCCCGCTCGCCGAGGCGCACCGGCTCGCCGGGGCGGCGATGGTCCGACAGCTGCCGACGATGCTCGCCCGCCCCGATCCCATGACGGAGCCGGGGGTGATCGCGGCGATGAACTCGCTGGCGCGGAGCGCCCGCGACCTCGCGATGCCCGCGCGCATCAGCCGCGCCCTCGTCTGGTGGCCCGAGCGCGCGGCCGACCCCGGCCGCGCCCCGAGCGAGCCGGCGCCGGCGCGCGCCGTCGCGCCCGTCGCGGAGCAGGTCCGGAGTCTCGGCGTGGCGCTCTCGCGCCCGGCCGAGGCGCCCGATGCGCTCGCCCGCCTGCGCGCCATCGACGACATCGCCGACGCGCTCCTCGAGATGCCGGGCGAGAGCGCCCTGCGCTCGGCGAGCCCTTCGACGCCGTGGCGGCTCGTGACCGGCGGCCAGGAGCCCCGCCTGGTGTTCGTGATCGAGGAGGCGCGACGCTCGTGGGTGCGATCGCACTCCTCCGACCAGTTCGTCGCGGACCGTGCGGCCGACACGGCCCGGATCGGCGCGCTCGCCGGGGCGCTGGCGGTGCTCGAGCAGGGCGTGGCGCTCGAGGCCCTGCTGCTGGCTTGGAACCGCGACATCCCCCCCACGATCAACCGCTGGGCGGCGTGGGAGACCAGCCGCAGCGCCGCCGACGCACTCGCCGAGGGGCTGCGCCCCCGTCTCTCCGAGCTCGCCTCGGTGATCGCCCGTGCCGACGAGGCGCCGCGGGCCGCGGAGATCGCGGGGGCGATCCGGCGCGACCACGGCGCGGCGCTGCTCCTGGGCGCGCTCGAGCTTGCGGCGGGGGACCGCTCGGTTTCCGGCTGCTCGCCCGCGGCGCAGCTGGCGCTCGGGCCGCCGCTCCCCGGCGCCTGGCTGCTCGAGCACCGGGAGGGGCTCGCGCGGGTCTGCCGCGCCGCGTTCGAGGCGGGGGCCGCCGAGGGCGAGGCCCGGGCCGGGTTCATCGCCCACGCGAACCGCAGCGCGATGCCGGTGCTCGAGGCGTCGTCTCGGCGATAGACCCGCGGCCCCCCGCGGGGTTCGCGCCCGGGCCGCGCTCAGTGCCCGAGCATCTCCGCGCGCGTGCCGAAGTCGAGCCCCATGCGCTGCTTCGCCATGGCGAGGGTCTCCTCGGCCACGGCGTTGGCGCGACGCGTGCCGGCGCGGATGATGTCGATCACCATGTCGTCGCCGCCGGGCCCCTCGTACTGCGCCCGGCGCTGGCGCATCGGCTCGAGCAGCTCGTTGACGGCGTCGATCACGTGCGCCTTCACGTGCCCGTCGCCGAGGTTGTCCCCCTTGCGGTAGCGCTCGCGCAGCTCGGCCAGGAACGCCTCGTCCTTGATGAAGACGTCGGCGTAGCCGAAGACAGGATTGATGTCTGGGTCGCCCGGCTGGTCGGGGTCGCGGCTCTGGCCTGGGTACATCGCACCGATCTTCTTCTTCACCTGCTTGGGCGTGTCGGAGAGGAAGATCGCGTTCCCCAGGCTCTTGCTCATCTTCTGCGTGCCGTCGGTCCCGACCAGGCGGCCCACGCGCCCGACCAGGGCCGCGGGCACGGGGAAGACGCCGCCGAGCGTCTCGTGCTCGGCGTCGTCGGCGTGCGGGTCGACGTTGCAGTAGAGCTGGTTGAAGCGGCGCGCGACCTCGCGGCACATCTCGATGTGCGCGACCTGGTCCTCGCCCACCGGCACCCAGTCCGGACGGAAGGCGAGAATGTCGGCGCACTGCCCGACGGCGTACATGGGGAAGCCGAACGAGTAGGTGTCGCCCAGGCCCTTGCTCTCGATCTCGGTCTTGAGCGTGGGGTTGCGCATCACCCGGTTGAAGGGCACGAGCATCGCGAAGAACCACGTCAGCTCGGCGATCGCGGGCACCTCGGTCTGGAGGACGATCGTCGAGCGCTGCGGGTCGATCCCGGCGGCGAGCCAGTCCTTGACGATCTCGAGGGTGTCCTGGCGGATCTCCGGCGCCTTGTCGGCCCGGGTGGTGAAGGCGTGCATGTTGGCCAGGAGGAAATAGCAGTCGTACTCGTTCTGGAGACGGAGGCGGTTCTCGAGCGAGCCCACGTAGTGCCCCAGGTGGAGCCTCCCGGTCGGGGTGTCGCCTGTGAGGATGCGTCGCTTGGCGGTGGTCATGGGGCCAAGTCTATGGAGCTCCCGCCCCCGGCTCGATCCGGCGCACAGGTCCCATGGGACCCATAGGACACATGGGCTCAGGCCCCACCCGCCGTCCACATCGCCACCGCGATGTTCGCCGCGTTGAACAGCGCGTGCATCGCGATGGGCACGCCCAGGCGCTTCGTGCGCTCGAACGCCGCTCCGCAGCACAGCCCGAGCACCCCCACCTGCACCGCGGCGTACCAGGGCAGGGCCGAGCCGGCCGGCCCGATGGCGTGGACGGTGCCGAAGATCGCGGCGGTGACGATGAGGGACACCCACGCGTGGTTGGTCAGGCGGAGCAGCCCGCTCTGGACGAAGGCGCGGTAGACGACCTCCTCGACCACCGGCGCCCCGACCACCGCCGAGAGGATCAGCACCCACGCCCAAGCGTCGTCCCGCCCCTCAAGCATCCTCGCCAGCAGCGGGTGGGCGATGTCGCTCTCTGGCGGCGAGGAGAGGCTGCTGTGCACCAGCACCGAGAGGTCCCCGGCCAGGAGCACCAGCGGCGAGACGAGCAGGAGCATGCCCAGACCCACGGGCAGGTCGATCCAGTCGAGCTTGAGTCCGGAGTTGGGTGCCGCCCGGTGCGCCATCACCACGAGGCCCAGGGCCACGGCGATGCCGGCGAGGTAGGCGACGCCCTGCGGGGCCGCGACGGCCCGGAGGCTCTCACCACCGCCGCCGGTGAGCCATCCCACGTCGGCGAGCGGCGCGTAGGTGAGGGCCGGGGCGAGCAGGACGAGGATGCCTGCCATGAGCCAAACGGGGGTCGGGAGGGGCTTGACGTCGCGGATGCCCGCGCGCTGGAGCGAGCCCGGCCGGATCGCGTCGCCCCCCCAGAGGAGCACGAGCACCACGCCCGAGCCCAGGATCAGGAGGAGCCGGCGCCAGGACGACAATGTCTCGCCGACTTCCGACAATCGCATGGACTCGAGATCGCCCCATCCCGATCCCTGAGGGGCGCCCTGCCCGATCGCGAGAGCCGGGACGCCCAGGAGCGCGAGCGCAACAATCCAGCCCGTGAGCCAGGACCCCCTCCAACTACCCGGCGACCTCCCGCAGGAGCCCCCAGCCGTGCTCCGCGAGATCATCGCCCACAAGCGCTCGGAGGTGGCGGCCGCCAAGGCGCACACGCCCCTGCGCGAGCTGGAGGCGATGGTCGCCCAGGCCGAGCCGCCCCGGAACTTCTTCCGGGCGGTCACGCGCCACGCCGGGCCGACCGACACCGCCCTGATCGCGGAGATCAAGCGGCGCAGCCCGAGCGCAGGGCTCATGCGGCCCGAGTTCGACGGGGATGCGTTCTCGCCCGAATCCATCGCGCAAGCCTATTTCCGCAACGGCGCATCGGCCATTTCCTGCCTGACCGACGAAAAGTTCTTCGGCGGGCGGCTGTCCTTCATCCAGCGCGTGAAGGACGCCGTGCCCCTCCCGGTGCTCCGCAAGGACTTCCTGATCGACACCTACCAGCTCTGGGAGAGCCGCGCCCACGGGGCCGACGCCGTGCTCCTGATCGCCGAGTGCCTCACCGAGAGCCAGATCGTGGACATGCTGATCCTGGCCCAGCAGCTCCAGCTCACCGTCCTGATCGAGGCCCACTCCCTGGAGAACCTGCTCCGCGTCCGCCCGCACGTCGGGTTCCCGCACCCTGCCTACTGCCTGCTCGGTATCAACAACCGCGACCTCTCGACGATGGAGGTCGATCTGGGCCATACGCTCCGGTTGGTCGATCTGGTGGAGGACCGGTCCGTATTGGTCAGTGAGTCGGGCATCCGCACGCGCGAGGACATCGCCCGGCTCCGCGATCAGGATGTTCGGATTGTGCTCGTCGGCGAGCACCTCATGAAGCAACCCTCGCCGGGGAAGGCCCTGGCGGAACTCCTCGGCCGCCCGCCCGTCGAAGGCTGAGCGGCCGCGAAGCAACCGGAGAATCGAGATATGCACGCCAGGACCACGCTGATTGCCCTCCTCATCGCGGCCGGAGCGCCCGGCGCACTCGCGCAGGAGGAGGACGCCCCCCTGACCCGCGCCCCGGCGCCTCGACAGGCCCAGCCCGAGGCGGCGGCGGAGCGCCAGCACTCCCCCGACGCGATCGCCGTGCTCCGGGCCGCCACCGAGGCGGTGAAGGAGGGCTTCGCGGCCGATGTCCGAACGTATGCCGAGGGGAACGCGATGATCGAGAGCGCCTTCCCCAAGGGCGAGGGCCGCTGGGTCCAGGGCGCGCGTGAGGAGGGGGGCATGGCGACAGTCCGCTACACCGGCCAGGGCACGGTGATGAACCGCAACGAGCCGCTGGAGTTCGACATCCTCTACCAGCCCGACCGCGTGAGCTGGATCGACCACACGGACCGCACCTTCCACGTCGAGCGGCTGGAGGGCGGGCGCAAGAACGGCGAGGCGTACACGCTCGCCAACAGCGCCTGGCAGGCCGAGGATCTCGCGAGAGGGTTCGCCCGCGCGCTGGAGGCCCACAGCCTCGACGTACGCGAGCCCGCCGAGGTGGACGGCGTCTCCTGCGACGTGGTCGCGATCCAGGCCAAGCCCGACGGCGACACGGTCCTCTGGTACTTCGGGCACGAGGATCGTCTGCCCCGGCGCAATGAGATCGTGATCCCCAGCCCCATCAACGGCTCCATCCGCGTGGACTTCACCGGCGTCGTCGCCGGCGAGGGGGCGCTCGCGGACGCCGCGTGGGAGATCCCCGTCCCCGCCGACTACGAGCAGAAGCTCGCGCGACAGTTCCAGCCGGCGCGCGAGGCGCTCGCCTCGCCCGGTGACACCGCGGGCGAGACGTACGCGCCCTTCCCCAAGCCGCAGGCGTCGCTCCCGGACTGGGAAGTCCCCGACAGCGAGGGCAGTCTGGTCTCGCCGGGCTCGCTGCGGGGTCGGATCGCGGTGCTCTACTTCTGGGGCACGTGGGCGCCGCCGTGCAAGAAGGCGACGCCCGAGGTGGCTCGCCTGGTCGAGGACTACGCGGACAAGCCGGTCGAGGTGGTCAGCATGGCCTTCCGCGAGGGCTCGCCGGATGACGTGGTGGCGGAGGCACGGGCGCAGGGCCAGACCTGGCGGCAGGTGCCGCAGGCCGACGACGCCGTGAGCGTGCTGGGCATCCGCGTCGCGCCGTCGGTGATCGTGCTCGGGCCCGAGGGCGAGCTGCTCTTCCGCTCGGGACGGCCCAAGGGCGACGACTACCAGGCGATGTTCGTGGATATCCGCGGCATCATCGATCGGGCGCTCTCGGGCGAGCCGGCGCCGGAGAAGAAGGAGGCCGACGGCCCTGCGCCTGCGGGCGCGCAACGCGGCGTCACGCCCGCGACGCCGACGCGCGTGGCCCCGCCGACGAAGCGCGGGGGGTGACGTGCGCTGACGGTGCCACCAGCCGCCAGACGGGAAAGACAAGGGCCGCACCGGAATCGGTGCGGCCCTTCGGTTTCTTCAGTGCTTCGGTCGGCTCACTCGCGGTCGCCGCCGGGCCCCAGGCGCCCGCCTCCGGTGCGCTCCGCCGGCGGGATGTTGGCCGCGCCCTCCTCGTTGGCCGGTTGCTTGGGGCCGCCGAGGAAGTTGACGGCGAGCAGGACGATCGCCGCCACGCCGATGACGGCGGCGATGATGATCTTGATGAGCTTGTCGCGTTCCATGCTGCTCCCCTTTCGGAGTGCCGGCGGCCGATCTTAGTCGTCGTCGCCGGGGAGCACCAGGTGGAGCTGGTAGTCCTTGGTGTTGGGCTGGAAGAGCTCGAGCTTGAGGTAATCGACGTGGCCGTCGTAGAAGGCCATGCAGGACTTGTTCATCTCGCCGAACTCGCCCATGATCCCCTCGGGGTACTGGCTCATGACGCGGGGATCCTCCTGCGTCGCGATGTCAGCGGTCTGGTCGTGAATAAAGACGAAGGTGGAGGTGTTGAAGTCGGCGGCGAGCTCGAGGCGGCGGATGCCCACGTCGAACGCCTTGGCGAAGCCGAACTGCGGCTCCAACTCGTCGAACCAGCGCAGGTTGGTGTGGTAGCTGGTGCCCACGTCGTCGTAGCTGCTCATGTTCGTGTTCGCGCGCGGCCAGTTGGTCTGGTAGCTGATCTTGTCGCCGGGCGACTTGTAGGCCTCGGTCTCGATCGGCTGGCGGGGATCGTCGGGCTTGCCCATCTTGTAGGTGCCGTCGCTGTCGTCCCAGTCGTACGTGCCCGCCTTGGGCAGCGGGAAGACGATCTCGGGGTAGAGGTAGGCGTTGAGCGGGCGGGCCGAGGCGGCGATGTCGAACGGCTGGCCGGCCCAGTTATCGGAGGTGTCCTTGCCGCCGTAGGTCCAGGTGCAGATCGCGTTCACGGGGCGCTTGCACGGGGGATAGGGCACGCGCCCGTCCACGTCGGCCTTGTACTGCTCCACGCCGAGCATGATCTGGCGCAGGTTGCTCATCGAGATGGCCTTCCAGCCGGCGAGGCGCGCCTTGCCGAGCGCCGGGAGCAGGATCCCGATCAGCAGGGCGATGATCGCGATGACGACCAGAAGCTCGATGAGCGTGAAGGCCTTGCGGGCGGGGGGTGAGAGCGTCATTTCGTGTCTCCAGTTGGGGCTCCCGGCGAGCCACGCGCGAGCACCGCGGATGTCAGGCCGACTTGCCGCGACCATTCCTGAACCGGCCTACGGCGATCCTATCGCCACGAGACCGTATATCGCAACAGTTTCAAGGGGCGAATGCCCGTAGCAACTGTACGCCCACGACCCCGAGCGGTTGCACCGTCCGTGAACTCGCGAGTGTTCGGAAAACATCAGGTCCGCGGGACCCGGGCGCGGAGCGCGAGCCCACGCCCGGCTCGGCGCCACCGTCGGACGTCTGTCGAGCGTGCTCAGTCATCGCCGGGCATCACGAAGTGCAGCTGGTAATCCTTCGTGTTCGGCTGCCAGAGCTCGACCTCGATGTAGTCCACGTGCCCGTCGTAGAAGGCCAGACAGGACTTGTTCATCTCGCCGAACTCGCCCATGATGCCCTCGGGATAGTGGGGCTGGGCTTCGGGCTCGGTGGCCACGTCCGCGGTCTGGTCGTGGACGAAGACGAAGGTCGAGGTGTTGAAGTCGGAGGCCAGCTCGAGCCGGCGCATGCCCTGGTCGAAGCGCCTGGTGAAATCGGGGATCTCGTCCTCGAGGGCGAAGAACCAGCGCAGGTTGGTGTGGTAGCTGGTGCCCACGTCGTTGTAGCTCGTGTAGTTGGGGTCGCGCCCCGGCCACTGGCCCGAGGGGCCGTCGCCCTCGTTCCCGCTGACCGAGCCGTGCTGGTAGCTCATCTTGTCGCCCGGCGACTTGAAGACCTCGGTCTCGATCGCCTGGCGAGGGTCGTCGGGCTTGCCCATCTTGTAGCTGGTGTCGCTCGTGTCCCAGTCGTACGTCCCGTCACGCGGGAGCGGGAAGACAATCTCTGAATAGAGGTAGGCGTTCACCGGGCGCGCCGAGGCGCTGATGTCCGCCCACATCCACTGGCCGCGGCTCCAGAGCTCGGCCGTGTCCTTCCCCCCGTACGTCCACGTGCACACACCGCCCGAGAGCACGCCGTCGGAGCGCCGGTTGGGCGGCGGGTAGGGCACACGCCCGTCGGCGTCCGCCTTGTACTGCTCCACCGCCAGCATGATCTGGCGCAGGTGGTTCATCGAGATCGCCTTCCACGCCGACATCCTGGCCTTGCCCAGCGCGGGGAGCAGGATGCCGATGAGCAGGGCGATGATCGCGATGACGACGAGGAGCTCGATCAGCGTGAAGGCCTTGCGAGGCGAGGTGCAGAGCGACATGGCGCGTCTCCCGCTGGCCCTCCGTCGCGACCCGGTTGCGTGGCCCGGAGAGGGCCTCGTTGCAGTGCCCGGAATAATAGGCACCTAAATTGTCCTTTTTTACTCCCCGCCGATGCGCTCCCCGGGCCGCTCCGGTTGCACCCCGGGGCTCGCACGGGCCGGGGCGAGGGCGCGCGATTTCCGCTAACACCCTGCAGACCAGGCGTTTAGAAACGCGAGAACGTCGCGGGAATCGATCAGCCCGTCCCCGTTGAAGTCACCCGTCGGTTCACCCGAGCCCCACGCGTTCAGGAAGGCCAGGACGTCCCGGCTGTCCACGACGCCGTCCGCGTTGAAGTCGGCCCGGCAGGCGCACCCCAGCCACGCCGCGAATCCCGGCGATGGCTCGCCCCCGGCGTTCGCGAAGGATCCGGCCGCGACCAGGGCGGGACGGGCGTCCGGCGCTTCGAAGCGGGCGAGCGCGGCTGCGGGGCCGTCGAGGCCCTCACCCAGGGGGCGCCACGCGGATCCGTCCCAGCGGGCGATGTGGGCGAGCGGGGCAGCGCCGGAGTGGGTGAACGCGCCCGCGGCGTAGAGGGCGTCGCCGGTTCCCTCGTCGAAGACCGCCAGGGCGTGGACGGGCCCGTCGAAGCCGTCGCCGACCTGCGTCCACGCCCGCCCGTCCCAGCGGGCGATGCGCAGCGCCGGCGTGAAACCGGGCACGCGGTTGAAGTCGCCGCCGATGTAGAGGGCCTCGCCCGAGCCGTCGTCGAACGCCTCGACGCTGCTGACCACGCCGCTGATGCTGAAGTCGCCGCCGACGGCCGCCCAGTCCACGCCGTCGAAGCGGTAGAGCGCCGCGAGGCCGCCGCCGACGTAGACCGCTCGCCCGGCGCCGTCGTCGAACTCGGCCATGTCGAAGAAGACGCCGAAGAGCCCGTCCCCGGCGGCCCGCCACGAGGCGCCGTCCCACCGGCGCACGTAGTCGTGCACCGGGCCGGAGATGTAGAGCTCGGGCCCGCCTCCGATGTCCGAGACGCCGAGCCCGCCGATCCAGCAGTTGGGCGTCTCCGGCACGGCGGCCCACGCCTGGCCGTCCCACACGGCGAGCGTGGACTGGCCGACGAGGTAGTACATCCCCGCGGCGTAGAGGCGCGGGCCGTCGCCGTGGTCGAAGACGGCCAGGGCGAGCACCTCCTCGTTCAGGCCCGCAGCCACCTGCGCCCACGAGGCGCCGTCCCATCGCGCCACGCGCCGCGCCGGGACGCCGTCCACCGCGCCGAAGTCTCCCGCGGCGAAGAGCGCCGGGCCGGAGCCGTCGTCGAAGGCGAGCATCGCGTGCACCGTCGCGCCGTGCCCCCCCGGCGCCGGCGCGGGGCCCCACGCCGGCTCGCACTGCTGGCCCAGTGCCGCGCCGGTCGAGAGGGCGATCGTCAGAAGTGCGCTGCGCATTGCGTTGCTCCTCGTCTCACAGGGGGTGCGGGGCCACGCGAGTGGCGCGTCCGCGCTCATGCCCACCATGCTCAGCCTAACACCCGCCCGTCCACGCGTTGAGGAAGGCGAGCACGTCCTGGGTGTTGATGACGCCGTCGCGGTTGAAGTCGGCTCGACCGCCGCCGCCGGTCCATGCGTTGAGGAAGGCGAGCACGTCGAGCGTGTTCACAAGGCCGTCGCAGTCGAAGTCGCCGTCGCACACCCCGAGCAAGGCCGCGTCGCTGATCGCATCCCCGCAGGTGTTGGAGACGACGCAGTCGTACGCTCCGCCGTCGGCGCCGGAGACGTTGGCGATCGAGAGCTCGGGCGTGGTCGCGCCGGAGACGACCGAGCCTGTGCCCGTCGGGCCGTCGGCGAGCGGCTGGCCGTCACGCCGCCACTGGTATGCCGCGTCCTCGTAGCCGAGGGGAACGCTCGCCGCGAACGACGCGTCGCCGTCGCGGCAGGCGGCGGCGTCGGCGGGGTGGAGCGTGAGCCAGGGCGCGCCGGTGTCGGACCATCGCGCCCAGAAGGGCGAGGCGGTGTCGCCCGCGAGCGAGAACGTGCCGCCGACCATCAGCTCGGGGCCGAGCTGGGCGAGCGTGACGACCGAGCCGCCCTCGACTCCGCCGCCGAGCGACTCCCACGAGGCGCCGTTCCAGCGGGCGAGGCGCCGGATCTCGCTCTGGTCGTCGAAGACGTTGGTGCACCCGGCGATGAGCTGCCCGTTGGAGACGATCAGCGCCTCGACGCCGGTGGGCAGCCCGGCGCCCATCGGCTGCCACGCGGCGCCGTCCCAGCGGGCGATGTTCAGCACGCGCCGCCCGCCGGCGAGGCTGAAGTCGCCGCCGACGATGAGGTCGCCCTCGAAGACCACCGCGGCGTGGGCCTCGCCGACGACCCCGCCGGCCACGCCGCCGCCGACATCGCTCCAGCCGGCGCCGTCCCATCGCGCCACGTGCGAGACGGCGACTCCCCCGGCGCTCTTGAACGCCCCCACCACGACGAGCTCGTCGCCGTAGAGCGTCATGTCGTGCACCATCGGCGTCTCGCCGCCGACGCCGCCGGCGAGGTCGTGCCACGCGCCCCCGTCCCAGCGCGCGATGGAGACGGCGGGCACGCCGTCGGCGGTCTCGAAATCGCCGCCCACGATGAGGTCGCCGCCGAAGCTGTGGAAGCACAGGCCCGAGGTGACGAACCCGCCGGCGAGGCCGTCGCCGAGCCCGCGCCACTGCGCGCCGTCCCAGCGCGCCACGCCGGCGATCGGGACGCCGTCGATCTCCGTGAACCAGCCCGCGGCGTACAGCTCGCCCGCGTGCGTTCCCAGGTGGTTGGCCTGCTCGTCCATCACGCCGCCGACCGGGCTCCAGGCGAACCCGTCCCAGCGGGCGACGCCGCTCTCCTCGAAGGTCGTCCCCTCGACGTACCCCGCGGCGAAGAGGTCACCCTCGAAGACGCCCAGCGCGCGGACGACCAGACCGAGCCCCCGGACGCCGACGGCGTGCCACGCGCCCCCGTCCCACAGGGCCATGCCGCCGGCGGGCTGCCCGCCCGCCTCGTCGAAGAACCCGCCGACGAAGAGCGACTCGCCCCACGGCATCAGCCGGTGCACGATGAAGTCGCCGACGCCCTCGCCGAGGGCGCTCCAGGAGGCGCCGTCCCACGCCGCGACGTTGCTCGCGGCCTGACCCCCGGCGAAGGCGAAGCGCCCGCCCACGTAGAGGAGGCCGTGGTGCGAGGAGAGCGAGGTGACGGTGCCGCCCACGCCGGAGCCGAGCGCGCTCCACGCGCTCCCGTCCCACCGGGCCACCGACTGGGCGGACAGCCCGCCGATGCGGTTGAAGAGGCCCCCGGCGTAGATCGCGCCCCCGTGGGCCGCGAGGGCGTTGACCAGGTCGCTCGCCCCGCCGCCGACGGTGTTCCACGCGGCTCCATCCCAGCGGGCGAGGTTGGCGGTGCCTGACACGCCGTCGGCGCTCTGGAACTGGCCGCCGACGTAGAGATCGCCTCCGTGCTCGAGCAGCGCCATTCCGGCGCCGCTCAGGCCGCTCCCGAGCGCGGACCAGCCCTCGCCATCCCACACGGCGACGCCGTTGGCCGAGCCGCCGCCGGCCTCGGCGAAGGCGCCGGCGACGACCAGCTCGTCCCCCTGCACGAGCAAGGCCTTGACCTCCGGCTCGGAGAACCCCCCGCTGACGCCGGCGCCGAGCGGGCTCCACGCGCTCCCGTCCCACGCGGCGATGTTGCCGACCGGCTCGTCGCCGGCGCGCCCGAAGTGGCCGCCGACGATGAGCTTCCCGTCGTAGACGCCCAGCGCGCTGACGCGCTCGAAGATGAGCCCGTCGTGCACGCCCCCGCCGACGTCGCGCCACTCGAGCCCGTCCCACGCCGCGACGTTCGCGGCGGCGGTCTGCCCCGCCACCGAGAACATGCCGCCGACGACGAGCAGCTCCGGGTGCGGCCCGGCCCCGTCGGGGTCCCACAGGATCGAGGCCGAGACGGTGCCGTCCACGCCGTTGATCCCGCCCTCGGGCGACTGGATCCAGCCGGGGTCGCACTGCGCAGCCGCGGCGTGGGCGGCGAGGGCGAGGACAGTGGCGAGCGCGGCGCGGGTGCGTTGGGTTGCGTGCACGAACGGTTCTCCTTTGCGATGAGTATCCCCCGGCCTCGTCAGCATCCCGATGTCCAGGCGTTGAGGAGCGCGAGCACATCCCGGGTGTTGACGATGCCGTCTCGGTTGAAATCGGCGCGACCACCGCCGCCGGTCCATGCGTTGAGGAAGGCCAGCACGTCGAGCGTGTTGACAAAGCCGTCGCAGTCGAAGTCGCCGTCGCAGACCGAGAGCGTCGCGGCATCGCTCACACCCTGGCCGCACGAGTTGCTCGCGACGCAGTCGTAGACGCCGCCGTCGGCGCCCGATGCGTTGGCGATCATCAGCTCTCCCGTCGCCGCGCCCGAGATCACCGAGCCGGTGTCCGTGGGCCCGTCGCCGAGCGGCTGACCATCCCTGCGCCAATGGAGCGAGGCGCCCTCGTAGCCGAGCGGCACGCCCGCGCTGAACACCGCCTCGCCGTCGCGGCAAGCGTCCGCGCTCCACGGGTGCAGCACGAACCACGGCTCGCCCGTGTCCGACCAGCGCGCCCACCCGGGCGAGACGATCTCGCCGACGATGTCGAAACCCCCACCGATCATCAGCTCGACCCCGAGCTGCGCGAAGCTGGAGACCGCGCCGTCGGCGCCGCCGCCGAGCGGCTCCCATGTGCTCCCGTTCCAGACAGCCAGGCGGCGCAGCTCGCTCTGGTCGTTGAACCCGAACGCGCCGCCCGCGATCAGCCGCCCGTTGTAGACGGTGAGGGCGATCACGTCGTGCGCGAAGCCGTCGCCCATCGCGTGCCATGCGCTCCCGTCCCAGCGGGCGATGTTGGAGGCTGCCACGCCCCCTGCCTCCTCGAAGCTCCCGCCGACGATGAGGTCGCCCCCGAACTCGACGGCCGCGAGCGCCCGCGGCACGAGCCCGCCGCCCACGCCCCCGCCGACGTCGGACCATTCTGCGCCGTTCCATCTCGCGACGCTGCGCACGGCGACAAGCCCGGCGGTCGTGAAGTCGCCGACGGCGATCAGGTCGCCCTGGTAGGTGGCCAGGCCGTCGACCGAGGTGATGCCGCCGTTGCTCAGGCCGTCGGCGAGGCCGTGCCACGCGGAGCCGTCCCATCGCGCGATGAACGACGCGGGCACATCGCCGGCCATGGTGAAGTCGCCGCCGACGATCAGGTCGCCGCCGAAGGGGTGCAGGCACAGGCCCGCTCCGAAGCCTCCGCCCGAGAGCCCGCCGCCGACCCCGACCCACGCCGCGCCGTCCCAGCGCGCGATGCCCTTGGCGTCGTTGCCGTCGGCCTGCGAGAACCAGCCGGCCGTGTAGACGTCGCCGCCGTGCGAGGCGATCGCGAAGGGCATCTCGTCCATGTCGCCGCCGAGGCGGGTCCATTCGAAGCCGTCCCAGCGCGCGACGCCGCCGATGCGGTTGAACGTGTCGGTGAAGCCGCAGGCGACGAGGGCGCCGTCGTGCGCGGCGATGGCGCGGACCTCGAGGGGGAGCGGCTCGCCGCCGAATCGCGACCAGCCCGCCCCGTTCCAGGTCGCCATGCCGCCGACGGGGAGCCCGCCCGCCTCACGGAATGTGCCGCCGACGAAGAGCTCGTCGCCGAACTCCGCCAGCGTCGCGACGAGGTTGTCGACGCCGTCGCCGAGGGCGTGCCAGGCGGCCCCGTCCCAGCGGGCGATGGAGTTGGCCGGCCCTCCGTCCGCGCTGGCGAAGGAGCCGCCGGCGACGAGATCGCCCCGGAAGACGCCGATGGCGTCGACGAAGCCGCCGACGCCCTCGCCCAGCTCGCTCCAGGCGCTCCCGTTCCAGCGGGCGATGCGCGAGGCCGCGCGCCCGCCGGTGGTGGTGAACATTCCGCCGACATAGAGCGAGCCCTCGTGCTCGGCGAGCGCGCCCACCGCCCCGTTCACGCCGCCGCCGACGCCGCTCCAGCCGCTCCCGTCCCAGCGGGCGAGGTTCGCGGTCTGCGGCTGCCCGCCGGCGCTGGTGAAGAGGCCGCCGACGTACAGATCGCCGCCATAGGCGCGGAGCGCGCGGGCTTCGTTGTCCAGGCCGCTCCCAAGCTGGCGCCACGCCGAGCCGTTCCAGGCCGCGATGTGGTGCGCCGCCCCGTCGCCGGCGCTCAAGAAGAACCCGGCGGCGATCAGCTCGCCGCCGAAGGCTTCCATCGCCATGACTTGGGCGTCGCCGAAGGCGTGGTCGATGCCGGCGCTCAGCTCGCTCCAGGTCTGGCCGTCCCACGCGGCGATATTGATGACCGGCTGGGAGCCGGCGCGCCCGAAGTGGCCGCCGACGATGAGCTTGCCGTCGTAGGCCGCGAGCGACGAGACGACCGTGAAGATGTCTCCCTCGCTGACGCCGCCGTCGAAGGTGCGCCAGCTCTGGCCGTCCCACGCGGCGAGGTTGCCGGCGGGGGTGTCGGCGATGGAGGTGAACATGCCGCCGAGGACGAGCAGCTCCGGCTCGGGGCCGGGGCCGTCGGGGTCCCACTTCAGCGAGGCGAGGACGTGGCCGTTGACGCCGGGGATGCCGAAGCCGGGTGTCTCGATCCACCCCGGGTCGCACTGGGCGGGGGCGCGCGAGGCCGGCGCGAGCAGCGCGAGCAGGGTGAGCAGGGTGAGCAGTCGGATGCGTGTGGAGTTCACTGTCGTTCTCCCTTGGTAGGCAGGCGGGGCGATCAGCACCCGGCGGTCCAGGCGTTGAGGAAGGCGAGCACGTCCTGCGTGTTGATGGCGCCGTCGCCGTTGAAGTCGGCGCGCCCGTCGCCGGCGTTCCACGCGTTGAGGAAGGCCAGGACGTCCTGTGTGTTGGTCGAGCCGTTGCAGTCGAAGTCGGCGTCGCACACGTCGAGCGTGGCCGCGTCGCAGACCGATTCGGCGCACCCGACCGAGACGACGCAGTCGTAGGCGCCGCTGTCTGCGCCGGAGACGTTCGCGATCGAGAGGTCGGGCGTCGTGGCGCCGGAGATGGTCGAGCCCGTGCCGGTCGGTCCGTCGGAGAGCGCCCCGCCGTCCTTCCGCCACTGGTAGGAGGCGTGCTCGTATCCGAGGGCCGCGCCCGCCGCGAAAGCCGCGTCGTCGGTGCGGCACGCCTCTGCGTCGGCCGGGTGCTCCACGATCCACGGCGCCCCGGTGTCGGACCAGCGCGCGAGGTTCGGCGCCACGGTGTCCCCGGCGATCGTGAACGCCCCCGAGAGCAGCAGCTCCGCCCCGATCTGCACGAAGCTGAAGACCGAGCTGTTCACGCCGCCGCCGAGGGGCTCCCAGGAGGCGCCGTTCCAGCGCGCGAGGCGGCGGGTCTCACTGTCGTCGTCGAAGACGAACGAGCCGCCGGCGATGAGGTCGCCGTTGTACACCGTGAGCGCCAGCACCTCGTGCGGGAAGCCCTCGCCCATCGGATGCCAGGCGCTCCCGTCCCAGCGCGCGATGTTCGGCGCGGGCTGACCGCCCGCCAGCTCGAACCGCCCGCCCACGATCAGGTCGCCCTCGAAGACGACCGCGGCCTCCGCCTGCGGCACGAGCCCGCCGCTCACCCCGCCGCCCAGCGGCGCCCAGACGGCGCCGTCCCACGCGGCGATATTGCTCGCCGGCACGCCGCCGGCGATGTCGAAGCTCCCCAACGCGATCAGATCGCCCGCGTAGAGCGTCATGCCGACGACCGTGTCCAGACCGCCATCGACACCCCCGTCGAGGTCGTGCCACGCGCTCCCGTCCCAGCGCGCGATCGAGCCCGCGGGCGCGCCCCCGGCGTGATCGAAGTCGCCGCCCACGATCAGCTCCCCGCCGAAGG
This sequence comes from uncultured Phycisphaeraceae bacterium, assembly GCA_964435785.1. Lineage (GTDB taxonomy): Bacteria > Planctomycetota > Phycisphaerae > Phycisphaerales > UBA1924 > PNC22. The sequence goes on along the minus strand of CAYTAH010000004.1, from coordinate 159,180 downwards.
TCTCCAGGCAGAGACCCGACGTGACATATCCGCCGGAAAGGCCCGTCCCCAGTCCCAGCCATTCCGAGCCGTCCCACCTCGCCACGCCCGCCGCCTCGTTGCCGCCGGCCTCGCTGAACCAACCCAGCGCGTAGAGCTCGCCCCCGTGCGTATCGACGCTGTTGAGCTGGCTGTTGAATGTCCCGCCAACCTGAGTCCAGTCGCGTCCGTCGAATTGCGCCACGACGCCGATGTCCTCGGAGAACCTGCTGCCGACGAGGCCGCTCACGATCAGATCCCCCTCGTGCGCGCACACGCCGCGGATGAACAGATCGATCATCTGGCTGCCCATCGCCGCCCACTGCGCGCCGTCCCACGCCGCCATGCCGCGCGCCGAGATCCCGCCCGCCTCGCTGAACAGCCCGCCCACGAGCAGGCGGTCGCCCATGTCGCACAGCGTGAAGCAGCCGAAGTCGCCCACGCCCGAGCCGACCGGGCCCCACGAGGCGCCGTCCCACTTGGCGATGTAACGCACCGGCTGGCCGCCGGCGGTCAGAAGCCCGCCCGCGGCGTAGATCTCCCCGGCGTGCGGCGCGATCGCCTCCACCCCGCCGGTGACGCCCGAGCCGAGCGCATGCCACGCCGCGCCGTCCCACCGGGCGATGCACGGGGAGAGCAGCCCCGCCACGAAGCCGAACCTCCCGCCGATATACAGGTCGCCGCCGTGCACCTCGATCGCGTGCACGAAGCCGTCCGTCCCGCCGACCGAATGCCACTGGGCGCCGTCCCAGCTGGCGATGCCCTTGGTCTGGGCCACGCCGCCGGCGCTCGCGAACTCCCCGCCCACGAAGAGGTCGCCCCCGTACGCCCGCAAGGCCCCCACCACGAAGCTCGCCCCGCTCCCAAGCGGAGACCACGTTGAGCCGTCCCATGCGGCGATGTGGGCCGCCGGCCCCTGCCCGGCGGTCGTGAACGCCCCGCCCGCGATCAGCTTCCCGTCGTAGACCTCCAGCGCGAACACCTCCGGCTCGGCGAAGCCGCCGGAGACGCCTTCACCGAGCGCCGTCCAAGTCGTTCCGTCCCACGCGGCGATGTTGTTCACGGGCGTCTGCCCCGCGGCCCCGAAGTGCCCGCCGACGACCAGCCTTCCCTCGTAGACCGCCAGCGCCGACACGCGCTCGAAGATGCGACCGTCGAACACACCGCCGTCGAGGCTGTGCCACGTCTCGCCGTCGAACGCCGCCACCGCCGCGGCCGGAGTCTGGTCCACGGCCTCGAACATGCCCCCGACCACGAGCCACTCGGGCTCGGGTCCCGGGCCGTCGGGGTCCCACATCACCGAGGCCCCGACGCTCCCGTCCGCGCCGGGGAGGCCGAAGCCGGGCGTCTTGACCCAGTCGGGGTCGCACTGCGCGCCCGCGCCCGCCGAGAGCCCGAGGAGCACGGGCAGCGCCGCGCCAAGGAGGAAACGGGCGCGCCGACCACTCCCACGTCGATCAAGTCGTGTCGCGTCCATCGTGGTCGCTCCCTTCGAGTCCGAGCCGGCGAGTGCCGGCGGGTCGCACCAGACAAGAACGACCTTACAGGGGCTTTCCCGAGCCTCGCACCCTCCATTCAGTGGGGTCCTGCCTCTCCGGATCCCCGCCCCAAACGGGCCCGCTTCGACAACCGATGCCTTGCCCGTCGGGCGTTCTTTGTTAGGATCACCTCCGGTGAATGCATCCCCCGCGCCGCCAGCCGAACCCCCTTCGGAGCTGCTCGAAGCCGTCCAGCGTGTCTGGGGCTTCTCGACGCTCCGCCCGCTCCAGAGCGAGGCGATCGCCGCCGCGCTCGACCGGCGCGACGCCCTCGTCGTGCTCCCCACCGGAGGCGGGAAGAGCCTGTGCTACCAGGCGCCGCCGCTGGTGACCGACGAGATCACCGTCGTCGTCAGCCCGCTGATCGCGCTGATGAAGGACCAGGTGGACGGGCTCCGCCTCAACGGCTACCCCGCCGCCGGGCTGCACTCGGGGTGCTCGGAGGAGGAGGCCGCCGAGGCCCGGGCCGCACTCGCCGCCGGCGAGGCCCGCCTGCTCTTCCTCTCCCCCGAGCGGCTCCTCACCGAGGGGACGATCGACTGGCTCAAGCGCCTTCCCCAGCCCTCCGGCGCCCGCGGCGTGCGCCGCTTCGCGATCGACGAGGCCCACTGCATCAGCCACTGGGGGCACGATTTCCGCCCCGAGTATCGCCGGCTCTCGACGCTCCGGCGTCACTTCCCGCAGGCGTGCATCCATGCCTTCACGGCGACTGCGACGGAGCGCGTCCGCCGCGACATCGTCGAGCAGCTCCAGCTCCGCGACCCGGCCGTGCTCGTGGGCACGTTCGACCGGCCGAACCTGATCTACCGCGTCGTGCCGCGCCTCGGGCGCGACGAGCAGATCGCCGAGGTCGTCGCCCGCCACACCGGCGACGCGACGATCGTCTACTGCATCAGCCGCGCCGACACCGAGCACGTCGCCGCGATGCTCAAGTCCAGGGGCGTCAAGGCCGCGGCCTACCACGCGGGGCTGGAGACCGAGCGGCGCCGGAAGATCCAGGAGGCCTTCGCGCGCGAGAAGCTCGACGTCGTCGTCGCGACGGTCGCCTTCGGCATGGGGATCGATCGCTCGAACGTCCGCTGCGTGCTGCACGCCGCGCTCCCCAAGAGCCTCGAGGCCTACCAGCAGGAGACCGGTCGCGCGGGGCGCGACGGGCTCGAGGCCGAGTGCGTGCTGCTCTACTCGGGCGGGGATGCCACGCGCTGGACGAAGCTCTTCACGATGTCCGCCGAGGAGACCGGCTCGCCGCCGGAGGTGCTCCAGTCGCAGCTCCGCCTGCTCGACGAGATGCAGCGATTCGCCTCGGGCATGACCTGCCGCCACAAGGCGCTCAGCGAGCACTTCGGCCAGGAGTACCCCTTCCCCAACTGCAACGCCTGCGACGTGTGCCTCAACGAGGTGGACGCCGTGCCAGACTCGACCGTGATCGCGCAGAAGATCATCTCCTGCGTGGCGCGGGCGCAGCAGCACTCGGGCATCGCCTTCGGCGCCGCCCACGTCGTGGACGTGCTCCGGGGCTCCAAGGCCGCGAAGATCGTCCAGCGCGGGCACGACCGGCTCAGCACCCACGGCCTGCTCGGGGACATCCCGCGCCCCACGCTGCTCAGCTACGTGAACCAGCTTCTGGACCTGGGTGTCCTCGGGCGCTCCGAGGGGGAGTTCCCGACGCTCGTCCTCAACGCCGCCTCGCGCGAGGTGCTCGGCGGCCGGCGGGAGGTCGCCCTCTTCAGCCCGCGCGAGCCCGTCGAGCGCGCCGCGAGCGACCAGGAGATCGTGCTCTCGCCCGACGAGCGCGCGCTCTTCGAGTCGCTCCGCGAGCTGCGCCGGCGCATCGCCGACGAGCGCGCGGTACCGCCCTACATCGTCTTCAGCGACGACGCTCTGCACGAGATGGCGTCGGTGCGCCCGGGCTCGCCCGAGACGATGGCGCACGTCCGCGGCGTCGGCTCGCAGAAGCTCGCCACCTTCGGCGATGAGTTCGTCGCACACATCCGCTCGTGGTGCGCCGAGCGCGGGCTTGGCCTCGACGCCCGGCGCGGCTCGCGCCCGCGCCCGAAGGCCTCCAAGGCCGGCGGCATGTCCGCCTCCAAGCGGCGCACGTTCGAGTGCTTCGACCGGGGCGACTCGATCGACGCCGCGGCCAAGGCCGCGGGCGTCGCGATCAGCACCGCCAACCACCACCTGGCCGGCTGGATCGAATCCCGCCGCCCGGCCGACGTCTCGGCGTGGGTTTCGCCCGCCGACTACGCGCGCATCGCCGACGCGGCCCGCGAGACCGGGCTCGACTTCCTCAAGCCGATCTACGACAAGCTCGGCGGCGACACCCCCTACGACGAGATCCGGATCGTGGTGGCGCACCTGCGGACCACGACGGTCCAGCCTTGAGGGTCGCCGGTCACGGGCACCCGGCCGTCCACAGGTTCAGGAACGCGAGCACGTCACGCGTGTCGATGAGGCCGTTGCCGTCGATGTCCGCGGCGTCGTCTCCCGCGGCCCAGGCGTTGAGGAACGCCAGGACGTCCCGCGTGTCGACCGTGCCGTCGCCGTTGAAGTCGGCGCGGCAGGCGGCCTCGACCAGCGTGCACCCGCCGATCTGGACCAGATGCGCCGAGGTGAGCAGCGGCGTGAGGTCGCCGGTCGCACGATCGACGCGGTAGAGCGTGTCGCCGTGCCCGGCGTAGATGTTGCCGGCGGCGTCCACCTCCAGCGCCGCGGCCGCCACGGGCATTGTGACCAGGTGGGCCGTGGTCTCCTGCACGGGATCGATCGCCACGATGCGCCCGTCGCTGGCCGAGCCGAGGAGGAGCCCGCTGAGCACGTCGAACGCCACGTCTCCCGCGTAGGTGTGGCCGGTGTCGAACACCCGCGTCCAAGCCCCGGTCGATCGGTCCAGGGTGTAAAGAAACGTGTCGGTGCTGCAGACAGCGTAAAGTGTGCCGTCGGGCGCGAAGTCCAGCCCGTCCGCGTCCGGCACGCCCGAGGGGAAGAGCGCCTGCGAAGCGCCCGTGTGCAGATCGATCAGGTACACGGCCGTCGTAGGCCAGTCGATCCCGATCGCCTCGCCGCTCCCGTCCGCGGCCGCGATGTCCGCGAGGTTCTGAATCCCGGTCTCGCCGACGAGCGTTTCCGTTATCGGGCCGTCGAGCCCCTCGACGCGGACGAGCTTGCCGCTGGGCCACTCGTGGAGATACATCGTGGTCTGCGCGCGTCCGTGCTCGGCCACCCACGCGGCGACGAGGACGGCGGCCATTGTTGTCGCACAGCGCTTGCTCATGGTCGCACTCCGTGGAGAGAAGTCCGAACTCCGGAGTGCGCTCCCCGGCCCGGCGTGACACGCCCGGCTACCCGCCCGGTCTCAATCCGGCCTCGACCTCGCGCAGCTTCTCCGGCTGGTTCAGCCGCTCGGGCCCGTAGAGCGTCGCGAGCGACCTGAGTGTCGTGGCGATCGCCGGGTGGCCCGGCGGCAGGCCGGCGCGCAGGCTCTCGAGCGAGCGCACGAGCAGCTCTTCGGCCTCGCGGTCGGCGTCGGGCTCGTGCAGATCGATCAGCCCCATCGCCAGCCCGCCGCGGGCCATCGCCGTGAAGACGCCGTCCTCGCCGTACGCCCGCGCGTGGTTCGCGTACGAGCGCCGGAAGAGGGGCACGGCCTCCGCGGGCCTGCCGAGTGCGCGGAGGTTCTGCGCCAGGTTGTTCTGCAGGTCGAGGCTCTGCGCCGATGTCGGGGCGAGGTGCTTCTCCGCCAGCGCCATCGCCTCGCGGAATACCGGCTCGGCCTCCGCGTGCCGCCCGTCGCGCTCGAGCACACGCGCGAGGCTGTTCATGGCGTTGATGGTGATGACGTGGCTCGATCCCATCACCTCCTCGCAGTCGGCGAGGATCGCGCCGAACGCGGCCTCGGCCTCCGAGAGTCTGCCCAGGCGCCCGAGCATGATCGCGAGGTTCGTCCGTGCGACCAGCGTCCTGGCGTGCCGCCTGCCGAGCGTCCGCTCCATGTCCGCCGCCGCCTCGCCGAACACACGCTCGGCCTCCTCCGGCTTCTCCATCGCCACGAGCAGCCCGGCGTAGCTGTTCGCGGCCGCGACCCGCCGCTCGTCGTCCGGCGGCAGGACGGCGCGCAGCGTGGCATACGCGTGCTCCAACGCCGGCGCCGCCTCCGCGAACCTGCCCATCGTCAGCAGGTGCCCCGCGCGCTCGTGCTGTGCGTCGGCGTACTCCGCCGACTCGCGCCCGTGCAGCCGCTCGCGCATCGCCAGGGCCTCGTCGAGGGTGGCGACCGCCTCGACGCCCCGCCCCTGAAAGCCGCGGAGACGCGCGAGACGCTGCAGGGCCAGGGCCGTGTCGGGGTGATCGCCCCGGCGCAGCGAGCGCGCGAGCAAGAGCGCCTCGATCAGGTGCCACTCCGCCTCGTCGAACAGCGAGAGCGACATGTACGTCCCGCCGATCACCCCGTTGAGCGCCAGCGCCACCTCGGCCGAGTCTGGCGGATCGTCGCGGAGGGCCGCGCCCGCGGCGTCGAGCGTCTCGCGCAGCGTGATCTCGCGCCCCTGCGCCCGCGATGGATCGCTCGATGCGAGCATGCTCGTCAGAAACTCGGAGACCGCCCCGTACTTCGCGGCCTCGCCCCGCGCGAGCGCCTCGGCGCGCTCCAGCGAGACGACGTACCAGGCGCTGAGCGCCGCGAGCAGCAGCACGCCCGCGCCCACAGGCGCCGCGATGCGCGCGTGACGGCGCGTCCAGAGCGCGAGCTTCCCGGTCGCGCCGAGCGGGCGGGCGCGCGTCGGGCGCCGGTCCGCCCACGCGCGCAGATCGTCGGCGAGCTGCGAGGCCGAGAGGTAGCGCTCGCCCGGCTCCCGACGCGTCGCCGTCCGGCAGATCGCCGCCAGCGTCGCGTCGATCGCCTCCACGGCGCCGAGATCGAGCGCGCCGTCGCGCACCTGCGCGATCACGTCCCGCGCCGGGCTGGGCGAGCCCTCGCGCGGGTGGAAGGGCGCGCGCCCGGTGAGCAGCGCCGCCAGCGTCGCGCCCAGCGAATAGACGTCCGAGAGCGGCGTCGGACGCTCCGCACTGGCCTGCTCGGGAGACATGTACGCGGGCGTGCCGGTGATGCGGCCGCCCTCGCTCTCGATGCACACGCTGTGCGTCGGCGAGTCGCGCGACCCCTCGCCGGCCGGCGCCACCACCGCCAGCCCGAAGTCCGCGACCATCGGAACCCCCGACGGCGTCACCAGAATGTTGCCCGGCTTGATGTCCCCGTGCGTCACCCCCCGCGCGTGCGCCGCCGCAACCGCGCGGCAGACCGTCTCCATCACCGCCGCCGCCCTGCGCGGTGGGAGGGGCTCCCCGCCCGCTCCCACCGCGCTCTCCTCGAGCGGGCGGCCGACGCTCACCGAAGCGGGGTCGTCCGGCGCCGGGTCGGCGACGAGCTGCGTGTCGATGTAGAGCAGCCCGGCCTGGGGCAGCCGGCCGGCGTCGTGCACGCGCACGATGTTGGGGTGGTCCAGCGCCGCCGCGGCACGGGCCTCGTCGAGCACGGCGTCGGCGCTCCCATCCCCCGGCATGGGGAGGAGCTTGAGGGCGATGTACCGCTCCAGCGCCGTGTCCCACGCCCGCCAGACCTGCCCGAACGAGCCCCGCCCCAGAGACTCGCGCAGCTCGTACCGCCCGAGCCGTTCGCCCACGCATCGCTCCGTGTGCGCGGCCTCGGGGGACGCAGAGCTCCCGAAGCTCCTGAAGAACCCAACCACCACGTCGATCTCGTCGCCAAGGTCCGGCAGACGAGCCTTGAGACGCTCGGCGACGGCCGGGTCGTCGCGGTCCTCCCGCCACGCCAGCTCGCAGAGCAGCAGCGACCGGCACGCCTCCGGCCGGCGCCGCAGGTCGGGCACCAGGGTCAGATAGCTCTCCAGCGTCGCGGATCTGCCCCGCTCCCACCGCTCCTCCGCGTCGGCCGCGAGCGCCTCGGCGAGCAGCGAGTCCTCCTCGCGGAGCTCATCGACGATGGCCGCGAGCGCTGCGTCGGCCCGCCCCGCGGCCCACGCCTCACGAATCTGGCGGGGCAAGTCCGGATTGTCCTCGAGAGATCCGCTCTTCATGGGGAAAACTGTACAGCAAGGCGGGACGATCCCCTATCCTGAGCGTCGCCGGGCACGCTCTGTGACCGGATCGGCGGAGTCTTTGGAGACGCGTGGCGATGCCCCAGACGAGCGCTCTGGACGCCTTCCTTGGCGAGGCCGCGGAGGGCCCTCGCGCCGAGCGCGCCTACCTCGAGCTGCTGCGGTTCGTCCGGATCGTGGTCCGGGCCGAGATGGGCCGGCGCTTGCGCGACCACCGCGAATCCGCCGACGTGTGCCAGTCGATCGCGAAATCCTTCGTGGACGACCTCCGCGGAGGGCGCCTCCGCTTCGAGAACGAGCGGGCGCTCGCCGCCTACCTCCGCCTCGCCGTCCGCAACAAGCTCGCCGAGCTCGCCAGACGAGACCGCGCACTCAAGCGCGGCGGGGGCGCTGAGCCCACGGAGGGCGTGCACGAGGCCGCGGCCCCGCACGAGGACTCCGAGCAGCCCCGGCTCTCCCGCGAGGAGTGGGCCCGCCTCCGCGACCTGCTCGGCGAGGAGGAGCGCCGCCTGGCCGAGCTGCGCATGCGTGGCCTGGAGTGGGAGGTCATCGGCGCCGAGCTGGGCGTCAGCGCCGCCGTCGCCCGGCAGCGCTTCAGCCGCATGGCCCGGCGCCTCCGCGAAGCCCCCTGAGCCTCAATGTGCTCGTTCAGCAGCCCGCCACCCAGTCGTTGAGGAACGCCAGGAAGTCGCGCGTGTCCACGATCCCGTTGGCGTCCCAGTCCGCGCGTGGGTCCTTCGCCACCCACAGGTTCAGGAACATGATCACGTCCTGCGTGTTCACCACGCCGTCGCCGTTGATGTCCGGCGCGCACAGGACGATGTCGAAGAAGACCGCGCTCTCGCCGCCGAGCCCTGCGCCCGCGGCGAGCCGGCCGCCGCTGTCGCCCGCGAGGTCGGAGAGGAAGTGATCGGCGCAGATCGTCTCGGTCACCGTGTTGGTCGCGGCGTCGATGATGGCCAGCCCTCCTGCCTGCGTCATCGTGCCGTCGGTCGCGGCGGTCGCGGTGCCCTGGCCGGCCAGCACCCTCCCGCCCGGGGCGTCGAGCAGGACGCCGATGGGCGTGTACGCGAGCGGGATTTCCTCGGTCATGCTGAAGAGGGCGGTGTCCACCACGCCGATGGTCTTGTCGTTGGTGTTCATAACGTAGAGCGTCGAGCCGTCGGCGCTCACCACGCCCTCGAAGGGATAGTCGCCCACGGCGACGACGCCGATCTCGGTGGAGCCGGCGCCCGAATTGGCCACCACCGAGACGGTGTCCGAGTCGCGGCAGGTCACGTAGATCCGCGAGTCGTCGGGGCTGAACGCCGCGGCCGTGGGGAAGTCGACCACCGGCACCGTCGCGACCACGCTCCACGCGGCGGTATCGATGATGGAGACCGAGTCGCTGAAGCTGTTGCACGTGACCAGCGTGGCCCCGTCGTGGCTGAGGGCGATGCCGGAGAACTGGTTGCCGGTGTATCCGACGCCCCCCATGTCGCCCGTGGCGAGCTTGGGCCCCTCGACGGCCAGCGTGTCGAGGTTCACCCGCCACACGCCGTCGGAGACCACGACCGCGATGTAGGCGTAGGTGCTGTCGGGCGAGATCGCCACCTGGTCGGCGCGGGTCGAGATCGTCACGTCGGCCGCCGCGAGCGAGCCCAGGTCGATGACGGTGACGAAGGTGTCGTCGCGGTTGGTGACGACCGCCCGCGTTCCGTCGGGCGTGACCTTCACCTCGCCGGGGCGGCGCCCGGCGTCGGCGTGCCCGAGCAGCGACATCGACTGCCCGTCGAAGATGCTGGCGTTCTGGCTGAACTGGTTGGAGGTCACGACCCTTGAGGCGTCGGGCGTCACGGCGATCGTGCGCGGCTTGTCCCCCTCCGGCGCGGGCCCGGAGGTGAGCGTCTCCTCCAGGAAGCCCGAGGCTCCGTCGGTGTTGACCACGACCATGTCCTCGCCGAAGGTCGTCGCGAACATCACCGCGCGCGGCCCGGCGGGCGAGACCGCCCCGACCGACGTCGAGACGAAGTTGTTCAGGTTCTTGACCAGGTTCTCGCCCGCGTAGGAGACCAGCGCGCCGCGGAATCCCACGCCGAGGGCGTAGAGCCCGTCGGCGGTCGTGATCAGCCCATTCACGCTCGCGGTGTTGATGTCCGAGGAGACGGCGTTGGTCGAGAGATTGACCATCCGGACCGCGTTCTGCACCGCGACCGCCGCCTTGGCGCCGGCCGGATCGAGGGAGACGGGCCCCCAGACCGTCGTGCCGACGTCGATCGACTTGGTGATCGACTGCGACCCGACGTCCAGCACCGTGATCGTGTTGCTGCTCCCGAAGGCGTGGCTCACGACGGCGAGCGAGCCGTCCGGCGTCACGGCGGCGTTGCGCGGCGAGTCGGCGGAGGCCACGAAGCCCACCGTGCCGGCGTCGATATCCACGAAGCCGATGCGGTCGCTGAACATGTCGGGGAAGACCGCAACCGAGTCGCTCGCGACCTCGACCGGGTTGGCGCAGACGAACGTCACGGCGAAGGTCTCGAAGTTGGCCGAGAGCACCACGCCGAAGTTGAAGCCCGAGATGCGGCGCAGCTCCGTGGCGCTCGCGAGATCGATCACCGCCACGTCGTCGCCGACCATGCTGCCGACCAGCGCGGTCGCGCCGTCCGGCGTGATCCGCGACATGATCGGGGCGTCCCCGATCGGGAGCACGGCCACCTCGGCGCCCGCGTCGAGGTCCACGATCGAGGCCGTGTCCTCGAAGAGGTTGGGCGTCACCGCCCAGCGCCCGTCAGAGGAGACCGCCAGATCCACCGGCGAGCCCGAGAGCGGGATCTCCCGGATCAGGTCTCGCGTCTCGGCGTCGTAGACGAGCAGGTTGCGCGAGTCGCGATGGGCGACGACGAACCAGGACCCGTCGGGCCCGAAAGCGGCGCCCGCCGCCGAGTCGCCCTCGGGCGCCGACCCGACGTCCGCGAAGGGCGCGCAGGCCCGGAGGCCGCCGGGCCCGGAAGCGAGCTCCGGCCCCTCGAGCAGCCACGAGCGGACGGGCGGGTCGCCGTCGGGCGAGTCGAGGCCCGGCCGGCCGGACAGGAGCGATGCGACCGAGAACTCGGCGGGCTGGGCGCCTGCGCCGACGGCAAGACCGGCCACGGTGAGGCCGAGGGAAAGCGTGCGGGACATGGTTCGATCCTCTCTCTTGGACGAGGCCGCGAACGCTCGGCGGGGTTGCGTCGCCGCCGGCCACGACCACCGGCGATTGTGACCGGATCGACGAGGGCCCACAAGAGGAAAAACCCCGGAGTGAGGCCGGAAACGCCGCCGGGCGTGGCAGAATGGGCGATTCGGCCCTTGTGGGCCGCCGATCCTGGTGTACGTTGGACGTGGACCGGACCCGGGGCCGCGGGTCGTGGTGCCGAGAGTCGCGGGGAGGACGGCGAGACGTCGCCGGGAAGGATCAGCCATGCGCTCGTTGCGTTCGGATCGGTTACGGGGTGCGCTGGCTGGGGCCCTGTGCGTGTGGGCCTTGGCCGGCACTGCCGCGTGGGGCCAGGGCACGCTCGACCACCCCGTGGGCGAGGTGGTGCCCTTCGCGCTGGACTCGGGGGCGATCGACAACCCGGCCGACGAGGCCCGGACGGTGTGGGTGGAGAGCGCGTTCGCCGACCAGAGCGCCTGGGTGCGCCTGCACTTCGCGGGGGCGAGCTTGCCGGCGGGCAGCTTCGTGCGGATGAGCTCGGTCCTCGACGGCGAGGTGCAGGAGCTCGACGCCGCGTCGCTGGCGATGTGGGACGACAGCAGCGCGTACTTCAACGGCGACGAGGTGATGCTCGAGCTGGTCGCCGGGCCGCGGACGAGCGGCAACCGCCTGGTCCTCGGGCATGTGACGGCCCAGTTCGGCGACATCACGATGCGCGTGTGCGGCATCTGCGACGGGAACGACCGCGTGCCCTCCGACGAGCCGGCGGTCGGGCGGCTGATGCCCTCCGGCTGCACGGCGAGCATCTACTGCGAGGACGGCGGGCTGGTCTCGGCCGGCCACTGCGCGGGCTCGGACATTATCGAGTTCAACGTGCCGGACTCGAACCCCGATTGCACGATCAACCATCCGCCGGTGGAGGACCAGTTCCCGATCCTGAGCCGCCAGTTCAGCAACAACGGGCCGGGCGACGACTGGGCCGTCTTCGCCACGGGCGAGAACAGCCTGGGCGAATCGATCTTCGAGCGATACGGGGCCGTCGCGCCGATCGCGAAAGCGCCCGCGGAGATCGGCGAGCCCTCCAGCCTCTACGGCTACGGCGCCGCCGGCAACTGCGAGCGGTCCTACACGCAGCAGCTCTCGCCGGGCGAGATCAAGGGCCGGGGCACGTACACGTACCGGTTCAACAACGACGTGCGCCCGGGGAGCTCGGGCTCGCCGCTGATCGTGGGCGGCCTGACCGTGGGCGTGGCGACGCACTGCGTGGACAACTGCTCGGGGCAGAACGCGAACCTGGGGACGCGGACGGACAGGCCCGAGTTCGTCGCGGCCCGCGAGGCGATGAGCGTCTGCGAGATCCCCGACGTGGAGGTGATCTTCGAGACCTCGCCCTTCTTCATCATCGAGTTCGCGGTTTCTCCGCCCGACAACAACGGCGACGCCAACGGCTTCACGCCCTTCGGCCGCACCTGGGACGAAGGGACGGCGGTGACGGTGACCGCCCCCGCCGAGGCCTCGAGCGGCTGGTGCTTCGATGAGTGGCGTGTCGGAGGCGCATTCGCCGGGAGCGACACGACCCTCGTGTTCGAGGTGGACGCGGCCGCGCCGAGCGTGCAGGCCGTGTACGCGCAGGGCTCGTGCGGCTGCGTCGCGGACTTCAACGGCGACGGCGTCGTGGACACGCGCGACGTGCTGGCCTTCCTCAACGCGTGGAGCGCCGGCGACGACTCGGCGGACATCGATGGGAACGGAGTCGTCGACACCCGCGACGTGCTGACCTTCCTCAACCTGTGGAACGCCGGCTGCTGAGCGCCACAATAGAGAGGGCCCGGCCAGGGTGGCCCCGCGAGGGCCGCCGATGGACCTGATCGACCCGAAGAAGAAGCGGCTCGTCCGCGTCACGTGCGCCCAGCACGTCGCGCCCTACCTGCGCCGCGAGGTGGAGGCGCTGGGGCACCAGATCCAGGACGAGGACAGCGTGGGCGTGCACATCGGGGCCTCGCTCATCGACTGCATGCCGCTCAACCTCCGCCTGCGCACCGCCCAGCACGTGCTCTGGCTGCTCAAGCGCTTCCGCTGCCCCTCGCCGGACGCGCTCTACACGCACACGGCGTCATTCCCCTGGGAGGCGCTCATCGAGAACGACGGGTACGTGAGCGTGATGGCGAACGTCGAGAACCCCAAGATCACCAACTCGATGTACCCGATGCTCGTCGTCAAGGACGCGATCGTGGACCGGATCGCCAAGCGCACCGGCGCCCGCCCCGACAGCGGCCCCGACCGTTCCCAGACCGTGATCAACCTCTACTGGAAGGGCGAGCGCGCCTGGCTCTACCTCAACACCAGCGGCCAGTGGCTCGCCGACCGCGGGTACCGCAGGCTCCCCCACCACGCGCCGATGCGCGAGACGCTCGCGGCCGCGGTGCTCATGGGCGCGGGCTACGACGGGACCACGCCCCTCGTGAACCCCATGTGCGGGAGCGGGACGATCGCCATCGAGGCGGCCCTCATGGCGGCCGGTCGCGCACCCGGCCTGCTGCGCTCCAACTACGGGCTGCTCCACACGAGGCTCGACCTCGACGAGGCCTGGCGCGCCGCCCGGCGCGAGGCCGGCAAGCTCTCACGCCCGAAGGAGCTCGGCCCCGTGCCGCCGATCGTCGCCAGCGACCACGATCCCGAGGCGCTCGACGCCGCCCGGCGGAACGCGCAGGTCGCGGGAGTGGACCACCTGATCCAGTTCGTCGAGTGCGACTTCGCCGAGTCTCCCCTGCCCCTCGGCGGCGGCGCCCGGCCGGGACACATCATCATGAACCCCGAGTACGGCGAGCGGATGGGCGAGACCGACGCCCTCGCCGGCACCTACGAGCGCATCGGCGACTTCCTCAAGCAGCGCTGCGCCGGTTGGACGGGGCACGTCTTCACCGGCAGCAAGACGCTCGCCGGCAAGATCGGCCTCCGCGCCTCGCGGCGCATCCCCTTCATGAACGCCCAGATCGAGTGCCGCCTGCTCCGCTTCGAGATGTACGAGGGGACACGGGAGCGCTCGCCGGCGTAGCCGCTCGCCGCAGTTCAGCTATGCCGCACACCCTCCATCTGGTACCGTGGCGAGGGCATCGCACCCTGGGAGGAAAGGAGCCGCGCGTGACGACGGTCCACCCGCTCTACGACCTCGACGCCCCGCCGCCGCGAGACGTGCACAAGCTCAGAGCCCACGAGATCTGGGGCGGCAACGAGCCGGCCCGCGAGCGGGTGATGCTCCCGGGATTCGAGGCGTGGCTCTACTCCCGTCCCCACGACGGGCACGCCGCCGGCGGCGACCTCCGATTCGTCTCGACCTGTGCCGCGGGGCAGATCGTGCGCTTCACCATCGCCGACCTCGCCGGGCACGGCGAGGAGGCCTCGGGCTTCGCACTCCGCCTGCGGGCGCTCATCCGCAAGCACATCAACACGCCCAACCCCGCGAAGTTCGTGCGGGCGCTGAACGTGGAGCTCACGCGCCTCGCGCAGGAGGGGCGCTTCGCGACCGCCGTCATCCAGACGTACTTCGCGCCCACCGACCACTTCATCGTGTGCAACGCCGGCCACCCCCGCCCGCTCCTCCGCCGGGTCTCGACCGGCGAGTGGGAGCTTCTCGACGAGCGGTCACGCGGCGTGGTCGACGCCGCGCACGCGCGAGAGACGGGCATCGCCAACCTGCCCCTGGGCATCCTCGCGCCGACGCGCTACCCGCAGTTCGCCATCCGCCTCGAGCCCGGCGACATCGTCATTTCCTACACCGACGCGCTCACCGAGGCCAAGAGCCCGACGGGCGAGATGCTCGGCGAGGAAGGGCTGCTCCGTCTCGCCCGCGCCCTGCCCCCGCAGGCCGCCTCCGCCGCGGAACTCGGCGACGGCCTGCTCGGGGCGATCGACGCCTGGCGCGCGGGAGCGCCCCCTGACGACGACGAGACCGTGCTCGTGCTGCGCCACGACGCTTCAGACCCTCCGGGCGGGGCGCGGGCCAGGGTCAAGGCGCTCGGGCGGCTGGTGGGGTTGGTGAAGTAAGCGGGCTGACCGCGTAGCGCTCGCGGCCGGGGTGCGGCGGCCTGCCCAGTCGATCAACAACCCGCCGCCCATGCGTTGAGGAAGGCGACGAAGTCACGCGTGTCCACGACGCCGTTCTCGTCCAGATCGGTTTCGCAATCGCCGGAGGCACAGTCCTCGCCCCGCTCGACGACCCAGGCGTTCAAGAACCCGATCACATCGCGGCTGTCCACCTCGGAGTCGCCATTGAAGTCCGCGACGCAGGGGCAGTCGGACGCATCGACCAGGCGCAGGCCGTCGAGCTCTTGCAGCGCGTACACCGCCGAACCATCGATCATCAGGTCGGCCACACGCCCGCCGGACGGCGAGCCCCCGACAAACTCGGATCCGCGTACCTGCGCCGAGTGCGGGTCGGTGAGATCGAATGCGAGCACGGATCGGCCCGACGCGGCGTACACCAGCCCTCCGTGCGCCGCCAACGCGGCGACCCCGGCCGGAGCCGACATCGTGGCGATCAGTTGCGGTTCAACCGGCTGTGACACGTCGACGACGAACAGCTCCCCCGTGTCCGCGCCGAGGTAGGCACGCCCTCCCGCTACCGCAACCCGGCGAGCGGGAGATCGCAGGTCGAGATCACCCGCGAGCGAAGGCGACGCGGGATTCGTGACATCAAGAATCAACAGACCGCCAGCGCCATCCGCGACGTACACCAGGCCGCCCATCGCGACCATGTCCTCCGGATCGCGCAGACCGCCGTACTCCCCCACGACCGACGGAGCGTCGGGCTCCGTCGCGTCCACGACCCGGAAGCCCCATGAATCGTCGGCGATGTAGACGAACTGCCCGTCGATCGCGACCTGCTCGATCTCGTCGTACTCGGTCTCGAGCACGCCGAGCAGATGGGGCGAGGCGGGGTCGGAGATGTCGATGATCTCCAGCCCTCGCTGGTCCGACGCGAGGAACGCCAGCCCCTCAGAGACGCGTACCTGCCGCACGTCACCCACCGAGCTGAACACACCCAGCTCGCGCGGGGCCAGGGGATCAGAGACGTCCACCATGATCAGCCCGTCCTCTCCCGCGGCGAGAAACGCGGTCGAGCCGCGCAGGTCGCCCCTGAAGAAGCTCATCGAGTCATCCGGTCGATACTCCCCGAGCAGCGCGGGCGCGTGCAGCGTGGACAGGTCCAGCAGGCGCATGCCGGCGCCGCTGTACGGACCGTCGCTCACGGTCGCCAGTTCGCCCTCGATGGCCAGCGTCGCGGCCCCCTCCGGTGGGTAGTACGAGGTGAGCAGGGTGGGCCGGATCGGATCCGCGACATCGAGCACGTGCACCGCGCTGTCGGTGACGTACGCGAGCGAACCCCTCACCGTGACCTGCTGCGCCCAGCCGACCGGCGCGGCCCACTGCGCTAGCAGCTCCGGAGCCGCAGGGTCGGCCACGTCCAGCACGTGGAGGTCGCCGAGCCGGGTGCAGAGGTAAGCAACGGTCCCGGCGACCTCGATGTGCTCGATGCCCCTGGAGAGCTCAAACGTCCCGACCAGCGCGGGCGCGCCCGGGTCGGAAACGTCGAAGATCCGCAGCCCCAGCTCCCAGGCGGAAACGAACGCGAGAGTCCCGGCCACATCGAGAGCCACGACGGGCGCCCCGACATCTGCCGTCGCCAGCAGGTCCGGCCAAGCGGGGTCGGCGACATCCAGAATGACGAGTCCATGGTCCGTCGCGAGCAGGGCCGTGTCCCCGGCGATACGCACGTCGCGGGCCACGCCCGCCGTGCCGAAACCCCCCACGATCGAGGGGGAAGAAGGATCGCCGACATCGAGGATGGAGAGCCCCGAGCTGCCCGCGACATACAGGCTGGTGTCCGAGAGTTCCAGGTGCCGCAGCTCACCCGGAAGCGCTAT
This sequence comes from uncultured Phycisphaeraceae bacterium, assembly GCA_964435785.1. Taxonomy (GTDB): domain Bacteria; phylum Planctomycetota; class Phycisphaerae; order Phycisphaerales; family UBA1924; genus PNC22. The sequence continues at coordinate 142,412 of CAYTAH010000004.1, read as the reverse complement.
GGCCGCAAGAGCGTCGGGATGCAGGCGGTCGGAGATATCGATGATGCGCAGCCCGCCCGTTCCCAGAGCGAGATAGGCGACATCGCCGCCGAGCGCGACGCCCGTTGACCGGCGGCCCGCGTCGTACGCGCCGAGGAGTGCGCGCCCGCGGCAGAGCAGCCCGTCCGACTGGGCGCGAGCCGGCCCGCCGAGCACGGCGCAGAGCCCCAGGCCGCCCACCGTCATTGCTGAGAAGGCACGGAGTCTCTGCGGGTCCCGAGATCGACGGCCGGCCTGACCGCCCGGGCGTTGCATATCGCTGGTCATCTTTCCTCCTCAGGCATCGCCGTATGTGGGCTGTCCCACATTCAGTACCGGTGATCGCTGACCCTGGTTGCGACGTGGCGTCTGCGGCCGGGCATCTCGCGGGCATGACCACGACTTTTTTGGTCTCCGACGCGATATCGCCGACATTGACCCCATGCACACTCGAACAGCTCCGAGAACTATGCTGGGCATAGCCGCGCCGACGTGCATCTGCATCGCGCTCGGCGCGGCCTCCGCCGCCGGCCAGACCAGCGAGCTCTACATCAGCCAGCACGACAGCCCGGTCGTCGTCGTGGTGCAGGCGGGCGTGGTGCTCCGCTCGTGGGAGACGGGGAGCGCGGGGGAGAACGCGGTCGCGATCTCCGGGACGATCCGGACGGCGGGCAACCGCTGGGGGGACGCCGGGAGCGGGCGGGGGGCGGAGTATGACCTGGAGGGCAACCCGCTGGGGCCGACGTACAGCATCGCGTCCGGGGGGAACTGGTTCGACGGGACGACGGACGGGAAGTACGCCAACTACGCCACGCAGCACAACGGCGACTACAACCTCTACCGGTTCGATCGCGACTGGTCGAACGGGCGGGTGATGTTCCACGTGGGGCCGTACAACTCGGGAATCACGCGGGACGTGCGGGACGAGACGTTCTGGGTTTCCAACAGCCTGACCGGGCTCGTGCGCCACCTCGATCGCAGCGGCAACGAGCTGAGCGCCTTCGACGCCACCGACGAATCGTTCGCGTACGCCATCGCCATGGACCCGGCGGACCACACGCTGTGGATCGGCGGCTCGCGCTCGAACGTGATCAGGCAGCTCGACACCGAGGGCAATCTGCTGTCGACGGTGACGGTGCCGGGGATCTCGGGGGCGTTCGGGATGGAGTTCGATCTGCCGCCGCGGGTGTGCGCGGCCGACTTCGACGGCAACGGCTCGGTCGATACGCGCGACCTGATCGGGTACCTGAACGCGTGGAGCGTCAGGGACGCGGCCGCGGACTGCGACGGGGACGGGGCGATCGACACGCGGGACCTGATCTGCTATCTGAACGCGTGGAACGAGGGATGCTGAACATCCGAGAACGGGGGGATCGCGCTCGCGGTAAGAGCGGCCGACGCCCTACTCGTTGAGAGATCTGGGGCGAGGTATCTCTCCCGCGTTCGCGGACGAAAGCACGAGTTTCCCTCTCTTCGCGATGGGGACGCCCAACCCCACACACCAAGGCATGACCCAATCAAAACCTTAATATTTGAGCCTTTCTCAGTTTCCCTGAAACATCCCCGCAACCTTGTGGTATAGTGATCGACGCCCGCGCCCATCGGTGGAGCGCGAGCACCCCACGACTGGCGACGGCCACGCCGCGCCGCAATCGGGAGAAACTGGAGATGAAGACGAGGCTTCTCGCGGCTGTGACCGCCGCGGCGCTCGCGGCTCAGGCCGGGGCTCAGGTGATCGATTCCCAGGATTTCGAGGGCCACGACGGCTACGGCGGCTGGACCGTCAACGGCAACCAGATGATCTTCGGCGGCGGCAACCCCGGCAACTACATGGGGGTGCCCTACATGGACTTCTGGGGCGTCACCCTCGGCAATGCCGACGCCACGAGCCCGGTCAACACCGACTACACCCAGCTCGGCGGGCCCGTCCGCTTCTCGGTCGATGTCAGCGTGTTCGCGCTGGACAACTTCTTCGGCGACGCGATGGACCCCAGCGAGTGGCCGCTGGTGCTCCAGCTCCACGACCGGGGCGACCCGAACGACTCCGGCGACGACGTGAGCGTGTGGACGCTGGGCCCCGGGCTGCCCAGGCAGGCCGACGGGTGGACCCGCCTCGAATACCTCCTGCCCGATCCCAACAGCGCCGACATCCCCCAGGGCTGGGGCGGCACCGGGGCCTGGGACGACTTCGGCAACCCGATCCTCCCGCCCGATCGCACCTGGAGCGATGTGCTCGCGAGCATCGACGAGGTGCAGTTCACCACGTTCGTCCCGGGCTATTTCTACGGGGCGAACTTCTGGGAGGTCGGCTTCGACAACGTCCGCGTCGAGGTCGTGCCCGCCCCCGGCGCGCTCGCGCTCCTCGGGCTGGCCGGGACGTGCGCCACGCGCCGCCGCCGCGCCTGAACATCTGTCCTCTCTCCCCTCAGCGGGCCGGCATCGGGCGCCACGTGCGCCCGGCGCCGGCCCGTCTTCCTATGGTGGGGCATGGCGCCGAACCCCGTCACCGTCTCGCTCGGAAGCACGCCCTTCGCGGTCTCGATCCGCGTCGGCGCGCACCGCCTGGGCGCGGACGAGCCGGCCGCCCTGGGCGGCGCCGGCACGGGCCCGACGCCGACGGAACTCCTGCTCTCGTCCCTGGCCTCGTGCAAGGCGATCACGGCGAAGATGTACGCCGAGCGCAAGCAATGGCCGCTCGAGGGCGTCGAGGCCGTGGCGACGGCCACGATGGCGGGGCCCGCGATCGTGTCGGTGGGCGTGGAGCTGCGCTTCGCCGGGCCGCTGAGCGAGGAGCAGCGCGGGCGGCTTCTCGCGATCGCGGAGAAGTGCCCCGTCCAGAAGGCCCTGAGCGGGGGCGTGCCGGTGGAGTCGCGCCTGGCGACCTGAACCCCCGGCGTCGACGCGCGCGCGGACGCGGCGCGGCGAGCGCGGTCTCGCCGGTGCGTGTCACCCTCGGGGGCTCCTCTGCGCCAAGGACCACGGGCACGGTCCAGACCACGAGCCCGTGGGCGAATGTCGCATTCTGAGAGCGTGAGACGACAGGCGAACAACGACCGGAGGGGCGGTGGCGTCATGACGAGGATGCGGTCGGGAGCAGGTGACGCGGTCGGCGATGCGCCCGAGCCGCTGCCCTACTGCGCGTACCCGCGGGTGGGGGACGTGGGCCGGCACGGGCTGCTGCCCATGCCGGCGAGGCTGCCGCGTGCGCGGCTCGCGGAGACGCGGGGCTTTCGCAGCCGGCATTACCGGCCGGCGCCGCTCGCGGATCTTCCCAAGGAGGCGGTGCTGGAGACGGCGGAGGCGGTCGCGGCGTCGTTCGCGCTCCGCGAGCCGCAGTGCCGACATCTCCGCCCGCCGCGGGAGCCGCGGGGCTCGCTGTACGGCGCGACGCACGCGGACGAGTTCGGGCAGGGCACGTTCGGTCCGTGGACGCGGGAATCGCTGATGTACTGGTTCATCCGGCTGTTCGTGCTGACGGACCCGACGAGCCCGCGCTCGTCGGTGCGCGCTAGCCGCGAGTCGCTCGAGCAATCGCTGGCGATCGCGGACGAGCGGGGGCGCGTGATCGGAGGGGCGTTCAACGAGACGATGCCCCCCGTGGGGTGTCATCCCGCGCTGCGGACGGACGACCCGTTCATCGAGGCGGTGCTCTCGTACATCGGTCCGGTGCTGGAGATGCTCTCGGAGCAGGACGCCGAGGCGGTCGGGGCGCTCCGTGAGCGGTACCCCGAGTTCCGTCGGGCGCACGAGGCGGGGCGGGTCGGTCACCATTTCATGGTGGCGCGGTCGGACCTGCTCGCGAAGGAGGACACGTTCGAGCTGGTGGCCGGCAGCGTCGAGCGCTACCACGACCTGGGCTTCGAGTACATGCTCGTCGAGGCAACGAACCAGTGGACGGGGGCGGCGTGCGAGGCGCTCGGGGGCGTGCGCGTGCACTACCGGCCGTTCCTCGGCCGCCCGGTCGTGCCGGCGACCGGCGCGCCCCTCGCGGGCACGGTGAGCAGCGCCAACGGCTGCCTGGCGGCCAAGGACAGCGGGTCGATGTTCTACGTGATCCGCATCATCTGAGGTTGCGGCGCGTTCCGACCGCCCAAGCGGGCTCCGGGCGTCGCTCGGGCCCGACCGCGACAAGCTCGGGAGCGAACATCGCGAATCAAAGAGCAGGAGCCCGGGCCGCTGCCGAGACGCGGCGGTCGACACCGAGCGGGCCCGCGAGCTGGCGGTGAATACGCGCGGGGGGCCGCGTGGGCGGAATCCTCGCCTCCCTCGCCCGCGGATCTCGCACTCCCACGCGGGGGCGGGATTCGCACGATCGGAGGACAGTCTCATGCATGCAACGCATAGGGAAATCAGGAATCGCCTCGGTCTTGTCGCATCGGCGCTCGGGCTGGTCGGGGCGTGCGCGGCGGCGCAGCCGACCTTCCGCGGGCTTGGTGACTTCGCGGGCGGCGCGTTCTCAAGCGATGCCTGGCGAATCTCGGACTCGGGAGACGCGGTGGCAGGCTCGGGGACGCTCGACGCGGGCCTGGTCGCCTCTCGCTGGACGGGGATGGACGGGCTGGTGCGTCTCGGGCGGCTGCCGGGATTCGCGGGGCTCAGCTTCGGGACGGGGATCTCCGCGAGCGGGCGCGTCGTCGTGGGCTACAGCGCCGCGGGGGCGGACTCGGAGGCGTTCCTCTGGACGGCCGACGGCGGGATGGTGTCGCTGGGCGATCTCGCGGGCGGTGTGCACGCGAGCCAGGCGCTCAACATCTCCGCGGACGGTGCGACCGTTGTGGGAGTGGCTGACTACGTGAACAACTGGCCGACGCTGACGGGCCAGGCGTTCCGCTGGACCGGGGCGGGCGGCATGACAGGCCTGGGCTACACGCAGGGGCACCACGACCTCAGCATGGCGTACGCGGTGTCGGCGGACGGCGCGGTGATCGCCGGGATCAGCATGAAGAACCTGTCCGACGGGGAGGCGTTCGTCTGGACGAGCGGCGCCGGCATGGTGGGGCTGGGCGACTTGGCGGGCCACGACAACTACAGCATCGCGATCGATGTCACGCCGGACGGCTCGGTGGCGGTCGGCGGGTGCTCACCGGTGGGCGGATACGAGGCGTTCAGGTGGACGCAGGCGACAGGGATGGTGGCGCTGGGCGATCTGCCCGGCGGAGACCACTACAGCTACGCGACCGGCGTCAACGCGGACGGGTCGGTGATCGTCGGGGCCGCGGACTGGGACGGGTTCGGGTTCGGACGCGCGTTCATCTGGGACGCGTCGAACGGGATGCGCGATCTGAAGGCCGTGCTCGAGAGCGAGCACGGGCTGAACCTCTCGGCGTGGTCGCTGCTGTACGCCAACGACATCACTGCGGACGGGTCGGCGATCGTTGGTGTGGGCATCAACCCGGCGGGCGAGACCGAGGCGTGGCTCGTGCGTCTGCGCGCGCCGGGCTGCCCGGCGGACTTCAACGGTGACGGCACGCTCGACACCCGCGACGTGCTGTCGTTCCTGAATGCGTGGACGGGCGGGTGCCCGTGAGCGCGTCGGGCTCAGCCGCTCGTGCGTCCGAGCTGGCGTGACGCTTGTTCGCGAAGCTCGGTCGCCTCCTTGCCCAGCGCCTCGGGCTCGGGGAGGCTCCCGAGCAGGCGCAGGGCCTCGGCGGGGTCGCGGAGGCTCTCGGGCTCGGCGGTGACGAGCAGCCGCGCGAGCGCGACGGCGAGGTCGGGCCTGTGGGGGGCGAGCCGGAGGGCGTCGCGCCGGATCTGGATCGACTCCCGAGTGAGCGCCGCGGCCCGGTCGTGGTCGGCGTGGCGGCGGGCCACGGACGCGAGGTCCAGGCGCAGCTCCGCGCGGTTGGCGAGCACGTCGGTGTCCGTGGGCACGATGCCGTGGTGCTGCTCGACGACCTGGAATCCGACGTTGAGGAATCGCTCCTCGGCGTGGTGGTCCCCGAGCCGCATGGCGGTGCGTGAGGCGCGGTAACAGAGCCCCGAGGCCTGGCGGAGCAGGGAGGGGTCGGGGATGTTGAGGCTGAGCAGGTCGTCTTCGAGGGCCCGCTCGTAGAGCCGGAGGGCGGCGTTGTCGTCGCCGAGGCGCTCCTCCGTGGCGGCGGCGTGCGTCAGCGCGCCGCCGAGGGCGAGGCGGGCGGAGCGGCTGATGGGATCCTCCCGGACGGCGGCCCTGCCGTGCTCGATCGCCGCGGCCACGTGCGCTCGTGCCGCGCGGGCGTCCTCCCTCTCCTCCAGGGCGATCGCCGCGAGGTGCACGTGTGCGGCGCAGCGGCAGCGCTCGGCCTCGCTGCCGCCGATGGATTCGACGGCGGCGAGCTGGGCGAGGTGGCCGCGCTCGGCCTTGTCGTGCTCGCCGCGGACACGGTCGAGGTAGGCGAGGCGCTCGTAGGACCACGCGAGGGTGAGGCGCAGCCGCTCGTTGTCGGGGTGCTCCTCCGCGAGGCGCTTGTCGATCTCGAGAGCCTGCTCGTAGAGTCGGATGCCGCCCTGCATGTCGCCGAGGTGCTTGGTCAGGTCGCCGACGCGGACGATCGCGATGGAGTGCAGTCGGCCGGCGTCGGGGTCGTGGGGGCGCTCGCGGGCGAGGCGCGCGCGGATGGCCAGGGCGCGTCCGAGCCGCTCGGCGGCGACCTCCAGGAAGCCCTCCTCCTCGTCGAGGCCGGCCTGGGCGGTCAGTATGGAGGCGATCGCCTCGCGGACTTCCGGGTCGGCGCGCTCGCTCCGCGAGAGGCTCGCGGCGATCGCCTCGAGGCGGTCGAGCTGCGCCCGCCGGGCGCCGTGCGCACCGGGCATGTCGGAGAGGACCGCGTCGGGCTGCTCGAGGAGCACGGTCGAGAGCTCGCGCCGGAACTCGGCGAGCTGGGCCTCGACGGCGGCGACGTGCCGCGCACCGGTGACGCCGGCGGCGGCCACGGCGAGCATGATGAGGGCGACGCCCGCGGCCGCGAGCGGCCTGGTGCGGCGCGCCACCATCCGCTTGACGCGGGAGATGGTTGTCGGCGGGTCGGCGCTGACGCGTGCGCCGTCGAGGTATCGCTCGATGTCGCTGCGCAGCTCGGCGACGGACTGGTAGCGCGAGGCGGGGGAGGCGCTGGTGGCGCGGGCGACGACCCAGCGGATCCCGGGGGGTAACTGGGCGAGGGCGCTGTCGTCGAGGAGCATGCCGTTCCGGGTGCGCTTGAGGGTCTCGTCGAGGGCCCTGGGCTCCGACGGGGCGGGGAGAGCGCCGGCGAGAAGCTCGTAGAGGACGACGCCGAGGGAGTAGACGTCGGAGCGGGCGTCGGAGGGGCGGCCGGCGAGCTGCTCGGGGCTCATATAGAGAGGTGTGCCGACCGAGCAGCCCTCGCGGGTGAGCGCGGCCCAGGGGGCCGGCCCGCGGGCGCCGACGACGCCGAAGTCGATGATCTTGGCGGTGGGCTCCCCGTCGCGCTTGGCCGCGAGGATGTTGCCGGGCTTGAGGTCGCGGTGGACAAGGCCGTGCTCGTGGGCGTGCTCGACGCCCCGGCAGGCTTGGACGAAGAGGCGCAGCCGGTCGCGGGTGGAGAGCGCCGACTCTTCGGCGAAGGCGGTGAGGGGACGGCCGGGTACGTACTCCATCACGAAGAACGGGCAGCCGGCATCGGTGGCGCCGGCGTCGTAGAGGCGGGCGATGTTCTCGTGGGTGAGCGTGGCGACGGCCTGGCGCTCGCGCTCGAATCGGGCCCAGGCGTCTCCCGCGGCGTTCTCCTGGCGGAGGATCTTGACGGCGACGAGGCGGCGGACCGGCTCGGTCTGCTCGGCGAGGAGGACGGTGGCGTGGTTGCTGAGGCCGAGGACGGCGAGCCCGCGGTAGCGCCCGAGCCTGAACGCGGCGGGATCGATCCCGGTGAGCGCGTCGTCGCGATCGGCGCCGGTCGAGAGCGGGGCCTCGATGGTCTGGGCGGTGAGGTCACGCCCGAGGGGGGGCGACTCGAGGAATCCGTCGGCGTTGCGGGCGTCGGCGTCGAGCAGGCGGCGGACGTGCTCGGCGAGGGTGGGGTCGCTCGAGGCGAGCTCGCCGAGCAGGGCAGGGCGCTCGTCGGGGCCGGCCGAGAGGATCGACTCGAAGGCGTGCAGGAGGCGGGCGTCTGAGGGGGCGATGGTCACCGGCCGGCCCCCTCGAGGCGGGCGCGGAGCCAGGCGCGGGCGGCGCGCCAGTCGAGCTCGACGAGCCGCTCGGAGACCCCGATCGCGTCGGCGGTCTCCTTGACGCCTAATCCTGCGAAGAAGCGGGATTCAACCACGCGGACCCAGCGGGCGTTGATGGCGCCGAGGTCGTCAAGGGCCGCGTCGAGGTCGATGAGATCGATCGAGCCGTCGGACGAATCTCCGGCGAGCGACTCGAGGGCCACGCGGCGCCAGCCCTTGCCGCGCATGGCGGCCCCCTGCCGGCGAGCCTCGTCGATGAGGACGGTGCGCATGACCTTCGAGGCGGCGGCGAGATACGCGGCGCGAGACTCGAAGGCGCCGTCGCCGTAGCGGCGCATGCGGAGCCAAGCCTCGTGGACGACGACGGTGGTCTGGAGGAGCGAAGCGGACCCGCCGGATCGCATGTGGGCGTGGGCGAGGGCCCGGAGGGTGTCGTAGAGGCTCTCGAGGAGGGAGGGGGACGGGGTGGGCAAGAGGTCGGCGCCGGGCGCCGGGGCGGGGGGCGCAACGTCGGCGGCATCGTTCCGAACACGTTGCTGGCGCACTGCAACGCCCCCCGAGACGGCGTAAGTGCCGCGGGGACAGGGTACCTGCGAGGGCTGGTCGGATTCAAGAGGGTTTCTTTGCGCCCCGTCCAGGAGTCTTGCGTTTTGGATCGGGCTTCACGGCGCCGGGGCGCCGTGGTCCCGTACTGGAGCCGCCAAGAGTCGGCTGGTGTACCGCGCGAGGAGACTGCGATGGGAGCACGCGGATTAATCATTAGGGGTCTGTGTGGCCTCTTTGTCACGCCTGGCGCCGTACTGCCCGGCGCACAGGGGCAGTGCCTGGACCCGCAGCCGGTCCCGGGCATCGTCGGCGCGAGCGGGCAGGTCATCCCGATCGAGACGCCGATCAGTTTGCTGGACGGGGCGACGACGTGCGACGTCGCGGCGTACGTGATGCTTGAGTCGACCCAGATCGCGGCGGGCACGATCGTCGGTGACATTCTGGATCCCGGTCTCTACGACGCGGACAACCCGCCCTCTCCCATCGGCCTCCCGACCGACGGGCTGCTCGTAGACACCTACCTGCTTCACTTCGACACCACCGGGGGGCAGGCGATCGTCGAGGGCTCGTTCACACTCGACCAGGACGTGATCGGGATCCTCACAAGCGGGAACAACCTGATCGCGACCGACGGCGAGCTGGGCGCTCCCGGAAGGTTCTATGAGGGGGATCCGCGGCGCGAGGTGGAATGGGATGAGACGCCGCAGGGCGACCCGATCAGCTACGTCGCGCTCTCGGCCGATCGGCGGACCGTCTCGTTCCGCCTGCGGGTGGACGGGAGCTTCCAGGACCAGCTCCGTGTGGTCGCGGCCCCGTACTACCCGGCCTGCGAGCGCTACTTCGGGCAGGGCGGATCGTACTACATCGGGCCGGACGACATGACCTACGAGGAGTGCAGGATCATCGTCGATAACTGCACGCTCACGATCGACGGGACGCACCTGTTCCACAGCATCCACATCAAGAACAACGGCGTGATCACGCACAGCGCGGGCTACACCGACGGAGAGTTCCGGGGGATGGAGCTGCTGGTGCTGGACTCGGTGACGGTGGATCT
>CAYTAH010000004.1:132393-132525 GCA_964435785.1 uncultured Phycisphaeraceae bacterium | reverse complement strand
ACGGAGAGTTCCGGGGGATGGAGCTGCTGGTGCTGGACTCGGTGACGGTGGATCTGGGGAGCAAGATGAGTGCTTCAGCTCGCGGCTACGCGGGCGACGAGGGTCCGGGGACGGGTCTGGCGGGGAGCAACT
>CAYTAH010000004.1:0-132293 GCA_964435785.1 uncultured Phycisphaeraceae bacterium | reverse complement strand
GCACCGTCTACCTCGACGTCAACGGACAACGACCCAAGCTCGTCATCGATAATGACAATGTGCGGGGTGATCCCCGGCGCACGACCTTGCGTGATCCGCTCACTCTGGATGCTGACGTGTTCCTGCGCGACAATGCGCGGCTCGGAGCCGCGCAGGGGCTCCCGCTTGTGGCATCCTTCGGCGGGAACGTCACCGTGGACGTGGGCGCATCGATCACTGCCTTCGCTCGCGGCTACGCGGGCGACGAGGGTCCGGGGACGGGTCTGGCGGGGAGCAACTACGGCGGGGGCGGCGGCCACGGCGGCGAGGGCGGCCGCGCCGGCAACGGTGAGCTCTCCGACGGCGGCGTCTCGTATGGGTCAATCACCGAGCCGGAGGACTTTGGGTCCGGCGGCGGCCAGGACGTTGACAACCTGTACCCCGGCCGACGCGGGGGCGGGGCAATCCGGTTGGATGTGGGCGGGACGCTCACGGTCAATGGCTTCATCGAAGCTAACGGCGAGGGGTGGCAGTCCAACGCGGCGAGCCCGGGCGCGGGTGCGGGCGGGAGCATCTGGATCACCGCCGGCTCCGTCGCGGGGACCACGGGCAAGATCCAGGCGGTCGGCGGCCACTCGCTCTGGAGCGATGGCAACGACGGCTACGGCGGCGCCGGCGCCGGCGGACGCATCGCAGTCTACGCCAACTCGATCGCCCTCCCCGAGGACAACTTCGACGTCTGGGGCGGCGCCGGTTATTCAAGTGGCGAGAGCGGAGGTGATGGCGCGGCAGGCACCGTCTACCTCGACGTCAACGGACAACGACCCAAGCTCGTCATCGATAATGATTCTGTGAGGTCTGATGTACGCGTCACCATGCTCCCCGACGGCGTGGCGATCCCGGGGGACATATTCGTCCGAGACCGCGCGAGGCTCGGTGTCGAGCGGGGCGGCCAGTATGTGTACTGGTCGATCGCGGGCGATCTGGCCATCGAGGCGGGGTGCGACATCTGGGCCGCCGGGCGCGGGCACGGGGTGGACGAGGGGCCCGGCGCCGGGCAGTGGGGCTTCAACTGGGGCGGTGGCGGCGGGCACGGGGGCAAGGGCGGCGACGGTCGCTCGGACGATCCGTACGCGCTCGGCGGGCTGCCCTACGGCTCGGAGCTGATGCCGACCACGCGGGGCTCGGGCGGGGCGACCGATCCCAACACGGGGGCCGGGAGCGGGAGCGGCGGCGGGGCGCTCTGGATCCGCGTCGAGGGCGACCTCTCGCTGAGGGGCAACATCGAGGCCGGTGGGTACAACGGCGGAGCGAACGAGGCCGGCGGCGGCGCCGGCGGGAGCATCCTCATCGAGGCGGGCTCGATCACCGGCATCGCGACGGTGCGGGCCAACGGCGGCGCGGGCAACAGCGTCGGCGGCGGCGGGGGCGGCGGGCGCATCGCGGTCTATTCGTGCGACGTGGATCCGCGCATCGCGTTCCAGGTCGCCGGCGGATCGAGCGGCGGCGGGAGCGCGGGCGAGGCCGGGACACTCGTGCAGCAAGGCGTGGCGATTGGCTCGCAGCCGCAGGATGTGGAGGCGGACATCGGGTCGGACGCCACGTTCTACGCCGAGGCGCTCGGCGTGGGACTCGCGATGCGGTGGCAGAAGGACGGCCAGCCGCTGAGCGACGGAACGACGCCCCACGGGTCGGTGATCAGCGGGTCGGGCACGAGACAGCTCTCGATCTCGAACGTGCAGGCGCAGGACTTCGGCGCCTATCGGCTCGAGGCATCGAACGACTGCGGGCAGGCGCTGAGCGAGGCCGGGATGCTCAGCGGCGACTGCAAGGCGGACTTCAACAACGACGGCGTGGTGGACTCGCGCGACTTCGTGGCGTTCCTCAACGCGTGGGTCGCCGGGGATGCTCGTGCCGATATCGACGAGAACGGCGTCGTGGACAGCCGCGACATGATCATCTACCTCAACCTGTGGAGGGCTGGCTGCTGAGTGCCTGAGCGGCCCTGAGATTCTCCCGTGTCGCGACGACAGCGGTCGCGGCTCAGCGCAGATGTGCGCCACATGCCGGCCGCCGACGCGTACTCGCGTCGGCGGCCGGTTTCATGTTCGGCGCGGCGTGGCTTGCGTGCCGGAGAGCGTCGTAGGCGCCGCGCGGCGGGCTGCCGGGCTGCGAGTCTGGCACTTGGGGGCCTAGGTGTCTGTCGGGCCAAAGCGCTGAGCCGCGGACTGTGAGGGCAACGTTGGCGACTGGCCCGAGGGTAGCACGCCGGCCCGATTCCCCGAATTGCTTCCGCTTGCCCGGAGCCGGCGGCGCCGGGGAAGTCCCGGGAGGGGCGGCGTAGAGATTTTTTGCCGGTTCGTTGCGCTGCGTGGGGGCGGCGTGCGTTTCCAGTTATTGGAGCGCACCGGTGGCGGCGAGTCCGCCCAAAGCGCGAACTTGTTCGCGGGTGCTCCTCCGACGGCGCTACGGGGGGCGGTGAGAAGCCGGGCTCCGGTTCCGCCTGATCGCAAGGCCCCCGCCGCCGACCTGGCGGCGGGGGCCGTTTCGGCGGGCCGCGGAGCGGCGGTGGGAGGCCGCTCCGTGGCGTGTCCGGGGGGGTGGCAGCGTCGGGAGCGGGGGTGCGCGCAGGGGGCTTGAGGCGCGGGGGCGACCCCTACACTCCCGGGCCATGCCCACCATCACCATCAACGGCGTCGTGTGCCACTTCAAGCCGGGGCAACTGATCCTGCAGGTGGCGCACGAGAACGGGATCGCGATCCCCAGCTACTGCTACCACGATGGGCTCTCCGTGGTGGCGAGCTGCCGCGTCTGCCTGGGCGAGGCGTGGGCGCCGAACCCGCGGGCGGACAACAAGCTGGAGCCCTTCATGGGGGGCAAGCTCTTCCCGACGTGCCAGACGCCGGCGCAAGACGGGATGGTGGTGCGGACGGACACGCCCAAGGCCGCGGCGAACCAGAAGGCGGTGCTGGAGTACCTGCTGATCAGCCACCCGCTGGACTGCCCGGTGTGCGACCAGTCAGGGGAGTGCCTGCTGCAGGACTACTCGTACCAGTACGGCCGGGGGGAGTCGCGGTACGAGGAGGTGAAGGTCAAGAACCCCAAGAAGGACGTCGGACCGCACATCCTGCTGTATGCGGACCGGTGCATCATGTGCACGCGGTGCGTGCGGTTTACGCGCGAGGTGAGCGGGACGGCGGAGCTGTACGTGGACGGGCGGGGGAACAAGGAGGAGATCGACGTCTTCCCGGGCGTGGCGCTGGACAACCCGATCGCGAGCAACGTGATCGACCTGTGCCCGGTGGGGGCGCTGCTCGACAAGGACTTCCTGTTCGCGCAGCGGGTGTGGTTCCTGAAGCGCACGCCCTCGATCGACGGGATCACAGCGAGCGGGGACAACATCTGGATCGAGCACAACCAGGGGAATGTGTACCGGATCAAGCCGCGGACCAACCCGGCGGTGAACAAGTGGTGGATCAGCGACGAGGTGCGCTACGGGTGGCGGCACGTGCACGCGGAGAACCGGCTCCGCTCGCCGATGCGGAGGCAGCACGGGGCGCTGGTGGAGGACGATTACAAGCGGGCGTACGAGGACACGATCGCGGGGCTGAAGGAGGCCGTGGCGGGCGGCAAGCGCGTGGCGCTGCTGGTGAGCCCCAATCTCACGTGCGAGGAGGCGTACGCGCTGGGGACGTTCGTGAAGCTGATCGACACGCAGGCGATCTTCGGGCTGGGGCCCGTGCCTCTCGAGGGTGAGGACCAGGTCTTCCCGCCCGGGGCGGGCGAGGACGACGCGCGGGCGTTCAAGATCTACGCCGAGAAGGCGCCGAACGCGCGGGGCGTGCAGCGGGTGCTGGGAGCGATCGGGGGGATGGTGCTCGACGCCGACGCGTTCTTCGCGCGGGCGAGAGAGCCGGACGTCGGTGCGATCGTGGCGACGGGGAACTACCGGCACGACTGGGCGACGCCCGAGGCGCTCGCGGCGATCGATCGCGCGCCGGCGGGCGGGCGGCCGGCAAAGTTCGTGGTGATGATCGACACGCACGGCACGGCGCTGCTCGACCACGCGGACGTCGTGATCCCCGGGGCGACGTGGGCGGAGAAGGCGGGGACGTTCGAGAGCGCGCGCCGGATGCTCCAGAGCTTCGAGCAGGCGATCCCGGTGATCGAGCTGGCCAAGAGCGAGGGGCAGATCGCCCTCGACCTCATCGCCGAGTTCCACGGCACGCCGGGGCTGGCCGAGCACCGGGCGCGCGTCGTGCTCGTTGACGAGCAGCCAGGGCAGGTGCCGCAGGCGGTCGAGGTGCTCGCCCCGCGGGCACGCCTGTTCAACGCCGCGGACATCCGGGCGGAGATGGCCGAGCGGTATCCGGGGCTGGGGGCCTTCGCGACGGATGTGCAGACGCCGGTGGTGGAGGCGGGGCAGGCCGAGGGTGTGGAGATGGTGGAGCTGTAGCTGATCGCTTGAATCGCCGAATTAGTAACAGTATGCTCACACTAATTCCGTGATTTAGGAGAATGGGACCATCGATTCCATCAAGTGACCTGTTTTCGGTGCTCCAGGAGTTCAATCCGTGGTGGACCCGCCGTCCAATTCCGGACCTGCCGGGGTGGCGACGGGCCGCTTTCGGGCAGCTCCGAACCTGGGCGACGCGGCCGCCGGCTCCCAGGGCGGTCCTGCTGAGCGGCGCTCGACAGGTCGGGAAGACCACGCTGCTGCTCCAGCTCGTCGAGGAGCTCCTGCGCGAGGGCGCGCCGGCGGAGCGGGTTCTCTATCTGACTATGGATCACCCGCTGCTGCGCCTGGCGGGGATCGAGGGTGTGCTGAAAGTGTGGCAGGAGTCTCGGGCAGCCACAGAGGGGCTCGAGTATCTCCTGGTTGACGAGGCGCAGTACGACGGCGCCTGGGCGACGTGGCTCAAACACCAAGTGGACTTCCGGAAGGATCGGCGCATCATCGTCACCGGATCGGCGATGCCGCTGGCGGACAGCACGGCCGAATCGGGCGTGGGGCGCTGGCACACGATCAAGCTGCCGACACTCTCGTTCTTCGAGTTCCTGCAGATCAGGCAGACCCCGGTCCCGGACATGCCCGCGGTGCGCTCGCTGGTCGAGGTGTTCGATTGGACGGACGCTCAGCGGATGAGGTGCTCTGCGGCGGCCGAGCCGCTGGTCGGGCATTTCCACGAGTACCTCCTCCGCGGGGGGTTCCCGCAGACCGCGCGGGTGGAGACCGTCTCGCAGGCGCAGCGCCTTCTCCGCGAGGACATCGTGGACAAGGTCCTCAAGCGCGACATGACGGTGCAGTTTCACGTGCGCCGAGTCGCCGAGCTCGAACGGCTGTTTCTCTACCTCTGCCTGCACGATGGCGGGATACTCGACGCCGTCTCGCTCGCCGGGCAGCTCGGCGTGAATCGGCAGACCGTGGAGAGCTACGCCCGCCATCTCGAGGCGTCGCACCTGGTCTACCTGCTCCATCCGTTCGGGTACGGCAAGCAGGTGCTCCGCGGCCGGCCGAAGCTGTATCTGGCCGACCCCGCGATCGCGGGGAGCATGATGCTGCGCGGGCGCTCGCTCCTGGAGAACGCGACGGCGATGGGCGCGGCCGTCGAGGCCGCGTTCTTCAAGCACGTCTTCGCCCACTACTACGCGGTGAGCATCGGCTTCTCGTACTGGAGCAGGCCGAAGGGCGAGGTCGACGTGATCGCCGAGGTCGGCGACCGTCTGATCCCGTTCGAGGTGAAGTATCGCCACACGATCGGTGGGGAGGAGCTCACCGGCCTCCGCGCGTTCTGTGCAGAGCAGGGCGTGGAGACCGCCTACCTGCTCTCCCGAGACCTGCGGGATTTCCGCGTCGAGGACGACGCGGGAAGGCGGGTGCTGGTGATTCCCGCCGTGCTCGCGTGCCTATGGCTCGGCAGGATGGAGCTCGATCGCGCGGCATAGCGGGCGCATCAAACATCTGCTCCTTCGGCATGCCGTCGTGCGTTCGACCTTCGAGCATGCGCCCGGCTTCCTTCTTTCTTACTCCCCCCCACTGCTTGAAGAAGAATGGCACATTCCTTGATTCGCACTGCCCCTTGATGCTCAGCACCCACTCCGCCTCCATCGCGCGTGCTCCCGGCCCCGACTCGCCGCCAACGATGACCCAGTGGATCCCGGCGAGCGGCAGTCGCTCCAGCGGGCCGAGCAGCGGCTCGCAGGAGAGGAACCGGACTTTGGCGCGGATGCGCTTGAGGGCGCTGATGCGCCCGTAGAACTTGCTCGTCTCGACGCTCGTGCCCATCCAGACGTTGCGCGGCCAGGGGAGCTGAGGAGCGAGGTCGGCGGCGCGCTCGGGGCGCTTGGTGAGCACCTGGAACGTGTGCTGCGGGCACTCCTCCATGACCCGGAAGACGCGCTGGATGAACTCCAGCGGGACGGCCTCGTGGAAGATGTCGCTCATCGAGTTGACGAAGATGATCCGCCCGAGCCTCCAGGACCGGGGTAGGTCGAGGGCGCCCTCGTCGAGGTTGATGTGGCCGGAGAAGACCGGCCGGCCGTCGCGGGCGCGCTTGGCCGTGCGGGCGTACTTGCGCCCGGCGCCGTTGGGCATCCGCCCGAGGCGCAGGGCCATCCGCGCGGCGTAGCAGTTCAGGCACCCCGGCGAGACCGGCGTGCATCCCGCCACAGGGTTCCAGGTGGCCTGTGTCCACTCGATGCGCGATCCCTGAGCCATCCTGCCCTCCCTTGACCCGAACAATATCCGACGGCCGTGCCGGACGCAACCAGACGCCGGCCCGCCTAGCGTCCCGGTCTATGACGGGCGCGATCATCTGGGCGGCGGCTGTGCTGGTGCTGGGCGTGCCTTTCGTGCTCGTCTGGTGGCGGATCGCGGACCGGTGGGCGGACGACGAGCACAAGCGGTTCAAGGCAAGGCACACGGGGCCGGGGCCGACGGTCGTCAATCGCTCGGCGGTCGAGCGGCCGGAGGGCGCCGGGGAGGGGCAGGCTCGGTAACGCGACAACGCCCGTCGGTGGGTCCCGGCGGGCGTCGTGCTCCCTCTCCCTGTCGTGCGGCCCGCGGGGCGGGCGGGGCTCAGTCGTTGAGGGCCTCGTCGAGGGCGGCCTGCACTGCGCCGACGCCCCTGCGGTGGGCCTGATCGATCGCCCCGTGCGAGGCGGCGCGCGCGTCGGAGACGATCACGAAGAAGCGTCGGTCGGCGCCGATCTGGCGCAGGGCCTCGACGGCGCGGGCGGCGATCGCGTTCACAAGCCGCTTGCCCTGTCGGGCCTCGTGGCCGATGACCGCCTTGGCGCGATCGGCGGCCGCGATGAGCTGGCGGTCGCTGGCGCCGTCGTCGTCGAGCTGGTTGATGACGCGGACGCCGTGGGCGGCGGCATTCTGGATGTCGTCGCGGGTGGCGTCGGTGGCGCGCTGCATGGCGGCCACGGCGTGGCGGGTGATCTCTCCGGCATCCTGGGCCCAGGCGGGCTGGGCCGCGACGGCGAGGAGCGCGACGAGCACTCCGACGAGGCGTGTCATGCTGTGCACCATGCTCTGCTCCTTTCGCGGCTTTGTGCCGACGCGGGCGGGGACGCCCCCGTCCGCTGCACCCCACGGCCCATGAGGCCCCGGGAGGCCGGACCCCCTCGTCCGGCCTCCAACCCCGGCGGAAGAACGGGGCGAGGGGCGGGGTGATTGCCCCACGGACGAAAAAACCGGGGGTCCACCGCTAGGCTTGGGCCGTGCCCACCTACCGGCTGATGATCGCCTACGACGGGACGGACTTCGCGGGGTGGCAGAAGCAGGAACCGCCCGACCCGGGGGAGGCCGCGGCCGGAGGGGGCATGCCGGCGCCGATCTCGACGCGCAAGCTGGACCCGCGCCTGGTGGCGGGCGCCCCCGGGCGGGTGGCGCTGCGGACGGTGCAGGCGGTGGTGGAGCGCGCGGTGCGGGAGGTGGTGCGCGAGCCGGTCGTCGTCCGGGGGGCCAGCCGCACGGACGCTGGGGTGCATGCGAGGGCGCAGGTTGCGGTGTTCTCGTGCAGCGACGGAGCGACAGAGCGACGGAGCGACGAAGTGGATGGGGGGCGCGGGTCTCCCGGCGCCGCCGGTGCGCGCGGCACAGGGGGATGGCCGATGTCGAGGGGGGTGGATCGGCTGCTGCGGGCGGTGAATTCGCGCCTGCCGGAGGACGTGCAGGTGGTACGGGCGGAGGTGGTCCGCGACGGGTTCGACCCTATCGGCGACTGCGTCGCGAAGGGATACAGCTACACGCTCTGGTGCGGCATGCACCGACCGCTCTGGGAACGGCGGTACGTGTGGCACACGTATGCGCGGCTCGATCTGGGGGCGATGCAGCGCGCGGCCGCGGCATTCGTGGGCGAGCACGATTTCGCGGCGTTCGCGGCCGCGGGGCACGGGCGGGTGAGCACGGTGCGGGAGGTGAATGCATGCGAGGTGCTGGTGGAGAGCGACGAAGCGACGGAGCGACGCAGCGAGGAAGGGGCCGTTGGGCCCGCGAGTCGTGCGGAGGCGGAGCCGGGGCGGAAGATCCGGCTTGAGATCTCCGGGAACGGCTTTCTCTACAACATGGTTCGGATCATCGCGGGGACGCTGCACGAGGTGGGACGGGGGAGGATCCATTCGGGAGCGATCCCGGAGACCATCGCGAGCAAGGACCGGCGGCGCGCGGGGCCGACGTTGCCGCCGGAGGGGTTGTGCCTGGAGTGGATTCGGTACAGGGGCGAGGCGCCGTGACCTCGCCCCAAGGCGCCGGCATGCTCCCCGCGCCCCGGGCGTGGGGCCTGTAGACTCACCGTATGCGACGCATCGGCCGGATCTTGCGGCACCCCGCGACCGCGACGGCCTGTCTTCTGCTCTCCGGCGCGGCGTGGGTCGCGCAGTTCGCGCGCACACGGAACGTGTACTGGATCTCGCCCGGATGCTCGATCGAGGTCGGGTATGGCGGCGGCGGCCTCTGGGTGTGGGCGGCCGAGCGGGGCACGTTCGAGCTGCTCGGCTCAGGATTCCACGCGGTCAGCGGATCGCCGCGCCGGTACGTCCCGGAGTTTCGCATCGATCGGGGCTTGGAGATCACGACCGACTACGGCTCTCCGTCATCCATCGTCAACGGCGTGTACGCGCACATGCCGGCGTGGATCGCAGCGACGGCGCTGCTCGTGCCGCCCGTCATCGTTCTCGCGCGGCGGCGCCCGCGCAGGGCGGGGCACTGCGCGTGCGGGTACAGCCTCGCGGGGCTCACGGACGACACCTGCCCGGAGTGCGGGCGCATGCTCGACACGTCAGGCGAGCGTGTTGAGGTACGCCCGCCACGGCCCGACCAGCTCGCGTGACTGCCACGCCATCGCCTTGCAGATCTGACGGATGTGGTGCAGGTCGTGCGCGGCCCACGTGGCGAGGAGCTGCTCCAGCGTGACCTCGCCGAGCGAGGGGTGCCTGCCGCGCAGGCCGAGGTGGCGCGGGCCGAGGTCGAAGGAGCGGAGCGTGGCGAGGTTCGCGCCCCGGAGCGCGGCGAACTCGGCGAGCAGGTCGTCGAGGGAGCGACCCGAGTCGGGGCGGACGGACGAGTCGTGCGGGAACGGGTCGAAGGGGCGGGTGCTCCCGTGCTCGAGGATGATGCGGGCGCGGGCGATCCAGTCCTTGCGCTCGCCGACGACTAGGTGGCCGACGACCTCGTAGGCCGACCAGGTGCCCTCGCCGTAGCCGCGCTGGGTCAGCTCGGGGTCGAGACCGGCGAGCAGAGCGCCCAGCGCCCGCGGGGTTCTTTCAAGGACGGCGAGTGTCCGGTCGAAAGAGAACTCCATATCGGTCCCTCCCGGACGGGAGCGGGCGTGCATGGTACCGCACGCGTGGGGGCTCGGTGCGGGGCCCGCCGGCCCCGCCGGCGCGGGCCGGAAAAGTGGGTTAGCATGCTCGCCGTGCCGGGTACGGATGCGGCCGGCAGGGAGAGCGTGATGCGCGACCTCGAGCATTGCCTGCCGCGGATGGCCGGGCTGTTGCTGGCGCTGGCGGCGATGGGCGCGGGCGGGTGCGGCTCAAAGACGCTGATGATGCCGACGCCGCTGGCGGTGCTGGACGCCGGGGATCGCGCGTTCGCATCCGTCGATCCCGAACAGAGGTCGCCGTCGCTGACGGTCTTCTACGCGACCGACCGCGAGCCGCAGACACCCGACTCCGATGGCGTCCGCTACGGCTCGACACGGGGTCACAAGGTTCGGGTCGGCGCGGCGGAGGTGAGGCTTGGCCCCGCGGGGTGGGATTGGGACCGCCTTGCGGAGGAGACGGCCTCGGGGGCGCGTCCGCGAGTGCACGTGACGAGGGTGAGGGAGTTCGGCGTGCTCGGCGGGAGCGGGCCGGGCGTCTCGCCGCGCGCGTCGCTCTCGGCCGAGGGCCTTCCCGCCGAGGCCGGGATGCGCCTGAGCGCGATGATCGATGCCAGCCTCGAGTCGTCCGCGAGCAAGGAGCTCTACGTCTACGTGCCGGGGTTCAACACCACGTTCGAGCTGGGGCTGCGCCGGATGGCGGAATTCTCGCACTACCTGGGGCGGGACGGGGTGTTCATCGCGTACGCCTGGCCGGCGCACTCCCACCCCTTCGCGTACGACACGGATCGGCGCAGCGCCATCATGTCGGGGGAGCACTTCCGGGAGTTCCTCAGGTACCTCGGCGAGAGCACGGACGCGGAGAAGATCCACCTCATCGCGAGCAGCGCGGGGGCGCCGGTCGTCAGCGGCACGCTGGTCGCCCTGCGCGAGGAGTACGCGGGCGTGCCGGCGCCGGAGGTTCGTCGGCGGACCCGCCTGGGGCACGTGATCTACGCCGCGTCGGACCAGGACGTCGACGGCTTCCGGGAGCTGCTCCTGTCGGGGGCGGACGAGCTGGTCGAGCACATCACGGTGTACTCGTCGAGCGCTGACCTGGGTCTCGTGCTGACCCGCCACTTCGGATCGGGAGACCGGACGATCGGTCGCCTCCCTGCGCACCTGACCGAGGCCGACGCGGCGCTGCTGCGCGAGCGGGCGGGGCGCGTGACGGTGGTGGACGCGACGGGGGCGATGGCCGAAGCGGGGCGCGGCGGGATGTGGGCGCACAGCTATTGGTACCTCAACCCGTGGGTGAGCAGCGACCTCCTCGGGCTGCTGCGTCACGGCATGTCCCCGGAGCGGCGCGGGCTCGTCGCGACGCGGGAGGGCGCGATGTGGGCCTTCCCTGACGATTACCCCCAGCAGCTCAGGGCGCACCTCACGGCCTGCGGGCTGATGGAGTCGTCGCACGCCGGGCGGTGAGCCGCTCAGGCCTTCCCCTTCGCCCGCATCATCGCCACCAGCTCGGCCATCCTGTCCGGGTTCTCGCGGATCATGTGTGCCCAGCGCAGGTCGCGCGGCGTGATGGCGCCCAGGGGGGTCAGGCCGCCTCAGCGGGACGCGAGCCGGCGCGCGGGGACACCCGCGACACGGAGGCCCTCGGGCACGTCCTCATGGACCACGGCGCCGGCGCCGACGACGCACCCGGGGCCGATGGTGATGCCGGGCAGCACCATGGCCCCAAGGCCCACGAGCGTGCCCGGGCCGATGCGCACGTTGCCGCCGAGCACGCTGCGCGGGGCCAGGTGGCAGTTCTCTCCCACATCGCAGTCGTGCTCGATGATCGCGCCGGTGTTCACGATGGCGTGGGCGGCGACGTGGGCGCGGGCGTGGACGACGGCGAGCGGGCCGACGAAGACACCGCGCCCGAGGACGGCGGTCGGCGAGATGACGGCGCTGGGATGGATGACTTTCTCCGACGTCGTGCCGGATGGGCCGAGCCGCTCGAGCACCAGGGCGCGCAGGGCGAGGTCGCCCAGCGAGAGAATCCAGGGGACGTCGAGCTCGCCGGCCTGGGAGAGGGGGCCGAGCCACTCGGCCCCGTCGGGCTCTCTCGCGGCGGGGCATCGCTCGTCGTCGTCGTAGACGCCCCGTACACGCGACCCGGCGGCGCGGACCGCCTCGGCGACCACGACCCCGTGGCCGCCGCCGCCGATCAGCACAAGCTCGCTGGCGATCATCGTCATGGCTCTGGCCCCGCCATCACGCCGCGGACAGACTCACCGGCGCGGCGAGGGCGCTCCGGCCGCACCCCGGCTCGAACTCTGTCCCAAGGATACCAAGGGCGACGCGGACGGCGTCGTCGGCCGCCTGCGGGGAGAGGTGGTTCTTCCAGTCTCCGACGACGCCCTTTCTGTAGAAGCTGCGGCCTTCGACGCCTGGCGCTCGGCCGCTCTGGTGGGCGAAGTCGGCGGTGCGGACGCACTCGGCCACGAGGCGGGGGTCGTCGGGGAGCCCGAGGAACCGGACGAGGCGGGCGACCTGGCCGTGCGGGTCAGCCTTGTAGTCCTCGTAGGCGATCTCGGTGTAGCGCTCCGGCCCGAGCCTGGAGGCGCTTCGCCGGGCGAGCCACATCATGGGAGCCCAGACGTCGTGGGCGAAGGCGGGGGCGAACGAGTCGATATCGGTGAAGGGCCCGGTGTCGCCGAGCAGCTCTCGGTGGAACCAGGAGCTGACGGCGGCGTCGCGCACGTCGCGGGTGACGCAGATGAACTTCGCCCAGGGGTAGAGCGTGGCGAGCAGGTCCATGTGCCGGGCGTTGTCGGGGGTCTTGTCGAGCAGCGCGACGATCCGTTCCTTCTCGCCCGGCCTGACAGTTGCGATGTAGCGCACGAACATGCGGTCGCACGCCTGGCGCGCGAGCATGATCGCGTCGGCGGGGTCGGGCGTGAGCCACGCCGGGGGCGGCTTGGAGCCCTCGCGCTTGGCCCCGAGCTGGGCGGTCGTGTAGGAATCGAGGGCTTGCGTGAGCGCGGGGATGAGCCGGGTGGGCAGACGCCCCTCGCCGCGCGCGATCGCGTTGGGGTGGGCGTGGAGCGTCGAGGTGACCCAGGACGTGCCCGTCTTGGGCGGGCCCACGATGAAGCCGATCTGGATCCGCTCGAGGAGCCTGGATTGCTCCTGCCACGTTCGGAAGGCGTCGAGGAAGCCGGTGGGCGGGGCCATACCTCCTTGTTCGGCGCGCGGGGGCGTTGTCCTCGACACGCCGGGACGAAAGCGAGGCGGGGCCTCGGAAGGCCCCGCGTCGCAGCGCCGGACGCGTGGATGGGCGGGCTCGGGCCGACGCGGCGGTCAACGCCTGCGGCGCAAGGCCAGTGCGCCCGCGGCCCCAAGGAGGCCGAGAGCACCGGGCGCGGGGACGAGGATGTCGGCGAACCGCCCGGACACGCCGCTGAAAACGGTGGTCACCGAATTGGCGCCGATATCGAAGACATGCACGCCGTCGCCGTCGGTGAAGAGGAGGTTGCCGTTGCCCAGCTCGAAGACACCGCGGTTGCCGCCGCCGACGTTCCAGTAGTTGATCTGGTTGCCGAAGGCGTCGTACTCGAAGAGACCGATGGGCGAGCTGAAGCCGGCGGCGAAGATGCCGCCGTTCGAGGAGAGGGCGAACTGCTCGGAGAAGTCGATGCCGTTCAAGCCGTCGGAGTTGTGAAACTCGCCCAGCAGGACGCCGTCGTAGTCGTAGATGTCGATGTCGTCCTCGTCGATGTCGCTGACGAGGAGGCGGCCGTTGTGGTGGATGATGTCGAAGGGATCGGGGCCGATGGCGCTGTTGATGATCGTTTGCGTCGCGACATCCATGATGAGCATGGCGTCGCCGGGAGCGCCGTTGCCGGTGCCGGCGTTGCTGATGTAGACGCGACCCTGGCTCGCCACGTACTCCATGCCGCGGATGTTGTCCATGCCGCCCGAGATCGTCCCCAGGTGGGTCGTGCCGTCGAGCGAGTACCGGAAGATCGAGTCGACGATCTGATCGCTGACCCAGATCTCCCCGCCGACCTGGATGGCGTTAATCGGGGTGCTCGCGCCCTGGGGCGTCAGGTCGATGAACGCGGCGTTGACCAGCGACCCATCGAACGTATCAAAGAGCATGACCTTGTCGTTGGTGGACTCGACCACCATGACGTACGGCTGCGCGGCCGCGCCCGCGGCGAGCGCCCCGACCACGCCGGCCCACATGAACTTTGCACACATCCCTCAACTCCTTTGCACACTCCACCCGTTCCGAGGGGGCAGCCTCCACCAGGCCGACGAAGGCGTCGGCGCCGCGAAGACACGACCCCAGGCGGGCCTCTCGCTCCAGCGCCCGGCCGCACGACCGGGCGTCTCCTTCACCCCGAAGCTAGCGACGATGCCGGCGGATGCAAGCACTCTTTTTGGCGCACGCGGCATGCGGCGGCGAGGGCGCACGACGTACGGGCGGGCGCGTCCTGGGGACATCTTGGGTCCATGCGGCGCCGGCGCCCCTGGCTCGCCCGGTCAGGGTGATGGCAAGGGCCGCGGTGTGGCCCGCGAGCCCGGTGCGCGGCAACCGCCCCCGGCGCGGGAACGACGCTCGCGGTCGGGCGCGCTCCGATGCCCACGCAGGAATGCGTGAGCTCCGCCGCGCCGGGGCGAGGACATGAACGCCGTCACCGTCGCCGAGTCGGTTGGTGGTGCGGGTGCTCACCCTCGTGCGCACCGCGCACGACCCTGCGCTCCGAGCCCCGTGCGTCCGGCGGATGTCGCTGCGATGCTCGGAGACTCCCGCTCGGAGCGTCCGGATTGGGGCCCCGTTCCACAGGCGTGCGCGCAACGTCCCGACGCTATCGTTCCCTCATGGAGCCGATCCGCATCGCCTACGTCCGATACCTCAACACGCGCCCGCTGGTGGAGGGGCTCGGCGCGGCCGAGGGAGCGGAGCTGATTCCCGCGTCGCCGTCGCACATCGCGGACCTGGTGCGCTCGGGGCGCGCGGATGTCGGGCTCGCGTCGATCATCGATTCGGTGCGCCCGGGCGAGCCGCTGGCCGTGCTCCCGGTGGGGATGATCGGCAGCGACGGGCCGACGTTGACGGTGCGACTCTACTCGTCGGCCCCGCTCGACCGGCTCGAGCAGGTCCACACGGACATCGAGAGCCATTCCTCGGTGGCGCTGTGCCGTGTGCTCCTCGACCGGCTTCACGACCGGCGTCCGGAGTTCATCGACTTCGACGCGCGCGAGCGGATGGCGGCTGGGGGCCCCGAGGAATGGCCGGCGGCGATGCTGCTCATCGGCGACAAGGTCGTGACCGATTCGCCTCCCGCGGTCCGGTACCCCTACCAGCTCGACCTCGGCGAGGCGTGGAAGATGCTTACGGGGCTCCCCTTCGTGTACGCGGCGTGGATGTGCCGCGCGAGCGAGGCCGATTCGCCCCGGATCGCGGCCGCCGGGGCGCTGCTGGACCGGCAGCTCCGGCACAACCTGACCCGGCTCGACTGGATCATCGCCGGGCGGGCGCCGGAGCACCACTGGCCGCCCGACCTTGCCCGCACGTACCTCGGGCGGCTGCTGCGCTACCAGGTGGGGCCCCGCGAGCGCGAGGCGGTGGAGCGGTTCATCGCGGAAACCGACCGGCTCGGCGTGACCCCCGGGCGGGCGGTCGTGTGGGCGGACTGGCGGGCGGCCCTGGCCTCGGCGGGCCGGCCGGAGCGCTGAGCGTGCCCGCGCCCGGGGGCTCGTGCGCCCCTTTGATTGCCGGTGCCCCCGCTCCCGCGCATTCACACCGAGGTGCTCGCCGAGCTCGCCGAGGAGCTCCGGTACGCGCCGCGAGAGGCGCTGCTCCGAGATATCGAGCGGGCGGAAGCCCTCGCGGCGGAGGTCGACCCGGCGACGCAGTACCCGGCGGACTGGGTGATCTTCCGCGTCACCAGCTACCGGCCCGACCTCAAGGAGGCGCCGCTCGTCCCGGGGGCGCAGATCCTCGGTGATCTCTCGGCGCTGGTCGAGCGGCTGTGCCACGCCGCCCGGGTCGTCGAGACGGACATGCACGGCCCGAGCGAGGGGGCCGACGAGCTGGCCGCGCGGTGGAACGTCAGCCGCAAGACGCTCGACCGCTGGCGCCGGCAGGGCCTGATCGCCCGGCGCGTGCACGACGACGGGGGATCGGCGCGGCTGCGGATCACCGAGCGCGCTTCGGAGGCGTTCACCCGCCGGAATCCCGATCTTGTCGCGCGTGCGGCGGGGTTCTCGCGGATCGACCCGGCGCTGGAGGCCCGCATGGTGCGCCGGGCCCGGCGGTACCACGACCTGCTCGGGTGCTCGATGAACCAGGCGGCGGAGCGGCTCGCGGCGCGGTTCGCGCGCTCGCGCGAGGCCGTGCGGCAGCTGCTCCTGCGCCACGACGCGGCGGCGCGGAGCCGGGGCGAGGCGGCGATCTTCGACGCCCCCGGGGCGCTGCCCGATCGCACGCAGCGGGCGATCGAACGGGCCTGGCGCCGGGGCATCGAGCCGGGAGAGATGGTGCGGCGCTACCGGCGCACGCGCGGCGGGATCCACCGTGTCGTCAACGGGCAGCGCCTGCGCCGCCTGAAGACCCTCGACCTGGGACGGATCGCGCAGCACGCCCTCGCGATGAGCGGGAGCGACGTCGAGGAGCTTCTGGCGGCTGCCCCGGTGGTTCGCCCCGAGCGCGCCCGTGTGCCCCACGAGCTGTCCGAGCTGCTCTCGCTGATGCGCGAGCGCATCGTGCCGGTGGGGGTGGAAGAGCGAGCGCGGGCGCGGGCCGAGCAGGCGCTGAGGGCCCGGGCGGCGCGGACGATCGCGGCGATCACGCCGGGCTTCCCGGAGGCGCAGCCGCTCGACCGCGCCGAGACCGACCTGCGCTGGGCGGCTGGGCTGCGGGCGGCGCTGGCGCGGACGCAGCTCCGTCTCATGCTCGAGACGCTGGAGTCGTCGCTCGGCCTCGACCTGTCGCACATGCGCGGGCCCGAGGCGCGGGCGCTGATCGAGCGGGCGCTGGGCGCGCTGCGCACCGGCCTGGATTCCTACGACCCGTGGAAGTCCGGCCGGCTGGCCGCCCCGGTGGGCTTCGCGGTGGCGAAGGTGCGTCCGCCGGCGGGGGGAGAGGACGCGTGCCGGCGGCGCGCGCAGGTGCGCCTGCTCCCCGGCACGCCCGCGCCCGACTGGACGCTGCTGGTCTCGCCGTGGAGCGGCGCGCTGCGCCCGGACCGGCGCTTCGAGCTGGTGCTGGGCGAGATCCCGCCCGAGCTGGGCGGGGTGCTCGCCGAGCGGTTCGGGCTCGGCCCGGCGCGCCCGCGCACGCTGGAGGAGATCGCCCGGGAGCGCGGGCTGACGATCATGCAGGCCGGGCGGCTCGAGCGGAGGGCCGTCCGCGCGGCGCTCGAGCGCGCGCGGGCGTCCGCCCATACGATCCCCGGATGAGCGCACGCTACACCGGGGCCGACATCGAGCGCGTGGAGCCGATCATCGGCATGGAGATCCACGTCGAGCTGGCGACGCGGACCAAGATGTTCACGCGGGCGCCGAGCCCGGCGCACCCGGCGTACGCGGACGCGGAGCCCAACACGCTCATCGACCCGGTCGTGCTCGCGCTCCCGGGGGCGCTGCCCGTGATGAACCGCGCGGCGGTCGAGATGGCGGTGATGGTCGGGCTGGCGCTGGGCTGCGAGATCGCCGAGGTAAGCCGGTGGGACCGCAAGAGCTACTTCTACCCGGACCTGCCCAAGGCGTACCAGATCAGCCAGTACGACCTCCCGCTGTGCTTCGACGGGAGCGTCGAGCTGCCCGGCGTCGACAGCCAGGGGCGGTTCGACGCCGCCAAGCCGACGCGCACGATCGGCATCCTGCGGGCGCACCTCGAGGAGGACGCGGGCAAGCTGCTGCACGAGGCGCCCGGCGGCGGGCAGATCGCCGGCTCGATCGTGGACCTCAACCGCGCCGGCACGCCGCTGCTCGAGATCGTCACGCAGCCTGATTTCCGCTCGGCGGAGGAGTGCGTCGCCTTCGCCAAGCTCCTGCGCAGCACGTGCCGCTTCCTGGGCGTGAGCGAGGGGGTGATGCAGAAGGGGCACATCCGCTTCGAGCCGAACATCAACTGCCGTGTCGTGTTCCGGGACGCGCGGGTCGTGACGACGCCGATCGTGGAGGTCAAGAACCTCAATTCCTTCCGCGCCCTTGGCGACGCGGTCGAGTACGAGCTGCGGAGCCAGCCCGGGCGATGGCTCGAGGACGGCCGGGAGATGGGGCCCGGGGCGAAGACCACGCGCGGGTGGGACGCCGAGCGGGGCGCGACCACCGTGCAGCGCGAGAAGGAGGACGCGCACGACTACCGCTACTTCCCCGACCCCGACCTCGTGCCCGTCCGCGTGGACCGGCAGTGGCTGGCGCGGGTCAGGGAGAGCCTTCCGGAGCTGCCCCTGGCGCGGATGCGCCGGTACGTCGAGAACGGCGAGCTCTCGTCGCACGAGGCGGCGGCGCTGGTCGAGGAGCGCGAGGTGAGCCTGCTCTTCGATTCCATCGCCGACACGCTCGTGGCGGAGGGACGGCAGCGCGCGGCGGTGTCGCGCCTGACGGCCAACCTGATCCTCCAGTCGGGGCAGAAGCGCGCGAACGAGCGCGCCGTGGCGGTGACGGCCCTGGGCTTCAAGGCCGAGCAGGCGGCCGCGATCGTGCGCCTGCGCGACGATGGTGCGATCAGCGCGGGCGCGATGGACGAGCTGCTCGGCCTGTGCTGCGAGAACCCGTATGCGGACCCGGCGCAGCTGGCCGAGGAACGGGGGCTGATGGTCGTGCGCGACGAGGGGCAGCTCGAGGCCTGGTGCGACGAGGCGATCGTGGAGAACCCTTCGATCGCCGAGCAGGTGCGCGCGGGGAAGGTACAGGCCGCGGGGAGGCTGATCGGCGCGGTGATGCAGAAGTCCGGCGGCTCAGCGGACGCCAAGCGGGTTCGCGAGCTGCTCATGGCCAGGCTTGGCCAGGGCTGAGCGGAGCCGGGGCCGAATATCCCACCGATTGGTGGGATGGGCGCCGCGGAAATCTCATGCACAGTGCATCGAGGGGGAGGCCCATGTGCCGCCGCGGTGGCGGCTCATCCTGGAAATCGGGAGGAAGCACGATGCGCAGGTGCACGATGGTGGCCTTGCTCGCGAGCGCCGGGCTCGCGGGCACGACATTCGCCCAGATCGACGACCCCATCCCGGAGCCGATCGCCAAAGGCAACATCAGGATTGACCTGGAGCTTGTCGCCGACGGGCTCGTGGCTCCCAACGCGCTGATGCCCGCGGGCGACGGGAGCGACCGGCTCTTCGTGGTCGACCAGCCCGGGCGCGTTCGGCTCATCAAGAACGGCCTGCTCCAGCCCACGCCCTTCCTCGACGTCTCCGCAAGGCTGGTGGACCTCGGCGTCTTCGGCACGCAGGACGAGGACGACTTCGACGAGCGCGGCCTGCTGGGCCTGGCGTTCCACCCCGGGTTCGCCAACCCGAACTCGCCGGGCTACGGCAAGCTGTACACGTATACGAGCGAGGTCTACGACGGGAACCTGACGACGTTCACGACGGCCGACCCGCCGCCGATGGGGCGTGAGTTCGATCATCAGAGCGTGGTCGCGGAGTGGACGATCGACTTCGCCAATCCCGACCAGGTGGACACGGGCACGCGCCGGGAGCTGTTCCGAGTGGACCAGCCGCAGTTCAACCACAACGCGGGGATGCTCGCCTTCGGGCCGGACGGCAACCTGTACATCTCGCTCGGCGACGGGGGCGGGGCCGACGATGAGAACGACCAGCCGTTCATCGGCGGACCGACCTGGGGGCACAGCCCGCAGGGGAACGCGCAGGACATCAACGTGGCGCACGGGAGCATCCTGCGGATCGACCCGCTCGGAGACAACAGCGGCAACGGGCGGTACGGCGTGCCGGCGGACAACCCGTTCGTCGGGGTCGAGGGCGTGGACGAAATCTACGCGTACGGGTTCCGCAACCCGTTCCGCTTCAGCTTCGACCGCGACACCGGCGAGCTGATCGTCGGCGATGTCGGCCAGAACGACATCGAGGAGGTGGACATCGTCGTGAACGGGGGCAACTACGGATGGCGGGTCAAGGAGGGCACCTTCCTCTTCGAGCCCAACGGCGAGGACCCCGGCTACGTCTTCCAGGACTCGCCCGACTCACCGCCCGACCTCATCGACCCGGTCGCGCAGTACGACCACGACGAGGGTATCTCGGTGATCGGCGGGTTCGTCTACCGCGGGTCGCTCATGCCGCAGCTCGAGGGGATGTACGTCTTCGGCGATTTCTCCACCTCGTTCACCGATCCGCTCGGCCGGCTGTTCTACGCGGACCTCTCGAACGGCGAGATCAACGAGTTCCTCCTCGGCGATCTCGACCTGCCGCTGGGCATGTTCGTCAAGGGGTTCGGCGAGGACGGCGCGGGCGAGCTGTACCTGCTGGCGGGGACGAACCTCGGCCCCTTCGGCGAGGACGGGATGGTCTTCCGGATCGTGCCCGCGCCCGGGACGGCGGCCGTGCTCGCCCCCGCGCTCCTGCTGGTGTGCCGGCGCAGGCGGGCCTGACGGGCATCTCTCTCCCCCCGAGCTGGGCCGCCAGGCTCGGGCCCGCGCCCCGCCGGTCTCCGCTGACCGGCGGGGCCGACTGTATGGGACGAGGACATCCAGATTCTTCTTGCGGGGGCGGGGGCCGGGCCGGTACCGTGGGCTCGGGAGGAGGACCGTCCATGCGGGACCGAATCTGGATGCCGTGGGTGGCGCTGTCGATGTGTGCGGCCTCCTGGGCCGGCGCCGAGGAGCCCGGCCGCCACTGGGTGTACTTCAGCGACAAGGGACACGACCCCGCGGGCGAGCGGGCGGCGCTCGAGGCGCTCCCGGGCGAGTACAACCCCCGGGCGATCGAGCGCCGGCGCCTGCGGCGCACGGCGCCGGGGCTCGTCGATGCGCGGGATCTGCCGGTCTGCGCCCGCTACACGGAGGGCGTCGGGCGTGCCGGCGCGGAGATCAGGGTCGTCAGCCGCTGGCTCAACGCGGTGAGCGTCGAGGCGACGGGCGCGGAGCTCGCGGCGTTGCGCTCGCTCCCCTTCGTGGAGCGGATCGAGCCCGTGCGCGTGGGGCGGCGGATCGAGCCGCGCGAGCTGCCCGCGCCCGATGGCCCGCCCGCCCGCTCGTTCTACGGCTACGCGGAGGAGCAGCTCGCGCAGATCAACCTGATCGCGCTGCACGCGCAGGGGTATACGGGCCACGGGGTGGTGATCGGCATCCTCGACACCGGCTTCTACCGCGCGCACGAGGCGTTCAATCACCCGGACAACCCGCTGCCGGTCGTCGCCGAGTGGGACTTCGTGGACAACGACGGCGACACCGCGCCCGAGCAGGGCGACCCCTCGGACCAGCACTCGCACGGAACGCTGATCCTGGGGACGATCCGCGCCTACCAGCCCGACGAGCTTGTCGGCGGGGCGTTCGACGCCTCGGTGATCCTGTGCAAGACGGAGGACGTCACCGGCGAGACGCAGATCGAGGAGGACTACTACGTCGCGGGGCTGGAGTTCATCGAGCTCAACGGCGGCGACATGGCGACCAGCTCCCTCGGCTACATCGACTGGTATACCCAGGACGACCTCGACGGGCGGACCGCCGTCACCACCATCGCCGTCAACGTCGCGACGGCCAACGGCGTGCACTGCTGCACGGCGGCGGGGAACTCCGGGCACGACAGCGACCCCGGCACGAGCCACCTGATCGCCCCCGCGGACGCCTTCGAGGTGATCGCGTGCGGAGCAGTCTCGGGCGAGGGGACGATCACGGGCTTCAGCTCCGACGGTCCGACCGCCGACGGACGCGTAAAGCCGGAGCTTCTCGCCCGAGGCGCCGACACCTACACCGTCTGGCCCTACGACTCCTCGAGCTACGCCACCGCGAGCG
This sequence comes from uncultured Phycisphaeraceae bacterium, assembly GCA_964435785.1. GTDB lineage: Bacteria > Planctomycetota > Phycisphaerae > Phycisphaerales > UBA1924 > PNC22. Next base: position 110,531 of record CAYTAH010000004.1, on the reverse strand, counting down.
GCACCTCGCTCTCGACGCCCCTCGTCGCCTCCGCCGTCGCGTGCCTGATCCAGGCGCGTCCGTGGTGGACGCCGACAGAGATGCGCCGGTACCTCCTCAACACCGCGGACTACTTCGTGCAGCACGGCGCGCCCGATCCTCAGTTCGTGCTCGGCTACGGCATCCTCGACGCCGCGGGCGCGCTCGCCGACGAGTGCACGCCCGATATCAACGGCGACGGGACGGTCAACACGCAGGACGTGCTCGCCTTCCTCAACCTCTGGGCGGCAGGCGAGCCGCGCGCGGACTTCAACGCGGACGGGGCGATCGACACCCGGGACGTCCTGGCCTTCCTGAACGCGTGGGCGGCGGGTTGCTGAGGTCGTCCGCGATGCGGCTTTGAGGGCCCCCGGCGATCGACTACACTGACGGCTCGTGGGGTTGAGCGTCCGATGCGTCTCGGCCTGGCGGAACCGCCGGGCGGGGTCGGCGTGCCGCCGGCCCACCCCGGCCAAGTGGAGAACAGCATGCGTCTTTCCATTCTTGCTCTCGGCCTGCTCACGTCGATCGCGGGTGCGCAGCCGCTCGCCACGGGCCCGGTGGTCCGATATGACGGGTACCGCGTTGTGCGGGTGCAGATCAACAGCGTGCGCGACCTGCAGGTGATGCAGGCGCTGGGCGCGGACCAGTGGTCGCACCGCGTGGAGGCGGGCGTGCCCGCCGACTTCATGATCGCGCCGGACGTCCTCGGCGACCTGGACGCGAGCGGCCTCGCGTACGAGGTCGTCATCGAGAACGTGCAGGAGGCGGTGGACGCGGAGAACGCGCGTCTTCGCGGCGGGGGCGCGGGGCGCGGCTGGTTCGACGACTTCAAGGACTTCGACGGGATCAACGCCTACCTCGACACGCTGGCGGCCAACAACCCCGGCCTCGCCTCGGTCGTGGACCTCGGGCCCTCGCTCCAGGGACGGAGCATGCGGGGCCTGCGGATCGCCAACGACGCGGTGGGCAACCCGGCGTGCGAGGTCTCGGTGCTCTACAACGCCTGCCAGCATGCGCGGGAGTGGATCAGCCCGATGGTCGCGATGTACGCCGCGGACCGGCTGCTCGCCGAGTACGCGACCGACCCGGCGATCCAGAACCTGATCGACCACGCCGAGATCGTGATCGTCCCGATCTCGAACCCCGACGGCTTCGTCCACACCTGGACCAACGACCGCTACTGGCGGAAGAACCGCCGGAGCAACGGCGACGGCAGCACGGGCGTGGACATCAACCGCAACTGGGGCTACGAGTGGGGTCGCAACGACGGGAGCAGCGGCTGGGGCTGGAGCGAGACCTACCGCGGCTCGGCGCCCTTCTCCGAGCCCGAGACGCAGCGCCTGCGCGACTTTGCGCTCTCGCGCCCGAACCTCGCGGCGCAGATCGATCTCCACTCCTTCGGCCAGTACGTGCTCTGGCCCTGGGGCTACACGGGGCAGCAGCCGAGCGACTGGCAGACCTTCAGCGCGGTGGGCAACCAGATCAAGCAGGAGATCAAGAACGTCCACAACCGCACATACACGGCCGGGCAGTGCTACACCACGCTCTACGCCGTCTCCGGCGGCGCCGTCGACTGGTTCTGGGGCGAGATGGAGACGCACAACTTCACGATCGAGCTGCGCGGGAACGACTTCGTGATCCCGCCGAGTGAGATCATCCCCAACAGCGAGGAGGTCTACCCGGCGCTGGTCTACTTCGCGCAGTGGGCGCTCGACAGCCACGCCCCGCTCGGAGATTTCAACGGCGACGGCGCCGTCAACACCCTCGACGTGCTCTCGTTCCTCAACGCCTGGAGCTCGGGCGACCCCCGCGCCGACATCAACGGCGACGGCACGATCAACACCCTCGACGTCACCGCATTCCTGAACGCGTGGGCCGGGGGCTGCTGAGCCGCGCCGACCGAGCCCCGAGCGCGACGGCGCCCGCCCGCCGGCGCGAGCGGCGCACAAGGAGCCGACCATGAAGCGTGCGAGCGTCCTTTCGATACTCGTCGGCGCGTGCACCCTGCCCGCGAGCGCCCAAGAGGCCCTGTTCCTCCTCCCCGAGCGTGCCGAGATCCCGCTGGGCGCGCGGGTGTCGCTCTCCGCGGCGGTTGGCGCCGACGCCGCGGCCCCGGCGCTCCCCTGGCCCCACGGGCGGATCGAGCACTTCTTCGCGCGCACGGCCACGACGCAGGAGAACCGCGACACCCTCGAGTCGGTCGAGGGGCTCGGCACGGTCTCCGCATGGCCCGCCGACCACGCGGGTGTGCTGCTCCTGGGCATCGATCTCGAGCCCGCGCTCGAGACCGTGACGGCCGAGGCGTTCGGGGCGTTCGTCAGCCGGGCCGTCGGCGAGGCGGGGCTCGCGGCGGTGGGAGAGCTGCCCGAGGCGGGCGAGGTCCGCATCCTGCACACCGAGTCGTCCAAGGCGCTCGTGCGCGTCGCGGCTCCCGGCGAGACGCCGCCCTCCATCGCCACCAGCAAGACGGGGCAGACGGTCGAGATCCGGCCACTGATGGACCCGACCGCGATCGTCCCGGGCTCCGACCTGGCCGTGCGGCTGTACGCCAAGATCCCGGGGGCGGCCGGGGGGGTCGTGATCGCGACCAACGCCACCACGGGCGAGACCGTCCGCGCCCTCGCCGACGAGTCGGGGATCGCCGCGGTGCACGTCCCCTCGGCCGGACGGTGGCGCATGGAGTTCCACGCCGTCGGCGCCAACCAGGCCGAGGACGCCGAGGCGTCGTGGGTGGTGCACAGCGCGACACTGACGTTCGACGTCGTCGAGGAGGATCCCCAGTGAGCCGCCCCACCCCTGCCATCGCGATCCTGCTCCTCGGATGTCTCTGCCCGCTGCTCCAGCGCGGCGCAGCGGCGCAGACCTGGACGGACCTGGGGCCCGCGCCGATCTCCGGCGGCTATTCCGGGCGCATCTCCGCGGTCGCCTGCAGCGCGAGCGATCCCGATCGGTACTACATCGCCGGCGCCGACGGCGGCGTGTGGGGGTCGACCGACGGTGGCGCCACCTGGACCCCGCTCACCGACCACATGCCCACGAGCGCCATCGGCGCACTCGCGGTGGATCCGACCGACGACCGCGTCGTCTACGCGGGCACCGGCGAGGCCAACTACGCCAACCACTCGCGCTACGGGCTCGGCCTCTACAAGACGACCGACGGCGGGCAGACCTGGGCCCACCTGGCCGAGGGCACGTTCGCCGGGCGGACCTTCTCGAAGATCGTCATCGACCCGCACGACACGGGAACGCTCTACGCGGCCGTCGCCCGTGCCGGCGGCTTCCCGGCCCTCGCCGCGGCGAAGGGACACCCCGGCGCGGATGGGCCCGTCGGTGTCTTCAAGTCCACCGACGCGGGCGTCTCCTGGACGCTCCTGGGCGGGGGCATCCCGTCCGTCGAGGCGAGCGACCTGGCGATCGACCCCGCCCAGCCCGCCACGATCTACGCCGCGATCGGCAACGTCTTCGGCAACCCGGGCAACGGCGTCTATAAGTCCGTGAACGCGGGGGCCACCTGGACGAAGCTCGCCGGCGGGCTGCCCTCGAACAACGTCGGGCGCATCAGCCTGGGCATCTCGCCCTCGAGCCCGCAGACGATCTACGCGCTCTTCACCAACCGGTGCGACGCCAACGGGGGCGGTGCGTCCGCGATCGGCGGCTACCGCTCGGACAACGGCGGCGCCTCGTGGGTCTCACGCGGCACGGTCGATCAGTCGTCCTACGGCTGGTACCTCTCCTGCGTCTCGGTCAAGCCCGACGACCCCAACACGGTCTTCTACGGCGGACTCGACATGCGGCGCTACATCGGCAGCTCCGGCAGCGACGTCACCCCGCCCCACGTGGACCAGCACGCCATCGCCTGGGACGCCGCGGGAAGGCTCGTCGCCGGGAGCGACGGCGGCGTGCACCGCTCGACGAACCTCGGCTCGTCCTGGACCAATCTCGCGACCGGCCTTGGCACCGTGCAGTTCTACGCCGGACTCTCGACGCACCCAACCGACGACAACTACATCCTCGGCGGAACGCAGGACAACGGCACAAACCGGCGGACCTCCGACAGCCGGACATGGCAGGGTGTCTTCGGCGGCGACGGCGGCTGGACGCAGATCAACCCAGACTCGCCCAACATCGTGTTCTGCGAGTACCAGGGCACGGGCAATCTCTACCGCTCCACCAACGGCGGCGGGAGCTTCAGCTACTCGGGGAACGGCATCGGCGGGCGGAACTGCTTCCTGCCTCCCTACGTGATCGATCCCGTCAACCCGAGCACCATGTACTACGGCACCGAGCGTGTCTACCGCTCGACCAACGGCGGCTCGAGCTGGAGCGTGCGCTCGGGCGACCTCACCAACGGCGCCGGCGCGATCCGTGCGCTGGCGATCGCCCCCTCGAACCCGAACTACCTGTACGCCTCCACCAACGACGGCAACGTGCAGGTCTCGACCGACGCGGGCGCGACCTTCACACCAATCCTCGACGACCACCCCGGCTGGCCCCGCGTCACGCGCGAGATCTTCGTCGATCCCCTCGACGAGAGGACGGTGTACCTCGCGACGGCGGTCTATGGCGCGACGCAGATACGCCGCTCGACCGACGCCGGCCAGACGTGGGAGCCGCTCGACGAGAACCTGCCCGACGTGCCGGTGAACGTGGTCGCCGTGGACACGAGGCGCCCGCGCCCCGCCATGTACGCGGGCACCGACGCGGGCCTCCTCCGCTCGGTCGACGGCGGCGCCACCTGGCACGCCTACCCGGCCGGCCTGCCCAACGCGCCGGTCATCGACATCGACCTCGACGTCGCGCGCGGGCGCATCGTGATCGGGACGCAGGGGCGCGGCGCCTGGAGCGCCGAGATTCTCTATTGTGACGGCGATTGGAACGGCGACGGGATCGCCAACACCCTCGATGTCCTCGCCTTCCTCAACGCCTGGGCCTCGGGAGACCCCGGGGCGGATGTTAACGGCGACGGCGTCGTCAACACGCTCGACGTGCTGGCCTTCCTGAACTCCTGGAACGCCGGGTGCGACTAGGCAGAAACCTTCACCAAATCGTTGGCCCTCCACCAGTTATGGGCTACATTGGCCTTACGAGCCGTGAGGGTCGCGGCGTAATCTCGCCGCCTCGGAGTGGGGCTCGGGAGAAGGGTGGGATCATGCGATCATTGTGTATTTCAGTCTCTGCAGCCGCGCTGCTCGCACAGACCGCGTTCGCCCAGCCGAACGGCGCCGGGGGCTACCTTGCGCTCGACGGCCAGAACGATGTCGTGACCGTTGACGCCGACTTCGTCTCCCAGACGCTGACGCTGGAGGCGTGGCTGAACCCCGAGTCGCTGCACCCGCAGTGGACCGCGGGGATCGTCAGCTACGGCGGGTCGGACCGGTCGTCCTTCGACTTCGGCGTCGGCCCCCCCTCCGACCCCCGCCTGCGGTTCTTCATCAACTGGAACCAGGGCCAGAAGACGATCGTCGGCTCGACGCCGCTCACGCTCGAGGAGTGGCACCACGTGGCCGTAACCTACGACGGCGAGACCGCGCGGCTGTACATCGACGGCCAGCTCGACGCCGAGAAGCTCTTCGACACGGAGATCCTGCCGTCAGGACCGGACGCCCTGTTCGCCATCGGCGACGACTACCCCGGGGCGAGCGAGTTCCTCGGCGGGCTCTTCGACGAGGTCCGGGTCTGGTCGGTCGTGCGCTCGGAGGCGGAGATCCAGGGCGCGATGATGTCCCCGCTGACCGGCAAGGAGCCGGGCCTGGTCGCCTACTACAACCTCGACGAGATCGCCGGGCAGATGGTCCTCGACAAGTCCGTCAGCGGGCGGCACGGGCGGCTCGGCCTCTCGCTCGATCAGGAGGACAGCGATCCCGTGCGCGAAACCTACACGCCCTCGCGCATGCGGGCGATGAGGCTCAGCTCCAGCGACGAGATGGAGGTGCATCCCATCACCGGCGCCGTCGACGAGCAGCTCTCGACCATCAACGCCGGCCCGCCCTCCTCCGGATGGCAGGTCGTCATCAACCGGCACGCCGACCTCCACCAGCGGGACGCCTTCCCCTGCGGCCAGAACCTCGACAAGTCCTACGTCGACACCGAGAGCTACCTCACCGGCGCCGACGAGGTCACGCTCGACAACTGCGGCAGTGCCTTCTACCGCCTCACGTTCTCGATGCCGCCCATCTTCCGCAAGCCGTCGCTCCTGGGCTCGGCCAACGTCGACGACCTCGCCGTCGCCTTCGTCAACAGGCGCCCGGCCTCCCTCCTGCTGCGGGACGACGACGTCGCCAACCTCGGCCAGGACCGCACCACGACGCGCCACCGCCTGCTCAACTGGCCCACCACCGATCCCGTGTTCGAGGACGAGGTCCCCAACATCGTCGTGCCCGGGACCAACACACTCACCTTCGGCGTCTGCAGCGACGCCAGCGACATGGAGCCGGCGGGCCTCGAGTTCGAGATGTACGTGCAGTACGAGTGCGTCGCCGACTGGAACGCCGACGGCGCCCTCAACACCACCGACTTCACCGCCTTCCTGAACGACTGGGTCCCCAAGAATCCCGAGACCGACCTCAACGCCGACGGCACGATCAACACGCAGGACGTGCTGGTGTTCATCAACGCCTACGTCTTCGGCTGCCCCGACTGATCGACCTCCGAGATCGCTCCGATCGTCCGCGCCGGCCGGGCCAGCCCCGGCCGGCGTCTTCTTTCAACGCCCGGCGAGCAGCCCCTGCACCAGCGCATACTCCTCGGCGAGGTCCGCCGGGTCGCTGAGCGTCTCGGAGACCGCCTCGCGGAAGAGCATGTCGAGACGACGTTTGACGGTCTGCACCGCCGCGGCGGCCTCCGCGGCCGAGGCGAAGCCGCACGCGCGGGCCGACTCGGCCATCGGGAGCGGCTCGAGCCCGTGCACGGCCGGCACGAGGATCCGCATCTCGAAGAGCTTCCAGTGCGCCGCCCGCCCGCCGGCGCGGAAGTGCTCGCCGCACCTGCGCAGCGCCTCCTCGAAGAGCGCCAGGGCCCACCGGCGATCGAAGGCGCTCTCGCTGTCGCCCCCGGGCAGGAGCGCGTCCTCGCGGTCGAGCTCGCCCAGGGGCACGACGCGCCCCGCCCCCCGCGACCTCGCGCGCCGCCATGCGTCCGTCGCGTATCGCCTGAGTGACGCGCGCAGGAGGCTGCGCATCCGCCCCTGCCCCGGGTCGGCGCGCTCGAGCAGCCGCCGCCCCAGGACAACGTCCGCGAAGAACGCCTGCGTCAGCTCCTCCGCCTCTTCACGCGTCCGTGTCAGCCGACGCGCCGAGGCGTACACCGGCGGCCAGTACATGATCGCGGCCCGCTCGGCGGCTGCGCGCCGGACGTTCTCGTCCTCCGCGCGCAGGCCCTCGAGCACCGTCCACTGCGTTGACTCGAACCCCGCGTCCGTTCTGTCGACGAGATCCCCCATCGACCCCCACAATCCCGGTTCCCTTCACCCTATTGTGGCGATCCGCCCGCGTACTACAAGGTGGAGGCAGCGCCCTTTCCACTGGTGGACTCCATGGGTGACCCGGGGGAGATTGCTCACGGATCGCTCTCGTTCGCCGCAGCGTCACGGGTGCTCGCCGCCATCCAGGACGGACCGGGGGTGCGGGGGGAGGGCAGGGCCAACTCGGCCCTGCCCCCCATTGAGGGGTACATGCTCGAGCGCGAGCTGGGGCGCGGCGGGGGCGGGGTGACCTACCTCGCCCACAAGGCCGGCTCGGGCGCCAAGGTCGCCCTCAAGCTCCTCCATCTGCCGCTGAGCGAGGGACGGGCATCGCAGCGGGCCTGGCGCGAGCTGGACGTGCTGCAGCAAATCCGCTCGCCCAGCGTGCCCCGCCTCCTCGACTACGGGCTCGCGAGCCAGTCGCTCTACATCGCGACCGAGTACGTCGAGGGCACGCCGCTCGACCGCCGCTTCGAGAGCCCCGCGCCGCGCGACGCCGACGATCTCAGGACCCGCGTGCGCATGCTCGAGCGCCTGGCCCGGGCCGCGCACTCGCTCCACGAGCGCGGCGTGATCCACCGCGACCTCAAGCCATCCAACGTCATCGTCGGCAAGGGCGACGAGCCCTTCATCATCGACCTCGGCATCGCGACGCTGGTCACGCCCGACCCCATGGCCACCCTCACCGTCGAGGGCGCCCCCGTCGGTACTCCCGCCTTCATGGCCCCCGAGCAGGCACGCGGCGAACGTGACTCGATCTCCACGCGCACCGATGTCTACGCGCTCGGGGCGATCGGCTCCTGGCTCTGCACGGGCGCCACGCCGCACGACCTCGCCGGCGCAACGCTGCACGAAGCGATCCGGCGCGTCGGGAGCGAGGAACCGCGCCAGCCGCGATCGGTCTCGCCCGAGCTCCCCCGCCTCCTGGCGGCCGTGCTCGCCAAGGCGTGCGCGCCGAAGCCGGGAGAGCGGTACATGTCGGCGGCGGAGCTCGCGGCGGACCTCGGCCGCTGGCTGCGTCGAGAGCCGGTGCTGGCGACGAGTCCGGGGGTGTGGAGGCGCATCGCGCGGCGCGTCGAGCGGCACCCCGCGTGGACGACGACGATCCTGTGCCTGATCCTGGGGGCCGCGATTGTCGGATCGAGCGTCCTCGTCCGCCAGTCAACCATCAGCCGGCTGTACCGCCAGCCGTTCCGCGTCGAGCTCGACGAGGAGCACGGCAGGTGGGCCCGGCTCGAGAGCCGCGCCGGCCCTCTCTTCGAGTGGACGTCCGACGCCGAGCGGGGCGTCGGTTTCGTCGAGCTCTACGACGCGGGCCCCGCCATCCGCCCGCGGATGCGCATCGCAACGGTCATCGACGGGCCCCCGGGTGCGGGCATGGCGCTCGACAAGCAGTTGTGCGTCTGGGACGCCCGCGACCCGACGCGGCTGCTCTGGCAGACGCGCGGCACGCCCGACTACCTCCGCGCCCCGCGCGAGAACCTGCCCCCCGCCACGTCGGCGGACCTGCTCAGCAACCCCGAGGCCTACACCGCCGGGGCCGCGGTCGTTGCGGAGGTCTTCGCCGAGTCGCCCGGGCTCGAGATCATCGCCACGCACCACCACCGCTTCGATCCCGCGGCGATCCGCGTCTACAGCGCCGACGGCGCCGTGCTCTTCGAGGCCTGGCACTGGGGCTCGGCGAGCGAAACGCTCTGGGTGCCGCAGGAGCGGCTGATCGTGCTCTCCGGGTGCAACAACGAGCACCCGCTGGAGGCGTACGGGATTCCCGGGACGGACCTGCGCTGGCCCCGCGTGGTCTTCGCGGTGCGCCCCCGGTTCGGCGCCCGGCAGGGCTGGGTGAATCCGAGGCTCGCCCGCCCCGGGGAGGCGGCCGCGTGGTACCGGTGCATCCTGCCCCTGGAGGCGGGCAGCCTCATCGCGCCCGCCACGAGGCCGCCGCTCCTCCTGGCCAACGCCGCCGAGCACCCCGCCCGGGTGCTGTTCACGATCAGCGCCCTCGAGAGCGACGCCCCCGGCGCGAGCCTGACATTCGTCCTCGACGCCGAGGGCAGCACCCTCAGCCCGCAGCCCAGCGACGGCTGGAAGCAGCGCGACCACCCGCTCAGGCGCATGGATCTCCGCCTGGGCGGGTTGCCGGAGCCTCTTGTGCCGGGCGAGTGAACGGCCTCGCACCACTCAACCGCCCTCGATCAGCGAGAGCACGGCCCGATACTCGCCCGCAAGCTCGTCGGGGTCGGAGAGCGTCTCGCCGACCACCTCGCGCAGGATCGCCTCGAGCCGGCGCTTGACGGTCTGCACCGCCGCGGCGCCGTCGGCCGCCGTCTCGAACCCGCAGTCGCGCGCGTCCTCGCCGAGAGCCCGCGGCTCCAGATCGTGGAGGGCGGGGAGCAGCACCCTCGCCTGGAACAGACGCCAGTGGCGGGCCCGCCCGTTGCCCTCGAAATGTCCCTCGCAGCGCCGGAGCGCTTCCTCCATCAGGGCCAGCGCCCACCTCCGGTCGAACGCGCTCTCGCTGTCGCCCCCGATCCTGAGCGCGTCCTCCCTATCCAGACTCCCGAGCGGCACGGTGCGCCCGGCCCCGCGCGAGCGAGACGACCTCCACCGATCCGTCGCGTACCGCTTGAGCGCCGAGCGGATCAGCGAGCGCAGCGTCCCCCGCGCCGGATCGGCCCGCTCCAGCAGCCGCCGGCCGAAGACCACGTCGCTGAAGAACCCCTGCGTCAGCTCCGCGGCCTCGTCGCGCGTCCGCACGAGCCGGCGCGCCGCCGCGTAGACCGGCGGCCAATACGTCTGCGCGATGCGCTCCGCCGCGGCGCAGCGCACCGCCGCGTCCGCGGCGCGGAGCGCGTTCAGCACCGTCCACTGCGTCGACTCGAAGGCGGCGTCCGTGCGTTCGAGCAACTCCTCTGTTTCGTGCCCCACGGCTCCCTCGATCGGCTGCGCCACCCTATTGTGCAGCGCACGCCGCGTAAGGGAAGGGGCTCGGTTGGCCCCCGGCGGAAATGCCCATGGGCGAGGCCTGCGACAGCTCGCGCCCGCCGTTGACCCTCGCCGCGGCGAGACAGGTGCTCGGCTCGATGCGCGCCCGGGACGAGCCCGAGAGCGCAACCCTGCCCCGTATAGAAGGTTACATCGTCGAGCGCGAGCTGGGGCGCGGGGCCGGCGGCGTCACCTACCTCGCGCGACGGGCCGACTCGGAGGCAAAGGTCGCCCTCAAGGTGCTCCATTTGCATCTCGGGGATGGGCCCGCCTCCCAGCGGGCGTGGCGCGAGCTCGACGCCCTGCAGCAGGTCCGCTCGCCCAGCGTGCCCCGCCTGCTGGACTTCGGCACGACCAGCAGCTCGCTCTACATCGCGACCGAGTACGTCGAGGGCACGCCCCTCGACCGCCGCTTCGAGAGCCCCGCCCCGCGCGACGCCGACGAGCTCAAGTCGCGCGTGCGGCTCCTCGAGCGGCTCGCGCGGGCCGCGCACACGCTGCACGAGCGCGGCGTGATCCACCGCGACCTCAAGCCCTCCAACGTCATCGTCGGCGAGCGAGACGAGCCCTTCATCATCGACCTCGGCATCGCCATGCTCGTGACGCCCGACCCCCTGCAGACCCTGACCGTGGAGGGGGCGCCCGTCGGCACACCCGCCTTCATGGCCCCCGAGCAGGCGCGCGGCGAGCGGCACGCGATCTCGACGCGCAGCGATGTCTACTCCCTGGGCGCCATCGGGTGCTGGCTCTGCGCCGGCGCCACGCCGCACGACCTCACCGGCGCCACGGTCCACGAGGCCATCCGCCGCGTGGGCTCCGACCCTCCGCGCGACCCCCGCGCCGTCTGGCCGCAGGTCCCCAAGCCTCTCGCGGCCGTGCTCACCAAGGCGTGCGCGACCAGACCGGCGGACCGCTACGCCTCCGCCGCGGACCTGGCCGACGACCTCCGCCGCTGGCTCACGCGCGAGCCGGTGCAGGCGGGGCGGGCCGGCCCGTGGCGAAAGGCGATGCGCGTGCTCGAGCGCCACCCGGCGTGGACGACGGCGGGCGCCTCCGTCCTGCTCGGGGGCTCGATCCTGACCGCGAGCCTCGTCGCCAGCCAGGTGAGCACCGGGCGTCTCTACCGAGAGCCGTTCCAGGTGAGGGTGGACGGGGAGCACGGGCGGTGGGCGCGGCTCGAGAGCCGGCTGGGCTCACTGCACGAGTGGCGTTCGAGCGCGGAGGAGGGTGTCTCCTTCGCGGGGCTCTTCGACGCGGGCGCCACGCCGCGCCTGCGCGTGGCCACCGTGATCAACGACCCTATCGGCCTGGATGCCGCCCTCGACGCGCAGCTCTGCATCTGGGACGCGGAGAACCCGACCCGGCTGCTCTGGCGCACGCGCGGCACGCCGGACTTCGTCCGCGCCCCCCGGGAGAATCTGCCGCCGAGCACCTCGGGCGACTTCCTCAACGTCGCCGAGGTCTACACCGCCGGCCACGCCGTGTTTCCGGTGGAGGTCTTCGCCGAGTCTCCCGGCCTGGAGATCATCGCGACCCACCACCACCGCTTCGACCCCGCCGCGATCCGCGTGTACAGCGCCGGCGGCGAGGTGCTCTTCGAGGCGTGGCACTGGGGCTCGGCGGGCCAGCTGATCTGGCTGCCCGAGGACCGCCTGATCGTGGTCATGGGCTGCAACAACGAGCACCCGCTCGCGGAGCTGGGCGAGCCGGGGACCGACTTCCGCTGGCCCAGGGTCATCTTCGCCGTGCGTCCCGAGTACCAGGCCCGGCGCGGGTGGATCAACCCAACCATGGCCCGCCCGGGGGAGGGGGCGGTGTGGTACAAGTGCGTGCTCCCGCTCGAGACGGCCGACCTGATCGGCCCGACCGTGCTCGCCCGAGCCCCGAGCGACGACGACCCCGCTCGCGTCGACGTCCAACTCTTCGCCCGCGACCTCCCCAGCGCCACCCTGGCCTTCGGGCTGGATGCCGAGGGGAATGTCGTGATGCGCTCGGAGAGCGATGGGTGGAGGCAGCAGTCGCATAGGTTGGCAGCGCTCGACCCCTCCTTGGGGAACCTACCCCACGTGCTCGCCATGCCTGAGGATTGAGCGCTCGCCCGCCCCGCTCTGTCGCGCGGCAACTGCAGGCACAATGTCGTCCTAGCGCGCTATCTGGGCGGCGGAGCTGCGTATCTGCCCGTGGAGCGTGTTGTTGGCTGCCTCGCGTCGCAGCGATCTCGCGCGAGTTCGCCTGAGTGTCGATGCGAGCGCGTTGCTTGTAGACCTGCCGAGCGCCTTTGCGATGGTGTACACGTCGCACCGGCGCCTCGCGGTTGCCCTAGCGAGGTGGCATGTGACATCGAGAGTATCGCTATCCCGGGCGCTTGCCATCATCCTCGCCGCTTGCGCAATGGGTTGCAAGGGCACCGACAAGCGACAGGCTATGCCCGAGCCACCATCGCCCTATGTCGACTTCCGGCAGGAGACCTCTGCGACCGGCACCGACACCTACCCCGCTGCTTCCCCCGACGGCCGCGAATTCGCTTACCAGCGCTTCCAGGATGGGCACTACGACATCTGGGTAAGGCCAAGTCTCCTGGAAAGCGCCAGCCCCGGCCGCCAAGTCACTATTGATCCTTCTGACGACCGCCGACCTGCGTGGCTCGGCAATGACAGGCTCGTCTTCGACTCCACGCGCTTGGAGACACTTAAACTGTGGCGGCAGAATGCCTCGGGAAAGGGCGCGCCGACCTTGCTGAGCCGACGTCAAAGCGCCGACCTGGATGCGCATGCAGCGCCCGATGGATCGATCGTCTTTACGTCCATGGTGACCGCGCCACCAACCATCGTCACGGACGAGCGAGGGCGCCTGTGGACTCTCTTCCGCGAGATGCCCACGATCTGGAGGGCGGACTCTGACGGTTCGATCTCCATGCTGGGGCAAGGCCTGTCGCCTGCCTGGTCGCCGGATGGGCAGCGCATTGCCTACGCCTCGAACGAGGCGGGCACCTGGGACATCTATCTTATCGACCGCGACGGCGGCAACAAGACACAACTCGTCGCGACTGGCGCGAATGAGTTGGAACCATGTTGGTCACCAGACGGAGCTTGGCTCGCCTTCGCTTCCGATCGCTCAAGCCCCGCCAAGAAGACGAGGCAGGACTACGACTTGTGGATTGTGCGCAGCGACGGCAGTTCGCAGAAACAACTCACCTCCTCCCCGGGGTACGAAGGGGGCCCATCGTGGGGGCTCGACGCCGACAATCCTCAGGGCCGCATTTACTTCCACGCTTTCCAGAGCAATGACTGGGATATTTGGAGCTTGGTTCCCGTCTTAGACTGAACCACGAGAATCACACCGCACTCGCTCCCACAGGGGTCGGATCGGGTGTGGCGTGATGAGTTGTGCCTAAAGACCGTCCAGAGTGCGGGGGAGCTTCGCACCCGACGCGTGGAGGCAGACGTCCTATCGGACTCGAGTCCCCGTATTCGCAGAGGACACCGGATCTTGCTGCCGAACGCCCGCCCGGGCGAGCGGGCGTGCCGCCGCCACATTTCCGGCCTGCTTCGCGACTTTCACCAGCAGTTCACCGCTCGCTCACGGCGCGGGGCGATGCTTCCCTGTGAAGCCCGCGGCGCACCTCCCGATTCGGAGCGGCCGGATCACCATTTCACGCAACCTCACAAGGAGCAGGCCATGCCCCACCAGAAGACCAACCCCGAGATGAACAAGTGCATCGAGACCTGCCTCGAGTGTGCGGATATCTGCGTGCGGTGCTCCACCCACTGCCTCTCCATGGGCGGGGAGCACGCCGGGGTCGAGCATCAGACGATTATGCACGACTGCGCCGATATCTGCGCGACGGCGGCCCGGTTCATGGGGCGCGCGTCCGCCCACCACGCCCACGTGTGCAGGGAGTGCTCGGACATCTGCGCCGCCTGCGCCGAGGCCTGCGAGGGCCTCGCCGGCGGCGACGAGATGATGACCGAGTGCGCCTCGACCTGCCGCCGCTGCGCCGACGAGTGCGAGCGCATGGCCTCCGCGGCCGTGTGACATCACCCGCCGGGAAGGCGCGACGCGTCGCGCCCCGCCCGGCGCTCGCCCGCCGGCCCGCTACGGGATCTTCCGCTCGAGCGTGCGCACCCGGCTCTCGAGGCTCCTGATCGACGAGGCCGTGTCGCGCACCGAGCGCTCGAGCGAGTCGATCGAGCGCCCGGTGTCGCGCTCCATCCGCCGCTCGAGGTCCTGCACGGTCCGCGCCAGCTGGCTCAGGTCGCTCCGCGGCACGTTCTCGACGCGCCGGTCGAGGTCCTGCACGAGCTGCTGCATGTCCCTCAGCCGGCGATCGAGGGCGTTCACATCGGCCAGGTTCACCCCGCGGAGCGAGTCCTCGAACGCCTCGACCCGATCTTCGAGGTCGTCGAGGTTCGCCGGGGTCAGCCCCGCGAGGCGCGCCTCGAGCCGCTCGATCGCCCGCGCCTGATCGTCGAGCATCTGCTCGATGCTCCTGTCGGGGTCGGTCGGCAACTCGCTGGGCACGCGGAACAGGCCGTCGCCGATTCGCGACAGCTCCCGCTCCACAGGGTCGGCGGGAACCTCCGGCTGCGCGACCAGCGGCTGGCGATCGCTCCCCGGCGCCGGCTGCGCCGGCGCCCTCCACCCGGGCGGCGCCACGCCGAGCCCCGCGCCCACACCCAACCCAAGCACCAGCCCCGCCAGCCCGGCTCTCATCTCGCTGCGCATGGTCCGCTCCTTTCACCCGGCCCGCCGCCGCCCCCAAGGTGTTGATACGCCCCCGCTTGGTGGAGGGATCTGCATCCCCCGCCGGCGGCGCCCCGACAATTCTCTCGGAGGCGCGCCGGGCGCGCGGTAGACTCGGCGCGGCCTCGGGGTCGTGGAGCGCCCCGGACCGTTCGTGCCGTTCGGCCGCGGGAGCGCGGGTGAGTGCAGCACGCGGGTCCCGCGGCTCAGCGAAATCGGGGTTGCCTCCAAGGGAGAGAGCCATGACCATGCCGGTCCGGGGCTGTGGCGTGCGCGCCCTCGCGCTGGGCGCGTGCTTCGCGCAGGCGGCGGGTGCGCAGGTCCATCTCTACGTGTCGCACCAGTTCGACGACAACGTCGGCGTGGTTAACCTCTCGACGGGCGTCATGGTGGACACCATCCCCGTCGGCCTGGCGCCGCAGGACGTCGCGATCTCGCCCGACGGGGCGACCCTGTACGTCGTCAACTCGCAGAGCGACAGCGTCTCGGTGATCGACACCGCGTCGCGCACCGTCGTCGATACGGTGCCGGTCGGCGCGAACCCCATCGGCATGGCGATCCGCGGCGACGGGTCGGCGCTCTACGTCACGAACACGCTCGCGAACACCGTCTCGTTCGTCGAGACCGCCGGCAACACCGTGCTCGACACGCTCGCAGTGGGCGCCGCGCCCACGGGCGTCGAGATCAGCCCCGACGGCACGAGGCTCTACGTGGCCAACCGCGACGACGATACCGTCTCGATCATCGACGCGATCGCCCGCGTCGTGATCGACACCACGCCCGTGGGGGCGTTCCCGCTGCAGATGGCGGTGCACCCCAGCGGCGCGCTCGTGTACGTCCCCAACGGCGTGGACAACACGATCAGCGTGATCTACGCGCCCAAGCAGGCGGCGCTCACGGAGTTCGGCGTCGGGGCGTTCCCGCTCGCCGTGGCCATCCACGGCTCGCGACCCTCACTCGCGTACGTGACGCACGCCGGGGGCGACACCGTCGGCGTCATCGACCTCGCAACCAACGCGATGCTCGACGAGGTGACCGTCGATCCCGGCCCCTGGGGGCTCGCATTCGACACCGCCGGCGCGACGCTCTACACCAACTCGTTCGACAGCGACTCGGTCTCCGTGATCGACACCGCGACACGGACCGTGCTCGACACCATCCCCGTCGGCGGCGGCCCGGTGGACCTCGTGGTCACGCCGGTCCCGCCGTGCCCGGCCGATTTCAACGGCGACGGCGACCTCGACACGCGCGATGTCCTGACGTTCCTCAACGCGTGGACCGGGGGATGCCCGTAGCGTGAGGGCGCCGTGGTCTGAGCGAGCCCGGCTTTGCGGGCGAGCGAAGGCCACGCCGCCTCACACCACCTGCAGCACCTTCATCACGTTGGTCACGATGTCCTGCGCCGTCAGGCCGCACATCTGGAGCATTTCCTGCTCGGTGCGGGCGCTCTTGGGGATGCGCTTGACGTGCATCTGCTCGAGGGTGAAGCCGTCGCCCGACTCGACGAGGGCGTCCGCCACGGCCGAGCCGATGCCCCCGCCGTAGTTGTCCTCGATGGAGATCACGTACCCGTTGTTCTGGCTCACGATGTCGAGCAGCTTCTCGGTGTCGAAGGGCAGGCTGTAGAGGTCCACCAGCGTCGCGCTGACGCCCGCCTTGTCGAGCAGCTCGATCGCCTTGTTCGCCTCGTGCACCATGTAGCCGGCGGCGCAGAGCACCACGTCGCGCCCCTCGTTGAGCACCTCGAACCCGCCGAGGTTGAACACCTGGTCGTCGGAGTAGATGAATTCGGTGTCGGCCCGCAGCGTCCGCATGTAGCACGCGCCCTCGTACTCGGCCATCACGTTCGTCAGCGCATAGGCCGCGAACGCGTCGCACGGCTGGAGCACGTAGCACCCCGGGTTGCCCCGGTGGTCCTTCATCGTCGTCCAGGCGCGGAACCACGCCACGTCGGGCAGCGCCATCTGGCTCGGCCCGTCCGACGCGAGCGTGATCCCCGCGTGCGAGCCCACCAGCTTGATGTTCGCCCCCGAGTTGATCGCCATCTCGATCTGGTCGTACCCGCGCGTGATGAACTTCGCGAAGCTCGAGCAGAAGGGGATCTTCCCCGCCGCCGAGAGCCCCGCGCCCACGCTCATCATGTTCTGCTCGCCGATCTTGCACTCGATGAACCGGTCCGCAAGGTCGCTCTGCCTGGCGAACGTCTCGGCGAAGGTCGAGTTGGAGACGTCCGCGTCGAGCACCACCACGCGGCTGTTGACGTTCCCCAGCGCCCGCAGCGCGATCCCGTACGCCTTCCGCGTCGCGAGCTTGCCCGCGTGCAGCACGCTCTCCATGTCCATCCGGCGCATCGTCTGGCTCAGGCTCGGGATCTCCCCCGCGCTCTCGTCCTTCTGCGGCGCCTGCGCCGGCGGTTGGATCTCGAACACGTCGCTGGAGTTGAGCGAGCTGGTCAGCTCCACCCGCCGCTCGTCCAGCTCCGACATCGCCCGCTGCAGCGCATCGCCCGACGCCGGCTTGCCGTGCCAGCCCCCGCCCTGGATCGTCGGGCTCCCCCACCCCTTCACCGTCCTGGCGACCAGCGCCATCGGGCCCGCATCCGCACGCCCCGACCGCTCCGCAAACTCCTCGAACGCCTTCTTGACCTGCCTGGGGTCGTGCCCGTCGATGACCCGCACCTCGAACCCCGCCGCCTCGAGCTTCTTCGCCATCCGCTCCGGCGACTGCTGCTCGGAAACCCGACCCGCCTGCCCGTACCCGTTGCAGTTGAAGATCGCCAGCACGTTGGTCAGCTTGCGGTCCGCGATGAAATCGAGCGCCTCGGCGACCTGCCCCTCGCGGCTCTCGCCGTCGCCGATGATGCAGTAGATCCGCCTATCCAGCCCGTCCAGCCGCGCCGCCTCCCCGAGGCCGGCCGCCACGCTCAGCCCCTGGCCCAGCGAGCCGGTCGCCGCGTCGAAGAACGGGAAACCCTCCATCGGGTTCGGGTGGCCGTCCAGCTCGCTCTGCCACGCGCGCAGCGTCTTCAGGTCCTCGATCTTGAGCTTGCGGCGGCTCGCCGCGTCGCGCCCCACAACCACCCCGAGCTTCGCCGCCGCGGCGTACACCGCCGGGACCGCGTGCCCCTCGCTGAGCACGAGCCGGTCGCTGGTGGGGTAATCCGGGTAGTCCGGACTCCAGCGCATCGTGTGGAACATCAGCACCGTGACCAGGTGGCTGATGGAGAGGGCGGAGGAGGGATGCCCCGCCCCCGCCGCGGCCGTCATCTCAAGGCTGAGCTTCCCGATCTCGATCGCTTGGGCGTGAATCGCGGCTTCGAAGGACATCAACGACCCTCCACGGGGGCTGGGGTGCGGCTTGGCGGGCGCGCTTCCACCGCGCCCGGCCGCCGAGACGGCGGACGAGAAGGCGGCTCACAGAGTGCTCACCCCTTGGATTCGCCCGCGGCCCCGCGGCAACGTCAGTATCGCAGGCCCGCGCAGGGCTGGCAACCCGCCGCCCGGAACGGAACGGGTTTTGCAACAATCCCCCGGCTTTCCCTAAGCGAACCCCCCGCCCGGGCAGCCCCGGTTGTCCACGGGACACCCACACCTCGTGCCGAAGGAGCCCGCCGACCCCTACAACATGCGTCCCCACCCGGAGGTACACTCCGCTTCCCAGAACCGGGAGGAGTTCCCATGAAGGTCGTCTGCGATCGGGCCGCGCTGCTCGAAGCCATCAACCTCGTCTCCGGAATCGTCGCGAGCCGAACGCCGCGCCCGCAGCTCACCTGTGTGAAGCTCAGCGCCGCCAAGAAGGGCAAGGGCGGCATCCTCACCCTCGCCGCCACCGACGCCGAGATCTCCCTGCGCCTCCAGGTCGACCAGGTCGACGTCGAGTCGCCCGGCGAGGCGCTCATCCCCGCCGACAAGCTCCGCCAGATCGTCTCAGCCGAGGACAACGAGCCCACGCTCACCCTCGAGGCCGACGGCGACACCGTCGACATCCGCGGCGAGGATGCGCACTTCAAGGTCTACGGCTACCCCCCCGAAGACTTCCCGGCGATCCCCGAGTTCAAGACCGCCGTCGCCGGGGGCGCAGGACATGCGCCCGCGAAGGCCGTCTTCAGCCACCCCGCCGCGTCGCTGGCCGAGCTCATCACCCGCTCCATCTTCGCCACCGCGCGCGAGAACACCCGCTACGCGATCAACGGCGTCCTCCTCAACCGCGAGGGCAAGAAGCTCGAGATGGTCGCCACCGATGGCCGGCGACTCGCCCTCTGCCGCGCCGCCCTCACCCAGAAGGAAGGGCCCAGCGTCAAGTGCATCGTGCCCACCAAGGCCCTGAACCAGCTCCAGAAGCTGCTCGGCGGCGCCGAGGGCAACGTGGACGTCGCCATCACCGACAACCAGATCTTCTTCAACATCGCCAGCCCCGGCGACAACGTCGACGGCCGCGCTGTCCTCTCCTCCAACCTCGTCGAGGGCGCGTTCCCCCCCTACGAGGACGTCATCCCCAAGGACCACGACAAGACCGTCCACTTCGACCGCGACGTGCTCTTCTCCGCCGTCCGTCGCGCCGCCCTCCTCACCAACGAGGAGTCCCGCGGCGTGCGCATGACCTTCACCGCCAGCGACAAGCGGCTCGATCTCTCCAGCCGCGCACCCGAGATGGGCGAGGCCAACATCCAGGTCGACCTCACCGAATACAAGGGCGAGGACATCGAGATCGGCTTCAACCCCGGATTCATCACCGACGCCCTCAAGGTCATCACCGACCCCGACGTGATCATGGAGCTCAAGAAGGAGAACAAGCCCGGCCTCATCCGCTCGGGCAACGACTTCCTCTACGTGGTGATGCCGGTCAACCTGCAGTAGCGCGTGGCCCGCGGCCAACGCCGGACATGCGCGCCCGGCGTGCCCGTCCGCCGGCTTCTGGAATCGCCGCGAGAGCGAATCCGACCCGGGCGCGCGCGCTGGGCGATCCAGGCGCGCGGAGGATCGTCTTTCAGCCCCGCCGCGCCCCGCGCTCCCGCGCCGTCGTCTGATCCAGCCGCAGAAGACCCAGCGTGACGATCGGCAGCACCAGCAGCGCCAGCGGGCCGACGAGCTGCACCATCGGCAGGCGCGCCACCGCGCCCTGGTGGAAGAGCACGTACACCAGCCCGAGGCTCACAACCACCGACATCATCGCCACCAGGACCACCCCGCCCCGACGGGCGCTCCGCACGATCGATTCCATGTCCGATCCCCTCGGGCCGCTCCCACGGATTCCTCCCCCCACGCGCCGGCGCTCCGGCGCAGGGGAGCGGCATCGTACCCCGTCTCGTCGCCCCACGTGACCCTCCGCTCGCCGCCGGACAACTCCGCGCGTTGTGGTCCGGACCCCGCAGCGGTATCGTCCCCTCCCTGTGACCGACGAACCCGCCAACCCGGGCCCGCCCGCAGCCCCGCTGCGCCGCCTCCAGCGCCGGGGGATCACCCTGACTCTCGCGGGGCTCATCGCAACCTGCGGCGGCGCGTCCTCCCTGCTCGCGCAGGACACCCCTCCCGCCGAGACCGCCCCCGAGGCGCAACCGGAGGCCCCGCCCCCGGCCGAGCAGCCCGGCGACCGCTTCAACGGCCGGCCCGTGCGCCGGGTCGAGGTCGTGCGCCCGGTCGAGCGCGACGGGGCGACCCTCCTCCTCCCGCTCACGCCCCGGGCCGCGGACTTCGCCGCCAACCAGATCCGCATCCGCCCCGGGGAGCCGTACCTCCAGGAGACCGTCTCGTCGGACGTCCACCGCCTCAGCCGCACCGGGCGCTACGGCTCGATCAACGCGGGCGTGCGTCAGCTCGCCGACGGCTCGGTCGTCGTCGTGTACACGCTCGTGGAGCAGCCGATCGTGGAGGACGTGCAGTCGGTGGGGAACCGCGTGCTCTCCGACCAGGAGATCGCCGGCGCCGTCGATCTTCTGGTCGGCACCCCGGTGGATCTCTTCCAGCTCGACCGCGCCGCCCGGCGCATCGAGGACCTCTATAAGGCCAAGGGCTACTACCACGCCCAGGTCGATTGGGACAGGCGCGAGCTCGAGGACAACGGCATCGTGCTCTTCCGCGTCACCGAGGGCGAGAAGCTCAAGGTGACCGACATCCGCTTCGAGGGCGTGCGCTCGATCCCCCTCGGGGAGGTGCGCCGCCAGCTCAGCACCAAGAAGGCCTTCCTCTTCCTCAAGGCGCCCCTCGACGACGAGACGCTCGACGAGGACGTCGCCGCGATCTACAGCTTCTACCGCGACCACGGCTACCTCGACGTGCGCGTGGACCGGCGCGTGCAGCCGGCGCCCAACAACCGCGAGGCGATCGTGACGTTCTTCGTCGACGAGGGCCCGCTCTACCACCTCGGCGAGGTCCTCCTGGAGTTCCGCGACCCGCCGGCGAGGTTCTCGGCCGGCCAGATCGCCGCGATCATGCCGATGCAGCGCGGCGATCCCTTCGCGATCAACCGGCTCCGCGAGAGCGTGGACGCGATCAAGACCGCCTACCACCGCGAGGGATACGCCGATGTCGCCGTGACCACGCAGGAGCTGCGCGCCCAGGACCGCCCCACCGTGGACCTGCTCGTGACAATCGGGCAGGGCGAGTTCCAGCGCACCGGCGAGATCGTCACCAAGGGCAACACCGACACCCGCACCGATGTCATCCTCGGCAAGCTCGAGGACGCCAACGTCAAGCCCGCCCGCCCGCTCGACCCCACCGCCATCGAGGAGGCCGAGCAGCGCATCAAGGACACCAACATCTTCGAGCGCGTCTACGAGCCCCCGCACATCTCGCTCCAGGCGATGGGCCGGGCCGGGATCCCCGGGCGCGATCAGCCGGAGGCGCCCGAAACCCTCGACGATTCTCCCGCGGGCGTGCGCGCCACCATCTCCGAGCCCGACCCTTTCGACCCCGTCTACCGCGACGTGCTCGTCGAGGTGCGCGAGACCGATACCGGCGAGTTCAACATCGGTGCCTCCTTCAACTCCGACGCCGGCGCTGTCGGACGCATCGCCATCGTCCAGCGCAACTTCGATGTCACCGACACGCCGGACACGCTCGCCGACTTCTTCTCCGGCAAGTCCTTCCGCGGCGGCGCCCAGACCCTCCGCCTCGAGCTCCTCCCCGGCAACGAGATCCAGACCTACTCCCTCTCGCTCTCCGAGCCCTCGCTGTGGAGCTCCGACTACAACGGCTCCATCGCCGGCTTCTACCGCACCCGCGACTACGGCGAGTACGAGGAGCAGCGCTTCGGCGGGCGCATCGGAGTCGGGCGACGGTTCGGCACCCGCTGGGTCGGCAACGCGATGCTGCGCTACGAGGCGGTCGAGCTCCAGGACATCGACCCCGACCAGCCCGTCGACGTCTTCGAGGTCGCCGACCGCAACATCGTCGACGGCATCGGCTTCTCCCTCGTGCGCGACACGCTCAACAACCGCTTCCGCCCCACGCGCGGCGCCCGCACCGAGATCGGCGTCGAGCAGATCGGCCTCCTCGGCGGCGACTTCTCCTTCACCAAGCTCAACGCCGAGCACGAGTTCTTCGTCCCTGTCTTCGAGGACTTCCTCGGACGCGCCACCGTCCTCTCCACCAAGATCGCCGGCTCCTACATCCCCCAGGGCGAGGACGCCGCCCCGACCTACGAGCGATATTACCTCGGAGGCCAGAGCTTCCGCGGCTTCGACTACCGCGCGATCAGCCCCGTCGGCATCCGCAACGACACCGGAGAGCTCGGCGAGGACCCCGTCGGCGGCACCTGGTCGTTCTTCCTCGGATCCCAGGTCGTCCACCCCATCTTCGAGGAGCTCGTCAGCGGCGTCGTCTTCGTCGACTCGGGCACCGTCACCAACGAGGTCGGCTTCGACGACTACCGCGTCTCCGTCGGCGTCGGCGTCCGCCTCTACATCCCCCAGATCAGCCCGGCTCCCATCGGCTTCGACTTCGGCTTCCCCGTCCTCGAGGAACCAACCGACGAGAACCGCGTCTTCACCTTCTTCATCGACCTGCCCTTCTAGAGCCCCGACGGCCGACGGCTCTATCATGTCCCTGTCCGCAATCTCACGGAGGTAAGACATGCCCCGCAACAGATTCCGCTCCACGATCCTCGGCGCGGCCTGCCTCGGCGTCGTCGCCCTCGTCGGCTGGAGCGCCGGCGCCGGATCCGCCGAGCACCGCGAGCTCGCGCAGCCGAGCACCGTCGCCCTCGTCAGCGTCGAGGCCGCATTCCCGCAGCTCGACGAGCTCACCGAGCTGAACAAGAAGCTCGAGGACCGCGTCAAGGAACGGCAGGCCGATCTCGACAAGCTCCGCGCCCAGCTCGAGAACCTCCAGGCCGAGCTCGACCAGGCGCCCACCACCGACCAGGAGAAGCGCCGTACGCTCCGCGCCCAGATCTACGAGCTCCGCGAGACCGCCACCGCGCGCGCCAACGTCTACCAGACCCTCATCAACATCGAGAAGGGCGAGATCATCCGCCCCCTCTACACCAAGCTGCTCGCCGCCGTCCAGGAGGTCGCGACCAAGCAGGGCTACGACATCGTCCTCTTCGACGACCGCGCCGTCGAGGTGCCGCAGAACACCGAGGAGATCGTCAACCGAGCCATCCAGCAGAAGCGGATCCTGTACGCCAGCGACAGCCTCGACATCACCGGCGAGGTCGTGCTCCTCATGAACCAGAAGTTCAAGGCCGGCGTGAAGTAACCACCGATGACCGGCAAGCTCACCACCCAGGCCCTCGCCCAGATGCTCGGCGGCGAGGTGGTCGGGCGCGGCGATCTCGCCCTCGGCGATCTCGCCCCCATCGACGACGCCAAGCCCGGCTGCCTCACCTTCATCCGCTCACCCGAGTACGCGCGCAGGTGGGCCGACAGCCACGCCTCCGCCGCCCTTGTCACCCGCGGCATCGAGGTCCCCGGACACGACGCCCGCCAGCGCGCCCTCATCTACGTGGACAACGCCGATCGGGCGCTCGTCGCCCTCCTCGAGCAGCTCGGGACCATGGCCGCCCCGCCGGCGCCCCCGCTCGGCGTCCACCCCACCGCCGTGGTCGACCCCTCCGCGTCGATCGACCCGGGGGCCTCCGTGGGACCGCTCTGCGTCATCGGCCCCGACGCCAGGGTGGAGGCCGGCGCGGTGCTGCACCCGCGGGTCACGCTCGGACGCGGCGCCCGCATCGGGCGCGGATCGGTGCTCCACCCCGGCGTCGTCCTCTACCACGGGTGCGTCGTCGGCGAGCGATGCATCCTGCACGCGAACGTCAGCATCGGGGCCGACGGGTTCGGCTACATCCCCCACCCCTCCGGCAAGGGCCACGTGAAGATCCCCCACCTCGGCAACGTGGTCATCGGCGACGATGTCGAGATCGGCGCCGGGACGTGCATCGACCGGGCCAAGTTCGGCTCGACCACCGTCGGAGACGGCGCGAAGATGGACAACCTGGTCCAGGTCGGCCACGGCGTCTCCATCGGCCGCCACGCCATCCTCTGCGGCCAGGTGGGCATCGCCGGCTCCTGCTCCGTCGGTGAGGGCGCCGTGCTCGGCGGCCAGGTCGGCGTCGGCGACAACCTGCGCATCGGCGTGGGCGCGCGCATCGGAGGGCAGGGCGGCCTGACCAAGGACCTCCCGCCCGGCGAAACCTGGTGGGGCACGCCCGCGCGCCCCATCACCGAATGCCTCCGCTCGCAGGCGGCGATGCTCTCGCTGGCGCAGAACATGCGCGAGCTCCGCCGGCGCCTCAAGGCGCTCGAGCAAGATCTGGCGAACCATCAGCCATGACCGTCGCGATCCAGCGACGCACGCTCGCCACCCCCGCCGCGATCGAGGGCGTCGGGCTCTTCACCGAGCGGCGCGTGCGCTGCACCATCCACCCCGCGCGCCCGGGCGACGGTCTGGCCTTTCTCCGCGCCGACGCCGCCGACTCGCCCCGCATCGCGGCGACCGTCGCCGCTCTCTCGTCGCAACCGATCCACCCCGCTTTCGCGCGCATCCCCCCGCGCCACACCGTACTCGCAGACCCGCGCAACCCCGGGGCGCTCGTCTGCACCACCGAGCATGTGCTCGGCGCGCTTGCCGGCCTCTCGATCACCGATGCGCTCATCGAGCTCGACGGACCCGAGCCGCCCATCGGCGACGGCTCGGCCGCCCACTTCGTCGAGGCCGTCGAGCGCGCCGGCACGCGAAGCCTCGAGGCCGCGATCGAGCCCCTGACCGTCCACTCGGTCCTGACCGTCCGGAGCGACGACGGGAGCGCGGCGATCACCCTCGAGCCCCTGCCCCCCGGGGAGCGCCCCAGCTACCAATACCACCTCGATTACGGCCCGGGGGGGCCGATCCCGCCCCACAGCGCCGCATGGGACGCCTCGCCGGACGCCTTCACGGCGCGCATCGCCCCCGCGCGCACCTTCTCCCTCCGGGCCGAGGCGGCCCAGATGCAGGCGCTGGGCCTCTTCCGCTCCTTCACGCCGCGCGACCTGCTCGTCATCGACGACCAGGGCCGCCCCATCGAGAACGCCTGGCGCTCCGAGGACGAGCCCGCCCTCCACAAGCTCCTCGATCTCGTCGGCGACCTCGCCCTCGTCGGACGCCCCATCCACGCCCGGATCACGGCGTCCCGCTCCGGGCACGCCCTCAACCACGCCCTGGCCAGGGCCCTGGCCGCGCAGGCCTGAGGCCGACGCCCCCGACGCCGATCCGCGCCCTCGGCCCGTGTTCTTTGGCCAGAAGTCCGTCCCTGCGCGCCCGATCGGGGAACTCCCCGGCCGGAGACTTCCCTTTCTCCCCCCTGCCCGCGACAATGCGCCGGGCTCCCCCGCCCGAAGGCCGCGAGGCGACCGGCCCGCTCCGCAGCCATCCGACTCCGGCCGGCACAGATCGGGGGAGACCCATGAGACGATGGATTGCCGTTCGCTGGATGTTCCTGGCCACGATCCCCGCCCTGGCGGCGGGAGCGGGGTGCGCCGACCTCGAGTCGGTCCGCGCCTTCCGCGCCGACGCCGACGCCCTCCGCCAGTCCCTCGAGGACGACGCCCGGCGATGGGAGGAGCACGCGGCCTCCACCCCCCCGGACCACCCCGAGGCACCCCGAATCCAGGCCGAGGCGGCCGCCGCCCGAGCCCGGGAGCAGGCCCTGGCCGCAGGAATCGCCCGGCTCGACGAGATCATCGCCGAAGCCGTGAATCCAACCGACCCGATCTCCCAAACAGTGGGGGCAGCCTCGCCGCTGCTCCCGGTATCGGTGCGCGGCCCACTCATCCTCGGGGCCGCCGCCCTCGTCGCAGGGCTGCGGGCGTGGCGCCTCAAGTCCGGGCTGGCCTCGGTCGCCAGGGGTCTGGCGGCCGCGATGCGGGAAGATGAGGAGTTCCGTGCATGCTTCGCCCGCCACGCCAACACCTTCCGCGCCACTCAGACCCCCACCGCCAAGCGCGTCGTGGACGAGGTGACCGGCTCCAAGCGCCTCCTGGCACTGCCCGTCTGACCACCCTGGGGGCGGAGCCTCGACGGGCACCGTCCCACTTGATGCCTCGATGCCTCGATGCCTCGATGCCTTCCCGCGCCTTCACCCTCATCGAGCTCCTCGTCGTCATCTCCATCATCGCCCTGCTCATCGGCATCCTCCTCCCCGCCCTCGGCAAGGCCAAGGCTGAGGGATGGAAGACGCAGTGCCTGAGCAATCTCCGCGGCCTGGGCACCTCGCTCCAGCTCTACTTCAACGACTCCGACGGCGTCCTCCCCTGGATCGACCTCATCGCCGGCGCCGACGAGAACGAGAACAGCATCGACCTCTTCGACGTGCTCGACGCCTACATCGATGCGCCGCGCCCCTACCGCGAGGATCCCGACGACCTCGAGAGCCATAACTGGATCGTCGAGCTCCCCTACCGCTGCCCCGCCGACCGTGGCGGCCTCGACGCCGAGAACCCCGACCCCGCCTACCGCACGTGGGGCCTGAGCTACATGATGGTGGCCTCCGAGATCTACTTCGGCCTCGAGGCCCTCAACGCCATCGACCCCGACAACGCGGACCCCGCGATCGCCGCCCAGGAGAAATGGAAGGGGCAGCGCGCCGTGTCGAGAACCTACGACCAGTTCGCAAACCGCGGCCGAAAGCTCGCCGTGATCCGCGACTTCGACCGATTCCACCTCTCGAGCAACGCCGACGGACGCAACGCGCTCTACTGGGACGGCTCGGCCGACATCTACCCCGGCGACCCGCCCCCCGAGTTCTCCGAGGCGTTCCTGGCGAACGTGCTCAAGCTCTGCAACTTCGGCATGTAATCCCGGAGGCACCCGTGCCCGAGCGCGAACGACACATGCCCTCCCTGCTCGACGCCGAGACCGCCCAGGCCGCGGCGCTCGTGCGACGGCGATCACTGCGCACGCGCCTGAACGAGGCGGGCGATCGCGCCGGGGCGCGCGTGGCCGCGATCTGGTCGCGCCCGGCCCCGCGCCGCACGATCATGGCCGTGTCGTCCGTCGGCGCCGTCGCCGTGGGCCTGGGCATCTACCTGGCCGTCCGCCCCGTCCCCAAGCCCGACTACGAGAGCGCCGAGATCGCGCGCCTCTTCGACTACACCCTGCTCACCGACGAGTTCAACAAGCTCCCCGTCGAGGAGCGGGTCCGCCTGATCGGCCAGCTCGTCCAGCGCGTGCGCGACATGGACGCCTCCGAGTCCGCCATGATGGCCGCCTTCTTCGCCGGCGTCGCAGGCGAGGCCCGCGAGCAGCTCGAGGAGAACGCGAGCAAGCTCATGCTCGACGCCGCGGACATGGTCGCGAAGGACTACGCCGCCGTGCCGCCCGAGCAACGCGCCGACTACATGGACGAGGCGATCGTGCGCCTCGTCCGGCTCGGTGAGGCGCTCGATCCCGGACTCGCCGAGCGCACCGACGAGGAGATCCTCGACCAGGCGCGACGAGACGCCCAGCGCGACGAGGACGCGCTCGAGCGCGGCGAGATCTCGTCGAATCAGGCCTCCCGCATGATGATCTTCATGGAGTCCCGCGTCCAGCGCAACGCCTCCTCGCACCAGCGCCAGCGCGTCAACCTCTTCATGCGCGACATGATCCGCCACCTCCGCGACGGCGGTGGCTGAACGACTACGCAAGCGCCAGCAGCATCAGCAGCGAGATCGTCATCACCGTCCCGTTGTGCAGGCAGTGCGCCGTCATCGGACCGATGAGCGACCCGCGCCACTCGCGGATCATCGCGAACGTGAACCCCAGCGCGATCAGCGGCCCTGTCATCAGCGGGCCGTAGCTGTGCAGGAACGCAAAGAGCAGCGCGGTCACCAGCCCGGCGACGACGGCCCCGCTGCGCGAGCGCAGGTGCCGGTACAGCCCGCCGCGGAAGATCGTCTCCTCCATGATCGGCGCCCACACCGTCGCCAGCAGCGCGACCATGACCACCACGAGCACGCTCCCGCTCGTGACCAGGTCAAAGACCGGGTTGCTCGGCGGCTCGTGCCTCTCGCCGAACACCCGCTCCGCCAGCACGTTCAGCCCGAACGTCAGCGCGATCCCCAGGAAGAACAGCGGCAAACCCGCGAAGTAGCCCACGATCCCCGCGCCGATCTCCCGCCACACGCCGCGGGGCGCTCGCCATCCGACCGCCGAGCGCCAGCCCCGCCACGATGTCCCCCGCAGCAGCGGCCACAGCAGCACCGGCAGCAGCAGCCACTGCGCCGCCAGCACGCCCGCCGTCAACGCCGCCTCGCTCGCCTCGAGCTTCCCGCTCCTGATCAGCCGCCCCGCCGCCTCGCCCAGCACGTGCACCAGAAGAAACATCCCCAGGAACACCGCGAACGTCTCGAGGTACACGCTCCCGCCACGCTCAGGAGGCACGAACCCCCGGCCAAGCCGGCCCGTGAAGTACATCACCAGCGCCAGCACGAACGCCGCGAGCCCCCCGACGAGCCCGACCATGAACACCGCGCCGACCAGCAGGATCATCAGGACCGCCCAGGGCCACTTGGCGAAGAGCTCCCGACGCTCGGGCGCTTCCCGGTCCAGCCCGTGCGTCAGCGCCAGCTCCCCCAGCCAGCCGTAGCGGTCTATGAGCCGGTCGCGCTGCTCCGCGCTCAGGCTCCCCGCACCTTCCGCGTAGAGCCGCTCCATCACCGCCGCGTCCGCCGCGGCCTCCGCATCGACCCGCTCCCCGTCAGAGATCTCGACGAGCGCCCAGGTCTCCCCGGGAGGCTCGGGAGCACCCGCCCTCGCCTCGGCCACGACCTGCTGCCAGTCCTGCCCGCGCCGCGACGACTCCGAGAGCGCCGTCAGCTCCATGTTCATCCGGATCGCGTCGAGCCAGTCGAGCGCCACCCCCGCCCCCTCGGCCTCCCCGAGGACCAGCACCGACTGGAGCCGGTCAGCCGGGTGCCGCGAGCCGGCAAACTCGCCCGCGGCCATGCCCCCAAGCGGCGCCGCCGCGCCCCCGCCCAGCTCCCGCAGCCCGTGCTCGACGAGCAGGAGGAGCTTGGCGATCTCGCTGCCCCGCGGCTCGCGGCCCAGCTGGGCGTCCTTGTCGACGAGGTACGGCGCCATGTTCTGGCTGATCGCCAGCACCGCGTAGAGCACCGCCACGCCCGTCAGCGCGATCGCGCGGGAGAGCCCCGTCCCGCGATCGGCCGGCTCGCGCCGGGAGACCTGTCCGCGGCCCGCACCGGGCGGCAACGGCGACAGCATGGGGTTCTCCATCCCGCCATCATCGGCTCGCCGGTGCCCCGAGGCCACTGGGGCCGACAATCCGCGGTCCGGGCCCCACGCTTGACCCCCACCGGCCCCGGGCTATCGTCACTGGCTCAGGACACCCGCGCGGCTGGGAGGCCCCGCGGGTCCGCGACCGAAACCTTGCCAGCCCTCGCTGGCCCGTCCCGCCCGGTAGGCGGCGAGCAGACACCCGGCGTTGCGCGCCCGACCGATGCGGGCCCCGACGCTTCAGACCCTGGGCCCACGACGCCCTCGGAGGTACGTGATGCACCGGCGCCAGACTTTCTACGCCAAGCCCGGCGACGTCGAGAAGAAGTGGCACGTGGTCGACGCCGAGGGCGTCAGCCTCGGCCGCCTCGCCTCCGAGGTCGCGATCATCCTCATGGGCAAGCACCGCCCCGAGTACACCCCCCACATCGACACCGGCGACTTCGTCATCGTCACCAACGCGGGCAAGGTGGGGCTCACGGGCAAGAAGGCCGAGCACAGCCTCAAGCTCCGCTACACGGGCTACCCCGGGGGTCTCAAGGCCGAGACCTACGGCAACCTGCGCGACCGCAAGCCGGACAAGCTCATCGAGGACGCCGTCCGGCGCATGCTCCCCAAGAACCGGCTCGGCCGGCACATGCTCAAGAAGCTCAAGGTCTACCCCGGCGCGGAGCATCCCCACCACGCCCAGCAGCCCGAGCCCCTGACCGTCTGACGAACGACCCCCCGTGTCCGGCCCGGCCGGACCGCCCACGAGGATCACCATGACGACTCTCGCCAGCGAACTCAAGCCCAGGACCGAGGCCCCCGCCGAGCAGACCCGGCCCATCCGTGAAGCCGTCCCCCCGGACGCCCACGGCTGGTGGTGGGGAACCGGCCGCCGAAAGACCTCGGTCGCCAGGTGTCGCCTCCGCGTCGCCAAGGAGGGCCAGGGCTCGGTGCAGGTCCAGCGCACCAACAAGAAGTTCCGCACCGTCGAGGAGTACTTCTCGGAGGAGCGCGACCGCAACGACGTCTACGCCCCGCTCCGCATCACCGGCGTCGAGGGCAAGGTGGATGTCGTGATCCGGCCCGCCGGCGGCGGCATCATGGGCCAGGCCCAGGCCGCACGCCTCGCCATCGCCCGCGCCCTCGTCGGCTACGACCCCACGACCGAGTCGGCCCTGCGCGACGCCGGCTTCCTCACCCGCGACGCCCGCGAGGTCGAGCGCAAGAAGTACGGCCAGCCCGGCGCCCGCCGCCGCTTCCAGTTCTCCAAGCGCTGATCCCGTGCCACGGGCGGCGCCGGTGCCGCGGGCGGCTCGCCCGCCCGTGCCCCGCCAGATCGAACATTCTCCGGGGAGTCCGGCCCGACGCCGGGCTCCCTTTGTCTTGCGCTCGGGTTGATCCCGGAGCGCGCACGGGCGACCATCATCCCATCCGATGGCGCTCGCGCGGCCCAAACCCCGCCCATCGCTCCGGCGACTCCGCAAGTGGGTCCTGTCCCTCGGGCTGGGCCTCGCGCTGCTCGCCTGCCTGCTCGCCGCCGTCGGGTTCACCCTCGTCCGCCAGGCGCCCGTCTGGTGGCGCACCACCGACCCCTCGGACCCCGCGACCATCCGCGCCGGCGAGGAGGTCGAGAACGGCGTGGTGAATGTCATGTACGAGGTGCGCGAGAGCCCCGCGTCCCCCTGGACCGTGACGCTCCACGCCGCGGACGCCAACGCGTGGCTCAACACCCGCCTCGCGCCGTGGCTCGCCAACTCCGACGCCGAGTTCGAATGGCCGCGCGAGATCGAGAACGTCCAGGTCGAGTTCGACGACGGCCGCATCCAGGTCGGCGCCCAGCTGAACGGGCGCGAGCGCGTGCAGATCCTCTCGGCCACGCTCCGGCCGGAGTTCCGCGACGACGGCGCGCTCTGGGTCGCGGCCGAGTCGGTGTGGGTCGGGCGGCTCCCGATCCCCGCCGGCTGGATCGCCGAGCGGGCGGGCGCGATCGTGGGCGATGTCGTGCCCGCGCGCCTGCTCGAGAACCCCGACGCGGCCCACCTGCTCAGCGCCCTCGCGGGCGAGCGCCCCCTCGACGACGACCCGGTGATCGACCTCGGCGACGGCCGGCGCGTGCGCCTCCTCGACCTCGCCGCCCGCCGCGGCCGGCTCATCGTGCAGTGCCGGACGGAGTTCGAGTAGCCCGAGACGACGCCCGGCCCCGAGGCTCCGCGATCACGCGGTCGCGATCGGCGCCCCCAGGGCGAAGACCCCCTCGGCGGCGCGGGCGAGCGCGAGCAGCTCCATCTCGCTCCAGGCCCGCGAGATCAGCTGCACGCCCACCGGCAGGCGCGCGCCGTCGCGCTCCACGAACCCCGCTGGGAGCGAGACCGCCGGGAGCCCCGCGAGGTTCACCCCGACCGTGTACACGTCCTCGAGGTAGAGCGCCAGCGGATCCTCCAGCTTCTCCCCCAGCCGGAAGGCCGGCCCCGTGGCCACCGGCATGACGATCGCGTCGCACCCCGCGGAGAAGACCCGGTCGTAGTCGCGCTGGATCAGGCGCCGGGCCTTGAGCGCCGACAGGTAGTACGCCTCGTAGTAGCCGCTCGAGAGCACGTGCGTGCCGAGCATGATGCGCCGCTGCACCTCGTGCCCCAGCCCCTCGGCGCGCGAGCGCGTGTACAGCTCCTCCAGCCCCTCGCCCGCCGAGAGCGCGGCCCGGCGTCCGTACCGCACCCCGTCGAACCGCGCGAGGTTCGAGCTGGCCTCCGCCGTCGCGACGATGTAGTACGCCGCGACCGCGTGGCCCGCGTGGGGCAGATCGACCTCCCGCACCGAGAACCCCGCGTCCCCCAGCTGCTGCACGGCGCGATCGAAGACCGCGCCCGCCCCCGGGTCGCTCCACGGACCGATCGCTCCCCGCGGGACGCCGAGCGTCCGCCCGCCCACGCCGGCGTCGTGCCTTGCGGCGAAGGCCTCGATCGAGCGCGTGGAGCTGGTCGTGTCCAGGGGATCGTGCCCCGCCATGCACTCCAGACACAGCGCACAGTCCTCGACGGTCCGCGCCATGACCCCGATCTGGTCGAGGCTCGAGGCGTAGGCCACCAGGCCGTAGCGGCTGACGCGCCCGTACGTGGGCTTGAGCCCCACCACACCGCAGTGGGACGCGGGCTGACGCACCGACCCCCCCGTGTCGGACCCGAGGGCCAGCGGCGTCATGCCCGCGGCGACGGCGGCGGCGCTCCCTCCGGAGCTGCCCCCGGGGACGCGCGAGCGGTCCCAGGGGTTGCGGGTCGGCCCGAAGGCCGAGAGCTCGCACGAGGAGCCCATCGCGAACTCGTCGAGGTTGGTCTTCCCCACCACGATCGCACCCGCGTCGAGCAGACGGCGCAGCGCGGTGGCCGTGAAGGGAGAGCGATACCCCTCGAGCATGCGGCTGGCGCAGGTCGTCCGCCCCTGGGCGAGACAGATGTTGTCCTTGACGGCGATGGGAACGCCGGCGAGGCGTCCCGGCCGCTCGCCCGCGGCCCGCTTCTCGTCCAGCGCGCGCGCCTGCGCGAGCGCTTCGTCGCCGAAGACCTCGAGGAACGCGTGGATCGGCGGGTCGAGCGCCGCGATGCGATCGAGGCTCGCGCGCACCACGTCGGCCGCCGTGAGCTCACCCGAGCCCACGAGGGCGGCGATCGAGGACGCGCTCCGCGGTTCCACAGCCGGCCCCGCTCAGTTGCCCCGCTGGAGCCTGGCACGCTCCTGCTCGACGAACCCGCCCTGCACCTCGCCCTCGGGCGTCTCGTACCGCCAGTCGGTGACGGCGGAGACGGGCACGGTGATGGTCTCGCCGCTCTGGCGCTTGACCTTCTGCGGGTACCCGACGATGACGCCCGTGACCTCGGTATCGGTGAGCTTGCGGACGTCGAGGCTGAGATACTCGCTCGCCCCGCCCTCCTCGAACTTCACCTCCACGGTGTAGGCGGTCAGCGGCTTGCGCGCCTTGTAGGCCTTGACGAAGTCGGGGAAGGAGTCGCGCGCCTGCTGGCGCGCCGCCTCCAGGCGCGGATCGTCGTCGGAGACCTTCTGCCAGCCGTGGTCGCTCCCACCGCACCCGGCAAGCCCGATCGACGCAACAGCACACAGCACCAGAAGCCTCAGCATGTCTTCGCTCCCTGTCCGCGGCGGCGCGCGACCCGCCCGCCCCGGACCAACATTACGCCCCGCCGCCCTCGCCCAAGACCTTGGGCACGCTGAAGAACGGCGGAAGAGGCCCCGGGGCAAGCCCCATCGCCACGTCGTGGCCGAGCACCGGGCCCGGCTCGTCCTCGTCGAGGCGGTTGGCCTCGTCGCCCACGTGCGTCAGCGGCTCGACCCCCGACAGATCGAGCTCCCGCAGCCGCTCAACATACCCGAGAACGGCCCCAAGCTCCTCCCGGTACCGCTCGATATCGGCGTCCGCGATCGCCAGGCGGCTGAGCCGGGCGACCTTGCGGACGTCGTCGGGGGTGAGACCGGACTCGGACACCAGGGAAGTCTAGTGGACCAATGGGTCGGTGTCGCCGCGTGACCCCCGCGCGGCCCGTATCTTCCTTGGCATGGAAGGGAAAGTAGGGCACCGGCTCCGCCGCGCATGCCGCGTCTGGCTGGGCTGTCCGTGTGTCGCGATGGCGATGGCGGCGCTGCTCGTGTGGCAGGCGTTGCATCTGCCCGCGAGCACGCTCGTCGGGCGCTACACCGGCCGGCCGGTCGCCATCGGCACGTGGCAGCCCCTGTCGCGGTTCTATCTCGTCCGCCAGCCCACCGGGCTGGATCTCATCGACACGGCGCAGGAGAGCATGGATGGGGTGACGCGGTTGGCGGCCGCGGGCGCCCCTGTGGTGGCGATCGAGGCGGCGCATCGACGCGAGATCCACGGTGTGTGGGCGGGGCTCTGGGAGCGAGAGCGATTCGAGATCCTGCTCATCCCGCTCACCGGAACGTGGTCGAACACGGACCTCGCCGAGGCGAGGCGGGCGCTACTCGCGGGAAATCTCTCGCCCCACAGCAACACGCAGCCGCTGGCCGGCTGGATCGATCTCGCCTCGGTCCGGCGGCGCGCCGGAACAATACTGTGGGGCGGCGTGGCGCAGGACTTGCTCGCGCTCGTCGCCGCGGCCGTGCTGGTCGTGTCGCTGCGCGCCTCGCCGCGATGGGTCAGCGAGCGGTGGTGGTCGCGCGCAGCCCGCCGGCGTGCGCGCGGGCTGTGCCCCGTGTGCGGGTATAACCTGCGCGGCCTCGAGCAGGGTGTGTGCCCCGAGTGCGGAAACACCCCGTCCATCGGCCCGGGACGGCCGACGTGATGCACGCGCCCGGCGCCGGCGATCACCCCGCCCGCTCCAGCCCCGCGTCGGTGCTCCCTTTCTTGTGCGCTCGGTCCGGGCCCGGCGCACCGCGGGTCACCTTCTTCACCGCCCTGTCGCCGATCACGTACAGGATCGCGAACACCGCGAGCGCCAGCACGACCCCGACGATCACGAGCCACTTGGGCGTGGTGGCGCTCTCGTTGGTCAGCTCCTGCACCTGCGAGGCCAGGTAGACGGCGATGAACGTGCGCGGCGCCATGCCCAGCGCCGTGCCCGCGATGAAGGCCCGCTTGGAGACGCCGGTCGAGGCCATCGCGAGGTTGGTCAGCGCGAAGGGGGAGTTGGGCGGCACGCGCAGAAGCGTCACGATGCCCAGCGTCTTCCAGAACCCGTGCCCGATCAGCGCGTCGCGGATGGCCCGGGCCTTGACGTGCTCGGCGATCATCCGCTCGGCGCGGTCCTCGCTCGCCATGCGCGCCAGGAAGTAGCCAATCATCGAGGCCCCGACGAAACCCGCGAGGGCCGCGGGGAAGCCCACGGCCACGCCGAACGCCCAGCCCGCCAGGATCGACTGCGAGTAGGTCGGGAGCATCCCGAACCCGGCGCTGAGGATGAAGATGCCCACGTAGATCGCCAGCCCCACCTCCTGGTGGCCGCGGAGCCAGTCGGCGATCGTGCCGATGTTCGCCAGCAGCAGGAACCCCCCCATCGCCGGCAGCGCCGTCCACGCGATCGCGAGGTACCCGGCGGGCCCGAGACGCCTGAACACCTCGCGCAGCGTGGGGCTGGGGCGCTCCGGCGCGGGCGGGAGCGGCGATTCGGGCGCCACGGGCGCGAGGGCGGGCGATTTCTCGTCATCGCTGGTCATCGCCGGGCAGCATAGCCCCTCGCGCCCGTCCGGCCCCGCCCTCAGCCGCCCTGCCCGGGCAGGCCGGAGAGCGACATCTGCTTGTCGTGCTCGAGGCGGAAGGTGTACTCCTGCGTGAAGGCCCCGGCCCCCACCGCGCCCGGCGCCACCAGCACGTCCCACCGGAGGATGCCCCTGCGCCGGTCCTCGCGCAGGTA
This sequence comes from uncultured Phycisphaeraceae bacterium, assembly GCA_964435785.1. Classification (GTDB taxonomy): domain Bacteria; phylum Planctomycetota; class Phycisphaerae; order Phycisphaerales; family UBA1924; genus PNC22. The sequence goes on along the minus strand of CAYTAH010000004.1, from coordinate 74,274 downwards.
GTCGGGGTCGTCGGAGAGCGCACGCTCACCGTCGTCGAGCAGCGTGACCCTCACCTCCTCGCCGGCGACGGGCATGCGGTCCATCAGGCGGACCTCGACCTCTTCGCGCCCGAAGTTCTGGATCGTCAGGCGGTAGGCCAGGTCCACGACGCGGTTGCCGCCCTGGATCTCCTCGCTCCGCTCGACCAGCTCGCGCGAGGCCCGCAGCGAGGTGTCGATGCCGAATCCGAGCGTGAACGACTCGCTGGCCGCCACCAGCGGCGCCTGCCCGTATCCCACGAACCGCCCGCCGACGTACGTGGAGACCGGCCCGGGCAGGAGCACGGTGCTGCTGGTGTTAATGATCCTCGCCTCGTCGAAGACCTGCGAGGTGAGCGCGGGCGCCGCCAGCTTGTAGAACTCGGCCTCCATCGGGATCGCCGCGATCTGCACCTGCTGGCGGTCGCTGCGGCTGGGCATGCTGGTGCGCTCGCGCACCGCGTAGGTCACGCTGAGCTGCGACTCCTCGGGCGCGGGCTCCGCGAACGCCTCGCGCTTGACCACGCGCCCGGCGCTCGTGGCGTCGAGCAGCCAGATGTTCGCGGCCAGCTCGTTGAGCTCGCTGTCGAGGTCGGCGCGCCCGCGTCCGCCACGCTCGAAGTCCCCGGCCTGCTGGCGCTGCTGCTCGACCTGCGCCTTGCGCTCGGCGTAGTCGTCGCGCAGCGTCTGGGCCTGCTCGCTGGGCATCTGCACCGGCGCGCTGAGCGCGAGGCGCAGGGGCTCGAGATCCGGCGCCTTGGCCACGAGCGACGGCGTCGCCGTCGAGAGCGTCATCGTCACGTCTGTCCAGTCTTCGCCCGAGAGCTGCTGGATCGCGGCGTAGTACTCGACGGCGACGCCGTTGTGCGACTCGTCGGTCCGCACCGTGTAGGAGGGCTCCCACGTGGCCTGGTTGACGAGGTATCGCAGGCGAAGCTCGCGCGCACGCTCCCCGTCGAGATCGACGAGCATCACCGCCTCGCGCACGGTGCGCGCCGTGGAGCCTGCGATCTGCGCGCGCTCGCGCTGGAGCTGCTCGAGCCTGGCCGCGAGCTCCCGGGCCCGCTCCTGCTGCTCCAGTTCGGCGCCCGAGAGCCGCTCGCGCTCGGCGAAGATGAACTCCGAGAGCGACTTGATCGTGCCGGCGTCGAGGACGCCCGAGCGAAGCTCGGTGACGGCGGTCTGCCCGCCGAACTGCTCCAGCTGCGCGAGGTACGCCCGCTCCTCGCCCAGCAGCCTCGCGCGGCTCTCGACCGCGCGCTGCTCGCGCTGCACCTCCTCGATCTGCGCGTCGATCGCCTTGACCTCCTCCCGCACGTCGCGCTCGACCGGCCGCTCTCGGTAGCGGATCGATCGCACCGCGACGCCCGGCACCGCGTCGGCGTAGAGGCTCGAGGGCACGACCGCCGCGGGAAGGCCGCCCACGATGATCTCCCGGAGCCCCCCGCCCTCCCCGATCTCGACGACCCGTGTCACGAGCGCCTGACCCCGGTAGACCGTGACCTCGTCGATCCGACCCGAGACCTCGGCCACCTCCTGGGCCCACGCCGCGCCACAGGCCGCCGAAACCGCCAGACCCGCCCACACAAACGTGCTGATGCGCATGATTCGTCTCCCTCGTTTCGCTCGGGCGTCGCCGCGGACGCCCCGATGAAGCTACGGAACGATCGTGCGGCGGTGCGCAACAAGCCGGTAACGGCCCGTCGGCGGCGGGGCGCTTGACGGGGCGGACAGGGGAGGTAGCATCGGCCAGGCGGGAGAGTGCCCGCGCGCACGAGTGACCAGGCGGGGTGAAAGCCCCGCCGCGGAGATTGCCCGATGCTCCCCAAGCCGCCGCCCCGCGAAACCTCGCTCGGATTCCTGTACATCCCGCCCTACCGCGTGCAGGGGCTGTCGATCGCCGGTGAGATCACCTGCGTGCAGATCCCCGAGCTCGACGTGTGCTTCGACATGGGCGCGTGCCCGCGGGCGGTGCTGCCCTCGTCGTACGTCGCGGTGTCGCACGGGCACATGGACCACGTGGGTGGTTTGGCGTACTACTGCTCCCAGCGCCGCTTCCAGGGGATGGGGACGGGGAGGATCGTGTGCGACCAGCGGCTCGCCCCCGCGATCCGGAAGATGATGGAGGGCTTCCACGAGCTGGAGCAGCAGCAGACGCCCTACGAGCTGATCCCGCTCGAGCACGAGCAGGAGATCGAGATCAAGAACAACACGTTCCTCAAGGGCTTCCACACCGAGCACACCTCGCCCTCGATGGGCTACGCGATCATCGAGCACCGCACGAAACTCAAGCCGGAGTTCACGGACTTCCCGCAGGAGAAGCTGCGCGAGCTGAAGGAACGCGGGGTGGAGATCACCCGGAAGCTGGAGATCCCGCTCGTGGCCTACCTCGGCGACACGGCCGCGGGGCCTCACCTGGTGCGCAACGACGTGCGCCGCGCGAAGATCATCATCACCGAGTGCACGTTCTTCGAGCGCGACCACAAGGGCCGGGCGAAGATCGGCAAGCACCTGCACGCGGACGACATCGCCGAGTGGCTGCGCGTGGCCGAGTGCGAGGCGATGGTGCTGATCCACGTCTCGCGCCGGACGCACATGGGGGAGGCCAAGGCGCAGCTTGTGCAGTCTCTGGGCGGGCGCGCGGGCGAGCGTGTGTTCTTCCTGATGGACCACCGCGCGAACCGCGAGCGGTACGAGCGGCAGCTGCTCGACGCCGGCGTCCACCCCGGCCCGGTTGACGCGCGTCGGAGGCGCGCGTAGCGCGCGCGGAGCGGGCCGTTTCCCGCTGCGCCAGGGGCATTTTCGCGGGCGCGCGTTGACACACGCCCCGCTCTGGATTACGTTTGCCGGGCTCGGATGATGATCGTCGCGCTCGACTGGGAGGCCGGGCCGACAACCGTTGACGTTCCACACCGGCGCAGGTCCTCCAGAGGTTGCCCGGACAATGACCAACGCCGATCGCAAGGTCTGGGAGGGCGTGCTTGCGCACCTGCGCAGACATCACCCTTCCCTCTACCGAAAGTGGTTCGAGGAGGAGCTCGAGCCGCTCGGACTCACCGGCGGCACGCTCCCCGTGCGGACCCGCTCCGCCGTGCACTGCGCGTACCTCGCACAGAACTGCCTCGACCAGTTCAACGACGCGCTGCGGGCCATCACCGGCGCGCTGCTCAGCGTCCGCTTCCTGCGGCCAGACGAGGAGTTTACACCGCCCCCGCGCGTGACCGTCGCGCCCGCCGCCAAGGCCCCCGCCGCCCGATCCGAAGACACGCTCGCCGTCAACCCCGATTTCGGATTCGACACCTTCGTCATCGGCCCGACGAACCGGCTCGCGCACGCCGCGGCACAAGCGGTTGCGGACCACCCGGGCACGTCCTACAACCCCTTGTTCATCCACGGTGACGTCGGGCTGGGCAAGACACACCTCCTCCAGGCGATCTGCCTCCGGATCCGCGAGCGCGACCCCGACGCCTCGGTCTGCTACCTCTCCTGCGAGGGCTTCGTCTCGCAGTTCATGGAGGCAGTGCAAGCGGGGCAGATGTCGGAGTTCAAGCACCGATTCCGCGACGTGGACGTGCTGGTCATCGACGACATCCAGACCCTCGGCGGGGGCGACCGCACCCAGGAAGAGTTCTTCCACACCTTCAACAGCCTCTACCAGTCGCAGAAGCAGATCGTGCTCTCCTCCGACGCCCCGCCGGACATGATCCCCGACCTGCAGAAGCGCCTGGTCTCCCGCTTCATGTGGGGCCTGGTCACCCAGATCGACCCGCCCTGCTTCGAGACGCGCGTGGCGATTCTCAAGAGCAAGGCCCGCCTCCGCGGCCTGGAGCTCCCCGACGCGGTCGCCAGCCACGTGGCGTCGGTGATCGACACCAACATCCGCGAGCTCGAGGGGGCCATCGTCTCCCTCCAGATCAGCGCCGATGTCGACAACGTCCCGATCGACCTCGAGCTGGCCCGACGGGTCGTCGCCGGGGAGCCCGCCGGCGAGCAGCCAAGGCATACCACGGTGCAGGTCATCATCGACGCGGTCACCGACTTCTACGGCGTACGCCTGAGCGACCTCCAGTCCAAGCGCCGGGCCCGCTCGGTGACCATCCCCCGCCAGGTGTGCATGCTCCTGGCCCGCCGCTGGACCCGCCACTCCCTGGAGGAAATCGGGGGGTACTTCGGCGGGCGGGACCACACGACCGTCATGCACGCCGTCAAGGCCATCGAGAGCCGCATGGACGAGGACGCCGAGTTCCGCGGCGACATCCTGGCCCTCGAGGAGCGCGTGCGCCCGTCGGCGCGGGACTCGTGAGACCTCCCGGAGCCCCCTCGCGCGCCGTCTCGCCCGCGCACCCCGCGTGTGGACAACCTGTGCCCTGGCGCTCGGGCGATGGCGGCTCTCGTCGGCGCGGGGTTGACACGCGGGGGCGTCCGAGGTCGCCCGACCGCCGGGACCGCGCGCCGACGAGCGCACGCGACAGCACCCGACAAGCTCCGGGCAACCTGTCTTGAGACGCAAATATCTGTCTACAAATAACTTGAGAGTCGCGCCGGGACGTCGTCCACAACCGACACCCCTTCTTTCTATGACGATGAGAAAGAAAGCTCTATTCAGAAGGGGGAGGGGCTTCGCCCCGCGTCCAGGAGGAGGAACGCCGATCCGCCCCGAACGGCGGGCGCTCACCGTCGTGAATCGCTTGTGGAAAAGGCGGCCCGCCCCGGGTGGGGGCTTGCCGGCTGGCAACGGGGGCAGAACGTCGTCGTTCGCCCACCCACGAGGATCGTCTCCAGGGTGATATCGCACCGCGGGCACGGCCGGCCGCCGCGCCCGTATGCCCGGAACCGATCCTGCTGCGTCCCGGGGCGAAGCTCGGCATCCAGGAAATCACGCAGGCTCGAGCCCCGCGCGCGGATCGCCTCGCGGAGCACGAGCCTGATGCTCCCGGCGAGCGCGACGAGGTCGCGCCGGTCGAGAGAGCTGGCCGGGCGCAGCGGGTGCAGGCCGCAGAGGAAGAGCGACTCGTCCGCGTAGATGTTCCCCACGCCGGCGAGGACGCGCTGGTCGAGCAGGCAGGCCTTGATGGGGCGGCGCGAGCCGCCGGCGGCCGCGTGGAGCGCGCCGGCGCGGATATGGAGGGCGTCGGGACCGAGGGCCTGCCATCGGTCGGCGCGCAGGGCGTCGAGGCTCTCGTAGGCCCACACGCCGCCGAAACGGCGCGGGTCGCGGAAGTGCAGGACCGTCCCGTTCTCGAATGTCCAGCGGACGTGGACGTGGTTGCGTGGCGTCCCGCGCGGCGCGGCGACGAAGAGCTGCCCGCTCATGCCCATGTGGGCGTGGACGACGGCGCCGGAGTCGAAGATGACCGCGAGCTGCTTGCCGTGCCGGACGAGGCCCCGCACCACCGCCCCCTCGCCGAGCGCAGCTCGTGCGCCACGGGCGGTGGTGTTCCGCACGACATCGGCTCGGCGGACGAGGACGCGCGTCACGCGCCGGCCGAGGAGGTGCGGCTCGAGCGTCCGCCTGATGGTCTCGACCTCGGGCAGCTCAGGCATCGCCGGAACGCTCCGCCCCCCGCGCGCGCTCGGCCCGGCGTGCGCGGAAGAACTCCCGGAGCAGCGCTGCGCACTCGGGGGCGCAGAGCCCCGCGACGATCCGGCAGCGGTGGTTCAGGCGGGGGTCGTCGGGGATGCGGAAGAGCGACTCGCACGCGCCCGCCTTCGGATCGGGCGCCCCGTAGACGAGGCGCCCCACGCGGGCGTTGACCATGAGACCGGCGCACATGGCGCAGGGCTCGAGCGTGACCACGGCGGTGCAGGCGTTCAGACGCCAATCCCCCAGTCTCCGCGCCGCCTCGCGGATCGCGACCAGCTCGGCGTGGGCGGTGGGATCGGCGTCGCGCTCGCGGGTATTGAACCCCTCGCCGAAGATGCGCCCCGTCGCGGTCTCGTAGACCACGGCCCCCACCGGCACCTCGCCCGCGTCCGCGCCGGCGCGGGCCAGCTCGAGCGCGCGGAGCATCATGCGCTCGTCGAGCGCGCTGGCGGCCTCGCGCGCCGGCGCGGCCGCGGGGCCCGGGGCGAACATCGCGCGAAGACGCGCGAGCAGCGACAGGCTCCGACGCTCGCGTGCGCCGTCATTCATCGCCGGCGTCCGCGCTTTCCCTCTTGCGCCCGAATCCTCTGGAGACGCGCTCGGCGGGGAGCACGCGCAGCAGCAGCCCGCCCAGCTCGAAGAGCGCGTACAGCGGGATGGAGAGGGCCAGCATCGAGAGCGGGTCGGCGGGCGTCAGCACCGCCCCCAGGACCAGACAGATCATGATGACGTGCCGCCGGAACTTTGTGAGCGTCGCCGGCTCGATGAGCCCGAGCCACCCGAGGAGGAGCACCACCACGGGCGTCTGGAAGCCGAGCGCGAAGGCGAGGGCCATGGAGAGGAACATCTTCAGGTAATCGGCGACGCGGTACTGCTGCTCGATGCTCGACGTGCGGGTGAGCGGCACGCCGAGGATGGCGGCCTGCGACTCTCCCTGGGGCACGGCGACGCGGAACTCCCGCAGGTCCATGTTGATCCAGGCGCTGCCCGGCGCGGGATCGACGGGGTCGGCCTCCAGGAGCGGGAACGTCGGGAGCACGGCCCCCTCGGGGAGCGGGGCGGTGGGGGCCGGCGGGCCCGTGAAGCTCGAGCCGAACATCAGGAAGAAGCCGACGACCATCGGCATCACCAGCGCGTAGAGGAACACGATGCTGGTGATCGTGAGGACCCCGCTCATGGGGAGCAGGATGTGCACGAAGCGGCGCTCGCTCACGTACAGCCCCGGCGCGACGAAGAGCCAGAGCTGGTAGATGAGCCACGGGCTCCCGACGAGCACGGTGGCGATGATCGCCAGGTGGAGCGAGGCCATGAAGGTCTCGGCCGGAGCCGTCTGGATCATCCTGGCGGGGAGGTTCTGCTCCCGCTGTGCCTCGAGAACGGTCTCGATCAGCGCCATGACCATGGGGCGAGAGAAGACGATGGCGACCACCAGGATGGGGCCCAGGCCCAGCAGGGCGTAGATCAGGCGCTTGCGCAGCTCCTCGAGGTGGTCGCCGAAGGGCATCACGACATCCACGAGGTGGCTGGTAGCTTTATGTTTGGATCCAAACATCCGTCGGGGGCTTTCTCGTATGAGGATGACGATAGCCGGGAAGCCGATCGCGACCGACCGTGACGGGAAGCGGCGCCGGGCGCATCCCGGTGGACGGGGAGGCGGCCGCGGAATGAACGGACACGACGGGGAGCGGCGGTGGGACGCCGACGAGCGGGGGCTCGTCGAGGGGGCGATGCGCGGGGACGCCGAGGCGGTGCGGCTGGTGTGGAGCCGGTACCGCCGGTGGGTGGCGGCGCTGGTGCTGGCGTACAAGCCCCGGCAGGCCGATCTGGAGGATCTCTTGCAGGACGTGGCGATGACATTCGTGCGCCGGGTCGGCGAGCTGCGCGACCCCGAGGCCCTGCGTCCCTGGCTGCGCTCGGTGGCGATCAACGCCGCGAGGCTCGCGGGGCGCCGGGAGACCGTCGCCCGCCGTCACGGTCAGCGTCTGCGTCTGATGACCGACCAGGAGGGGGCGTGGCGTGAGTCGCCGGATATCGCGGCGGCGCAGCGGGAGTCGGCCCGGCGCCTGCTCGATCTGGCGATGGAGCTGCCCGAGGGGTACCGCGAGCCGCTGCTGCTCCGGTGCATGCAGGGGATGAGCTACCGGGAGATCAGCGCGATCGTGGGCCTGCCCGAGAGCACGGTGGAGACGAGGATCGCGCGGGGCCGGCGCATGCTGCGCGAGATGGCCGCGACGCAGCTGGAGGCGGGCCGGTCGGCGGCGCGTCCGGCGGAGGGCGTGGCCGGCGAGCAGCGCGTGGACGAAGGGAGCCAGCCATGACGGGTATTGATCGCGACGTGCTGATCACCCGCGTGCTCGACGGGGAGGCGACGCCGGAGGACTGGGCGGCCTTCCGCGCGATGGCCGACCGCGACGCGAGCGTCTGGGGAGAGCTTGCCGACGCGCAGCAGGACCGCGCCGAGCTGGCCTCGGCGCTCGCCGAGGCGCTCGCCGTGGCCGACGGCGTCGACGCGCCCATCGAAGCGCACGCGGGCGAGCGGATGCGGGTGCGCGTGCGCACGGCGACCGCGTGGCTCGGCTGGGCCGCCGCGGCGACGCTGGCCCTCGGCGTCTTCACGGGGCGCGTCGATCCGGGCCGGGGCGAGGACGCGCAGCAGGCGGGTCTCTTCTCGGTGAGCACGCCCGAGGAAGCGCTGCAGCTCTACATGGCCAAGGGGCAGGAGGCCGGGAGCGTGCTCGGCGAGGTGCCGGACCGGGTGCTGATCAGCTCCTCGCCCGCGCCCGACGGGAGCGGGTACACGGTCGTCTACCTCCGCCAGATCATCGAGCAGCAGCGGGTGGAGGATTTCTACCGTCTCGGCGAGAACGAGGCCGGGCAGAAGGTGCCGGTGCCCTTCCCGCAGCCGCGCCCGCGGGGCAAGATCTACTGACCCCCGACGGGCGGGGCCCGCCAGCGCATCTCTGTCCCTGTGGGATTCCGTGATTCGCCTCAGAGGGCCGCCGGCCCGGGGAGTGACGCAAGATGAACGCGAGAGTGACAGTGATGAACCTGGCCGCGGGCCTGTGCGCCGTGGCGGGCCTCGCCGCGGCGCAGGACGCCGGGCAGTGCTCCAAGCCGTGCGACCAGCCGGCGGAGCAGGGCGCGACGCACGAGCTGACCCTGCGCCCGCTGGTGGCGGGGCAGCCCGTCAGGCTCGTGTCGCAGCCGGAGTCCCGTGTGCAGTCGCGCACGGTGATGGTCGAGTCCGACGGCGAGCACGAGTACAAGGTCGAGATCAACGACGATGTGGTGAAGGCGTGGATCGATGGCGAGCGCGTGCCGGGCGATCGCGTAAAGGTCACCGACGAGGGGATCACGCTCTTCGGCGAGGACGGCAAGAAGGTCAAGGAGTTCTCGCGCTCGGTGGAGACCGTCGTGGTCGCTCCGAAGCGGCAGGTGACCATCCGCAGCGGCGACGATGGTCCGATCGTGTGGGAGGGACAGGGGCGCGCGCCGATGGCGCTGGGCGTCACGGTCCAGCCCGAGGACCATCCCCCGGTGATGATCGGGATCAACATGGGATCGCTCGAGGGCGACGTGGACGAGGAGGTGCTCGACACGCTCAGCGACCACGACCTCGACACCGAGGAGGCGATCGTCGTGATGGGCGTCGTCGACGGTCTCCCGGCCGACAAGGCGGGGGTGCGCGAGGGCGACGTCATCCTTCGCATCGACGGAGAGTGGGGCGCGACGCCCGAGTCGCTGCGCGAGGTGCTCATGGAGAAGGAGCCCGGCGACACGATCGAGCTCCTCGTGATCCGTGACGGCGAGCGCAAGGAGATCGAGATCACGCTCGCGCCGTACGACACCGAGAAGCTGGGGCAGAGCGTGACTATCTTCGGCGAGGCCGACGACTCGGCGCCCTTCGTCTATCAGGGGTTCGGCGTGGACAAGGAGGCGATGCAGGAGCTGCTCAAGCAGCTCCAGGAGCACCGCGGCGAGCTCGACGAGGAGGTGCAGCGGCTCGTGGAGCGGCTCTCGCGTCAGGAATTCGAGCGGTTCCGCGAGCTCGACGAGCTCCCCCGCTTCCGGATCTACCGCGAGGACGGCGGACCGGCCCCCAGGGCCCTGGTCACCCCGGCGGTGCCGGGCGTTCCAGCGGCGCCGTGGAGCCCCGACGCGGCCCGCGCCCAGCAGGAGCGGCTCGACAGCATCGAGAAGCGGCTCGACAGAATCGAGAAGCGGCTCGACCGCGTGCTCGAGGCGCTCGAGAGCCGGGAACGCGACCGCTAGAAGGCCGTCTGAGCACATGTCCCCTTGCTCGGTCGATCTTGACCGAGCTTTCCGCGACCGGCCGCACGGGTCCCCGCCCGTGCGGCTGCTTTCTCGGGCGAGCGCGTGCGGCGGTATGATCGGGCCGGAGGTGTGCATGACCGAGCCGGCGAACCCCGCGCCCCACGCCAGCGATCCCGCCGAGGCCGTCGAGAAGGCCAGGGCAGCATTCGACCGCATCAAGGCCGAGATCCACAAGACCATCGTCGGTCAGGACGAGGTGGTCGACCAGGCGCTGATGGCGATCTTCTGCCGCGGGCACGCCGTGATCGTCGGCGTCCCCGGGCTGGCCAAGACGCTCCTCATCTCGACGCTCGCCAGGACGCTGAGCCTCGGCTTCTCGCGCATCCAGTTCACCCCCGACCTCATGCCGAGCGACATCACCGGCACCGAGGTGATCGAGGAGGACAAGGCCACCGGCGCGCGCGAGCTGCGTTTCGTCAAGGGACCCGTCTTCGCGAACATCATCCTCGCCGACGAGATCAACCGCACCCCGCCGAAGACGCAGGCCGCGCTCCTGGAGGCGATGCAGGAGCGCCAGGTCACCATCGGCGGCGTGCAGCACCGGCTCCCCGACCCCTTCTTCGTGCTCGCGACCCAGAACCCCATCGAGCAGGAGGGGACCTACCCGCTGCCCGAGGCCCAGCTCGACCGCTTCATGTTCCAGATCCTCATCGAGTACCCCGACGCCGACGAGGAGCTCGAGATCGTCCGCCGGTCGGGCGACCCCAACCGGGCCAGCGCCGCCCCCGTGCTCACCGGCGCCGACATCCAGGCCGTGCACGAGACGATCCGGGCGGTGCCTATTGCGGAGCATGTACTCCGATATGCGCTCCGCCTGGTTCGCGCCACGCGCGTGGGCGAGCCCATGGACCCGGGGGTCGAGAGGCCCCGCATCGTGGCCGACTACCTCTCCTGGGGGGCCGGCCCCCGCGCGAGCGAATACCTCACCCTGGCCGCCCGGGCCCACGCGGCCCTGGCCGGTGCCGCCCACGTCACGCCGGAGCACATCCGGGCCGTCGCCAAGCCGGTGCTCCGCCACCGGATCCTGCGGAACTTCAACGCGGAGGCCGATCAGGTCTCCACGGACATGATCGTCGAAGAGCTCCTCCGGGCGATCCCTGTCGAGGGCTCCCCCCCGGGCGAACGGCGCCAGCTGGACCGCGTGCTGGGCTGAGACAGGCAGACAGATAACATAGATTCGGGTATTCTTCTCCGATCAGGGGGGCGGGCGTTCCGGCGCGCCAGGGAGAACACATGCTGTCACAAACCGTCGAGTACGCGCTGCGGGCCATGGTCACCCTCGCCTACCGACCGGACGAGCTCGTCCCCACCCCCGAGCTGGCCGAGTGCACCAAGGTGCCCTCCAACTACCTCGCGAAGGTTCTCCAGACTCTCGCGGGGGCGGACCTGATCGTCGGGCGGCGCGGCGTGGGCGGGGGGTACCGGCTCGCCCGGCGGGCCGACGAGATCCGTCTGCTCGACGTCATCAACGCCGTGAACCCCGTGGAGCGGATCACGACCTGCCCCCTCGGGCTCGACACCCACGGGGCCAACCTCTGCCCCCTGCACCGGCGGATCGACCAGGCGGCGGCCAAGGTGATCGACGTGTTCGGCTCCAGCACCCTGGCGGACGTGATCACCGGCGAGGGGACGCCCCAGCTGCCGCTGTGCGACGCCAAGATGGCGAAGCAGGTTCACCAGGTCCAGATCAGCCGCGGCAAGAGCTGAGCGGGCTCGATGCGCCGGCGCCGGCCGCTACGATGCGGGCCGTGACCCAGGACGCCGGACATCCCGAGGATCCGCACGAGCAGGAGCGGTCGCGCCTCGCCAATCTCGAGAAGCTGCGTGCGCTCGGCGCCTCGCCGTACGGCGGTCGCGTCGACGGGCTGTGCTCGCTCGCGGCGGCGAGAGCGCTGTACGACGAGCACGCCGACCTCGCCCACCAGGAGAGCGCCAAGGGTGGCTCGCCGATCGACCGGCGCCCGCGAGCGGCGGTCTCGGGGCGGATCCTCCTCAAGCGCGACACCGGCAAGCTGGTCTGGCTCAACCTGCGCGACGCCTCCGGGGAGATGCAGGTCGCCGTCAGCAAGCGCGAGTGCGCCGACCCCGGCTTCGATGTCGTCAAGGCGAGCGACCTGGGGGACATCGTCGTGGCGCGCGGCCCGTTGATGCGCACGCGCACCGGCGAGATCACGATCTGGGCCGAGGCGCTCGAGCCGGCGGGCAAGAGCCTCACGCCCCCGCCCGCCAAGCACGAGGGGCTCCAGGACCTCGAGCTGCGCTACCGGCGAAGGTACGTCGATCTGTGGGCCAACCCCGAGACCATGCGCGTCTTCCAGGTGCGCTCGCAGATCATCTCGCTCCTGCGCCGGCTGATGGACCAGCGTGGCTACATGGAGGTGGAGACGCCGATGCTCCAGGCGCTCGCCGGCGGGGCCGCGGCCAGGCCCTTCCGAACGCACCTCAACGCCCTGGATATCGACCTCTACCTCCGCATCGCTCCCGAGCTCTATCTCAAGCGGCTGCTGGTCGGCGGCTTGCCCCGGGTGTACGAGATCAACCGCAACTTCCGCAACGAGGGCGTGGATAAGCAGCACAACCCCGAGTTCACGATGCTGGAGGCCTACGAGGCCTTCGGCGACATGCGCTCGATGATGGACCTCACCGAGCACCTCTGCCGCGAGAGCGCCCGGCTGGTCGCGGCGCTCGCGCGCGGGGAGGACGACCCCTCGCGAGTGCCCGACGCGGATCTCACGCTCCCCTTCGGCGAGCTGGCGATCGACTATGGGGCGCCCTTCGACCGCGTCAGCTACGGGGATCTCTTCGCGCGGGCATTGGGCTTCGGCGCCGGCGACCTGGACCGGGTCTGGAGGGCGGCCGCGGAGATGGGCATCCTCCGGAAGTACGCCAAGCACCTCGAGGAGGAGGGGCGCGCCCCCACTCCGGGCGACCTGCGCGGCAAGGTCTCCGACGCGATCATCGTCAACGAGGTCTTCGAGGCCGCGGCGGAGAAGTCGCTCGACCCCGCGCGCCCCACCTTCATCACCGACTATCCCAGCGCGATCTCGCCGCTGACCCGCCCGAAGGCGGACAACCCCGCGCTCGCCGACCGTGCCGACCTCTTCATCGGCCACATGGAGCTCGCGCCCCACTACACCGAGCTCAACGACCCGGCGGTGCAGGCCGAGAAGTTCCGCGAGCAGCTCGCCGGCCTCGACGAGGAGGAGTCCACCTTCCGCACGTTCGACGAGGACTTCGTCCGGGCCCTCAAGGTCGGCATGCCCCCCGCCGGCGGCATGGGCCTGGGCGTGGACCGCCTGGTCATGCTGCTCACCAACCAGCGATCGATCCGCGACGTCGTGCTCTTCCCGTTCATGCGCCCGGAGGCGTAGACGGCAGAGCGCGCGGAGAACGCCGAGAATGCGGCGCGGAACGGAGCCACGCGCGCGGCGCGCGATGCGTCCGGCACTCCGAGCCCTCCGCGTCCAGGCTCAATCGACGAACCTGCTCGTATCGACCCTCCCGCCGTCGAGGATCTGGAAGATGATCTCGTGGCGGGTCTCGTCGTCGATCTCCTTCACCTGGGCTCCCTCCGGCGGCGGGGGCATCAGCGATCCGGCGTCCACATCGGGGCGCCGCTCGATCGTGAGGCGGAGGGCCTTCTCCCGCGTCGCCGGGTCGAGCCCGGCGAAGATCTCGCGGATGAGCCCGGCGCGCCGGTCGAGGTCGCTCTCGCCCGCGAGCGTCTCGGCGAGCGGGCGCACCGCGCCGGCCGTCCCCGCGTCGAGCCCCAGATCGGGCATGATGGCCGAGAACTGGTCGGCGGCGTCCATCATGAGGCGGCGGTAGAAGTACTCGAACTCCGAGAGCGACATCCGCACCACCGCGTGCATCATCTTGTCGAACGGTGTGGCGCCGTCCTCCTCGGCGGGCGAGGCCATCGCCTCGGCGGTGAGGTCCTGCTGGTAGGACTCCATGATCTTCTGCGTCAGGGCCGCCACCGGCGGGGAGATCACCCCGTCCTCCATCAGCTCCAGAGAGAGGAACTGCTTGACGTCGGGCGTATCGGTCAGCGCCATGATGCGTCCGGTGGTCTGGCGGAGGTTCTCCTCGTCGGACATGCGGGCGCGCTCGATCACGCCGGCCTCGACGTCGGCGAGCGCGTCGAGGTTGTCGATGATGTGCGACTCGACGCGCTGGCGGCGCTGGTACAGGTAGGGCGCCATCTTCGAGAGCGTCGGGATGTCGATCAGCGGGTTGTGGCTCATCGCCACGTACTCCACGGGCTCGGCGATGCGGATGATCTTGCCCGCCTCGTCCCGCCGGCTGATGGGATCGAAGTCCACGTCCGGGGCCGCGACGGGGCGCGGGCGGGGCGGCGGCGTGGTGCGGGGCGGGGGCGGGGGCGGCGGCACGTAGGCGGGCGCCGGCTCGGGCTTGCCGGGGGGCGGCGGGGCCACCTGCGCGAAGGCCGGGATCACCAGGCCCGCCACGCCCAGGAACGCGGCCAACATCCTGCTCTTGAACACCATGCGCAGCTCTCCCAAGGTTGGTGGCCCGGCGCGCGCAGGCGAGGGGACAATGCCCCCGCCGCGCCGTCGGAGATTATCCCACCCACCGGGCCGGGGGGCGCGAACGGGCGGAAGACCGGGCGCTCGCACCGATCAAAGACCAAAGCGACGTCGCCGCGGCTCCCGCTCAGAGCCCCTTGATGCGCTCGATGAGCAGGTCGCGCTGCCGCTCTGTGAGGTGGGCGAGCACCCGCGCCACGAGCCGCTCCTTGCCCTGCTCGTCGGCCTCGCCCATCCGGCGTGCGGCGAAGTCCCGGACGAGCCGGTCGATCCGCTCGTGCTGCTGCGGGGAGAGATCGAGGCCCCGGGTGAGGTAGTCCACCGCGAAGCGCTCGCTCTCGAGCGCCCGTCTCGCCGCGAGCTCGACCTCCCCGCCGAGCTGGTCGCGTCTCGCCAGGCGGACCGCCCGGCGCACCCCGAGCTTCTCGCCGCGCGAGCGAGCCTCCTCGACCCGCGCCCTGCCCACCGCCTGCCAATACTCGTCGAGCAGGCGGTCGAACTCCGCGGCCTGCTCTTCGGGCAGCTGGGCGCGGATCTCGTCCTCGAGCGGGCCCCGATCGATCAGCGGCTTGAGCGCCTTGAGCACGCGCAGCAGGAAGGCCCCCTTCGCCAGGGCGTTGCCGGAGGCGTTGATGGTCTCTCCCTGCGAGACGAGGTCGAAGTTCTCGATGATGAGCCGCTCGGCGAGCATCGCCCGCTCGGCGAGCACGTGCGCGACTCGCTCGGCGGCGTGCTCGTCGAGATCGAGCAGCTCGAGCGCCGCCTCGGCCGGCGGCATGCCAAGATCCTGGAGCCCGCCGGCGTACTCGTACGCGACGAGCGTGCGCGGCTCCTCGGCGTGCACGCGCGGGCCGGCCAGGGCGGATGGCGCGGGGCGCGCCGGCGGATCGCCCGACCCCGTCTGCGCGCGGGCGGCCATGGCCGCCTGGAGGAGCACCAGTCCGATCGCCAGGGGGAGCTTTGCCATGCCGGGTCTCCTGAGGGGTCCCGGGGGACTGATTGGGCGCGGGTCGCCGCCTCTTTCAGCGGCTCCCCGCCGCTCCCTCTACTGTATCGGCATGACCGCCCGGATCGACCGCCAATCGCTCGCCCGCAAGATCGCCGACGCGTCCCTCCTCCGCGGCACATTCACCCTGCGTTCGGGGCGGACGAGCAGCTATTACCTCGACAAGTACCTCTTCAGCACCCGCCCCGAGGTGCTGCGCGAGCTGGGCGAGCTCTTCGCCGAGAGGATTGCCCAGGTTGCCTCCCAGGAGGGCGCGCCCATCGCTCGTCTCGCGGGGGCCGAGCTCGGCGGCATCCCGCTCGTGACGGTGGCCAGCCTCGAGACCGGGCTGCCCTCGATCTTCGTCCGCAACGCCAGGAAGGAGTACGGGACCTCCAAGCAGCTCGAGGGGACGCTCGAGCGCGGCGAGCGCGTCGTCTTCGTCGAGGACGTGGCGACAACAGGCGGCCAGGCGCTCGAGGCCGTGGGTGTGCTCCGCGAGGCGGGGGCCGACGTGCGCGCGATCATCTGCACGATCGACCGGCAGGAGGGCGCGCGCGAGAACGTCGAGGCCGCGGGGGTGCGCTTCGAGGCGCTCTTCACCAAGGCGGACCTCGGCATCCGGGAGTAGCAAACGAAGCTGCTCGCGCGGCCCGGGGCCAGATCTGGCCAGAGATTCCGCCGCCGGCTGGGTAGTCACCGCCGGGACCATCGCCGTCCGCGCGGCCCATGGCCTCCGAACGCTGGTACGCAACTTGCCTTGGGGCCCGGTGCAAGGAGCCACCCATGCGCAAGTCACCCCGTTCGCCGCACCGAGTCCCTTCCGATCGATTCGTGTCCCCCGAGGCCCTCGAGCCCCGCATCGTCCTCGACGGCGACTGGTCGGCGGCGGAAGGGGCGGGAGTCTCCGGTTCGTGGGCAGGCGGGTACCTGACCGTCACGACGATCGACCTCGGCAACGCGCCGATCGTCTTCGAGCAGACCGACCGAACGGGCGGCGGCAGCTCCGGCGACGATTGGCGGGAGATCGCGCTGCTCACGACCGACGACGGCGACGCGGACACCGACGCGCTCGGGCGCCGCTCTCTCGCCGTGCATGGCGAGCGGATGATCATCGGCGCGCCGGGCGCCAACGGCGGGGTCGGCGCGGCCGCGGTGTTCAAGTACCAGCTCGGCAGCGGGACTTGGAAGTTCGAGACGCTGCTCACCGCGCCGGGCGGGGCGGCGGGCGACGGCTTCGGCTGGGCCGTCAGCATCCACGGCAACACGGCGGTCATCGGCTCTCGGGCCGGGAACGCGGCGTGGGTCTTCCGCGATTCGAGCGGGTGGAGCCTCCAGGCGACGCTCACGCCGACCTCCGGCCAGGACGGCCGGTTCGGCGCGGCCGTCGCGACCGACGGCTCGATCATCGTCGTCGGCGCCCCGGGCGAGGAGGGGCTCGACGGGGACGCCAGCGCGACCAGCGGCGCGGTGTACATCTTCAGCCGCGACGGGAATGACTGGGAGAACGTGACCCGCATCGACGCTCCGGAGAGCGCCCGCGACGCGGAGTTCGGCAACGCGGTCGCCATCCATTCCAACACCGTCGTCGTGGGCGCGTGGCTCGACGACGATATGGGCGAGGCGTCGGGTTCGGCGTTCGCGATCTCCGAGGACAAGGACCAGTGGCAGGTGGAGGCGAAGCTCACGCCGCGGTCCGTGGCGCCCGGGGCCCGCTTCGGCTACGACGTCGCCGCCGCGGGCTCGCGTCTCGTCGCGATCGCGCTCGGTGCTGATGACGGCTCGACGGCCTCGTGGGCCGAGGTGTTCAAGAGCCGCGGCGACCGCTGGTCGTCCGAGGCGACGCTCGCGCTCGACGGCGAGACGGACCCGCGCTGGCGCTCGGTCGCGTTCCATGACGACCGCGTCGTCCTCGGCTCGGACGCCGCCGGAGGTCGTGCCGTCGTCTTCCGGGAAGCGCCCGGCGACGTGTGGGTGCACGACGAGACGCTCGCGCCCAGCGACGAGGCTGGGGCCGCATCGGTCGGCTTCGCCGTCGCGGCCCACGACGGCGTGGTGATGCTCGGCGGGCGGATCAGCGGCGACCCGGCGGGCGAGGCCGCGGCGTGGATCTTCCGCGCACCCGGGCCGGGCGGTGACGATTCGGGCGGCGACCGCGGCGGGGAGGGGAGCGACGACAGCTCGCTCCGGTGGACCGTGCGCAGCCTGGGCGCCCTGCCCGGCGTCGGCGCGCCGCTGAGCGACCTGCTCACCTGGACCGACACGAAGGACGGCCAGACCTACGGCGCGCTCGCGACGGCCGAGGGGCTCGTGCTCTTCACGCGCTCGGCCGACCGGGGCGCGTGGACCGCGCGCAACCTCACCGCCGAGATCGAGGGAGCGCTCCCGATCACCGGCGACATCTCCATCTTCGGCACGCGGGGCGAGCGGGTGTTCGTCGTCGGATACGCGCCGGGCGGCGAGCTGGTCGCCTACCGCCAGACCGGCGGGGGCGGCGCGGGCGCGTACGAGTGGACCTTCGAGAACATCACCGCCGAGCACCTGCGCCCGGCGGGGTTCGACACGCCGCAGTTCACGCGCGGCATCGTGAGCTTCGTCACGAAGTGGAACGCCCTCAACATCGCCGGGCTGGACGACCATGGGCGCATCCGCGCGGTCTGGACCACGCCGGGCATGGACCACTGGCGCGCCGACGACCTCTCGGCCAGCTCGGGCGCCCCGGCGCTCCAGGGCAGGCTCGCCGTCTTCCTCACGCCCTGGGGCGGGATCAACCTCGCGGGCACCGACCGCTCCGGCTCGCTCGCGGTGACGTGGTGGGTCCCGGGCTTCACGCACTGGGCCGTGAGCGACTTCAACGCCCTGTTCGACGGGCCGCGCCTGGAGGCGGACAGCCTGAGCGCGTTCGTCACCCCCTGGGGCGCGCTGAACATCACGGGCAAGGACCACCAGGGCGACGTGGTGGCCTACTGGTGGACGCCGAGCTTCGGCAAGAGGCGCGACGATGATTACTGGCGCGTCTCCAATCTCACCGCGCGCATCTCGGGCGCCGAGCAGCCGCACGGCGCGCTCCACGCCCTTGTGACGCCCGGGGGGGAGATGAACCTCTTCGGGACGAACCCCCTCAACGACGTGATCCGCTACTACTGGGAGCCCGGGGACGACAGCTGGCACACGGAGAACCTGACGCACGCGGCCGTGCCGGGCTGAGGGGCGCCGACGCACGCCGGCGCGTCGGTCGTCAGATCAACACCCATGTGACCACGATCACCGCGAGCACGACGACGCCGGTGACCAGCGCCCAGGCGGGCACGCCCCCGCCCCGCGCGCCGACCGCGGCCCCGCATTTCGGGCAGATCTCCGCCTGGTCGTAGAACCGATAGCCGCACTCGGCGCACTCGATGAGCTCGTCGCCGAACCTGTCGAGGTCCTCGGCCGAGGGGCCCTCGGGGTGCAGCCCCTCGTCGAGCTCGGGGTCGTTGGCATAAGGCGATCGCATACGCGAGCAATGGTACTCGCGGGCGCGCCCGCCCATGTATCGCGGGGAATGAGGGGATTTTCAGCCTGAGTGCAATCCCGCTTCATGGGAAACCGCCACCTTCGGGGCGTCGCCCCTTCCTTCCGACACCCCGCCGGGCTGCGCCGGGGGTGAGAGGGGCGAGGGCGGGGGAGCAGGAGAAGCGCCAGATGAACCCGGATCCTCGTCGTTCGTGCCCGTTCGCCCGGCTCTCCAGCGCCTGCGAGGCGCTCGAGCCCCGCATCGTCCTCGACGGCGACTGGTCGTCGCTCGGCGACGTCTTCGGCTCGGCCTCGGGCGGATACCTGACGGTGACCGCGATCGACCTCGACGGAGATCCCTTCGCGTTCGAGCAGGTGAACCGCAACAGCTCCGGCAACGACCAATGGACCCTGGCGAGCCTGCGCGCCACCGACGACGGCGTGAGCAACGGGACGAATTTCGAGACGCTCGGGCGTCACTCCATCGCGCTGCACGACGAGCGGCTCCTCATCGGTGCGCCCAACGCCGAGAACGGCGCCGGCGCCGTGGCGGTCTTCCGCCGGCAGGAGCTGGGCGTGTGGGTCTTCGAGACGCTGCTCACGGCGCCCGGCATCGATCCCGGCGACGGCTTCGGCTGGTCGGTGGACGTGCACGGCACGACGGCCGTCATCGGCACGCGCATCGGCAACGCCGCGTATGTCTTCGAGAACGACGGCGGCTGGACGCTGGCCGCGACGCTCAGCCCCACGACGGGGCAGGACGGGCGCTTCGGCTTCTCCGTGGCCACGGACGGGGCGCTGATCGCCGTCGGCGCCCCCGGCGAGGAGACGCTCGACAACGACTTCGCCGGCACGAGCGGCTCCGTCTACGTCTTCGGGCGCGACGCGGGCGACTGGACGCTCTCGCAGCGGATCGAGCCGCCGCAGGGCGCGATCGACAGCGAATTCGGCCACTCGGTGGCGATGCAGGCCAACACGCTCGCCGTCGGCGCGTGGCTCGACGATGACATGGGCGAGAACTCCGGCTCGGTCTTCGCCCTCGGACGCCACGGCGGCGCGTGGCGCATCGAGGCCAAGCTCACACCCGAAGAGACCTCGCCCGGCGCGCGCTTCGGCTACGACGTGGCGGCCTCGGGGCCTCGCATCGCCGCCGTCGCGATCGGCTCCAACGACGGATCCGTCCTGCCCTGGGCGCAGGTCTTCAAGCGATCCGGCGACGACTGGTCGCTCGAGGGCACGCCGGCGCCCGGCGGCGGGGGAGACCATGGCTGGCGCTCCGTCGCGTTCGATGGCGAGCGCCTCGTGCTCGGCTCGGACACCGACGACGGCAAAGCGCTCGTCTTCCGCAGACAAGGCAACGGGGCATGGCAGCACGAGACCACCCTCGGGCCGGGCGACGACGGCGGCGCCCTCGCAGTAGGCTTCGATGTCGCGGCGCACGCGGGGGTCGTCGTCCTCGGCGGCCTGCTCGCGCCCGGCCTCAACGGGGAGCCCGTCGAGGTGGACGCCGGCGCGTGGGTCTTCAACGCGCCCTTCGACAGCGACGCCCCGGGCGCGAGCACGCGGTGGATCGTCCGCGCCCTGGGCGACCTTCCCGGCGTCGGCGACCCGGTCAGCGATCTCATCACCTGGACCGACCCGAAGGACGGTCAGACCTACGCCGCCGCCGCGACCGACCAGGGCCTGATCCTCTTCACCCGCTCGGCCGACCGGGGCACGTGGACGGCTCGCAACCTGACAAGCGAGGTCCCCACGGGCGACCACATCGTCAGCGACATCTCCGTGTTCGGATCGCGCGGCAACCGCGTGCACATCGTCGGCTTCAACGCCCAGGACGAGCTTGTCGTGTACCGCCAGAACGGGACGGGGTCGGACGGGGCGTTCGGGTGGACGATGGTGAACGTCACCGAGCAGGATCTCCGGCCGCAGGGCTTCGCCACGCCCCGGTTCGTCAGCGGGATGGTGACGTTCGTGACCCGGTGGAACGCGCTGAACATCGCCGGGCTCGACGCCGAGGGCGACGTGCAGGCGGTGTGGATCGGTCCCGGCATGGACCGCTGGCGCTCGGACAACCTCTCGACCAGCTCGGGGGCGCCGCCGCTCAGCGGGCAGCTGGCCGTGTTCCTCACGCCGTGGGGCGGCATCAACCTCGCCGGGGTGGACCGGGAGGGCGACCTCACCGTCACGTGGTGGGTGCCCGGCTTCGGCGGCGACTGGGCCAAGAGCAACTTCAACGACCTCTTCGGCGGGCCCGCGATCGACCCCTCGTCGGTCACCGCCTACACCACCTCGTGGGGAGCGCTCAACGTGCTCGGACGCAACGATCGCGGCGATCTCATCGTCTACTGGTGGACACCCGTCTTCAAGACGCCGCCCGAGAACGACTACTGGCGCGTGACCAACCTCTCCACGACGCTCGACACCGGCCCGCTCGCGTCCGGCACGCTGAGCAGCCTCATCACCGCCGACGGACAGATCAACCTCTTCGGCGCGAGCAAGGCCGACGACGTGGTCCGCTTCTTCTGGGAGCCCGGCGACCGATGGCGCGTCGAGAACCTGACCCATGAGGCCGAGCCGCTCTGAGCGCACAGACACTCTCCCTCGGGGCGCGGGTCCGTCGGAACGGGCCCGCGTCCCCAATTTGTCGCGCGCCGGCGATGGCGAGCCGGAGAGCCAAGGGGCGAAACGTGCAGGATGAAGCGTGTCTCATCAGCACGATGGAAGTAAGAAAAGAGCGACACTCGTGCGGTCTGTGACGCGTGCGACGGGGTGGCCACAATTGCCGGCGCTCAGCCGCATCTCGACGCCGCCGAGCGCGGGCCCGCGCGGCACGCCGAAGTGTGAGCCCTCACAAACACTCGCACGAACCGCCGCGTAGACACTTGCAGCACAGGAGGTAACGCGATGAACAGAACAGAAGCGAGGAACAGAGGATCCGCCGCCGGTCGCCCCGGCCGGGTCGAGCAGCTCGAGCGCCGCATCGTGCTCGACGGCGACTGGTCGGCGATGGAGGGCGCCGGCGTGTACCCGTCGCTCGCGGACGGGCAGTACATCACCGTGACGACGATCGACCTGCACAACAGCCCGATCGTCTTCGAGCAGGTGGACGTCGGCGACGACGGGGGAGGCGGCTCGCGGGACTGGGAGGAGCTCGAGCTGCTCCGGACGGACGACGGGACGAGCAACGGCGTCAACTTCGATCCGCTGACGCGGCACTCGCTGGCGATCCACGGCGACCGGCTCATCGTCGGCGCGCCGAACACCAACTTCGGCGCCGGCGCCGCCGCGGTCTACCGCCTCGACCTTACCGGGCAGTGGGCGTTCGAGACGATGCTGACCGTGCCCGGGCTCGAGGCGGGCGACGGCTTCGGCTGGTCGGTCGACATCCACGGCAACACCGCGGTGATCGGCACGCGCGCCGGCAACGCCGCGTACGTCTACCGCGACGAGGGCGGCTGGTCGCTGCAGACCACGCTGACGCCGACGAGCGGCCAGGAGGGCTCCTTCGGCTTCTCAGTCGCGACCGAAGGCTCGGTGATCGCCGTCGGCGCCCCGGGCGAGGAGATGCTCGACGGCGACTTCGACGAGACGAGCGGCGCGGTCTACATCTTCGAGCGCGACGGCAACAACTGGTCGCTCGCCACCCGCTTGGACGCCCCGGAGAGCGCGACCAACGCCCAGTTCGGCAACGCCGTGGACGTGCACTCCAACTCGGTGATCGTCGGCGCCTGGCTCGACGACGACATGGGCGAGGACTCCGGCTCGGTCTTCGCCATCGGGCGGCACGGCCAGGATTGGCTCGTCGAGGAGAAGATGACGCTCGACACGCTCTCGCCGGGGGCGCGCTTCGGCTACGACGTCGCCGCCGGCGGCTCGCGCGCCGCGGCGATCGCCATCGGCGCCGACGACGGATCCGTGCTCCCCTCGGCGCACGTCTTCAAGCGCCGCGGCGACGACTGGTCGCACGAGGCGAGGCTCGGCGCCGACGACGGGACCGACTTCGGGTGGCGCGCCGTCGCGTTCCACGGCGATCGGGTCGTGCTCGGCTCCGACGTCGACGGCGGCCGGGCACAGGTCTACATCAAGAGCGGCGACGCCTGGACGCTCGAGACCACGCTGCTGCCCAGCGACGTCGAGGGCGCCACGTCCGTCGGGTTCGACGTGGCCATGCACGATCGCACAGTCGTGCTTGGCGGCCTGATCGCACCCGGCCTCTCCGACGGCGGAGAGCCCGTCGCCGTGAACGCCGGCGCGTGGGTCTTCGGCGCCCCCACCGGCGACGACGACGGCCCGCCCGACCTGGAGACCAGGTGGATCGTCCGCGACCTCGGCACGCTGCCCGGCGTGAGTGGAGACGTGCTCAGCGATATGCTGACATGGACCGATGTCAAGGACGGCCAGACCTACGCGGCCGTGGCGACCAGCGAGGGCCTGATCCTCTTCACCCGCTCGGCCGACCGCACCACGTGGACGGTCCGCAACCTCACCGAGGAGATCCCCGGCGCCGAGAACATCGTCGGCGACATCTCCGTCTTCGGCGAGAAGGGCAACCGCGTGCTCATCGTCGGCTACAACGCCGAGGACGAGCTGGTGATCTACCGACAGCCCAACACCGGCGAGCCCGGCAACTGGGACTGGGACTTCGCCAACATCACCGAGCGCGACCTCCGCCCGCAGGGCCTCGACACGCCCCGGTTCGTGAGCCCGATCTCGACCTTCGCGACCCGCTGGAACGCCCTGAACATCGCGGGCATCGACGCGCAGGGCAACATCCAGGCCGTGTGGATCGGCCCCGGCATGACCCAGTGGCGCGTGAACAATCTCTCCACCAACGCCGGGACACCGGAGCTACAAGGCAACCTGGCCTCCTTCGTGACCTCGTGGGGCGCCATCAATTTCGCCGGCGTTGACGCCGACGGAGACCTCGTCGTCACCTGGTGGGTGCCCGGCTTCGAGCGCTGGGTCGTCAGCGACTTCAACGCCCTCTTCGGCGGGCCGCAGCTCGAGCCCGACTCCGTGACCGCCTACACCACCTCCTGGGGCGCCCTCAACATCCTCGGGCGCGACCAGCGCGGCGACC
This sequence comes from uncultured Phycisphaeraceae bacterium, assembly GCA_964435785.1. Lineage (GTDB taxonomy): Bacteria > Planctomycetota > Phycisphaerae > Phycisphaerales > UBA1924 > PNC22. Next base: position 50,227 of record CAYTAH010000004.1, on the reverse strand, counting down.
TGATCGCCTACTGGTGGGTCCCGCAGTTCGCCGACGAGCCCTCCACCGACCGCTGGCACGTCACCAACATCTCCACCGAGGTCAACGAGTCCGAGCCGACCACCAGCGTGCTCCGCGGCGTGGTCACGGCCGACGGCCAGGTCAACCTCTTCGGCACCAACGCCATCAACGACGTCATCCGCTTCTTCTGGGAGCCGGGCGACAGGTGGCGCATGGAGAACCTGACCCATACGGCCGAGGAGATGTGATCCCTCGCCCCGCGGGGAACATCCCGGACCGCCTCCCTCCCCGGCACGGGCCCATCGACGGGCCCGTGCCGTCTTGATAGGGCAGGCCGGCCCGCGCCGGCCGGGGGTCCGCAGGTACACTCCCGGGCCATGGAGCGATCTGCTGCGTCCGCCGCCGTACCCGCGCGAAGGGCCCGCCCGCGCCGCGCACGCCCGTCGCTCGTCCTCGGCGCCGTGGCGATTCTCGGCGGGTGCGGCACCCCGCCCGGCACCCACGCCCGCACCGGGCCGGCCACGGCTCTGACCGGCGCACCCGCCCTGCCGGAGTGGGAGCCGGTCGGGGTCTCCGTGGGCGGGAGGCGGATCGAGGCGATGAGTCTGGGCGGGTCGGGCCCGCGCGTGCTTGTCATCGCGGGCATCCACGGCGACGAGCCGGAGGGCGGGCGCGCCATCGAGAGCGTGGCGCGTTTCCTTCTCGAGGCCGAGCCCGGCGCCAGCGTGCGCATCGTGCGCGACGCCAACCCCGACGGCTCCGCCGCGAGAACACGCGCAAACGCGCGCGGCGTGGACCTCAACCGCAACTGGCCCGCGTCCAACTTCGCCCCCGCCCCCGAGCGCGGCCCCGCGCCGCTCTCAGAGCCCGAGACCCGGGCGCTGCACCGCGAGATCGAGCGATTCCGGCCCGAGCTGGTCGTCGTCTGCCACTCCTCGACCCGGGGCCCCTTCGTCAACTTCGACGGGCCCGCGGCGGAGCAGGCGACCGCCTTCGCCGCGGCCGCCGCCGCCAGGGACCCGCGCTGGCGCGTCGTCCCGCAGATGGGCTACGCCACGCCCGGCTCGCTGGGCACGTACATGGGCGTGGACCGGGGCGTGCCGATCCTGACGGTCGAGTTCGCGCGCGGTCACGAGCACGGCGGCGCGCTCGAGGCCCTGCGCGACGGCCTCGCCGCGTGCCTGGGAGTGCGCCCGGCCTCGACGCGCGACGCCGGCCCCCTGGCGCGGGGGAACGGCGCTCTCGCCGAGGAGCCCGCCCGCTGAGCGCGCCCGGTGACCGGAGCGGTCAGCACCCGGCCGCCCAGACGTTCAGGAACGTGATGACGTCGATGGTGTTGATCGTGCCGTCGTGGTTGTAATCGGCGCGGGGGTCGCCGGAGGCCCACGCGTTGAGGAACGCCAGCACGTCGAGCGAGTTGGCGGTCCCGTCGTTGTTGAAATCACCCGGGCAGTCCTGCCCCGGGACCAAGCGCATGCGGACGCGCCTGTTCAGCTCGAGCGCCAGCGGGGTCTCCGCGCCGTCGGCCGAGTAGGCGACCCACTCGTGCAGGCCGGCGATCGGCGGCGTGCCGCTGTTGCCGTCCACCTCGGCGAACTCGACCAGCGCGGTCCAGTCGCCGGAGAAGCCCGAGAGCGCGTACCCGTCGGTGCAGCACGTCTCCCACCGCTGGATCGCCGTGAACACGGTGTCGCCGGGGTCCCCGGAATAGGGGCCCGCTTCGAGGTTTGCCGGGTCGTCCTCCACCGTGCGCACCAGCCCGTCCGCGTCGTTGAGCACCTCGACGCGCGTCTCCGCGTTGCCGCCGTCGGGGTCGTCGGGGATCGCGCGATCGTGCACGATCACCAGCGTCATCCCGTCCGTCGTCTCCGCGAGAAGCAGGTGCGAGCGATCGGCGATGGGCGTGAGGATCGGCCCGTTCCACGAGTCGCCCTCGGGGACGTCGTAGGCGTAGAGCGACATCGCCGACGAGTTGTACGGGTACGCGAGCAGATTGCCCAGGATGTTGGCGTTGAAGTCCCCCGCGCCCGGCGCCGACTCCTGCGACAGCTCGATCAGCGCGCCGCAGTCCTGCCCCTGGCACTCGCGCGTGAAGGAGATGAAGTCCACCGCGTAGCCCACCGTGTCGCCCGTTGGCGCGTCGATCACCACGCGCGTCATCGAGGGCGCGGCCAAGAAGAACTGCGTCGCGACCCCGTTGCCCGTTCCGCTGTCGCCGACCGACTTGGTCTGCGATGCCACCTCGTCATCGCCGTCGTATGCCCGGACCGTAAAGCTCTCGCTCCCGTCGATGTCGGCGACATACAGACGGATGCTGGTGATCGGCGGGTCGAATTCCATCACGATGTCGTCCACGCCGTTGGTGTAGTCGCTCCCCACCGGCGGGTCGGTGAGGCCCGCGCCGCCCTCCGGCATCGGGTTATCATCGCCGCTGGCGGCGAATGCGCGGAGCGGGGAGCCCTCGACGGCGATGATCGGGAGCGTGCCCGGATCGCTCAGCATCGAGAAGCTCACGCCCGCGGGGATGTACTCGAAGCCGATCGGCGTCCCCTCGGCGAAGCCCTCGAAATCGACCACGAAGAGCTTCTGCCCCTGCGCCGAGACCTCCGACGCGACGACCGCCGCCGCCACGAACGCATGCAGTGCGTATCGAGCTCTCATCCCACACTCTCCTCGCCCACGGGTCCAACAACCAGGGTAGCGGCGAGCGCTCCAGGCTCCAAGAATGATCTGGAGCGCCACCGGGGCGCCCGGCCTCAGATGGGGCGCACATCCAGGATCGTCCGATCATCCCGGACGTTCCCGGTGTTCAGCGTCGAGGCCGGCTCGAAGAGCATTAGCTCGACCTCGCTGTCGGCGCACGGCCGATGCTCCACCCCGCGCGGGATCACGATGAACTCTCCCGGGCGAACGACCACCTCCCGCTCGCGCCACCCCTCGCCCTCGCGCTCCCGGATCTGCATCCGCAGCACCCCGCGGTGCACCATGAACAACTCGTCCTCATGCTCGTGGTGGTGCCAGACGAACTCGCCCTCGACCTTCGCCAGCTTCACCTGCTGACCGTTCAGCTCCGCCGCGACCCGCGGCGACCACTGCTCCGTGAAGCTCGCAAACGCTCGGTCGAGATTGATCAGTCGCAACATGGGCAAGGGTATTCACGGGTGTCTGAGGCTTTCTCATGGCCCCGGCCCGAGTTCGCGGTACAATTATGGATTCACACATCCGTATATTGGCCGGGAGAGAATCCATGCGCGCATCAGCCCCCTCGCTCGCCGCCGCGGCCGCGTTCGCCGCTGCGTTCACGCATGTCTCGTTGGGTCAGACCTTTGACGGGATCGGCTTCCTGCCCGGGGGCAAGGAGAGCGCCGCCTCGGGCGTCTCCGCAGACGGCGCCACGATCGTCGGCGGCGCCTACGACCCCACCGGCGGAACCTACGGCGACGGGGGGTACCAGGCCGTCCGCTGGACCCAAGCCGGCGGTCTCGAGGGCCTTGGGACGCTCCCGGGCGGCGAGGGGAGCTGGGCGTTCGGCGCCAGCCGCGACGGACTGGTCATCGCCGGCGGCGCCTGCGAGGCCGAGTGCCTGAGCGCCCAACCCTTCCGGTGGGAGTACCCCGGCCCGATCCAGGGGCTCGGCTATCTCCCGGGCAACACGTACGCCTACGGCTACGCGATCTCCGACGACGGCGCGGTGATCGTCGGCTTCGGCATGGACCAGCTCTACGACACGTACCCGATCCGCTGGAGCGCGGACCAGGGCATCGTCGCCCTGGAGCGGTTCCCCGGCGGGGCGGCCGCGTACGCCCACGCGGCGTCGGCCGACGGCTCGGTCATCGGCGGTCGCGGCTGGGACGATGAGGGGCGCGAGCAGGCGGCGCGCTGGGCCGCCGACGGCTCGATCCACGGCCTGGGCTTCCTCAACGACCCCGGCGACGAGGAGGTCAGCCTCGCCACGGCGGTCACCCCCGACGGCTCGGTGATCGTGGGCATGGCGCACGGCGCGGAGGGCCGTTCGCACGTCTACCAGGGCTTCACGTGGACCCAGGCCGGCGGCATGCGTCCGCTCGGGACGACCGGCCCGCACGGCCCGCTCGCCTCGACGTGCGCGCTCGACGTCTCCGCCAACGCGTCGGTCATCGTCGGCGCCTGGGGCGGCCCGCGGGGGACGGGCGAGGGCTCGCAGGCGGCGATCTGGCTCCAGGGCGTCGGCTGGCTCGACCTCGCGACGTGGCTGGTCGACGAGCACGGACTCGACGAAGTGCTCGGCTGGACGCTGCGCGAGGCGACGGCGATCTCCGGCGACGGCACGGTCATCGCCGGGTGGGGCGTCTCCCCCGGCCTGCGCGACCAGGGGTTCGTGGTCACGCTCCCGGCGTGGTGCGCCCCCGACTTCAACGGCGACGGCTGGCTCGACACGCGCGACGTGCTGGCCTTCCTCAACGCCTGGACCTCGGGCGACCCCCGCGCCGACTACAACGGCGACGGCGCGATCGACACGCGCGACGTGCTCGCGTACCTGAACGCGTGGGCCGCCGGCTGCTGATCGGCGCCCGGAGCCGGAGCGCGGGGAACTTTCCCCCATTTGCCCGTACACGCGCGGCAGAGTTGCGTGAACCCCCGCGGAATCCGTGAATGACCGCCGATGCCCCGTTGACGCACGCCGAACGCGGGTAGCATGAGGTTCTCACGGCTTCGTTCTTGCCGGCCTCGCCGGGCCACGGTCGCGGGTTCTTTCCCGGCGGCCTCGCACGATCCCGCTGGCTTGGGGCCCGCCCCATGCAGGAGGGATTGTCATGAGTCGCCGAATCAGCCTCGGCCTGCTGTTGGGGGCGTGCGGAGCGCTTGCATCGGGCGCGTCCGCCCAATGGCTGGAGACCGCCAAGCTCACCGCCCCCGATGGCCAGGCGCCGGATATCTTCGGCTGCGCCATCGGCCTCAGCGGAGACACCGCCATCATCGGGGCGAAGTGGGACGACGGCCACCGCGGCTCGGCCTACGTCTTCCAGCGTGCCGACGGCCAGTGGACGTTCGTGCAGAAGCTCCTCGCCTCCGACGGCGCCACGGACGACAACTTCGGCAGCTCCGTGCAGGTCGATGGGGAGATGGCCCTGATCAGCGCGGGATGGGACGACGCCCGCCGCGGCGCCGTGTATGTGTTCGAGCGCTCGGCGGGGGTGTGGCACGAGGTCGACAAGTTCACCGCCCACGACGGTGTGGCGGGGGACCAGTTCGGCAACCAAGTGAACCTCTGCGGCGACCTTGCCATCGTCGGGGCCGAAAGCGACGACGGCTCGGGCGCGGCGTACATCTTCGAGCGGATCGACGGCGTGTGGATGGAGGCCGCCAAGCTCACCGCCAGCGACCGCGCCCCCGGCGACCGCTTCGGCGTCGGCGTCGCCATCAGCGGGACCGTCGCCTTCGCGGGCGCCATGAACGACGACGGCAACGGCGCGGACTCCGGCTCGGTGTACGTCTTCGAGCAGATCGATGGCGTGTGGACCGAGATCGCCAAGCTCACCCCGCCCGACGGCGATGCCGGCGACAACCTCGGTCTGTACTGCTCCGCCGAGGGCGATACCTTGATGGCCGGCGCCCAGAACGACGACGATAGCGGGACGGACGCCGGCGCGGCCTACGTCTTCCAGCGTGCCGGCCAGGACTGGACGCTGGTCGCCAAGCTCACCGCCTCCGACGGCGCGCCGGGCGACCGCTTCGGGAGATGGAACCAGATCCACGGGAACCGGGCGCTGGTGTCGGCGCAGTTCGATGACAACGAGCGAGGCTCCACGTACGTTTTCGAGCGCACCGGCGGCGTCTGGACCGAGTCCGCCAAGCTCACCGCCACCGACCGTGCCCCCGGCGATCGGTTCGGCGGCTCGCTGGCGATAGAGGGCGAAACCATCATCGTGGCGTCGGTGTTCGACGACGACAACGGCGCGGATTCCGGCTCGGCGTACGTCTTCCACTTCGAGTGCCGCCCCGACCTCACCGGCGACGCTTGGCTCGACATCCGCGACATCATCCTGTTCCTCAACCTGTGGGCCGACGGCGACTGGCTCTGCGACTGGAACCGTGACGGCGTCTTGGATACGCGGGATGTGAACGAGTTCCTCAACGACTGGGCGGCGGGATGCTGAACGAGCGGCCTTGAAACGACAACCCGGGCGAGCCCCGGCGGCCTCGCGCGATCCCGCCGGCTTGGGCCCGCCCCACGCAGGAGGGATCGAATCATGCGACGGGCAGTTGCTCTGCTGGCGGCCTGCCTCGCGTCCGCGGCGAGCGCGCAGGAAGGCGAGATGATCTTTACATGGCGGGTGTCCGACACCGGCAACGGGAACGGGATCATCACCCCGGGCGAGTCGGCGACGCTGAGCCTCTGGGCCTCGATGGACCCGCAGTGGCTTGGATTTGCCGGTGCGCTTTACGACATCGTCGGCGGGAGCGGGTGGGAAACCGGTAGCGTCATCGGATACGACAACCTGCTCGACGAATTGACCGACGATGGGCAGTTGGAGAGCAACGGTGATATCACGGCCATCTTCAGCCTTCAAGCTCCGCCGTTCTTCAACGACCACTTCTGTTACGACAATCCCATCGAGCTTTATCGCGTCGTGTGGAGCCCGGCCGACTACGACGATCGCACCGTCTCGGTGCATGAACTTCATCTCGATTGTCAGGTCTTCACGGATCAGTTCGGCACCACGTTGGTGTACACGTGCATTCCTGGCGAGGGCACGTTCCAGATCCTGGACTGCCGCTCCACGGATGTGGACGGCAACGGTGTCATCGACATCCGCGACATCGTCCGATTCCTGAACCTCTGGGTCGACGGCGACCCGCTGTGTGACTGGAACGACGACGGCACCGTGGACACAGAGGATCTCACCGCGTTCCTCAACGACTGGGTCGTGGGCTGCTGAGGCGCACGGACACACCGCCCGCGGCGGCTCACTCGACCATGTGCGCCGGCTCCGGCGTCTCCTCGCCGATCACCTGGCGCGAGGGCTCGGCGTCCGGCGCCTGCAGCGTGGTGAGCGTCATCTCCTCGTTCACCCGCGCCTGGAGGTGCACCGGGCGCCCCCAGACGCGGCAGAGGGCCCGCAGCGTCTCGATCGCCTTGGCCGCCTCGATCTCCAGCCCCATGAACTTCTGCGCCAGGTACAGCTCGCCGCGGTTGGCGTAGTTCCCGTCCGCGACGTACACGAACGGCTGGCCCATGTTCGTGAGCTGGAAGAGCAGCGTCTGCTTCACCCGCTGGAAGTCCCGCGTCACGATCTTGACCTCGCCCGTCTGCGGGTCGCGCCGGAACTGGTACATCTGGTGCTTCTCGACGAACTCGGGCGTGAGGAACTCGTCGATGAAGTTCACGTCGTTGTAGATGCGGCGCACCTCGAAGATCTTCTCCCGCCCCCGCATGCTCTTGTCGTCGTAGCGCTCCTTGGCGCCGATGTCCTCGAGCCGGTCCCACTCCGGGCCGTGCTGGCCGCGGTTCCAACGACGCTCGATGTCCTTGAACATCTCGACGCCGATCTTGTAGGGGTTGAACCCGCCCGGGGGCATGTGCACCACGCCCGAGTGCTGCTCGGCGTAGTCGATGATCTCCTTGGCCTCGAGGAAGTGCTGCGTCATGAGCTTGGAGTGCCAGTAGGTCGCCCACCCCTCGTTCATCACCTTGGTCATGCCCTGGGGCGCGAAGTAGTACGCCTCGTCGCGCACGATCCCGAGAATGTCCGACTGCCAGTCCTCCAGCGGCGCGTGGCGGAGCAGGAAGAGCAGCACGTCCCGCGTCGGCTGGGCGGGGAATCTCTTGCGGCTCTCCACCCGCTCGCGCTCCCACAGCTCACGCTGGCGCGTCATCTCCTCCGCCGGGTTGATGAAGGGGTCCATGTAGTCCTTCGCCGGCAGCTTGTCGGGCGTGAAGCCGGCCTCCTCCTCCCCGCGGCGCGAGCGCCCCGGCTCGCGGCTCATGAACGCCGAGTGCGGGTCGATAAGGTGCTCCAGGCTCAGGCAGTCGTCCAGGAACCGCTCGACCGTCTCCTGCCCGTGCCTCTCGATGTGCCGGCGCACGCGCGTGGCGTGGTTGGCCATCTCGTCCATCATCTTGCGGTTGGTCTTGCCGAACCACAGGTTGTTCTTGAAGAAGTCCGCGTGCCCGTAGACGTGGGCCATCACCAGCTTCTGGTCGGTGACCGAGTTCGACTCCTGCAGGTAGGCGTAGCAGGGGTCGTTGTTGATCACCATCTCGTAGATGCGCCCCATCCCGTAGGCGTCGCGCTTGCTCAGCCGGTCGTACTCCATCCCCCACCGCCAGTGCGGGTAACGGACGGGAAACCCCCCATACGAGGCGATCTGGTTCATCGTCTCGAAGTCGAGCACCTCGAAGACCACCTCGAAGAAGTCCAGGCCGTACTCGATCGCCTTGGCCTTGATCGCCTTCATGTGCTCGAGAAGCTCGGGCGAGAGATCGGTATGTGGCGTGCCGCGCGGCATGACGGGTCTATCGGCGATCCAGACCGGATCGCCCCACCTCCCTTGCAAGGGCCTACGCGGCGGGTCAAGGGGAGTTCCTACCGCATCGCAACTACAAGGAAAGCGCTCACCGTCCCCAACGAGAACGCCCAGCACGCCAGAGCCATGCCCAAGCGACCTCCACCCGAGCGACGGCGAACCCAGCCACGGTATCGCACCCACGCCGCGATCGCCCCCACCCCGGCGCCGAACGCGCAGCCGAGCAGCGTCAACACCAGATAATCGCGCAGCGATGCGTTTCCCCCCTCGATCAGCAGACCGACCGCACCGAACACCGTCATGATGCCGTTGAACCCCGCGCCCGCCGCCAACCCGATCAGCCCCGCGACAAAGGGCCCCAGGCGCGGCTCAACCATGCCCACCCGCAGCCTTAGCGCCTCCCCGCACTCCGGGCAGTTCTCCCCCGTCAGGCCGCGGAGGTTGTAGCCGCACCCCGGGCACGGCTCGTCGCAACCGGCCAGGAAGAGCCGGAGCATCTCGCCACGATCGTCCGCGGGCCCTGCCATCGAGCGCAGAGCCTAACGCGCCCGGGCCCCACGTCCCTAGAGTCCACCCCATGCAGCAGGCCACCACCCAGACCGCGCTGCAGCTTCTCCAGCGCGGCCAGATCCGCGACGCCGAGGAGGCCTGCCGGCGCGCCCTCCAGAGCAACCCCGCCGACCTCGGCGCGGCCAGGCTCCTCGGGCGCATCGCCCGCCAGAGCGGCAACGCCGCCGAGTCGGTCCGCCTCTTCCAGCAGCTCCGCCAGGCCCGCCCCCACGACGTCGAGCTCGTCGCCGAGCTGGGCGCGAGCCTCTGCGCCGCGAACCTCCACGCCCAGGCCCTCCCCCTCCTCGAGCAGGCCGCACGCGACATGCCCGGCGCCGTCGAGTGGAAGGTCTGGCTCGGCAGCTGCTACCTCAAGCTCTTCCGCACCGAGGCGGCGATCAGGGTCATGACCGAGGCCCGCGAGGCCGAGCCGGACAACCCCGAGGTCACGATCCACCTCGCCAACGCCCTGCTCACCGCCGCACGCCCGCGCGAGGCCGAGCCGCTCATCCGCGGGTTCCTCGAGCGCCGGCCCGACTCCCTCCCCGCGATGCTCACGCTCGCGAACATCCTCGAGCACATGAACCGCCTCGGCGAGGCGGCCGGCGTGCTCGGGCGGGTCCTCGAGCGGCACCCCACATCCGACGCGGCCCTCGCCGGCCTCGCCCGCTGCCTCCGCGCCGAGGGCAGGTACAAGGAGGCCCTCGCGATCCTCGAGCCCGTGATCGCCGCGGCCCCCACCGCCAACCAGGCGATGGCCGTCGCCCCCATCTACCTCGCGGAGAAGCGCTTCGCCGAGTGCCGCGACCTTTTCGAGCGCGTGCTCGCGCAGGAGCACCTGCCCGGCCCGGTGCGTGCCTCGCTGCTCTTCGGCCTCGGCCAGGCGCGCCAGGGGCTTAAGGACTACGACGGCGCCTTCCGCGCCTTCAAGAGCGCCAACGACCTCTTCCCCAAAGCGTTCAACCGCCAGCACCGCCTCCGACTCTACAAGGAGATCCGCGAGGTCTTCAGCGCCGACTCGATCAGGACCGGCCCGCGCGCCCGCGTGGACGCCGGCCGCTGCGTCTTCATCGTCGGCATGCCGCGCTCGGGCACCTCCCTCGTCGAGCAGATCCTCGACGCCCACCCCCGCGTCTTCGGCGCAGGCGAGCTTGTGACGCTGCCCGAGACCGTCAGCGAGCTCGCCCGCGAGATCGGCGGCCACGCGCCCGCCTGCCTCGGCGCGCTCACGCAGGACCTCCTCGACCGCGGGGGGCGGCGCTACGTCGAGCACGTCGCCCGCCTCGCCCCGCAGGCCGAGCGCATCACAGACAAGCTCCCCCACAACTTCGAGATGCTCGGCCTCATCAACCGCATGCTCCCCGGAGCGCGCGTGATCCACTGCCGGCGCGACCCGATCGACAACTGCGTCTCCTGCTACTTCACCCAGCTCTCCGCCTGGCACAGCTACTCCAATGACCTCTCCCACCTCGGCTGGGCCTACGGGCAGTACCTCAGGCTGATGGAGCACTGGCGCGCCGCCTGCGACCTGCCCGTCCTCGACGTGCAGTACGAGGACGTCGTCGCCGACCTGGAGACCCACGCCCGGCGCATCGTCGATTTCGTCGGCCTCGAGTGGGACGAGCGTTGCCTCAAGTTCTACGAGACCGAGCGCGCCGTCACCACCGCCAGCGTCGACCAGGTCCGCCGGCCGATCTACACCAGCTCCGTCGCGCGCTGGAAGCGGTACGGCGACCGCTTCAACCCGCTCATCGAGTCGCTCAAGGCCGCGGGCGTCGAGCTGGCCGGCGCCTAGCAACGGAGGCCACCACCATGCAGCCCCCCCCCGACCCGCGCCTGGCACAGATCTTCTCCTGCCTGCAGCGCGGCCAGACCACCCAGGCGGCCGAGCTCTCGGAAAGGCTCCTGCACGAGCAGCCGCACAACCCCCAGGCCCGCCTCGCCGGCGCGCTCGTGGACCGGCTCTCCGGGCGCATGGACCGGGCGCTCGGCACGCTCGAATCGCTCGCGGCCGAGCTGCCGCAGAACCCGATGATCCGCGCCGAGCTGGCCAGCACGCGCGTGATGGCCGGGCGCGTCGCCGAGGCGCTCCCCGTGCTGCGCGAGATCGTCGCGGCCCAGCCCGCCAACCCCTTCGGGCACTACTGGCTCGGCCAGGCGCACCTGCGCGCGTTCGAAGGGCCCGAGGCCGTCCGCTGCCTCGAGCGCGTGCGCCAGCTCAACCCCGCCGACACCAACGTGCTCTCGCCGCTCGCCTCGGCGTACATCGCCGCCGGAAAGCCCGCCGCCGCCGAGCAGACCGCCCGCGCGCTCCTCGACGCACAGCCGCGCAACCCCGAGGCGCTCTACGCCCTCGCGGCGGCGCTCGAGCAGCAGAGCCGCGTCGCCGAGGCGGGCGAGGTCTTCGAGCGCGTGCTCCAGATCGCCCCGGACAGCCCGCGCGCCCTCGCCGGGCGCGCCCGCGTGCTCCAGACGCTCGGACGCAACGACGAGGCCCGGGCCCTCCTCGAGCCCCTGCTCCGCGCCCCCAGAGCGCAACCCGTCGTGCTCTCCACCTACGCCGGCCTGTGCTCGACGGCCGAGCACCGGCGCGCGTGCATCGCGGCCGCGGAGCCGGCGCTCGCCGACCCCGCCGTCCCCGCCCAGGAGCGCGCCGGCCTCTGCTTCGCCATCGCGCGGATGCTCGACGCCGAGCGCGAGCACGACCGCGCCTTCGAGATGTTCAAGCGCGCCAACGACCTCTACCCCAGGCTCTACAAGCCGGTGCAGCGGCAGAGCTACACCGAGGACATCATCCGCACCTTCTCCGCAGCGGCCATCGCGACCATGCCGCGGGCGAAGGCCGACTCGACCCGGCCCATCTTCATCCTCGGCATGCCGCGCTCGGGCACCACGCTCGTCGAGCAGATCGTGGGCTCGCACCCCGACGTCCACGCCGGCGGCGAGCTCCAGGAGATGCGCTCCATCTGGCGCGACCTCATCGGCTCGACCGGCGTGGGCGTCGTCGCCGGGCTCGCGGGGCTCACGCAGCGCGATATCGACGCCGCCGCGCAGCGGTACCTCGACCGCCTCGCGACGATCAGCCCCGATGCCCCGCATGTGACCGACAAGATGCCCCACAACTTCGAGCAGCTCGGCCTCATCAACCTGATCCTCCCGAAGGCCCGCGTCATCCACTGCGTCCGCAACCCGATCGACACCTGCGTCTCCTGCTTCGTCACCCAGTTCAGCACGGCCCACAGCTATTCCAACGACCTCTCCCACCTCGGGCACGCCTACGGCGAGTACCACCGCCTGATGAACCACTGGCGCACCGCGCTCGACCTGCCCATGCTCGACGTCGTCTACGAGGACCTGGTCGCCGACATCGAGGCCGGCGCGCGCCGCATCGTCGAGTTCCTCGGCCTCCCCTGGCACGACGCCTGCCTGCGCTTCTACGAGGCCGATCGCGCCGTCACCACCGCCAGCGTCGACCAGGTCCGCAGGCCCATCTACAGCTCCTCGGTCGCGCGCTGGCGACGCTACGAGCGCCATCTCGGCCCGCTTCTGGCCGCGCTCCGCCAGTGCGGCGTGCCGCTCGACGACCCGCCCGGCGCGGGCTGACGGGGCTCCGCGGGGGCTCCCCTATACTCGGCCGATGTCCCAGGCGCCCGACCCACGACTCCAGCAGGCCGCGGCGCTCCTGCGCTCGCGCAAGCCCGCCGACGCGATGGCGCTCTGCCGCCAGGTATTCGCGGAGACGCCCGACGCCGCCGAGGCCGCGATGCTGCTCGCCCGCATCGCCCGCGACACCGGGCGCGCCGACGAGGGCGTGCGCGTGCTCGAGGCCGCGCGCCGCGCGGGCGCCGCCCACCCCGCCCTCGAGCCCGAGCTCGCCGCGAGCCTCGTCGCCGCGAACCGTGCGCACGAGGCGCTCCCCATCCTCCAGCGCATCGTGGCGGCCCGGCCCGACGTCGCGCCCGCGCACTTCTGGCTCGGCCAGGCGTACCTCAAGCTCTGGCGCCCGGCCGAGGGCCTGCGCCACCTCGAGCGCGCCCTCCAGCTCCAGCCGAAGAACACCCAGGCCCTCTTCGCGATCGGCGCGGGCCTGCTCTCGATCGGCCGCCCCTCCGCCGCCGAGGCCCGCCTGCGTCAGTTCCTCGCCGCGCACCCCGACTCGACCCCCGGCCTCCAGGCGCTCGCGAGCGCGCTCGACTACCAGAACCGCGCCGACGAGGCCGAGGAGCTCTACCGGCGCGTCCTCGCCCGCGCACCGGGCTACCCCCCAGCCCTCACGGGCCTCGCCCGTGTCCTGCAGGCCCGCGGCGACGCGGAGGGCGCGCTCGCGCTCCTCTCACCGGCCGTCGGCGCGGGGCGCGCCGACCCCGCGCTCGCCGCCGCCTACGCCGGCCTCTGCGTCGCCGCCGGGAAGGCCGAGACGGCGCGCCCCGTGCTGGACGCGGCGCTCGCCGAAGAGCGCATCCCTCCACAGGCCGAGTCGGTGCTGCGCTTCGCGATGGCGCGCATCGAGGAGGCGGCGCGCCATCACGACGCGGCCTTCGAGCAGTTCAGACGCGCCAACGACCTCTTCCCACGCACCTTCAATCGCGACAGCCTCCGACGCTTCACCGACGAGCTCATCGCGGCCTTCTCCGCCCGGGCGCTCGACTCGCTGCCCCGCGCGTCCAACCGCTCGGAGCGCCCTGTCATCGTCTGCGGCATGCCGCGCTCGGGCACCACGCTCGTCGAGCAGATCATCGCCTCCCACCCCGACGCCTTCGGCGCCGGCGAGCTGATCCACCTCCGCGCCGCCTTCGGCGAGATCGTGGGCAAGCTCCCAGGGCGCTCGCTGGCGAACCTCAACGCCCTCGCGCCGGAGCAGCTCGACGCCGGCGCCGAGTCGTACCTGAACGCCCTCGCCGAGATCAACGCCGACGCCGCCCGCGTCGTGGACAAGATGCCCCGCAACTACGAGGTGCTCGGGCTCGTGCCCCTCATGCTCCCCGGCGCCCGGATCATCCACTGCTCGCGCGACCCGATGGACACCTGCGTCTCCTGCTACACGACGCAGCTCTCCCCCGTGCACGGCTTCTCCAACCACCTCGACGACCTCGGCTTCGCCTACGGCGAGTACCGCCGCCTGATGGACCACTGGCGCACGCTCCCCGGGCTCCGCATGCTCGAGGTCTCCTACGAGGAGCTCGTCGCCGACACCGAGGCCGGGGCCCGGCGCATCATCGACTTCATCGGGCTGCCCTGGGACGACCGCTGCCTGCGCTTCTACGAGAACGCCCGCGTCGTCTCCACCGCCAGCGTGGACCAGGTCCGCCGGCCGATATACACATCCTCCGTCGCGCGATGGAGAAGGTACGAGAGGCACCTCGGCCCGCTGCGCCAGGCGCTGCGCGAGGCCGGCATCGAGGCGTGACCAGCGCCGGAGGCAGCATGTCCCCACCCACCGTCGCCCAGGCGTTCGAGCTCTACCGGGATGGCCGGTTCAAGGAGGCCGAGCAGGCGTGCCTCGAGGCCCTCCGCGCCGACCCCGCCAACGCCGAGGGCTACCGCCTGCTCGGGCGCCTCGCCCGCGACGTCGAACGCTACGACCAGGCCGTCGAGGCGATGAAGTTCGCGGTGCAGACGCGACCGAACGATCCGCGCGTCGCCGGCGAGCTGGGCATGACAATGGTCCTCGCTGGAAAGGTCGAGGAGGCGACCCCGCTGCTCGAGCAGGTCGCCGCCGCGCTCCCCAACGACGCCATGTCCCACTACTGGCTCGGCAGGGCGTACCTCGACCAGTTCCGCGGGGCCCGCGCCGCACGCTGCTTCCGGACCGCCTTTGAGCTCGACCCGACCAACGACGAGCTCATGACCATGATCGGCGTCGCCATGCTCAGCGCGGGGCGAGGGCGCGAGGCCGAGCCCTGGCTGCGCGAGTACGCCCGCAAGCACCCCGATTCGCCCGCGGCCGTCCTCAACGTCGCCGCGGCCCTCCGACAGCAGATCCGCACGGAGGAGTCCGCGGCCCTGTACGTCCGCGTTCTCCAGATGGACCCCGACAACCAGAGCGCCATCGCCTCACTCGCCCGCCACTACCGCACGAAGGGCGATTACGCCACCGCGCTCAGGCTGGTCAGCGAGGCGATCGACAGGCTCGGCCCCCAGGCGCACATCGCCTCCGCCTACGCGCTGCTCTGCGAGCGCGGCGGGCGCATCGAGGAGGGGATCGCGCTCGTGGAGCGCACTCTCGCCCAGGGCGCCATGCGCCCGCAGGACGCCCTTGGTCTGCACTTCGCCATGGGCAGGCTCCAGGAGCGTGCCGGCAACTACGACGCCGCATGGGCCGCCTTCGAGAAGGGAAACGCCCTCTACCCCGCGACCTACGACCCCGCCCAGGCCGAGCACGCCGCGGCCGAGCTCACCAGCACCTTCAACGCCTGGACGCTCAGCGGCATGCCCAGGGCATCGATCCCGACCGACAAGCCGGTCTTCGTGATCGGCATGCCCCGCTCGGGCACCACGCTCGTCGAGCAGATCCTCTCCTCCCACCCCGACTGCTTCGGCGCCGGCGAGCTGCTCGTGCTCCCGCAGCTGTCCCAGGAGCTGGGGCGGCGCCTGGGCGGCCGCTGGCCGGTCGCGCTCACGGCCCTCACCCAGGAGGCGGCCGACGAGTTCGCCGGGCGCTACATCGAGCACATCAGCGCCCTGGCGCCCGAGGCCAAACGCATCGTGGACAAGCTGCCGCACAACTTCGTGATGGTCGGGCTGATGAGCGTGCTCTTCCCCCAGGCGCGGGTGATCCACTGCATCCGCAACCCGCTGGACGTGTGCGTCTCGAACTTCGCGACCCCGCTCTCGCCGCGCCACACGCATCGCTCGCGACTCGAGAACCTCGGCCACGCGTACAACGAGTACCGCAAGCTCATGGAGCACTGGCGCGACAACGCGACCATCCCGATCCTCGACGTCGTCTACGAGGACACCGTCGCCGACGTCGAGAAGCAGGCCCGGCGCATCATCGACTTCGTCGGCCTCCCCTGGGACGACCGCTGCCTGAAGTTCTACGAGCACTCCCGCGCCGTCACCACCGCCTCCACCGACCAGGTCCGCCAGCCCATCTACCAGGGCTCCAAGGAGCGCTGGCGCCGCTATGAGAAGCACCTCGGCCCGCTCATCGAGGCGCTCCAAAACGGCGGGACGAACATCGAGCGCCCGTTCGTGGTGCAGCCGCTCTAGGGTTGGGGGCGCAGACCTCCGCCGCACGCCCCGGCTCGAGCCTTGCGCCCCATGGTCGCAGACGCGGGCGCAGCGCGGCGCCTCGTCGGGCCGGTCATCTCGCCGGCAATGCGTACCTGACCAGCTCGCGCTCTCCCGCATCCAGCGCCCAGATCTCCGGACGCGTCGGGTGCGCGAAGACGTAGAACCAGTGCGACTCCTCCCCTTCCGGCGGAGCGAGCGCCATCCGGCGCGGGCGATCGCCGGCGCGGAGGTCGTAGACGTACAGCCACGGCCCATCGCACGTCACGACGAACGGCGGCGAGATCGCAACGCGCGCGAACACGCCCTGCCCGTCCATCGGGAATGTCCGTATCGGAGATCCGTCAGACCCGTAGATGCTCAGCTCGGCCGGGCCGCGCGCGCCCCGGCCGTCCGGTCCGGCGACCACCGCCAGCGACCCGTCGCGGGCGGCCGCGCCCGCCTCCACGTTGCCCAGCCAGTCCCCGTTGGCACGCTTCCTGATCCTTTGGACGATCTCGCCCTCGGCGTTCACGCGAGCAACGGTCTCGTAGCCGAGCACCCACCGCTCGTCGCTCCCCGGCTTGCACACCCACTCCTCGCGCACCTCGCCAAGCTTGAACTTGTCGAAGCCCACGCGGTTGCCCTCCCCGTCGAAGACCAGATAGCCGCCGCCGCCCTCGAAGATGGTGTGCGTTGTGGGCAGCTCGTACACCCTGCCGTCCGACGCCACCGTGATCGACCCGAGCCCCGCGTCCAGGCCGAAGTCGTCCGGTTCGGGCGTGAGCACCCGCACCTGCTCCCCCGTTTCATCGAAGACGTGCACCGCGCCGTTGCGCTCGTTGATGCAGTAGATCCGCCCGTCCGGCCCGAGCGTGAGCGCGCGGATCTCCCGCAGCGCCGCCCCGCCGGGAGCCTCGCCGATCACCTGCACCACGCGCCCGCGCCCGTCGAGCCGCAGGAGCGAGTGCCCGTCCGACGTCCAGAGCGCCCCGTCCGGCGAGGCCTGCACATCGCCGTAGAGTCGGAACTCGCGCCCGTCCTCGAAGCTCGGCGTGAACTCGCCGACCTGCTTGTCCGAGGCGTCGATCCGGTAGACCGGCGGCTCGCCGTCGAAGTCGTGGAAGAGCAGCCCGCCCCCGACGTCCGCGTTGAGCCCCGCCGGATAATTCACCGCCCCCACGACGTCGCCCAGGGCCACCGTCCGCAGCGGCTCTCCATCAACGCTGAAGAACCGCAGCTGGTTGCGGATCCCCTCCAGCGCCACCACCTCGCCGCGGCTCGTCACCGCGACGTCCTGCGCCGAGAACAGGTCCCGCTTCCATCGCTGCCGCCCCTCGCCGTCGAACGCGACGAGATCCTCCGCGTAGACCCAGTCGCTCCCGGCGAGGCCGACGAAACCGCCGCCGGGCAGGGCGCTCGCCGTTCGCAGGCCGCCCATCTCGAAGCCCTCCAGCGGCGTCACTCGGTCCTCCTCGGGCGAGTAGACCCACACCCCGGCCGCGTCCTCGCCCAGACCGGTCTGGTAGAGGAGCCATTCGCCCCCGGGCATCGGGGCCGCGCTCTGGACGGCGGGCCCCGCCTCGCGCAGCGGCCGCCTGCCCACCACCTCGCCAGCCTGGGTGAGGAGCACGAGCGTCGGCCCCTGATCGGGCTCGTCGGCGACGACCGCGATGGTCCCGGAAGCATCGATCGCGAAGTCCCCGATGCGCGAGAACGGGGGTGCGGGCACGTCGCCCGTGCGCAGCGTCACGCGCCCGACCTCATCCAGCACGATGGGCTCGAGTTCCGGCGCTTCGGGAGCCTTCGCAGAAGGCATGCACGGCTCGGCCGGAAGCTCCGTGATCGACCACGCGCCGTCCTCACCCGGCTCGCAGGCATACCGCAGCCGCTGGCCGCGCGAGTACGAGCAGAACGAGAAACCCCGCTCCCCGACCTGCGCCTGCACGATCCCCTGCTCGGCCAGGTCCCACCAGTTCCACTTCTCGCCGAGCGCGGCGTACTCGTCTGGCAGGTGCTCGGCCCAGATCTCCTCGCCCTCGCCGGTGAGCACCGACACCCGAGCGGCGCGCGTGCGCCGATCCCGCTCGAACTCCATGATGCACCAGTGCACCAGAACGAGCGGCGCGCCCGGGATCACGCCCGCGAAGATCTCCCTGTGGAAGCCATGCTCCACCTCGCGCGGCTGGTCCGGCACGATGTCGCCGAGCGGCTCGCCGCTGCTCAGCCGGTATGTCCACCACGGGACCGGCTCGCGGCTCCAGCCGCCCTGCACGCGCACAATCAACAGGTCCTGTTCCGGGACGACCGTGAGCCCCTGCACGATGGGCTCATAGTCCGGCGGCGGGTTGCTCATCACCCCAGGGTGCTCGCGCTCCCGGGCATGGCGGGCCCGCACCTCGCCCGACTCATCGAGGATCACGATCCAGAGCAGGCTCTCGTCGGAGTCGCTCCGCGCGGGCGGGCGCCCCTCGAGTCCGAACTTGTACGCGTATCCGGCGACGATCCCCTCGTCCGTCACCACCGCGTCCCACAGGGAGAAGTCGAACACCGACTTCCATGCGCGCTCGCCGGCGCGCGTGCACATCACCGTGCTGCCCCCCCTGCCCTCGCTGTCCCCCGGCTCGCACCAGACGCGGTACTCCCCCGAGGGCGAGACATACTCCTTCGGATTCAGCGTGTGCTGGGCGGGGCAGATCGCGGCGAGTCCCGTGAGCGCACACGCAATGCCGCAGACGATCGAGGCGTGTCCCATGGCGGGCCTCCTCTCGCCCGTCAAGTCTACAGCACACCTCGTCACCAGCATGTAACGGATCGTCAGCGGCGGGGTTCGCCAGACGGGATTGCCCGCACCGCCACGCGCCTGATCGTCGCCGGCGCGCACCCGGCGAGCATCTGCCGCCCCCCGCCCCGCAGCCACTGCTCCACGAGGTACCGCGTCGGCGCGTCTGGAACCTCGATGGTCAGAATGCCGCGCTGGAAGCTCTTCACCCGCGTCTTCGGCGCCAGCTCGCTGGGGACCACCGTGCGCCACGCCTCGCCCATGCCGCCCGACTGCCTCAGCTCGCGATCGAGCCGGTCGTGCAGCTCCCCCACCGCCGCCGACGCGCCGAGGTTCCGCCCCTCGCGCACACGCAGCGCACGGATCTTCTCGATCGACGCCGCCGCACGCTCGAGCTCCCGGCTGCCCATGCGATCATCGTACCTCGCGGCGCCCCTCGGAGCCCCGGGCTTCAGCCCGGGCTGGTGCACGGCCCGTGGACACCGAGGTCTCGCGTTCGCCGGACGGTTCTCCAACGGCGACTGAAAGTCGCCGGCTCAGAGCCGCGAACTTCCAGTCCGCGTTGGCAGGTCGGCCTCTGGCGGCGCACCTTCACCCCACTCCCCACACCGTGCTAACGTACGCCCGTGCCCACCGCCATCACCATCCGCGGGCTGGTCAAGGAATACGCCGCCATCGGGCGCGCGGGCGTGACGCGAGCGGTGGACGACGTCGCCCTCGACATCGAGCCCGGCGAGCTGTTCTTTCTCCTCGGCCCCTCCGGGTGCGGCAAGACCACCCTCCTGCGCATGATCGCCGGCTTCATCGACCCGACCGCAGGCTCGATCGCCTTCGACGGACGCGACATCACGCGCACCCCGCCCAACAAGCGCAACACCGGCATGGTCTTCCAGAGCTACGCCCTCTGGCCCCACATGACCGTCGCCCAGAACGTCGCGTTCGGCCTGGGCGTCCGCCGGGTGGGCGCCGAGGAGAAGGCCCGGCGCGTCGGCGAGGCCCTCGCGCAGGTCCACATGACCGGCTTCGAGGGACGCAAGCCGACGCAGCTCTCCGGCGGGCAGCAGCAGCGCGTGGCCCTGGCCCGCGCGCTGGTGGTGCGCCCGGACGTGCTCCTCCTGGACGAGCCGCTCAGCAACCTCGACGCCAAGCTCCGCCTCGAGCTGCGATCCGAGATCCGGCGCGTCTGCAAGGAGGCCGGACTCACGACGGTCTATGTCACGCACGACCAGAAGGAGGCCCTCTCCATGGCCGACAGCGTGGCGATCATGGAGGCTGGGCGGGTGCGCCAGATCGGCACGCCCCGCGACCTCTACCGGCGCCCGCGCTCGCGGTTCGTCGCCGAGTTCCTCGGCGAGGCCGACTTCCTCGAGGCCACCGTCGCCCGGCGGGAGGGCGACCGCCTCGTGCTCGAGACGCCGGCGGGGACGCTCGCCGCGGCCGCCCCAACCGACAACCCCCCCACCGCCGGCGAGAGGGTCACCGCCTGCATCCGTCCCGAGAGCTGGCGGCTGGGCGCGGTGAACGGCTCGCCCGCCCTGCGCGCGACGCTGGCGGAGACGATCTACCTCGGCGAGCTTGCCCAGCACGCGCTCGATCTCCCCGGCGGGCTCCGCGTGAGGGCGAGCGTCCTCAACCCCGGCGCCGATCCGCTCGGCCGCCCCGGCGATACGCTGGCGATCACGGCCGCGCCGCACGATGTCATCGTCCTGCCGGGCGGAAAAAAGTTCGGCATATAATCGGTATAAACGGCGCTCGGTCTAAATACCTATTATATTACGAACATTTTGTGCTCGGGGACGGTGGGGACCACGTGGCAAGAAGGTGTCGTGCCGCATCCGCGCCGGCGCGGTCCAGCCCTCACCGGACGGTTCCGAAGGTCACGGCGCGCGTCCGCTCACGGCATCGGCGCACGGGAGCGTCACGCGGAACACGGCGCCTTGGCCAAGCTCCGACTCGGCGTTGATCGTCCCGCCCGCCGCCTCGATGAGCCGCCGGCAGATGATGAGCCCTAGCCCGTGCCCGCGGTTGCGGTTCGGGATGCGCGGGCTCCGGGCCAGGAGCGGCTCGAAGAGCTGGTCCATCAGCTCGCGGCTGATGCCGGGGCCGGTGTCGCGCACCACAAGCTCCGCCCGGGTCGTGTTCCACGTGGAACCTGATCCGGGCGCGCTGATCCTGCGGCAGGTGATCTCCAGCACCCCCCCACCGGGCTTGAGCGCCCGCACGGCGTTCAGCAACAGGTTCAGCAGCACGTGCTCCAGGTCCGTCCGACGGATCTTCAACCGCACGCCGGGCTCGAAGAGCATCCGAACCCGGATCCCGTCCTCCTCGGGTCGCCGGCTCATGCACTCGAGAGCCCCCGTGACGGCATCCTCCGGGGCACAGTCGAGAGCCTCCTCATCCTCATCGAGCCCGCCGCCGGCAAGCCTGAGCACCGAGTTGGCGATCCTCGAGGCCTGCTCGACTCCCTTCGCGGCCCGCTCCAGCGCTCTGGTCGTCAGCTCGCGGTCCTCCGGCGTCTCGAGCGCCGCGCGGGCGTAGCTCAGCACCGGCGTGAGGATGTTGCTGAACTCGTGGGCGATCGCCCCCGTGAGCAGGCCCAGCGTGCTCAGCCGGTTCGACGCCTCGAACTCGGCCCGGGCCCGGGCAAGCTCGGATTCCAGGTCCTCGATCCGCTGCATCAGCGTGTCGGACCGGACGGATGGACGGTGGGTGCTTGCCATGCGTGGAGCGTCCTCCACGCGGCTATCGGTCCTCGCGCCGCCGGGCTTCAGGGCGAGCGGCGCTTCGGCCCCGAATCATCAGTGGGGGACCTGGGCGTGGCTGATCCAGGCCTCACCGGCGGCCGCGGACGGACCGCCGGAAAGCAGCCAGGCGAGCATGGCGGCGGGCACCAGACCCGCTTCGGGGAGGGCCGCCAGCTCGACCCACTCGAACGTGATCTTGCTCTCCAGGCTCGGCACGGGGTCGGGCCACGGCCCCGCGCCGGGTTCCACGTGGAACACGAGGTTGATCTCGTGCCGGGCCTTGCCCCACTGCACGAAGATGTTCTCATTCGCCAGGAGGAATCCCCCCACCCTGATCCCCAGGCCCGTCTCCTCCCGGAACTCGCGGGCCAGGGCCTCCGCCGCGGGCTCGCCCGGGTCGATGTGACCCCCCGGCAGGTACGAGTGCTCGTGCTCCACGCTCCTGCAGACCAGGACACGGCCGCCGCGGGTCGCCACGCCACGGGCGATCAGCTCCACCTTCTTCGGTCCGGGCGCGCCGGCCATCAGCCGCTCCTTCCTCCTCCGGAATGATCGCCGGACTGGTCGGCGGTGGGGGAGGCGTGTTATAACAGATCGCACGCACGGAAGGCCCCGCACGCAAGGAGGCGCCGACGATGACCCAGAAAACCCGCCGGCTCGGGCGCGGACTGAGCAGCCTGATCCAGCCTCATACCCCGGTTCAGGTCCACACAGAACCAAACAATACCCAAACGTTCCATCCGGCGATGGACGCCCCCCGGGGCGGTGCGTTGCCTCCCGAAGCCGCCCCCGCGCCCGACCAGCTGCCGACCGGCATGACACGGCTGATCCCGGTGAGCGAGATCGTCGCGAGTCCCTTCCAGCCGCGCCGTCACTTCGACGAGCCCTCGATCGAGCGGCTCGCGTCGTCGATCCGGCGCGCGGGGCTCATGCAGCCGGTGATCGTGCGCCGGGGGGCGGGCGGGTACGAGCTCGTCGCGGGCGAGCGCCGCCTGCGCGCGGCGCGCCTGGCCGGCCTGGAGCGGATCCCCGCGCTCGTGCGCGAGCTCAGCGACGAGGAGTCGGCCGAATGGGGCCTGGTCGAGAATGTCCAACGCGAGGATCTGAACCCCATCGAGCGTGCGCACGGGCTCCGAGCGCTCGCGGAGCGGTTCGCGCTGAGTCAAGCGGACCTGGGCGAGAGGGTCGGTCTCGACCGCTCCACGGTCGCCAACCTGATCCGTCTGACCGAGCTCGAGGAGGAGATCCAGTCGATGGTGGGGGAGGGGACGCTCTCGATGGGCCACGCCCGTGCGCTGCTTGGACGCCCGGCCGGCGAAGGCCGCATCCGGCTGGCGAGGCGCGCCGCGGAGCAGTCGTGGTCCGTCCGCCGGGTGGAGGAGGCGGTCCGCGCAATTGCGGCCGATTCTAAGAACGGGACCCCCCAGACAGCGAACGCGGGCCAAACGCAGCGTGCAGCCATTCTCGAGGATCTCGAGCGCCGGATCGCGGCGCACCTCGGCACCAAGGCGCGAATTCACCTGCGCGCCAAGGGGAACCGCGGGCAGCTGGTGGTCGAGTTTTTCAGCCTCGAGCACTTCGAGGACGTCATGCAGCGCATCGGCCTGCCCGACGGGGACTCTGTCTAAGAGAAGAACCGATCACGCGATCGCACGCATGTGTCGGCGCTCCATCGCCGTGTGTGTAAGCATTTATCTTGGATCCGTATTCATTGATGCACTAGTATTACACCGTGCGTGCCCATGTTGTGACGCGCATCTACCCCGGGTGCTGCGGCCGGCACGATCAAGATGGAGACGACAATGGCGAAGAAAGCAAAGAAAGCACGGCGTCGGAGCAAGCGCGCGGGCCGTGGCGGCCGGCGCGGCGGCGCATCGCTACGAGCCGTTCCCACCAGCGAGCTGCAGGCCGAGCTGGAGCGCCGCTCTCACGACCTGGACAAGCTCGAGGCCAGGCGTGAAGCGCTGATGGAGCAGGTGGACGAAGTCGAGGCCGAGATCTCGACGATCAGCGCCGCGCTCGGCAAGGGCGCTGCGCGAGGGCGCGGGGGACGCCGCCGGAGACCCGGCCGGCCGGCCGGAAAGGCCGGGCGACCGGCGCGCAAGGCGGGCGCCAGGCGCGCACCCGGCGGACGCAAGCGGGCGCGCAACGCCGAGAGCCTCGAGGTCGCGCTCGCCAAGGTGCTCAAGGGAAAGACGATGGGCGTCAGCGAGGCCGCCGACGCCGTCCGCAAGGCGGGCTACAAGACGACATCGCCCAACTTCCGCACCATCGTCAATCAGACGCTCCTGAGGAGCGAGCTCATCAAGAAGACCGGTCGCGGCGCCTACACCGCGGCCTAGCCCGTTCGCGGCATCACGCGACACCAGGCCCACGCGACCAGCCCCGCCGGCGAGAGCCGGCGGGGCGTCGTGCGCGCGGGCCCGCCGCGCAGCGCCGCGGATACGATCACGGCGCACCCCCCCGAGGAGCCCCATGGCACGGCGCACCAGCAAAGCCGCGCGGGGGAGCGCACCGCGCCCCCGGCTCGCTCCGCCGGCACACGCCGGCTCCGAGGCCGAGCTGCGCGAGCGTGTCAAGGAGCTCACCTGTCTCTATGAGCTCACCCTCGCCTTCGTGCAGCACCGCGCGGACCTCCGAGGCTGCTTCCGGCGGATCGTGGCGATCCTGCCGGGGGCCTGGAGGTTCCCCGACGCCGCGGCCGCCCGCCTGCGCATTGACGCCATCGAGGAGCGCACGCCGGGATTCGCGGAGGACGGGCACGTGCTGGAGACGAGCATCGTGGTGGGGGGACGGCGGAGGGGATCGATCTCGGTCGCCTACCCCGGCTCCCCCGACGTCTCGCGCCCCGAGCCGTTCCTGCCCGAGGAGCGGTCGCTGCTCGAGGCGGTGGCCAGGCAGATCGGAGTGTTCGTGGGGAGCGTCGAGGCCGAGGAGCGTCGGGCGAGCGTCGAGGCCCAGCTCCGCCACGCCGACCGGCTCGCGACCATCGGTCAGCTCGCGGCGGGCGTGGCGCACGAGCTCAACGAGCCGCTGGGCAACATCCTCGGCTTCGCCCAGTTGGCGCTCAAGAGTCCGGAGTTGCCGGAGCAGGCCCGCTCGGATCTGGACAAGATCGTTCGCGCCTCGCTCCACGGGCGCGAGGTGATCCGCAAGCTGCTCGTCTTCGCCCGCCAGGCCCCCGCGTCCCGGCACCGGTTCTCGCTCAACGGGCTCATCGAGGAGGTGGTCTTCCTCCTCGAGGCCGGGTGCGAGCAGCCCGGCGTCCGATTCGAGCAGGACCTCGCGCGCGATCTGCCCGACCTCGAGGCGGACCCGGTCCAGGTCCGGCAGGTGATCGTGAACCTGGTGGTCAACGCGATCCAGTCGATCAGCGGTGGGGGGGTCATCGTGGTGAGGACCCGGCTCGAGGGCGGCGTGCTGGCGCTCGCCGTCGAGGACACGGGGTGCGGCATGCCGCCGGAGGTCGTGCGTCAGGCGTTCGACCCGTTCTTCACGACCAAGGACGTGGGCAAGGGCACCGGCCTGGGGCTCTCGGTCGTGCAGGGGATCGTCGCGGCGCACGGCGGGGCGATCGAGGTCGAGAGCGAGCCCGGGCGTGGCTCTCGCTTCGTTGTGCGCCTGCCGATCGACGCGCCGCCCTCGGATGTCGAGGGGACATGAGCGCGGCACACGAGCACATCCTCGTGGTGGACGACTCGCCGGCGACGCGGGAGATCATCGCGCGCAACCTGAGCGCCGAGGGATACGCCGTGCATACGGCGCAGAATGTCGCCGAGGCGTTGGCCGTGCTCGAGCGCACCCCGATCGACCTCGTGATCACCGACCTGCGCATGCCCGGGGCCGACGGGCTCGACCTCGTGCGTCACGTGCGCCAGCACCACCGGTGGACCGGCGTGGTGATGGTCACGGGGTACGCGACGGTCGGCGGCGCCGTCGCCGCGATGCGGGAGGGCGTCGAGGACTACCTGCCCAAGCCCTTCTCGGACGACGAGCTGCGTTCGGCCGTGCGCTCGACGCTGGGCAAGATCCGCGCACGCCGCGACCTCGAGGCGCCCGGCCCCGCGCCCGCGTTCGACGGCATCATCGGCGATTCCGACCCGATGCGCGTCGTGTACCGCCTGATCACCCGCGCGGCCGACGTGGACGCCCCGGTGCTCATCACCGGCGAGAGCGGCACGGGCAAGGAGCTGGTGGCGCGCGCGATCCACTACCGCGGGGAGCGCGCCGGCGGGCCATTCCTCGGCGTGAACTGCGCAGCCATCCCCGAGACCCTGATGGAGAGCGAGCTGTTCGGACACGCCAAGGGATCCTTCACCGGCGCGACCGCGGCGCGCCAGGGCTTCTTCGTCGCCGCGGACGGCGGGACGCTCTTCCTCGACGAGGTGGCCGAGCTCTCGCCCATCGCGCAGGCCAAGCTCCTGCGCGTCCTCCAGGACGGCCTCGTGCAGGCGGTGGGGGCCGACCAGCCGCGTCGCGTCGACGTCCGCATCATCGCCGCCACCAACAAGGACCTCGAGAAGATGGTCCAGCAGGGTCGCGTCCGCGAGGACCTCTTCTACCGCCTGCACGTGCTTCCCATCGATCTGCCCCCGCTCAGAGAGCGGGGCGACGACGTGCTCCTGCTCCTGAACCACTTCCTCAGCGCCGCGGCCCAGGCGCAGGGCTGCCCCGTGCCGCGAGTCACGGAGCAGGCGATGGACGCCCTGGCGAGGTACACCTGGCCGGGCAACGTGCGGGAGCTGGCAAACCTCGCCCAGCGGCTGGTCATCCTCGCCGATTCGGGCATGATCGACGCGGTGGACCTTCCTGCGGTGATGCGCCACGCCGCGACGCCGGCGCCCTCGTCGGTGCACCGCTCGCTCCGCGAGGTGGAGCTCGCCCACATCCGCGCCGTGCTCGCGAGCGTCGGGGGCAACAAGACCCGCGCGGCGCAGATCCTGGGGATTGACCGCAAGTCGCTGCGGGAGAAGCTCAAGGCCGCCGAACCCGAGGGGGCCTGAGCGGAGCGGATCTCCCCGGCGGGGCGTTCCTCCCCGCGCGGGCGCCCGGCGCCCGCGGGCCGGGACCCGTCCCCGGGTCCTCCGCAGTCGGCACGGGCGTTGCAATGCATCCCGGGACTGTTCTTCCGTCCCTCAAAGAAGGATGCATCCATGAGCCCGCCCAACGGCAGCACCGCCCTCGAGTCCGCTCCCACCCTGGCCAAGCCCGTGCCCGCGGCCCCGCCCAGGCTCTACCAGCGTGTGCAGGACCAGCTGGCACGTGCGGCGGGCGTGCTGGAGCTCTCGCCGTCCCTGCGGAAGATCCTCGCCCAGCCGATGTGCGAGGTGCGTGTGTCGTTCCCCGTGCGGATGGACGACGGGCGGGTGGAGATGTTCACCGGCTACCGCGTGCAGCACAACAACGCGCTCGGCCCGTTCAAGGGTGGCATCCGCTACCACCCCGACGTGAGCATCGACGAGGTCCGCGCCCTGGCGGCGTGGATGACGATCAAGTCGGCGCTCGTCGATATCCCCTTCGGCGGGGGCAAGGGCGGCGTGCAGGTCGATCCCTCGACGCTGAGCCGGGGCGAGCTCGAGCGGCTCACCCGCCGCTTCGTGTACGCGCTGGGCCCCAACATCGGCCCGGACTATGACATCCCCGCGCCGGACGTGAACACCAACAGCCGCACGATGGCGTGGATCGTGGACGCGTACGCCGCGACGCTCCCGCCGGGCGAGCGGCACACCGCGCTGGGCGTCGTCACGGGCAAGCCGGTCTCCGCCGGGGGCTCGCCCGGGCGCGAGAAAGCGACCGGCCAGGGGGTGGTGGACCTGATCGTCCGCTGGGCCGAGGACAACAACGTCCGTCTGCACGGGATGACCTACATCGTGCAGGGCTTCGGCAACGTCGGCGGCTGGGCCGCCCGGATCCTCCAGGGTCTCGGCGCCACGCTGCTGGCCGCCGAGGACGTGACCGGGGCCATCCGGCGCGCGGAAGGCATCGACGCCGAGGCGCTCGCGGCGCACGTGCGCGAGACCGGCGGCGTGCGCGGGTTCGCGGGCGCTCCGAGCGTGACGCACGGCGAGTTCCTCAGGACGCCCGCGGACGTCTTCATCCCCGCGGCGATGGAGAACCAGATCACCGGCGAGACGGCGCACATCCTCCAGGTGCGGCTCGTCGCCGAGGGCGCCAACGGGCCCACGACGGCCGAGGGCGACTCGGTGCTCCAGGCGCGCGGCATCCACGTGCTGCCCGACGTCCTCTGCAACTCCGGGGGCGTGATCGTCAGCTACTTCGAGTGGCTCCAGGCCCGCAGCAGGGAGACGTGGAGCCTCGGCGACGTCGATCTGCGTCTGCGCGAGATCATCACCAGGGCCTACTCGCTCGTGAAGGCCGTGGCCAACCAGCGTCGCGTCGACTGGCGCACCGCGGCGTACGTTGTGGCGCTGAACCGTATCGAGCAGGTGTACCAGGAACGGGGGATCTTCCCGTGAAGCAGTCCGCACCCGCGCCGCGAGGCGCCGCCACGCAGGAGCGAACGATCCACGTCACCGCACACGACCTGGCGCGCCTGCGCGAGATCCTCGACGAGGCGCAGAGCCCCCACGAGATGGACAGGCCCTACCTGGCCTCGCTCCGCGGCGCGATCGAGCACGCGGTCGAGCTCTCGCCGGCGCAAATCGCGCCGGACGTGGTGACCATGAACTCGCGTGTGCGCCTCCGCGACGGCCGGCGCACATGGACCCTCACCCTCGTCTTCCCCGAGGACGCCGACGCCGAGAGCGGGCGGATCTCCGTCCTCGCGCCGCTGGGCGCGGCGATCCTCGGGGCAAGAGTCGGCGAGCGGGTCGAGTTCCGCGTGCCGGGCGGGGCCCGGGAGTGCAGCGTCCTCGGCGTGCTCTACCAGCCCGAGGCCGCGGGAGACACGGGGCTGTGATGCGCGGCCACACGCGGACGCGCCCCGGGCAGACCAAGACGTGACTTCCTCGATCGGTCCCGCCGGCGCAGGCCGGCGGGGCCCTCCGTGAGCGCGCAGGAGCGGACGCCGGGCCAGAGGCACGGGCGGTGCGCAACGCCCCGGCCGGGGGCTTTCTCCCCGGCGGTTGTGCGCGGGCTCGAGGAGCCTTGTGCCGCAAGCGAGGGGGCGGGTCGGGCACGTCGATTGCAATGCAGCCGGAGCCCAAAGGGCGAAAGCGAGAACCAACCATGCGTGCGACGCACACGATCCACAGGACGGCTGACGGGCTGCGCCCGCCGGCGCGAGCGAGACGCGCGGGGGTGGCCCGATGAGCGGGCGAGCGATCCACGTCACGCCGAGCGAGCTGGACCGTCTGCGTCGCGCGGTCGAGTCGGCGCAGCCTGACGCGGCGGACCGGCCCCACGTCGCCCTGCTGCGCGACGCCCTCGCGTTCGCGGCGAGGGTCTGGCCCGACGCGCTCCCGACCGAGGTCGTGACGATGCACTCGCGCGTGCACCTGCGGGACGGGGCCCGAACGCGGAGCGTCACGGTCGTGTTCCCCGAGGAAGCGGAGGCCGAGAGCGGGCGGATATCCGTGCTGGCGCCGCTCGGCGCCGCGCTGCTCGGGCGAAGGGTCGGCGATCGCGTCGTCTTCTCCGTCGCCGGCGGGGAGCGGGAGTGCGACGTGCTCGGCGTCGAGCCTGCGACGCAGAGAGGAGACTTCGACATGAACCATACCGACGACGCGATCAGAGTCCCTGTGGGCGACGCCCCGCCGCGCGACGGCGCGGCGGCGGCGCCGTCCGATCCGGACCGCCTCATCATCAACCGGCGGGACCTCGAACGCCTCGGCCCCTACTGCGGCTCGCACGAGCAGGCCGAGGGGGTCGCCGAGTATCTGCGCCAGGCGCTCTCCAGCGCCATGACCATCGCCCCCCAAGGCGTCCCGCCCAACGTCGTGACGATGAACTCTCGGGTGCGCATCCGCTCCACCGCCGACGGCGAGAGCGACCTGTGCGTGCTCTGCTACCCCGGCGAGGAGGACGCCGAAGAGGACGGCGTCCGGCGGCTCTCGGTGCTCTCGCCGCTGGGGGCCGCGCTGCTGGGGGTGGTCGAGGGCTCGACGGTGCGCGTCATCGGCCCGCGCCGGCGCACCTTCGTCGTCGAGGCCATCGAGTACCAGCCCGAGCGGGCGGGCGTCTTCGCCGAGTAGATGTTGTCTCTCCCCTCTCCCCAACCTGCGCACCCCCCAGCGCAGGACAAGGCCCACCCGCGAGGGTGGGCCTTGCATTGGTGTCGGTTGTCCGTCGCGCAGGGCGCGATCACCAGGGCACGGGCTCGCGGGTGAGCCGGCTCGGGCGGTCGGTGTAGAACGCTCGCCCGAGGTCCTGCCAGAACATGCGACCGTTCTCGTCGGCCATGATCGTGAGGGAGTTGTACACGTCGTCCGGGCGCTGGTAGAGCGTGTCGAGCTCGGGCGTCAGGTCGGCGCGGATCTGCTCGGCCTGGTTGTGGTCGGCCTGGCTGGTCGCGGTCGTGCACCCGGCGAGCGCCGCCGCGGCGACAACACCCACCACGCCGAGGGACCGACCGATGCTGCGCTTGGTACTCATTCCATCACTCCTTCGGAGGGCCTTTGTAGCGGCTCACGGCGGGGGCGTCAATGCGCAGGCGGCCGCACGCCAAGCATATCCGAAAGGCGGGGCCGGTGGTTCCCGGTCCGGCGGGCGGTGGGGAGAAGCGGTGGAATCCGGCGTCGGGTGCGTCCCCGCTGGAGTCCGGAGCGAATGTGGGGTAGTCTGGACGCGTCGGCCGGAAACGGCCCGACAACAGAGCTTTCCCCGGCCTGGATGGGCCGCGAAGAAGGAGAACCGAAGGCCCCGAGGCGGGGTAGAGAACGAGACCGGCCGCGTGCCGGGGAGTTGGGTCGATCGGCCGGGCGCCGGTCGTCGCCATTGAGTCGGCCCTCGGCCGGCTGGTCTGAAGGAAGCCGGCCTCTGGCCGGTTGGTAGAGAACCCGGCCCTGCGGCCGGTTGGTTGAAAGACGCCGGCCCTCCGGCCGGTCCGCGAGACGGTGTCCGGGTGGCGCAGCGGTTTGTCCAACCTTTGTGCCAACCCGCGGGACCCGGAGCATCTCGGGCGATGGTCAGGCCGCCGTCGAGCGGAAGACCGGGACCCGGGGCCAGGGACCCACTTTGACGCCGGGTTTGGGCAACAAGTCGCCATCCGGGCACGCGCGGGCCGGCCGGGGAGCCGGCGCGCGAGCACGCCCCGAAGCGGAGGCGCTCCGGGGCGCGCTCGCCGCGTGATCGCGCCGTTGAGGACGCGATCCGGGCCTTACCACCCGGAATGCGACGCGTCCGATGCCGAGAGTTCGTCGTTGACCGCGCGCTCGTCGGCGATGGCGTCGAAGTGCACGCCGCGCTCGGGGGGGAGGTTGTACAGCTCGGGGTGAAGATAGAGGTTGCGCGCCTCGGCCGGCTTCACGATCTCAGCCGGGGCCCCGTAGGTGCGCACGTAGAGATCATTGCGGGCGGCCTCGACGCGCCAGGACACGGCCGCGCCCGGCGTGCCGCCGGCGATCACAAACGTGTTGCCCTCGATCCCGCTGGCGACGTGCAGGTCGGGGGATGGAGCGCCGACCGGGGTGAGCTGGTAACGGAAGTCGCGGTTGATCGACTCGAACCACTGCGGGAGGATGATCCGCGCCGAGCCGCGGCCGTCAAGCACAGCGTTGCCGCTGTAGGCGTTCATGGGCTCGGGCGACTCGGTCACGTAGTGGCGGAGCCACTTGTTGGCCGGATCGAGCGGGTGATCGATCTCGAACGCCTTCACGCCGCTGGCGACGAGATCGCCCTGGGCGTACACCGCGTCGGCCGGCGCCGTCGCGATGCCGAGCACGCCGCGCGCCCCGG
This sequence comes from uncultured Phycisphaeraceae bacterium, assembly GCA_964435785.1. Taxonomy (GTDB): domain Bacteria; phylum Planctomycetota; class Phycisphaerae; order Phycisphaerales; family UBA1924; genus PNC22. The sequence continues at coordinate 18,577 of CAYTAH010000004.1, read as the reverse complement.
AGCCGCGGCTGAGCACCTGGCCGATGACGCCGCGGGTCGAGCCGCTGCTCGCGACGGCGCGGGCGTGCAGGCCGCGCCCGTTGGTGCTGTGGCTGTCGAACCGTCCCCCGTACGTGGTCCCGGTCTGCGATTCGTTGACGCCGACAACGCCGCGCCCCGACGTGCTCGAGGCGTAGCCGTAGACGCCGGTGGTCGTGCCGCTCGAGGCGTCCACCCGCCCGTAGACGGCCCTGCCAAAGCTGAGCGTGCGCACGTCGAGCTTGTACGAGGGGTTGCTGAGCCCCACGCCGACGCGGTTCCCGAGGAACCAGATGTTGTGATCGCCGCCCGACACCCAGTCGTGATTGAGCCACGAGCCCGCGTTGCCCGCGCTCGTGTCGGCCGCGGCCGCGGGCGACGACCCGCCCGGCAGGCAGGCCAGCGCGGCGAGCGCCACTGCACAGCACGCGCCCGACGCCAGCGAAAGCCGTTTCAGCGAGAACCTTGACACGATGCACCTCCGTTGCGATTGGGCGGCCGTCCGCTCTGTCTGATTCGGGACACACTCCCGCGGTTCAGGGGCAGACCCCGGACGGCCGCATGCGAGCCCGTGAGGAACCCGGCCCTCGCGACGCTCACGCATGTATCTGCACGCCGGCTCTGAAATCTCGCAGTCGGCGCCGACGTTTGGCGTGGAAAGCCGCGCGGGCCCACGCGCGGCGCGCGGCAAGAAGTGCCCAGGAGGCGAGCATGCTCGACAACTCGCGCACATCAACGCTCTTTCTGGACGGGCTCGCGGAACCCGGCCAGGCCGCGGCCTGGGCGGCGTTCGACCGGCGGTATCGGCCGATCATCGCGCGTGTCGCGGCGGCGGCGGGGCTCAGCGAGGCCGACGCGGCCGACGCGGCTCAGGAGACGCTCGTCCGGTTCGTCGAGGAGTACCGGGCGGGCCGGTACGACCGGGAGAGAGGCCGGCTGCGCGCGTGGCTCATCGCGCTGGCCAGATCGAGGATCGCGCACATCCTTCGCGAGCGCGCGAGGCGAGGCGAGTGGCGCCACGCATCCGCGCTCGTCGACCTCTCCGATGAGGCGAGAATGGCGGCCCTGTGGGAAACGGAGCTGCGCAGGCACCTGCTCCGCCTCGCGCTCGACGATGTGCGCCGGAGCACGCGCTTGCACGAGCGGACCATCCAAGCCTTCGAGCTGCACGTGCTCCGTCAGGTCCCGGCCGCGGCCGTGGGGGAGCAGCTCGGGATGTCGGCGCAGGAGGTCTATGTCGCCAAGGGTCGCGTGACCGCGCGTCTGCGGACGACGCTGCGCGACCTGGAAGCCCGCTATGAGGAGACGTGACGCCGAACCAGGGGGGACTGGAGGCGGACGATGACGGACATGATGAGCTCGGACCCCGCGGTGAAGCGCTGCCCATCGGTCGAGCAGCTCGAGCAGGCCGCGGCCGGCGACGAACCCGGCGACGCGGTGCGTGCGCATGTCCGCCGGTGCGCGAGCTGCGCACGGGCGTGGTCCGTGATCCACGCGGACAACGCCCTGCTGACTGAGCTGGTCTCGGCCGGCCCAGAGGGGACGGCCAGCGCGGGAGCGCGACCGGAGCTGCCGGGGTACGAGGTGCTCGGCGAGATCCGGCGCGGGGGCCAGGGCGTCGTCTATAAGGGGGTGCAGCGCGCAACCCGCCGGCCGGTCGCGATCAAGATGCTGGTCGCCGGCTCCTTCGCGACCAGCAGCCAGCGACGGCGGTTCGAGCGCGAGGCGGAGATCGCCGCGAGCCTGCGTCATCCCAACATCGTCGCCGTGTACGAGAGCGGGCGCACGGCCGGGGGGCATCACTACCTGGCGATGGAGTACGTGGACGGTGTGCCGCTCGATGAGTATGCGCGGACGATCCCGGTCGGCGAGCCGCGTGGGGTGCGCCGCGCCCTGGAGCTGTTCTCGGCCATCTGCGACGGTGTCGCCGCGGCGCACCGGCGCGGCGTGATCCACCGCGACCTCAAGCCCTCCAACATCCTCGTGGACGCGGAGGGCACGCCGCGCGTGCTCGACTTCGGGCTCGCCCGCGACGCCGCACCGGGTCGGGCCACCGGCGCCGGCTGCTCGCGCACGGCCGAGGGCGTGTTCCACGGGACGCTCGCCTACGCCGCGCCGGAGCAGGTCTCCGGACGGCCGGACGCGGTGGACGTACGCGCCGATGTCTACGCCCTGGGGGCGATCCTCTACGAGCTGCTCACGGGCGCGCCGGCGCACCCCGCGCCGGAGGGGCCCGGCGTTGCCCCGGTCGCAGAGATGATCAGGAAGATCGAGCGTGATCCGCCGCCCGACCCCGGATCGCTGAACCGAACGCTGGACGCGGACGTGCGCACCATCGTGACGACCGCCATGGCGACAGACGCGTCGCGCCGCTACCAATCCGCGACAGCCCTGCTGGAGGACGTGCGACACTACCTCGCGGGCGAGGCGATCAACGCCCGGCGCGACAGCCAGTGGTACGTGTTCCGGAAGGTGCTGGCGAGGCGCAAGGCCGCCACCGGGGCCGTGCTGTCCGCGGCCGTGCTCCTCGTCGCCTTCAGCGTGGTGATGACGGTGCTCTACCGGCGCGCCGTGGCCGCCGAAGAGGCCGCGAGAGCGCGGGAAGGAGAGCTCCAGCTGGTCGCGGAGTTCCAGGCGGCCCAGCTCGGGGCGATCGACGTGGCGGCGATGGGCGCGGGGCTCCGGGCCGACATTCTCGCCCGCTCGGCCGACGCGCTGGCGCGACGCGGAGCCGGCCCGGACGGCGTGAAGCTGTCCCAGCTCGAGGACGCCCTCGCGGGCGTCAACTTCACGGACGCGGCTCTCCATCTGCTTGAAGCAGGCATTTTCGAGGGCGCGCTCTCGGAGATCGACGCGAGGTTCTCCGCCCAGCCCCTCGTCAAGGCGAGGCTGCTCCAGGCAATGGCCGACACGCTCCGTGCGCTGGGGCTGCGCGAGCGCGCCGAGGCGCCGCAGGCCGAGGCGCTCGCGATCCGCGGCGCCGAGCTCGGCGCTCGGCACCATCAGACACTCGCGTCGATGCACGCGATGGGTGTCCTGCTCGAGGGGCTCGGACGCCCCGCCGATGCCGAGGCCCTGCTTCGGGAGGCTCTCGACGGGCGCCGACGGGCGTACGGCGCTCTCCACCCCGACACGCTCGACTCGATGCGTTCGCTCGGCGGCGTGCTCATGCGCCAGAGCAAGCTGGACGAGGCGGGCGAGTGCCTGCGGGCGGCGCTCGCGGGCGATGAGCGCGTCCACGGCGAGAAGCACGCGGCCACGCTCACCTCCATGAACCTGCTCGCGGGAGTCCTGCTCGGTGAGGGCGACAGCGAGGAGGCAGAGCGGCTCGCCCGTGCGGCGCTCGAGGGAAGGCGAGAGACGCTCGGGGACAACGCGCCGGACACGCTGCACTCGTGCAATTATCTGGGTGTGATCCTGCAATCGCAGGGCCGTCCCGCTCAGGCGGAAGCCCTCTACCGCGAGGCCCTCCGCGGGTTCGAGTCGGTCTTCGGAGAGCATCACCCCGAGACGCTCCGCGTCATGACCAACCTGGCGTACGCGCTGCAGGAGTGCGGCGATCCGGACGCGGCGGGCGAGCACTACCGGCGGGCCCTGGCGCTGCGCCGGCGCACGCTCGGCGACCTGCATCCCGATACGCTGGTCTCGATCAACGGGCTCGGCGTGCTGCTGCGCGAGCTCGGCGAGCTGGAGGAGGCCGAGCGGCTTGGCTCCGAGGCCGTGCGCGGCGCGCGCTCGGCCCTGCCCCCGGACCACTGGCTGACCGGGGCGTTCCTGTCTCACCACGGACGCACGCTCGCGGCCATGGGCCGGTTCGGCGAGGCCGAGGGGCAGCTCCTCGAGGCGCACGACCTCCTGACGAAGACATTCGAGCCGGGGCACGCGAGGGTCAAGACCAACGCGCTCGCGCTCGCCGAGCTTTACTCGGCCTGGAGCAGGCAGGACCCCGGCGACAGCCCAGATGCGGACGCCTCTCTCTGGCGAGACCTCGCGGGCGGAACAGCTCGGTAGCGCTCACCAGCGCGGCGCGGCGCAATCCAAAAGGGACGCCGGCCGCCACAGTGGGCGGCCGGCGAGGTGCCTCATGCCAGCACCTGCCCGACTCAGCATCCCGCGGTCCACAGGTTGAGGAAGCACAGCACGTCGCGGGTGTCGATGGTGCCGTTGCCGTCGCAGTCGGACGCAGCGTCCTGCGCGTGCCAGGCGTTGAGGAACGCGAGCACGTCGCGAGTGTCGGCGCCGCCGTCGCCGTTGAAATCCGCGAGGCAGCTTGAGCCTTGCAGAGCCAAGCCGTGGGCGGGACTCATGGACAGCGCGACCAAGCCATCGTCCGCGGCAGGAACATCGAAACCGCCCCATGAGTCGTTGCCCCACGCCACGATCGAGCCGTCAGCTTTCAGCGCCGCGCTGAAACCTACGGGGCCACAGTCCTCCGAACAGCCCCAAAACTCCATAGTCGCGGCCGCGATCGCGATGAAACCCTCGTTCGGTTGTGGGAGGTCACACTCCCCCGAGGAGTTGCTCCCCCACGCCACGATCGACCCATCGGTCTTCAGACCCAGGCTGTGCGTGTAGCCGCACGCGATCGCAACAAATCCCTCATTCGGTTCGGGAACGTCGCACTCGCCCGAATCATTGCTTCCCCAGCCGACGATCGACCCATCAGCCTTCAGGCCGAGGCTATGCCACTTGCCTCCTGCGGCTGCGACAAACCCCTCGTTGGGAGGCGGGGGATCTCCCGGTCCCGAGCCCCACGCGACGATGGAGCCGTCAGACTTCACCCCCAGGCTTTGGCTGTGCCCCGCCGCGACGGAGACGAAATCCTCATTCGGCTCCGGAATCTCACACTGCCCCGTGTAGTTGCCCCACTCATCGCGGTTGCTTCCCCAGGCGACGATCGCACCGTCGGACTTCAGGCCCAGGCTGTGCAACCCTCCCGCCGCGACGGCGACAAATCCCTCGTTCTGCGTTGGAACATCGCATTGGCCGTACCGGTTGCTTCCCCACGCCGCGATGGAGCCGTCGATTCTCAGGCCCAGACTGTGCGTGTCGCCCTCGCACCAATCGCCGCACGCCATCCAGCCGCCGCCCGCGATGGCCTGGAAACCGGCGTTCGGCGGCGGGACATTGAGCTGTCCAGACGAGTTGTCGCCCCAAGCTTGGGCTGTGCCATCGGCCTCGAGGCCCACGGTGTGACCCCATCCCGCCGCGGCGCCGATGAATTGGTCGTGTGCGATCGGGATGTCGCACTGACCGTTCTCGTTCCACCCCCACGCGACCAGAGTTCCGTCCGACCTGATGCCGATGCTGTGTGCTCCTCCCGCGATGATCTCCACGAAGTCCCGGTTCGGCTCCGGGACGTCGCATTGGCCCTGCTCATTAAAGCCCCACGCGGCGACGGAGCCATCGGACCGCAAGCCCAGGCTGTGGCCCGAGCCCGCGGCGATCGCTGTGAATCCATCGTTCGGCGCGGGGATATCGCACTGACCAAATTCGTTGTAGCCCCATGCCGCGATCGAGCCGTCGGTCCTCAGGCCGATGCTGTGTGACCCTCCCGCGACGATCGCGGCGAAATCCTCGTTGGGCTCGGGCACGTCGCACTGGCCCCAATAATTCGAACCCCACGCGACGAGAGTCCCGTCGTTCTTAAGCCCGATGCTGTGAGAAAAGCCCCCCGTGACCCCGATGAATGCCTCATTCGGCTGGGGCACTTCGCATTGCCCCGACCAGTTTTGCCCCCATGCGACGACGGTCCCGTCGTTCTTGAGCGCGAGGCTGTGAGCGCCGCCCCCCGAAACTCCGATGAACCCCTCGTTGGGTTCCGGCACCGCGCACTGGGCGAAGCCATTGCTGCCCCACGCGACGATCGATCCGTCGGCCCGGAGACCCAGGTTGTGAGAGCCTCCAGACTCAACCGCCACCAGAGCCGTCAGGTCGCTCTGAGGCACCACGACATGCAGGCCCTACCCGATGATCGAGCCCCCTTGCTGGTCGCGAGCGATCGTCTCGCCGCCCGGCAGGCCTGCGGCGGCCAGTAAATGCGTCACGACCGGACTCGGTGGTCCCTCGGACCGAGTCGGGCTGCCGATGATGTTCCCGTTCAGGCCCAGCGGGATCACGCCAGCGATCGGAATCCACCTGCGATTCATTGTTTCACCTCCAGGCACCGCCTCGCACTTCGCGCATGGTGCCTCTCATCAAGCCGATGCGACCAGTCCGTTGCCATCACCAACCGCCCGTGATTGTTCCGAGGACGCGCGGGATGAAGACACCCCATGGGTGTGTGCGGGCGAGCACCAGAAGCGGAGGCCGGGCCCCATGGCCCGCGCCTCCGCGACCCCCCGCGAGGGGAAAGGGGCATCGAACCCCTCAGCAGCCCGAAGTCCAGAGGTTGAGGAAGCAGATCACGTCGCGCGTGTCGATCACGCCGTTGCCGTCGCAATCTGAGGTGGAGTCCTGCGCATTCCAGGCATTGAGGAACGCGAGCACGTCGCGCGTGTCCACGGCCAGGTCGGAGTTGAAGTCGGCGTAGCAGGACGAGCCCTGGAACTCCAAGGCGCCCATGTCCACCACCCACTCGCCCCCCTCGCCGCCCTCGACGCCGGTATCTTCGGTCCAGGGGTCATTATGGAACCGCGGATTGCCCGCGAGGTCGGTGAGCAGACCACCCGGCAGAGCCGTGTTGTCGGCCGCGTCGATGCAGGCCGAGAAGCTGCTCAAGGAGTAGTCGCCCGCGGTGGCGTCGCTGAAGAGCGGGTCCTCGTCGATGTTCCCGGTCCCATCCCAGCCGCCCTGGACAATGCTGTAGGCCACAGCCACGGTCCCGGTGGATGGGTCGCCGATCTCGAAGGGCGTATCCCCCCACAGGATTGAGTTCGTGATCGTGACGTGGGCCGCGGGGCCCACCCACACGCCGCCGCCCTCCGGCCCGGAGTTCTCAGAGAGCGTGCAGTTGATCAGGTGCACGGTCGCGTTGTTCATGTCGAGCCCCACGCCCCCGCCCTCGACCGACTTGTTGCCGAGGAACGTGCAGTCGATGGCGGTCACTTGGGCGCCGCGGAACACCTTGAGCGCCCCGGCGCGGAGGTCGGCATGGTTATCGATGAACTCGCAGTCGATCATCGTCCCGGTTGCGGCGAGGTCCCAGTAGGTCGCGCCGCCGGAAGCGTTGTAGGCGCCCTGGGCGAGATTGCGCGAGAAGGAGCAGCGCTCGAGGAGACAGGCGCCCGCGAAGCCGGCGAAGCCGCCGCCCACCAGGTTGGAGATGTTGTCCTGGAACTGGCAGTCGCGCATCACCAGGCCGTATCCGTTGGACATGCACACGGCGCCGTAGTTCAGAGATTGGTTCGCCGTGAACGTGCAGCGCTCCACGAGCATGTCGCCGGCCGGTCCGTTGGTGGCTCCGGCGCCGATCGCGGCGCCGTACCCGGAATAGTCGGACGAGTTGTCCCGGGCGATGTTTCCCTCAAAGTAGCAGTCCGTCACCTCGATCGTGCCGTCGTCGAGGCAGAAGAGGGCGCCGCCGAGACCGCGGTCATCCCCCTGCGCCGTGGGCTCCGCCGTATTGTTGAGGAAGCGGCACTCGCGGATCGTGGGGCTGCCGCCGACGCACCACATCGCCCCGCCGTTCTCCGCGTATCCGTTGCGGATCGTAAACCCCCGGACGACGGCCTGGGCGTTCTCGCCAGAGCGGAACACGAACGCGCGGTGAGGGTCGGCGGCCGCCCGGCGCAGTTGATCTCGCACGCCATGGCGCCGTTGGCGCTGCGCACCTCGATCAGCTTGCCGCCGAAGTCGAGATCGCGGTTGCCCGGCCCGCCGTAGATGCCGTCGGCGACCACGATATCGTCGCCGGTGACGGACGCGTCGATCGCGGCCTGGATCGTGGCCTTCGGTCCGTCGGGCGCCTCGCAGATGTCGCTCAGGCCGCTCCACGCATCATTGCCGCAGGCGCCATTCACATGCAGGACGTGCGTCGCGTACAGGCCGGTCTGGGCCGCGGCGCCCGCGGTCATCGACATCACAGCGGCCAAGGTGAGCGCGCCGTGCCAAGTCCCCGGGGGGCGTGTTCTGACAGCAAGCAGAATATTGCCACGCATGGATCGTTCCTCGCGCACACTCGCATCGCCGCCCGACGCGGGCGGGGAAGGATGTGCTCTTTGCGAAGGCGCGCCGCCGTTGTGGAATGCCCGGCGCGCAACGGGCCAGGCCGCACGCCGCGTGCCGGCCGCGCCACATCTCTGGTTTCAACACCCCGCCACGGCGTGCAGGACTCTCGCGCTGGCGCCCCTTCACGACAGGGGTGGCTCAGCGGGCGCAGCGCTCGCCGCCCACCAGCGGCCCGGAGCGGCCGCGGTCCCGCACGTCTTCTCTCCTCTGAGGATGGACTCACCCCGCGCTGCGGCAAGAGAAGAACTTTCCGCGTTCGTACAAGGCAGCGAGCCGTCCACGGGGGGTAGAACGCTCCATTCGCCTCCGGCGGCCTAGGCCGAAAAGGAAAAACGCCGGCCACCCGCACGGGCTGCCGGCGCTTCGTTGCTCAGCCGCTGCGCGGCTGTCACTCGATCAACAACCCGCCGTCCACAGGTTGAGGAAGCAGAGCACGTCGCGCGTGTCGATCGTGCCGTTCCCGTCGCAGTCGGAGGCCGGGTCCTGCGCGGTCCAGGCGTTGAGGAACGCGAGCACGTCGCGCGTGTCGACCACGTCGTCGCCGTTGAAGTCGGCGTAGCACTCCGCGGCGGTCTCGTAGGCGTAGGTGCGCCCGCCGTTGCCGAAGGTGTTGGCGTGCACGGCCTTGCTGCCGACGAGCACGTACCGGCCGTCGGGCGTCATGTCCACGTCGAAGGGCGACCCGGGCGGGTCGATCGTGCCGACGAGGTTGAGGGTCCGGTCGTAGATGCGGACCTCGGGCTGGGTGTTGGCCTGATCGCCCCACGAGGCGGCGACGAAGAGTGTCCCGTCCTCGTTCGCCTGGGCGCCCACGGCGGAGTTCTGGAACCCGCCGCTGCCCAAGTAGCCCTGGTCGGCGATCACGGTGCCGGTGGTGAGGTCAACGACGCGGTGGTCGTTGCGCAGGTAGTTCTGGCCGTAGTCGTGGCTGAGCACGAAGAGCGTCTGGCCGTCGCCGCTCAGCGCCACGCCCCAGCCGAACCAGTCCTGCGAGCCGCCGCCCTGGTAGACGATCTCCCAGTTGCCGTTGGTCTTGCGGGCGGCCTTGATGTCGAACCCGCCCGCGGCGATCGCGGTGCCGTCGCGCGAGATGCGGTGGTACCCGCCCGCGCCCGAGACTTGGAGCGCGTAGATCTCCGTCAGCGTCGCCGCGTCGTACAGCCGGGCGAAGTCGGCCACGGTGGCCAGCAGCAGCGTCCCGTTGCCGCTCAGCTCCACCCCGGAGACGAACCCGGAGATCTGGACCGAGTTCAGCTGGTTGCCCTCGCCGTCGAGCACGGCGATGATCGACTGGCTCGAGCTATTCGCCGCGGCCACGGCCACGCGGGTCCCGTCCGCGTTCACGTCAACATTGTGCTTCCCGGCGCTGGTGAAGCCGGCGGGGAAGTCGTAGGTCCACAGCGGTGTCTCGCCGCCCGTCTCGGAGTGGCCCTGCACCCTGATCGGCAGGCCCGTCGGCGAGAGGATCACGCCGCAGAGCGAGACGTCCGCCGCGCACGAGACGCCGATCATGAAGGGGTTCTCGGTCTGCAGGCCGATCACGAAGTCGGGCGTTCCGTCGCCGGTCGTGGTGAACTTGCTCACGCGCTCGTCGTTGAGCACGTGGGCGACCCACGAATCGGTGCCGGCGTCGCCCAGCGAGACCGACTCGGTGATCGAGACCGGATCGACGTACGTCCAGAGCAGGCCCTCCCGGGCCGACGGCCCGTCGGCGGCCTGCAGCAGAAGCGGCACGGTCTCGCGCTGGACGCGGGCGCCGGCGGCGTCGGTCTTCGCCACGTCGCGGGACGCCTGGCCGGCGGCCGCGCCGGCGATGAGGGCAAGGACGCCCACGGCAGTGATGGCATTTCGCATGAATCTCTCCTTGTATGGATGCGCGCGCCGGGCTCCAACCGGCGCGCGTCGCCAATACAGTACGTGATGAAGCGCCCCGCGCCAATGCTCAGCGTTGCCCATTTCTCCAAACTTCTGCGCCGTGCGCCGGGGAACCCCCGGGCGTGTCCCCGCGCCGAGCCCAGACTCGCCGCGCAGCCGCCGCGCGGCATCCATGTCGGGCGTGCGCCCCGGGTTCTCCCCGACGTGCGGGGTGCGAACAGCCGCGCGCCCGTCCGGGGCGCCGGGCGCGCGGGTGAGCTGTACTACGCGCCCGGGCAGCCGAACGCCCAGGCGTTCAGCCATTCGAGCACGTCCAGGGTGTCGATCCTCCCGTCACCGTTCACGTCTGCCTCGGGCAGGCGCGCGTTCCAGTCGTTGAGGAAGTCGAGGAAGTCCATGGTGTTGTCGTCGCCGTCGCCGTTCCAGTCGGCGAGGCACTCGTAGCGCACCATGGCGAGGAACTCGAGCCCCGCGGGCTCGAACTGCGAGAAGTCGCTCCCCACCGCCACGATCAGCTCGTTCATGCCCGGGCGGAACATGGCGCAGTCCAGGCTGTAGAGCGGGTCGGCCGTCGGCCAGCCGAGGAGCGGGTGGCCCGCGGCGTCCACGCGGTCGAGACCGAGGTTGTCGATGTCCTCCTGGGTGATCAGCGGCGAGATGGCCCCGCCGTTGAGGAAGGCCACGCCCATGTCGTCGGCGTTTGCGATGCCGTAGATCGAGGCGCACTCGAAGAGCGAGGGCATCTGGAACTCGAACTTGTAGAAGGCGCTCTCGCAGTTGTGGCGGGTCACCTCGTCGGCGCCCGTGAGGAACGTCTCGGTGTCCACGTACGGCCCCTCGAGGGAGCCGTCGCACAGGAACTGTCCGCGCTGGTGCAGGTCCGCGTGCCGGTTGATGATCGGCGCCCACTCGGCCTGGGTAAAGCAGCCGTTGATGCAGTGCATCTGCATCGCCGGGTCGCCGGTGATCAGCTCGAGCTCGCCGGGCAGGCTGCTGGAGACGAGCATGAAGCGGGTGCGCACGTTCCCCTCGCCCCACATCGCCTGCGCGGGGTCCTCCGCGTCGGTGTCGTAGTAGAGCCCCAGGTGCGCGTGGCGGCCGTTCCCGCTGTGGTCGATGACCAGGTTGCTCCCGAACTCATCGAAGGTGTAGCGGGCCATGGGGACGCCGTCGTCCCTCGGGCTGTCGCCCATCATGTCGTCGTAGATCTGGTCGGCGCTCCGCGCCTCGCCCCAGATGGTCACCTGGTCGATCGCCCCGTCGAGCACCTCGCTCGCGCCCGGGAAGTCGTCGCCGATCGACAGGTGCGCCGGATCGTCGGTCTGCTTGATCGGCTCGTTGAACGCCGCCTCGGCGTCGGGCTCGGCGTTGACGTAGATCCTCGCGACCTCCCCGTCGTACGTCGCCGCCACGAAGTACCACTGCCCGAACTCCAGCTGCGTCGAGCCGTGCAGCGTGTGCTGCCCGTTGTTGTAGTTGATGAAGAAGCAGAGCCGCCGCTGGTCCGGCGGCCCGACGCAGAACTCGTAGCTCCCCTGGTCGCGCGAGCCCCACGAGATCAGCCCCGTGGCCCATAGAGGATCCGTGTCATCCACCCTCACCCAGGCCTCGAGGGTCACCTGCTGCGTCTCGAAATCGGCGCGTGAAATAACCGCGTCGTCCACCCCGTCGAACTCGAGGTACGCCCCGCGCTGCACGGGCTGAGCGGCCGCCATCGTGGCGCTCGCGGCCAAGGCCGCAGCGCACGCACGCGAAATCCTTGGACGCCGGTTCATGGTGGTTCTCCCAACTGCCCTGTGGGCGTCATCGGGAGGCAACGGGCCGCCCAGAAGACGCTGGGCATGCCCGATGCTACCGAGCCCGCGTCGGGGCCCCGTTCGGGGAAATATCCCCCATCCGGCCGGGGCCATCGACCGCGGGCCGCGGTCCTCCGGCGTGCGCTGCCGCGCAGCGTGAGCCTCCATATACTCTCCCTCCCCGAACCCGAACATCACCGGAAGGAAGGCCCCAGCGTGGCGGACAAGCACTACGACCTCATCGTCATCGGCGGCGGACCGGGCGGCTATGTGGGCGCGATCCGTGCCGCGCAGCTCGGCTACAAGGTCGCCTGCGTCGAGCGGGCCAAGCTCGGCGGCGTGTGCCTCAACTGGGGGTGCATCCCCTCCAAGGCGCTGCTCTCCAACGCGGAGCTGATGGAGAAGCTCGCCCACCGCGAGGTGTGGGGGCTCAAGCTCACGGGCGAGATCGGGATCGAGTGGGACAAGGTGATCGGGCGCTCGCGCGACGTCGCCGGCAAGCTGAACAAGGGCATCAGCTTCCTCTTCAAGAAGAACAAGGTCGAGCACATCGAGGGGCACGCGAAGATCGTGTCCGGCGCCAAGGGGGGCCAGCCCTGCAAAGTCGAGATCTACGACTGCAAGGTTCAGGAGGAGCGGACCGACGCGCCGGCGGAGCCGGCCAAGTCGCCGCGGGAGACCATCACCGCGACCAATGTGCTGATCGCCACCGGCTCGGTGGCGCGCGACCTGCCCTTCGCGAAGTTCGGGAGCGACCCGAAGGTCTGGGGCGCGCGCGAGGCGATGTTCAACAAGGAGAAGCCCAAGAGCCTGATCGTCGTCGGCTCCGGCGCGATCGGCATGGAGTTCGGCTACTTCTACAAGAGCTTCGGCACCGAGGTCACGGTGGTCGAGATGCTCGAGCGCATCCTGCCCGTGGAGGACGAGGAAGTCTCGAAGGCGATGGAGCGGCACTACACCAAGGCGGGCATGAAGATCAGGACCGGCCACACGGTGGTGGGGGTGGACGCCAAGGGCAAAGCGGTGAAGGCGAAGATCGCGCCGGTCGTGAACGGCAAGCCGGACGAATCCAAGGCCGAGACGATCGAGGCCGAGCGCATTCTGCTGGCGATCGGCGTCACCGGGCGCTTCGACCACCTCTTCGACGAGAAGCTCGGCCTCGAGACCGTGAAGGGGCACATCAAGACCGACTACGTGCCCGGTGAGTTCGGCGATCCGAAGCACTACGACTACAAGACCAACATCCCCGGCGTCTACGCCATCGGCGACTGCATCGGCCCGCCGTGGCTGGCGCACGTGGCGAGCGAGGAGGCGATCATCTGCGTCGAGCGCATCGCGTGGCGCGAGAAGAAGCTCGACCACGAGCCGATCCCGATCGACTACTCGGTGATCCCGGGGTGCACGTACTGCCAGCCGCAGGTCGCGAGCGTCGGCTTCACCGAGCGGACCCTCATCGAGCGCGGCCTGAAGAAGGGCGAGGACTACGAGGTGGGCAAGTACGCCTTCCAGGCGCACGGCAAGGCGATCGCGGCGCTGCACACCGAGGGCTTCGTCAAGATCATCCGGGGGCTGCCGCGGGGCGAGATCCTGGGGGCGCACATCATGGGCGACCAGGCGACGGAGCTGATCGCGGAGATGACGCTGGCGCGGCGGCTCGAGGCGACGACGGAGGAGCTGATCGTCACGATCCACGCCCACCCGACGATGCACGAGGCAGTGCATGAGGCGGCGCTGGCCGCCGAGGGCCGCGTAATCCACGCGTGACCGGGGGGCATGGGCCAAATCCTCCCCCCGCGCCAGCGGGAGAAGCGGCCGAGTTCTCGGGTGCCGGAGGGGGTGTGCCGCTCTCGCCGATCGGGTGCTTCTGTTCATCCGTCGTATCCCCTAGAATGTTTGTGATGTCTGCCGCACCGCGCTATCCCGCAGACTTGGGACACGCCGGCCTCCGCATGGCCGCCGCGGACTTCTTCGCGATCGGTGAGACCGACGAGCGCCTCGAGCTGGTCGATGGAGTCGTCCTGATGTCGCCGCGTCCCACCCCGCTTCACCAGACGATCCTCCGCCTCATCCTGCGCCAGCTCGAGACCTGGCTCGACGCCAACCCCGGCGCCGCCTGCTTCCCCGAGGTCGACTGGGAGCTCCGCCCCGACACGGTCTACTCCCCCGACATCGCCTGCTATGCCCCGGGACGCCTGCACGCCATCCCCTCCCGCCTTGCCGAGCCGCCCGACCTTGTCATCGAGATCCTCTCCCCGGGCACCAAGGCGTTCGACCTGACGACCAAGAAGGACGATTACGAGCGCTGCGCTGTCGCCGAGTACTGGGCCATCGACTCGACCGACGCGCGACTCCGCTGCTACCGCCGCTCCGGACCCGCCCTCGTCGAGTCGCCCCTCTCCGGCGACACGCTCTCCTCCTCCGCCCTTCCCGGCTTCGCTCTCGACCTCCGACCCCTCCGCGCCGCCGTCGCGACCCGCGAGCGCTGAGCGGCGCGCATATCACGGGCGACCAGGCCACCGAGCTCATCGGAATGACCCTCGACCGCCGCCCCGAAGCCACCACCGAAGAGCTCATCGTCACCATCCACGCCCACCCGACGAAGCACGAGGCGGCGCTGGCGGCGGAGGGAAGGGTGATCCACGCGTGAGCTATTCAGCGCCGCGTGCGCGAGCACGCGGGGGAACTGTCCCACTCGATCGATGATCGCTGCCTCGCGGGGGCCTATTCCGCGCGATCACGCCCGCGGTCCTATGCGGGCGATCACGCGATCGCGGGGAGATGAGGGAGAGTTTGCGACTCAGGCTGAGGTCCGGGGGCTCGGCGGCGATCTGCTTTGGCCGCGCTGATCTTGGGGCGGAGATGCTGAGAGGAGTGAACGGCCCATTGTGCGCGGCGCCGTTCGTCGCGACACCCGACAGCCCAGGCTTGGGCTTGGGCATCGCGGCTGCGCCTTCGCCCCCGTTCGGGGGCTCGACGACCTGCGCCCGGTTCGGGGCTCCAGATGCGGGAACTTCGGGGCGCTGGTGGGTGGTTGCCGGGTGCGCACCGTTGGAAGTCGCGCGGTGCGCGTCGAGAGCGCCGTTCGGGCTTGGGGCCTGATTGGATCGGGCTTTGGGGCGGCGGGGCTTGCGTGGGGCGTGCGCGGGCGCGGCGTCCTCGTCGGGCGCGGCGTCCTGATCGGCCCCGGCGAGGGCGAAGAGCTTGCTCGCGGCCTTTCGCGCCGGCTCGTGCAGGTCGTCGGACATGATGCAGCGGGCGGTGAGCTGGCGGAGCACGAAGGCCGCGTCGGCGAGGCCGGCGCGGGCGATGGCCTTGGCCCGCCGGGCGCTGGCGGCCTCGAGGGCCTCGAGGCGGCGGAGGAAGGCGGGGGAGCTGACGATCTCCAGCAGGCGCGAGAGGGAGAGGTTGTGGCGGTTGGCGAGGCCCTCGAGGGGCAGGGCCGCGTCGATGTAGTCGAGGAGGAGGGGTTCGAGATCGTCGCTTGGGCGGTCGGCTGGGCGGTCGGCGGGGAGGCCGGGCGAGGGGGCGGCGGCTTGGGGGTTGGTCGGTGGGGCGGGCTCGGGGCGGGCCGCGGGCAGGTCGTGGGAGTCGGGATCGATGAGCGCGGAGATGCGGTTGGTCGTGAGCACGGTTCTTTCCCTCTTTGTTGGTGCGGTAGGCGCGGCGAGGTGTCTCTCCGCCCCATCCTTCGGGCGGGGGCGAGGGACGGCAATCGAAAGAGGGGGGAAGTCCGCGATTGGGCGCGCAGGAGTGGAGTTCGGGTGCAGACTCCTTCACCCGCGACGCGGACTCCAGCGCCACATCACCGACACGGATACGCGGAGCGGACACGCACAGGGCGCGGTAGAGGACGATCTAGGGCAATGTTCGGTATATTCCAGAGGTTTGGCACTTTCCGGTGACGGAAATGTTCAATAAGTGGAAATCATTTCCGGTTCTCGCCTATTTTCCGGTCTAGGAAATCCGACGAACCTGGAAAATGCCCTTCACAGAGAACGTCACATCCGAGGCCGCCATTCCCGAGATCATCGCCGGGCTCGATCCGATTTTCGGGCGTCAGGTGGCGATCGAGGCGGTGCCCGCTCGGGGGCGCGGTATGCCGGGGCGGGCGGCGGTCGCCGACTTGCTGGTTTGCGTGGCTTGGGCCGGGGAACGGTTTGAGTTCGCCGTCGAGGCCAAGACGCGGAGCACGCCGCGCGTTCTCGAGGAGGCACTCCGCCAGGCGCGGCGGTGGGCGTCGGAGTCCGGGCGTCTGCCGATGGTGATCGTGCCCTTTCTGAGCGAAGAGCGCATCGAGCGGCTGGCGGAGGAGGGCGTCTCCGGCATCGACCTCTGCGGCAACGGCCTCGTGCTCGTACCAGGGCGCATCATGCTGCGGCGCTCGGGACAGCCCAACCGCTATCCCGAGTCACGGCCGGCTCGCTTCGCCTACCGGGGAGCGACTTCGCAGGTGCCGCGAGCGTTCCTCCGTCGTGCGGAGTACTCCTCGGTTGGCCAGATCCGGGACGAGATCAAGGCGGCCGGGGGTGGGGTGGCGCTTTCGACGGTCTCCAAGGCGCTCGCGCGCATGGCCGACGATGTCATCATCGATCGCACTGACAGCCGGATCGTCCTCATTCAGCCGGACAAGCTGCTCGACGCGCTGGCCGAGAGCTTCACCCCGCCTAAGCCCGAGCGGACCGCGCAGGTCAAGTCGCCTCTGTCGCTGGACGAGCTGTTCCGGCGCGTGGACGAGACGGGCCGGTCTGAAGCAGGTCCGCGCATCGTACTCTCCGGCGCCTCCTCCCAGGACCGCTACGGCGCCGGCATTCGCTCCGATGCGCCGGTGATCTATGCCGAGGACCTCGGGGACCTGCGGCGGCGGCTCGGGGATGCCTGGCGGACCGTGGATCGTTTCGCCGAGCTCACCGTCGTCGAGACGCGCGACGCGACGCCGTTCTTCGATGCCCGCAGGAGTGAGAGCGGCGTGACGTTCGCATCGCCAGTGCAGACGTACCTCGAGCTCTCCGCCAGCGGCGAGAAGCGCGACCTCGAGATGGCGCAGCAAGTGCGTTCTCGCATTCTGCGGGATCTCGCTCGGTGACGGAGCAAGGTGATGAACGCCCTGATCACGACCGTTTTGGACTTGGACTCCGCGCTCGGCGGGAACGCGGGGCTGCTGCTGGGCGGTGGTCTTGGTCTCTACCTGAAGCAGGAGCATCTGCGGGCTGCCGGCGCCCGCACGCTGCTGCCCCTTGGGCGCCTGCCGCCGGCACGCACAACACAGGACATCGATCTCTTTCTCCGGGCGGAAGTCATTGCCAGCAAGGACGCCGTACTACG
This sequence comes from uncultured Phycisphaeraceae bacterium, assembly GCA_964435785.1. GTDB lineage: Bacteria > Planctomycetota > Phycisphaerae > Phycisphaerales > UBA1924 > PNC22. Next base: position 1,397 of record CAYTAH010000004.1, on the reverse strand, counting down.
TTACCGTGAGGCGTTCGACTCGCTGGGCTTCACGGTTGTGCTTGGGTCGGAGTGGCTCAAGTTCAAGCGACGGGTGGCCGGCACCGAGGTCCTGCTCGATGTCATGGTCGGCCCGCTCGGCGAGCACGCCACTGCGGTGAGGCTCAAGGACTCGCGGGCCCGGCCAAAAGGGATGGGAGGCAAAGCAGGGTTGCACGCCTTTGCGGCCGAGGAGGCGCTCGGGATCGAGACCGGGCCGATGCGCCTCCCGCTGCAGGGCACGACCAGCGACGGCCGGGGCGCGTCCTGCGAGGCGCTCATCCCGCGTGCATTCCCGTACGCGCTCATGAAGCTTGGCGCACTCCGCGACCGGATCAACGATCAGAACAAGCAGGAGGGCCGCCACCACGCGATGGACCTCTACCGGATCGTGGGGATGCTCACGGAGGAGGAGGTCGAGGCTTCCGCGCGGCTCGCCGGCGCCTACCTCGGCGACGCGGAGATCGCGGAGGCGCACCGTACGATAGATGCACTGCTGGCGCCGGCCGACGGCCTCGGTCGCATTCGGCTGCTGGAATACCAGCGGATGAACCGCGCATCGGTTCCCGAGGTGGACCCGGAGTTCCTTGTCGCGGAGCTCCGGCGGCTGCTGAGGCCAGTTCCAGGCGACTTGCCGCTCACGTGAGTCCTCGACCCAGCGAGAACCCAGTCGTGGGCGGCAACCGCCGCGCGGGATCGGGTGCCGCCTCATGTGCACTGCAGCACCGCCCACCGCTGCTCGAAGCTGCGATCCCGCAGCGAGCGCTCGTGCACGCAAAAGTAGACCTCGCCTACATCTCCCCACATCGTGTCCAGATCGTCGTCGCTTCGACCTCTCCGGGCTCAACGAGGGGCTGGGGCGCATGCGCGTGAAGAAGGCGTACGCGGGGTGAGGGCCGCGCGGGTGGGCCGGCGCGCCCGACTCGGCTTCTCTGATCCCTCTGTGACGTTGTCTCTTCCCGAGGCTTTGGCGTCCCCGCCCTGTCGGATAGACTCGCGCCCGGCCTCTTTGGAGAGACGCCCATGCTCATCTCACGGCTCATCCGGGGCGGGTTCTGGCTTGGAAGCGTCGTTCTGGCGGTTCCGTGCCTGGGCCAGAACGACCCTCCCGCGGCCCCGGTGATCACGGAGCCGGCGGTGGACGGGCAGATCGTGAACGCCGCGGACGTGCACATGGAGACCGGGCCGTTCTCGGACCCTGACCAGGGGGACGGGCACCTGTGCACCGACTGGGAGATCTGGACCGTCAGCCCCTCGGAGCGCGTGTGGATCATCGGGTGTATCGGCGGGGTCGAGCGCGTGCACACGCACCTGGGCGACGGCGTCTTCGAGAACTCGCACGCCGGGCGCAGCGAGCTGCTCGCCGAGACCGATTACCG
>CAYTAH010000003.1:0-192364 GCA_964435785.1 uncultured Phycisphaeraceae bacterium | reverse complement strand
GGACTTGGGCCATCGCGCAAGCGCACAACGACGCATCAATGGTGAGATATCCGGGTTAATGTTATCCGGAACTCAGAGTAGGAGGAGGGTCAGTGGACGGCATGGAGGCAGTCTGGGAGTACGACCGAGAATCGGAAAGGCAGATCCGCTTGCTCGTCGAGGGCGTGGAGCAGGGCGGCATACCGAAGAGTGAATTGTTCGACATAATCGAGTACTTGGATCATAATGAACTACAGCTCGCCATGGCGAGGTTTGCCGAAGTCCTGGCAGCGCGACAGTATAAAGTCGATGCTTCACTGGCCACTCGTATTATGGCGGTGGGCGATCGCGTAGGGCTATCTGCAGAGTACCTAGATGGCTTGCTTCGCGGGGAATGAAGGCTTGGGGTGGGCGGTGGGCGAGTGAGTGGGCGATCCTCGCTTCCGCCTGGGTATCGTTCGCGAAGCGGAACCGGTGGGAACGCACCACTTGTGTGTGGCGATGGCGTTAATCGAGAGATGTAATGCGGCTGCTTGGTTGACGTCAGACATAGCGATATAGAAGGCGTGCACCTAAAGCGCAGGAGGAGTTGAAATGAAGTATAGGTGCGTCGGATGTATTGTGGTGCTGAACAGCGGTATCGTCGGTGCACAACCGTATCAGCTCGTGGGGTACTCATGGGATACCGGCGACCTGTGGAGCGTGGATGCGACGACGGGCAAGGCAACGTACTTGCACTCGGTATGGGCGTGGCCGGACAGTCAGCTGGTCGGTATCGATTATGGCCCGGATGGGCATCTCTATGGCGTCGGTTCGCGTGGTGAGCCTGAAGGGCCGCTACTCTACCGGATCGATGCCGCGACGGGCAATGCCGAGCACCTGCCTTTGAGCCCGACCGACTACTTCATGGGTGAGGGCGATATCACGTTCGATCCGCAGGGGGGATTGTTGTACACGCTAGCATTCGGTAGAGGAAGTACCACGCTGCTCACGATCGATATCGCGTCGGGGGAGGTTGGAGAAATAGGTTCGCTCGGGCCCGTGCAGGACTACTCCGCGCTGGCATTCGATGGGCGGCGGGTGGCACTACTTACGGGTCGGCTGGGGGTGCTTGCAGAGGGGAGATCCCCAGTCTGGGTGCCACTACTCGCCGCAACTCCTCCTCCTCTTCGACTACCCGTTCTCCGCGGCGCAGTAGTGTGGAGCCCCCAGCCACCTCGGCATCACTGCGCGGCGGAAGGAGAAGGAGATGGAGTAGGGGGGAGGCCGCGAGTGATGGCACCCGTCAGGGGAGATAGTCGATCGGGCGGATCGCACTACTTGCGGGAGGGTAGGGGGTGCTTGCAGTGGTGGGATCCCCAGTGTGGGTGCCACTACTCGCCGCGACTCCTCCTCCTCTTTGACTACTCGTTCTCCGCGGCGCGGTAGTGCGGAGGTTCCGGACACCTCGGCATCACTGCGCGGCGGGAGGAGAGGGAGATGGAGGAGGAGAGGGAGGCCGCGAGTGATGGCACCCTTCAGAGGAGATAGTCGATCGGCACCTGCCCCTCCCTGGTCCCTTTGTACCACCTGGCGTTCGACCACGCCCAGTCCTGCGGCCGCTCGACGAGGCCCCGGCGCACGGGGTTGAGGTGGATGTACCGGATCTTCTCGCGCAGGTCGCTCTCGCTGCGGATCACACGGTCGTACCCGCCGCCCGGTTGCCAGTACTTCACGCGCCCATTGCGGAGCGTGATCTTCCCCAGAATCGGGGCATCCAACTCCCGCCACCGGGCGACGACCCTCCGCCCCACTTCCCGCTTGAGCCACCACAGGGGCTCGACAATGCTCTCCTCCGGCGGGCGGGGCATGAGGATCATGTGCACGTGCTCCGGCATCGCCACCCAGGCGATCAGGAGGAAGTCGTAGAGCGTTCTCGCCTCGACGAGCACGTCCGCGAACACGTCGCGGATGGCGGGCCTTCCCAGCAGCGGGAGGCGCCGATAGTTCGAGAACGTCACGTACCGCGCCCGGTTCGGCTTCTCGATGCGGCGCATCTGCTTGAAGACGGTGTCCCTTTCGGTCCCCACGCTTGTCCTCTCGCCGCGAATGTACCGGCATCTCGCGGCGGCCGCAATCCCGCGGATGCCACGACTGGGCACGTGGCGCCGCGTTCGGGGGGGGAGCACCGACCGGTGTCAGCGCACCGTCCCACCACGCCCCGACGCCCGCCATCCGCTCCCGCCCACCAATCTGCACCGAAGATCCACGCCTGCGCGCGCAATCGCGGTACTCGACACATTTCTTCTTGCCAAGCGCCCCGCGCCCCCCATCATGCCCGCATGGACCAGACCGAACTCCTCACCGACCTCCTCGACCCCGCCGCCTCCATCTTCGACATCGCCGAGCGCTGCCAGGCCTCCATCAGCGAGATCGCCGAGTGGACCGCCTCCCCCGCCGCCGCCGGCGCGATCCAGGACCTCCGCGCCATCGCCGCGTTCCGCGTCGCGCTCACCGTCGCCCAGGCCCTCCCGGCCGCCGCCGACACCCTCGCGAAGCTCGCCGCCCGCGCGCCCGACTCCCCCACCCAGGCCGAGACCGCCCGCAAGTCGGCCTCGCAGCTGCTCCGCATGGCCGGCGGACCCGCCGCGCCCGTGAGCGATGGCCCCGACGATCTCGACGGCCCGCCGGATCGCCGCGAACCTCCCGACGGCTCGCCGCCCGCCGCGCCCTCTTCCGCAGGCCCGGCGCGAGACCCCGTCCCCGCTCCCGCTCCGGCTCTCGGGCCACACGCCCTCTACGATCCTCCATGCGAGTCATCGCCGATTTCACCGTCATCCCCATCGGCGCGGGCGTGTCGCTCTCGCCCTACGTCGCCGCGTGCGAGAAGGTCCTCGCCGACTCGGGCCTCAGCCACACGCTCCACGCCAACGGCACCGGCGTCGAGGGGGAGTGGGACGAGGTCTTCGCGGCCATCCGGCGCTGCCACGAGGCGGTGCACGCCATGGGCGCGCCCCGCGTCTCGACGACCATCAAGGTCGGCACGCGCACCGACCGCGACCAGAGCATGGCGGAGAAGGTCGCCAGCGTCCGCGCCAAGCACCCCGGCTGACCGCGGCGGACCGACTCTCGCCTCTTGCCGCATGCCTCGTGCCTCGTGCCTTCTTCGGCGTGAAACCGCGCAACGCACGCCGTGTCCGCGCCGCACCGGCTCCCCGCGTTGTTCCCTTTCGGCGCGGCAACCTCTACGCTTCCGCACAGGAGTCCTCCATGGCGCGCACCCACTACGTCGGCGGCAACTGGAAGATGAACACCGACCGCGCCTCGGCCGAGGCCCTGGCGCGCGACGTCGCGCCGGGCGTCGTGCCCGGTGTTGAGGTTGTGGTCTTCCCGCCCTTCCCCTACCTGCTCTCAGTCGCCGATGCGCTCCAGATCGCAGCCAACCAACGCCAGCGCGGTCGCCCGCCCGTCAAGCTCGGCGCCCAGGATTGCTACTTCGAGAAAAACGGCGCGTTCACCGGCGAGGTCTCGCTCGAGATGCTCCGCGACTGCGCCGTGAGCGTCGTCCTCACCGGGCACTCCGAGCGCCGCCACGTCATCGGCGAGACCGACGAGATCGTCAGCCGCAAGACCCTCGCCGCCCTCGAAGCCGGCCTCGAGTGCGTCCTCTGCATCGGCGAGACGCTCGACCAGCGCGAGGCCGGCCAGACCGACGCCGTCAACGAGCGCCAGCTCCGGGCCGGACTCTCCGGGGTGAGCCCCGAGCAGATGGCGCGGGTCGTCGTCGCCTACGAGCCCGTCTGGGCCATCGGCACCGGACGCAACGCCACCCCCGCCGACGCCCAGGACGCCCACGCCAAGATCCGCGCCCTCCTCGCCCGCCTCTTCTCTCCCGCCGTCGCGGGCGCCACCCGGATCATCTACGGCGGCTCGCTCAAGCCCTCCAACGCCGCAGAGCTCCTCGCCCAGCCCGACATCGACGGCGGCCTCGTCGGCGGGGCCTCCCTCAAGGCGGCCGATTTCCTCCCGATCATCGCGGCCGCCGCCGACCGATCCCGCTGAGGGCTTGCCCCCAGGCCGGGCCGGCTCCGCCAGCCCGCCGCCTAGACTTGGGACCTGCCGGGGCAATCCGCCCCGGCGCACTCCGAACCATGCTGCGGCCGCTGCCGCGGGCCCCCGGACCCCCTGGAGTCACGCTTGATCATGGATCCGATTCTCGGCATGCTGACGCTGGGCGCCGCGACATGGCTGATCGGCCTGCTCAGCGTCGCGTTCCTCTTCTGCTCCGTGCTCCTGATCCTGACCGTGCTGATCCAGCGTCCGCAGGGCGGCGGGCTCTCCGGCGCCTTCGGCGCCGGCGCAGGCTCGGGCGAGACGGCCTTCGGCGCCCGCACCGGCGACGCCCTCACGATCGCCACGATCTCCTTCTTCGTGATCTGGCTGCTCGTGGCGGTGGGGCTCGTGTGGGTGATGCAGCCGGCCCGGCCCTCGGGCGAAACGCAGGCCACGTCGACCGAGCCCCCCGCGATGCCCACCCCGGGCGCTGGGGACGCCACGCCGACACCCCCCGCCGCGCCGGCGGATGCCGCCCCGGCCAACGGCGATCAGCCGACGGACGACAGCGGAGCGCCGCCCGAGGGCGCGGGGGAGGGCTCCCAGGATGGAGCCGGCGGGCCTGGCGAGGGCGGCGGCCGCTAAGCTGCGCACGGGCCGCGCGCGGCCCGACGGAGACATGCCTGCGTGATCCGGAGCATGACTGGATTCGGCGAGGCGACGCGCCACGACAACGGCGTGCACTACGCGGTCGAGCTGCGCTCCCTCAACAATAAGTATTTCAAGGCCTCGATCAGGCTGCCCGAGCAGCTCCAGGTGCTCGAGGCCGAGCTGGAGGCCGCGCTGCGCCGGCGAATCACCCGCGGGAGCGTGACGCTCACCGCCTCCTTCGCCGATACCTCCGCGACCGCGGCCCTCGAGGTCAACCACAGGGCGCTCGACCGGTACGTCGAGCAGATCAAGCGCTCCAAGGCGGTCTCGGCCGACGAGATCTCGATCGACCTGGCGGCCCTGCTGGGCCTCCCGGGCGTGCTCCAGCAGCCCGCGGGCGACGAGGAGCGGCTGCACAACGCCCGACGCGTGCTGCTTGAGCTGGTGAACGCGGCCTGCGACCACATGGTCTCGATGCGCCGGCGCGAGGGCAACCTGCTCATGGAGGAGCTGACCGGCCACCGCGACCTCATCGCCGACCGGCTGGGCAGGATCAAGGAGCGGGCCCCCCGCGTGATCGAGGAGTACGAGAATCGCCTCCGCCAGCGCATGGAGCAGATGATCCGCGAGGCCCAGCTCTCGGTGGAGCCCGCCGAGCTGATCCGCGAGATCGCCGTCTACGCCGAGAAGACCGACATCGCCGAGGAGGTGAGCCGCCTCGGAGGGCACATCGAGCAGTTCAGCGAGCTGCTCAACGCGCCCGAGGACCAGCCCGTCGGCCGGACGCTGGACTTCCTGGCCCAGGAGATGCTCCGCGAGGCGAACACGATCGCCAGCAAGAGCCCCGACAGCCTGATCAGCCGCATGATCGTCGAGGTCAAGGGCGCGATCGACCGCATCAAGGAGCAGGTGCAGAACGTCGAGTGAAGGCCGGGCGCGTGCGCGATGAGCAGTCCCATCGAGAAGGCCGTGCCCGGGCCGCCCCACGCCGGGGGCCGGGGGGAACACCGCTCGACCTACAGCCTGGGTGAGCTGGCGAGCGTCTGCGCCCACTACGACGTCGGCGAGATCCGGCGGGTGCTCGAGTACCGGAAGGGATCGCGCCGCTCCCCCAAGGTCCTCCTGGACGCCACCAGCGGGTTCTACCTCCTCAAGCGACGCGCCCGCGGCAAGGACGACCCCTACAAGGTCGCCTTCTGCCACGACCTGCAGCTCTACCTCGCGGCCAACGGGTTCCCCGCCCCCCGCCTCGTCGGCACACGCGTCGGCAACAACTCCATGGTGCAGCTTAACGACAGGGTCTACGAGCTCTTCCAGTACGTCGAGGGAGAGGGCTTCGACCGCACGCCCCCGCCCTGCGAGAACGCGGGGGCGCTCCTGGCCCGTCTCCACGCCCTCACCCGCGAGTACCACCCACGCTGGCCCGCCCCCGTCTGGAGCTACCACGACGACGCCCACGTGCGGGCGCGCCTCGAGCGGGTGGGCTCCCGCGGCATCGCCCCAGCCGAAGTCCGCGAGCTAAGCGAGCTCTACGACGACGCCGCGAAGCGGGCCGCGGCGCCCAGAGGGCGCAAACGCCCACCCGTGCAGCTGCTCCACGGCGACTGGCACCCGGGCAACATGATCTTCCGCGGTCAGCGGGTGGTCGCGGTGCTCGACTTCGACGCCGCAAGAACCGGCCCCATCGCCGCGGACGTCGCCACCGGCGCCCTCCAGTTCTCGCTCATGCGCGTCGGCGTCGACGCCGACGCCTGGCCCGACGCGCTCGACGCCGAGCGCTTCGCGGCCTTCCTGCGCGGCTACGCATCGGGCGGCGCGAGCGCGGATGCCGCCATCCTCCCGGCCCTGATGGCCGAGTCGCTGATCGCCGAGATCGCCGCCCCCGTCGCCCTCACCGGGAGCTTCGGCACGCAGAGCCCCGTCCCCTTCCTCCGCATGGGCGTGCGGAAGGCCCGGTGGCTCCTGGAGAACCGCGACCGGCTCGCCCGTCTTGCCGCCCGCTCCATGGCCAGAGCCGGAGATTCCCGTTGACCGGTCCCCGCAAAGCGGAAAGACTGGGGGTGCCATGGAGAGCGTGAGGGCTTCATCGCGGATGGTGGTGCGGGCGTTCGCGGCGGCGGGCGCGCTGGCCCCGGCTCTCTGCGCCGCCCAGCAGCGCGGGTTGCCGGACACACGCCCGCCGATCGAGGAGGTCGTGTCCCGCCTCGACGACCCGCTCTTCGCGGTGCGCCAGCGCGCGACGAGCGACCTCGCCACCCGCGACGACCTGACGCTCGCGCGCCTGGAGTCGATGCTCGCCGATGAGCCGCTCTCCCCGGAGCAGCGCCTGCGCATCACGGCGGTCGCGCGTGCGGTGTTCGAGCGCGGCCCGCACGCGGCGATGGGCATCCGCTTCGCCTCCGGCGACGACACCCAGCCGGCGCGCATCCAGCAGCCGCAGCCGGGCTTCGACGCGGCGCGGGTGCTCATGCCCGGCGACCAGGTCCTCGAGGCGGACGGGTTCCCGATCCCGCAGCAGGGGATCCTGCGCTCCCTCATCCTGAGCCACTCGCCCGGCGACAGCCTGCCGCTGAAAATCCGTCGCGACGGGCGCGAGATCGAGACGGGGGTGGTGCTCGGGAGCTTCGCGGAGCTCGACGGCGCCGGCTCGCCCCGCCCGGTGGATCTGCTCGCGGCGTGGCAGCTGCGGCGTTCGCGGGCAGGGTTGGGCGAGAGGGAGCGGGTCATCGAGCCGGGGGTCATCGAGCCCCGGGTGGCCGAGCCCGGGCGTGCGCCGGAGCGCGGCTCGCGCGAGTGGCACGAGGCCTTCGCGAGTGCGGACGCGCCGGACTCGCTGGTCATCGGCGGGCAGGCCCGGCAGAGCGCCGATCTCTCGCTGGCCGAGCTCGCGGCGAGGGACGCGTCGCTGGCGCGGGCCTCCGCGGACACGGGCCCGGTGCAGGGAGACCTCGAGCGGCAGCTGGTGTGGTTCCGCTCGCAGCGGGTGGCGATGGCGCAGAGCCTGTCGGACCTGGAGGCCCGCCTGGCCCGGGGCGAGGTGACGGCGGTGGAGCGCCAGGTGCTCCAGCGGGACATCGCCTCGCTGCGCGACTCGATCGGGCGGTTCGATCAGCAGATCCGGGCGCTCGAGGCGGCGATCCGCGCGAGCATCCCGCGCCGGTAGGGCGTCACGCGCCGCCGGGGGGCGCGTCCCCGGCGGGGGGCTCGTCGGCGGGCGCCGCGTCGGGCTCCATCTCCATCCTCGCGGGCGCGCCGGGCCCGGCCTCGGAGAAGAGCGCCTCGAAGTCGATCGGCGTGTTCTCGATCTCGACCCGCATGCCGGGGATGGGATCGACGAGCCCCTCGGGCGAGACGCGGAGGAGGCCGGCGGCGTCGAGGTAGTCGAGGATGGCGACGCGCAGGTCGGTGAGGGCGGCGTCGCGGGAGTTCCGGGCGTCGAGGAGGTTCTCCTCGGCGTCGAGGCGGTCGCGGGTGTCGATCTCGTCGGCGCGGAGCCGCTGCTCCTGGATGGCGCGCTCGTTGATGCGGACCCGGGCCTCGGCCAGCTCGAGATTGAAACGTGAGAGCTCGATGGCGCGCAGGCGCTGGCGGACCTCGAGGACCACGTTGTCGGTGAACTCGTCGAGGGAGCGGCGCTGCTGCTCGTAGCGGATGATGGCCTGCCGGAGCTGGAGGCGCTCGATGCGCCGGTCGAGCGGCAGGCTGAGGGCGAGGCCGACGTCCCACGAGGTCTCGTCGGGGTCGATCTCGAGACCGCCGTTGCGCTCGTCGGCGTCGGTGGGGATGCCCACCTGGCCCGAGAGGTCGAGGTCGGGGAGGAGCTGGTTCCGCGCGATGAGCACGCCGCGCCGCGAGTCGTCGAGCTGGTCGCGCCGGTTCTGGAGATCGAGCCGGTAGCCGAGCGCGTACCCGGTGGCCTCCTCGATATTGGTGGCGGGCTCGCCGACGACGATGCTCGCGTTGATCAGCTGCAGCGGCTGCTCGACGGGGATGCCGAGGCGCAGCTTGAACCGGTCGACGGCGAGGGTGTACTGCTCGCGGTTGCTGGCGAGCGAGCTCATGGCGGACACGAGGTCGTTGCGGGCGTTGTTGACCTGGAACTCGCTGCGGCGCCCCGCCTCATACAGCGCCTCCTCCTGGCGCACGAACAGGCGCAGGCTCTCGAGCTGGAGGGTCCGGTTCTGGAGCTCGGCGATCGTCTGGAGCAGCCGGAAGTAGTCCTGGGCGATGCTGACGAAGTAGGAGCGGCGGAAGCTCTCGAAATCGCGCGCGGCGTAGATGACGTCGCGCTCGGCCTGGATGATGTCCTCGCGCGCGACCATGCCCGCGCCGCGCAGGAGGGGGACGCTCGCGTCGAGGATCAGCTCGGAGGCGTTGCGGTACTGCCCGGCGACGCTCGAGCGGAGCTGCTCGCTGGCGTTCCAGACCCAGCGGGCCTCGGCCTCGCCGCCGTAGGGGAGCCGCTGCGTGGCGCGGAGCGTGTTGACGACGTTGAGCGCGTTGTCGAAGCGTCCCTCGTCGCCGTCGCCGCCCACGCGGACGGTGGTGTCGTTAAACAGACGCGGGCCCCACTGATGGCGCTCGATGAGCAGGCTGATGGCCGTGAGGAGGTAGTCCTCCTCGGCGTCGAGATACTCGCGCCCCTGCACCTGCGAGAGGCGCAGGGCGTCGCGGAGGGAGAGCTGGATGGTGTCCGGACGATCCACGCCGGCGGCGGCGCTCGCGTACGTGCTCAGACGCTGGTTGAGCCCCTCGACCACCGCGTCTCCCGTGCCGCGGTCGAGCTCCTCGTAGACCAGCTCGCCGGCGGGCGGGTTGGTCGTGGGGGGCTCGGTCTCGTAGAGCTGCTTCTGCTTCGGCGGCTGCTGAGCCTCGGTGAGCCGGGGGGTGGTCGTCAGGCTCGCCCGGCCCGCGGACTCGCCGATGACCCGCGCGAGCCGACGGTCAATGGCGTCCATGCCCGTGCCGCACCCGAGCGGGAGGAGGCTGGAGAGCAGGACCCCCGAGGCCGCGAGCGGGACCAAACATTTACCTCTCGGGCGGCGCGGGTGGGGCATGGGCTCCTCGGGCAGGGGTCGGCATCGGGCGTTCGCGGCCGGCGCGGGCCGGGGTTTTGTCAGCAGAGGGTAGCGAGAACGGGCGCGTTCGTTGCGGATTGCCGAACCCACTCCTATCCTCTCTGTTCACGATACCGGGCCGCTTTTTCGCCGGGTACAGGGCCCCAGACTCCGGGGATTGCCTAACTTCTTCCTGACGGAGCTTCCATGGCGCAAATTACCTACGACGGCCGCAGTTTCATGCTCGACGGCCGGCGGGTGTGGATCGTGGGTGGATCAATTCACGCGGCGCGGCTGCCGCGTGAGGAGTGGGCCGACCGGATCGGGGCGGCGCGTCGGGCGGGCGTGAACACGATCGAGACCCCGGTGGTGTGGAGCCGGCACGAGCCGCGGGCGGGCCAGTTCGACTTCACCGGGGACAACGACATCCGCCACTTCATCCGCCTGGTTGGCGAGGCGGGGATGCACGTGATCCTCCGCGTTGGGCCGTACGTGGGGTCGGGGTACGACGCGGGGGGGATCCCGGCGTGGCTGGTTTCGCAGGCCGAGGTGCAGCCCCGCACGGCGAGCGCGCCGTTCCTGGAGGCGTGCTCGCGGTACTTCACGGCGCTGGCGGGGCAGGTGAAGGATCTGCAGCTGAGCAGCCCGGGCCGCGGCGGGCCGATCCTGCTTGTGCAGAGCGAGCACGCGTGGACGTGCGGGCACGAGGATCTGGCGCGGGGGTACCTTGGCGAGCTGCTGCGGTATCTCCGCGAGGCGGGGATCAGCGTGCCGGTGATCAACGCCAACGGGCTGTGGCAGTCGGTCGAGGGAGAGATCGAGTGCTGGTCCGGGTCGCGCGACCTGCTCTCGATCTCGCGCCAGCTGACGGAGGTGCACCCGCGCCATCCGAGGCTGGTGGTGGATCTTCGCGTGGGCGAGCATACGGCGTGGGGGCGGCCGGCGCCGGCGGAGATGAGCCCGGAGGCGGTGCTCCGCGCGGCGGCGGAGTCGCTGGCGGGGGTGTCGCAGTTCGTGCTCAACCCCTTCGCGGGCGGGCACGCGTTCGGCTTCGCGGCGGGGCGCTCGCCGCGCTCGGCGGACGAGTTCCTGACGACCCGGCAGGACCACGGCGCGCTGGTCCGCGCCGACGGCGAGCGGACGCCGGCGTACCACGTCGTGCGCCGTCTGACGATGTTCGCGAGCCGTTTCTCGCGGGTGCTTGCGCACCTCGATCCCGAGGACCGGCCGGCGGTGCTGGCGCCGACGGACGAGGAGAGCGGGCCGACGGTCGTGCCGACGCGCGGCTCCCAGGGGGCGGTGGTCTTCATCTTCGGCAAGCCTCAGAAGCGGGGCAAGCCTCAGCACGCGACGCTGCTGCTGCGCGACGGCTCGCACCTGGCGGCGCCCATCGGCTCGAGCGGGACGGCGTGGTGCCTGTTCGACGTGCTGCTGGCGGGGCGGAGCCAGCTGGACTACTCGTCGCTGAGCGCCTTCGCCTCGGTGGGGAGCGTGCTGGTGGTCTTCGGGCCCTCGGGCTCGACGGGCGTGGTGAGCATCAACGGCTCGCCGCTGGAGGTGGTGGTGCCGTCGGGCAAGTCGCCCGACGTGCACGATCACGAGGGGGTGTGCGTCGTCGTCGCGAGCGAGGAGCAGCTCGAGAGCGTGCAGGTGAGCGATGACGGCGTGATGCTCGGTGTCGCGGGGTTCGACGACGCGGGCGAGCCGCTGGCGACGCCGGGCGGGAAGCAGTACACGTTCATCGCGCCGGATGGGAAGGTTTCGACGCGCACGGCGGAGGCCTCGGTGCGCCGCGGCGCGCCCTCGCGGGCGCTCCCGACGCGGTGGGAGGCGGCGTACACGGGCGCGTACGTCAGCGGCGAGAGCCCGCGCTACGCGGCGATCGACGGGCCGGCGGACCTCTCGTCGCTGGGCGCTTCGTACGGGTACGGGTGGTACCGGATGCAGTTCCGCTCGTCGGCGGCCAAGCGCGTGCGCGTGGCGGCCCCGGCGGCGGCGGACCGGGTGCAGCTCTTCCTGGACGGGCAGCCGGCGGGCGTGCTGGGCCGTGGGCCCGGGGCGCAGAGCGAGCTGCACCTGCAGCTGCGCAAGGCGCAGCACAGCCTGGTCGTGCTCGCGGAGAACCTCGGCCGCCCGGCGGGGGGGCTGGACCTCAAGGCGCGCAAGGGGCTCTACGGCGAGCTGTACGAGCTGGCGGCGTTCAAGGCGGGGCGCTCGAAGGTGGTGGAGAGCGCGCCGATGGAGCTGCTCTCGTTCCGCGCGCCGCTGTGGGAGGTGCGGGTGGGCGACGTGACGCACCCCGAGCGGGTGTCGTGGTCGTTCATGCACAGGCGGAAGAGCCCGATCATCGTGCGGATAGCGGAGGTCTCCTGGCGCGGGCTGGTGGTGCTCAACGGCAAGCCGGTGCACTTCTTCGAGCCGGGGGCGGACAACGATCTGCTGCTGGGCCACGAGATGCTCTCGCGCGGGAACAACACGCTGGAGCTGGCGGTGTCGGCGGACAGCGTCCCCGCGGACCGTCTGGGCGAGACGCTGGCGGCGCTGGCGCGGAACACGGGCTTCTTCGAGGGCGCGGACACGCTGGGAGGCAAGGTGGACTGGGCGTTCGCGCAGTGGGAGCCGCCGGCGCAGAGCGCCTACGACCCGCCGCCGAAGTCGCACAAGGACGCCCCGCCGGGGCCGGCGTGGTTCCGCGCCGAGTTCGAGACGCCCGAGGCGGACCGGAATACGGTGCTGGAGATCGACGGGCTGAGCAAGGGCCAGATCTACGTGAACGGCCGGCACGTGGGGCGGTACTTCGTCGCGGCGGACGGGAAGTCGGTGCCGCCGCAGAGGGAGTACCTGCTCCCGAGGGCGTGGCTCGTCGAGTCGGGCGTGAACGAGCTGGTGCTCTTCGACGAGCACGGGGGCGACCCGGAGAAGTGCAGGCTCTCGGCGGTGCGCCGCGGGGATGGCGGGGCATGAGCGCGCCGCGGCCCAGCTGGCAGGACGCGGCGTCGTTCGCGGCCGAGCAGCACAGGCACCACGTGCGCAAGGACGGGCGGACGCCGTACGTCGCGCACGTCTACCGGGTCGCGATGACGGTGCGGGACCTCTTCGGGTGCGACGACGGCGACGTCCTCGCGGCGGCGCTGCTGCACGACACGATCGAGGACACGCCGACCGACTTCGACGACATCGAGGAGCGGTTCGGGACGGAGGTGGCGGGGATCGTCGCGGCGCTGACGAAGAACATGATCCTGCGCGAGGACGAGCGCGAGGCGGACTACGACGCGCGGCTGGCGCGGGCGGACTGGCGGGCGCGGCTGATCAAGCTCGCGGACGTCTACGACAACCTCAGCGACTTCGAGAACCGCGAGGTGGCGGACGCGGCGGCGCTGGAGAGGCTGGTGTCGAGGTGCGAGCGGGCGATCGCGCTGGCGGGGGCGGACCGCGGGCGCGAGGCGAGCGAGCGGGGGATCGCGGCGGTGCGGGCGCTGGTCGAGGAGGCCCGAGCGAGATTCGGGTGAGCCGGGCGCTGGCCCGCGCTCGGGGCGCCGAGGCATGTCAGCCGGCGGCGCGGCGCATGAAGGCATCGAGGGGCAGTTCGTAGATCTCGTGCAGGTCCCACCCGCCTCCGGCGTGGAGGTAGGAGCGCTCCGGTCCCAGGCGGCGAAAGCCGAGGCGCTCGGCGAGGCGCCGGCTGGCGGCGTTCTGCGGCTGGATGCCCGCGAGGAGGCGGTGGAGGCCGAGGCCCTCGGGCAGATCGGTGAAGGCGTGCGCGGCGAGGGCGTGGAGCGCCTCGGCGGCGTAGCCGCGGCGGGTGGCGTCGGCGGCCGTCCACCAGTTGGCGTCGGCCTCGCAGGTGAGGCCGCGCCGGATGGTGTTGAGGTTGACGACGCAGACGAGGCGTCCGGCCTGGTCGAAGGCGGCGCGGCGGCACGCGCGCCCGCCGTCCTCGCCCTCGGCGGCGAGGCGGAGCTGGCGCTCGAAGAGCGCCTCGTCGGTCTCGTCGGGCAGGTGGAGGGGGCTGAACTGCGCGAGGTGTTCGCGGCTTGCACGCACGACCCGGAGGAACTCGTCGCGGTCGGCGCGCTGGAGCGGCCGGAGGAGGAGGCGGGGGGCGCGGAAGCACCCCGGCCCGAGGACCTCGAGCGGCCTGCATCGCCTGAAGGTGGCGAGCGCTTCGCGGGCGTCGGCGGGTGTGCTCGCGCGCGCGGCTCCGGGCATGCTCAGGCCTCCTGCTGGGGGCGTTCGGGGTGTGGCCAGTCGAGGTGGAAGAACCGGCCCCTCGGCTGGTCGGTGCGCTCGTAGGTGTGGGCGCCGAAGTAGTCGCGCTGGGCCTGGATGAGGTTGGCGCTGAGACGCTCGGCGCGGAGGGAGTCGTAATAGGCGAGCGCGCTGGAGAAGGCGGGCGCCGGAACCCCCATGGCGGCGGCGCTGGCGACGACCTCTCGCCAGGAGTCCTGCCACCGGCCGACCTGCTCGGCGAAGTGCGAGTCCATGAGGAGGTTCGGGAGGGCGTTGTCGGCGCCGAAGGCGTGCATGATGGAGTGCAGGAGTCGTGCGCGGATGATGCACCCGCCGCGCCAGATGCGGGCGATGGAGGCGAATTCGAGGTCCCACCCCCACTCCCTCGAGGCCTCGGCCATGAGGGCGAAACCCTGGGCGTAGGCGCAGACCTTGGAGCAGTAGAGTGCGCGGCGGATCGATTCGCCAAACCGCTTGCGGTCGCCCTTGAACTCTGCGCCGATGGGGCCTCGGAGGGCGCGCGAGGCGGCGAGACGGTCCTCCTTGGCGGCGCTGATGGCGCGGGCGAAGACGGCCTCGGCGATGGTGGGCGCGGCGACGCCGAGGTCGAGCGCGGCCTCGCTGGTCCACTTGCCGGTGCCCTTCTGGCCGGCGGCGTCGAGGACGACGTCCACGAAGGGGCCGCCGGTGACCGGGTCGGTCTGGGCGAGGATATCGGCGGTGATCTCGATGAGGAAGCTGTCGAGCTCGCCGGCGTTCCACTCGGCGAAGATCTCGGCCATGCGGGCCGGTTCCTTGCCGAGCACGCCGCGCAGGAGGCTGTAGGCCTCGGCGATGAGCTGCATGTCGGCGTACTCGATGCCGTTGTGGACCATCTTGACGAAGTGGCCGCTGGCGCCGGGGCCGATGTAGGCGGTGCACGGCTCGGCGTTCGGGGCGTCGACCGGCCGGCCGGGCGCGCCGCCCTCGAAGGGCTTGCCGGTGGCAGAGTCCACCTTGGCGGCGATGGCGGTCCAGACGGGCTCGAGCGCGCGCCAGGCGTCGGGGTCTCCGCCGGGCATGAGGCTGGGTCCGAAGCGGGCGCCGAGCTCTCCGCCGGAGACGCCGGAGCCGACGAAGAGGATGCCGCGGGATTTCAGGGCCTGCTCGCGGCGCGCGGTGTCGTTCCAGTGGGCGTTGCCTCCGTCGACGATGACGTCGCCGGTCTGCATGTGCTCGGCGAGGGCGTCGATGACGGCGTCGGTGGCGTTGCCGGCCTTGACGAGGATGATGGCGACGCGCGGACGCTTGAGGCTGGCGACGAAGTCGGCGATCTGCGCGGCGGGCACGAGCGAGCCCGGGCCGCGCCCGCGGTATCCGGGGCCGAATGCGCCGGCGGGGTGCTCGGCGATGAACTGCTCGGTGACGCTGGTGGTGCGGTTGTGGACGGCGGTGGCGAAGCCGTGGTCGGCGATGTTGAGGGCGAGGTTCTGGCCCATGACGGCCAGGCCGACGACACCGACATCGGCGGAGGCGGGCTGTGGCTTGGCGAGACTCATGCCGGCTCCTGCCCGGGGTGCTCGGGCGCGTGGGTGGGGCCCGGGTTGCCCCCTTATCGGTCGGGGCGGCGGCGAGCCATCAGGGGAGGAGGCCCACCGGCCCGGGCTCTTCCCCGGGCGGGTCGAGAGGAAGCCTAGAGGGGCGACCTTCCCCGCAAGTCCCCCCGCGGGCGCACGGCGTGCGTGTTGCGGCGTTGGTTAGTTTGTGCTAACATAATGTCATGGCCACGAGGATCGCGGCGATGGCGTGGTGCGGCGCAGGGCTTCTGCTCGGCGGGTGTGCCTGCGGGTACACGGGCGAGGCGGCGCAGCGGTGGTACGCGTGGCAGCGCGAGGAGGGGGAGATGATCCGGGCGCTCGCCGGCGGCGAGTGTGAGCGTCCTACGACCACGGCGGTGCGGCTGTGGCGGGAGGCGATCGACGAGGACGCGCCGGAGGGCACGATCAATGTGTGGAGCGCGGGCGAGATCCTGTACGGCGTCGCCAGGCGATGCCCGCAGGGGCGGGTCGCGCTCGGGGACGAGATGGCGCGGCTCGAGGCGCGGCTGATCTCCAGAGAGGCCACGGGCAAAGAGGTCGAGGGTTGGTGGAGGCTCCTGTACCTCACGGGCGAGGAGGCGACGGCGGTGCGGGTGGTGGAGGCGAGCCGCGGGGTGGGGCCGCTGCGCGCGCAGCTGCGTTATCCGCAGTACCGACGGGAGGACATCCAGGCCGCGGTGCGCCGGGCGGGGCGCGAGGACCTCGCCGGGTGGATCGGGCCGGAACCGGCCCGGGCGGTGGGCGAGGGCGCGCGAGAGGGTGCGCTGGCCGGGGTCGGTCGCGTGCTCGGGCCGGTGCTCGGGCGGATGATGGCGCCGAGGTGAGCGTGGCGTGCCGAAGTTGGGGGTGCTGTGAAATTGGGTAAGACGGCAAGGAGAGCGGGCGAGGTTGTTTCTGAGAACGGTTGTGCCGGGTGCGGTTCTGGGGTATTCTGTGCGTGGAGCAGTCTCGGCCGATCGGCCGAGGACGTGGTAGAGAGCGGGCGGGTCCGGGTGCGCGCCCGAGGAGATATGACGATGAAACTCGCGACCCTTTGCGCCGGCGCGATCGCGGTGTGCGCTTCTGCGGTGCAGGCCGATCCGATCTTCATCTTCGAGCGGTCTGCGGGCTCGTTCGAGGTGACGGCCGAGGACGGCTTCTCGAGGACGATCCACTTCGAGTCGACCGTGGACTTCGAGGTCGGCGGGCTGGGGATCACGGTGATCGAGGGCGACTTCGTCCAGACGTTCACGGGCGGCGACTTCGACACGATCGCGGGCAGCGCGGTGTTCGTCGGCGCGTCGAACTTGGACACGCTGTCGGTCGATTTCACGGGCACGCTGACCGACGACGGGTTCGCGTCGCTCGCGGGCGACTGGGACCTCACGGGCTCGACCGGCGCGTACGCCGTGTACACGAGCGGGAGCGGCAACAACTCGGCGTCGTACTTCTTCACCGACGACGACGGGGGCCCCTTCTTCGCGATCTTCCAGGGGACGCTCGTGCCGGCGCCGAGCTCGCTGGCGATGCTCGGCATCGGCGCTCTTGCGGCCTCGCGCCGCCGGCGCGGCTGAGCGTCCACGGTCTCGCACGTTCGCAACGGCCGCCCCTCCCGAGAGGGGCGGTCTTCTTTCTGCCGGGCGTGGGGAGCCGACGGCGCGGTGCGTGCGAGCGCGTACCCTGGAGCCATGGGTGGTCGAAGCACGGGGTGTTCCGGGGAGCGCGCGGGGGAGATCGCGGACCGGCTGGTCGGGTCGCTGATGCGGGCGATGGGCATCCCCGGGGCGAGCGCGGCGGCGAGCGTTGACGGGCGGGTGGCGTGGTCGATCTCGAGGGGGGTGGCGGACCTGGACTCGGGCGCGCCGGTGCACGCGGGAACGATCTTCAGGCTGGGGAGCATCAGCAAGTCGATGACCGGGACGCTCGCGGCGCGGCTCGCGCAGGATGGCGAGATCGATCTCGACCGCCCGGTGCTCGATCATCTGGAGCACGTGCCCGACCGCTACGCCACGCTGACGCTGCGCGAGATCCTCACGTTCACGAGCGGCATCCCGGCGTATGCGACGCTTGAGGAGCAGTGCAGCGCGGTGCATTACGAGCGCGCCCGCGACGTGCTGCCGCTGTTCATCAACCGCCCGCTGGGGCACGAGCCGGGAGAGGGCTATCTGTATTCGAGCTACGCGTACGTGTTCGCGGCAGTGGTGCTGGAGGCGGCGACGGGTCTGGAGTTCCCCGAGCTGATGCGCCGGTACGTGCTCGGGCCGCTGGGGATGGGCGAGACGATCCTCGAGGACCCCACGCGTCGCGACGGGCGGTGCGCGACGTGGTACGAGCGCTCCCCCGGGGGGGAGGTCGTGCCGGCGCGCCGAGTGGACTTCTTCGCGCGGGCGGCCGCGAGCGGCTACGCCTCGACGGCGTCGGACCTGCTGCGGCTCGGCGAGTCGCTGCTGGGCCCCGGGTTTCTGACCGAGCCTCTGCTGGCGGAGCTGGCGCGCCGGCCGCCGGCGGGAGAGCGGGCGGGGTCCCCGTGGGGGCTCGGGTGGCGGCAGCTTCCGGACCGGAAGAGGCGGCGCGTGATGTTCGGCGGGGGGCAGACCGTGGGGTGCAACGCGTGCGTGCTGATCTACCCCGACCAGCGGGCGGCGCTCTCGTTCGTGAGCAACCTCGGCGGCTACCCGATGGCGCGGACGGGGCTGCAGCCGATCGTCGAGTGTCTGCTCGCGGAGCGCGGGGGCACGCTCGGGGAGTTCCCGGCGGGGCTGGAGGGCAGGTGGCGGCTCGCCGACGGGGTGACGGGTGAGGCCGCGGGGGAGCTGGACCTGGACGCGGGGGCCGGGGGCGTGCGCGGCGAGTGCGTCATCGCGGGGCTGCCGCGGCTGAGGGTGTCGGACGGCTACGCGATCGCCGAGGAGGCGTACGTGGTGAGCACGCGCGCGGATGTCGGGGTGCAGGCGCTCTCCATCGCGCGGGAGGGCGAGAGGACGCTTCTCACCGTGGTTGGGCTGGGGAGATCGCTCGTAATGGAGCGGGCGGCGCGCTGACGGTCGCATGCGGGAGGAGGGCCGAAAAACGCACCGCCGCCCGCGGGGGGCGGGCGGCGGCGACGGTCAGAGGATGGCGGGGAGGCGTCAGCGGCGGCGGCGGGAGGCCGCGAGGCCGGCGATGCCGAGCATCGCGATGGCGCCGGGGGCGGGCACGGGGACGTAGAGGAAGTTGGGGCCGAAGCGGCCGCGGCTGGTGGAGTCGAGCTCCGGGAATGCGAAGCCCATCTCGGCGGCGGCGGGGTAGGCGCTCTCGACCCAATTGACGTCGGCGGAGGTGGTGATGGAGCTGGCGCCGGAGATGTAGTTGTCGCTGTCGACGGCGGTATAGACGGCGCCGACGGTGTACTCGTTGCCGACGGTGAGGAGGATCTGGCCGACGGAGCCGTAGGTCCAGTCGCCGAAGATGGCGCCGCCGGGGCCGACGTTCACGGCGGCGAGGAGGGCGCCGGAGCTGTCCCAGAGGCCGAGATCGTGGTTGGACGTCAGGCCGTCGGTATCCTTATTCCAGATGCCGAGATCGGTGACGTAGATGTCCTGGTTGACGGTGAATCGCCAACCGACGGTGTCGCCGGCGTTGCTGCCGTAGTAGCTGCTGAACTGGGTGCCGCCGGAGAATGACTGGATCGCCTGGGCCCACGCCACAGACGACGACCCTGCCAGAAGCAGGGCAAACGCGACCTTCCGCATGTCTTGTCTCCTCTCTTCTCTTGCTCTCTTCTTCGCGAGCCCCGGTACCGGCTCCCACGATGACGGACCGGCCGGGACTCTCGGAATGTACCCAGAAGACGGGGGCGCGGAATAGCTAACAAACGACGATTATACGAAAAATCCGCCTTCGGTTCTCGCCGCGGAGCCTGCCGGTGAGGGTGCGTGGGAGGGGCGAGGGCTGCGGGTAGCCATGCGCGAGCGCTCCACCGACGCGGACCGGCGCGTCCGGCGCGCGGCGGGCCAGGGGCGCCTCGGCCCGGCTTCCTTGGGCGTCTTCCCCGGGGGCTCGACGTCGGTCGAGTCCACCGGGCGGCCCACCCACAGGCAGGCCCTCGCGCGCCGTGCGTTCACCGACGCCGCGGTGTCGATCACGGCGTCCACGACCGGCTGTCCATGCGGCCCGCATAACGGCCGAGACCTTCTCGGCGGACAAGCACGGTGACGCTCCTGGCGAGGTTTCGCGGCTTGTCGACGTCCTGGCCGCGGAGGGCGGCGCAGTCGACCCCGGGCTTGCGCCCGGCGCGAAGGACCGGCGCCCCACCGGGGCTGAGGAGCGCTCACTCGACAGTCACAGATTTCGCCAGGTTTCGCGGCTTGTCGACGTCCTGGCCGCGGAGGACGGCGCAGTGGTAGGCGAGGAGCTGGAGGGGGACGACGGCGAGGAGGGGGGAGAGGTACTCCTCGCACTCGGGGATGTAGAGGACCTCCTCGGCGACCTTCTGGATAGCGGCGTCGCCCTCGGTAGCGACGGCGATGACGTGCCCGCCCCGCGAGCGGACCTCGGCGATGTTGCTCATCACCTTCTCGTACTGGCGTCCCTGGTTGGCGATGAAGACGGCGGGCATGCCGTCGTCGATCAGGGCGATGGGGCCGTGCTTCATCTCGGCGGCGGGCATGCCCTCGGCGTGGATGTAGGAGATCTCCTTGAGCTTGAGCGCGCCCTCGAGGGCGGTCGGGTAGTTGTAGCCGCGGCCGAGGAAGAGCCAGTTGTCGCGCTCGACGTAGCGTTCGGCGACCTCGCGGACGCGGGCGTCGGTCTGGAGCACGCGCTCGATCTTCTCGGGGACCTCCTCGAGCTGGCGGAGGCAGCGTGCGCAGACCTCGGGGGACATGAAGCGTCGGCGGGCCATGTAGAGGGCGATCATGGTGAGGACGGTGACCTGTCCGGTGAAGGCCTTGGTGCTGGCGACGCCGACCTCGGGGCCGACGCGGAGGTAGACGCCGGCGTCGGTCTCTCGCGCGATGGAGGAGCCGACGACGTTGACGACGCCGAGGGCCATGGCGCCGCGGTCCTTGGCCTCGCGGAGGGCGCAGAGGGTGTCGGCGGTCTCGCCGGACTGGCTGACGGCGACGACAACGGTGTTTTCCTCGATGATGGGGTTGCGGTAGCGGAACTCCGAGCCGTACTCGACCTCGGCGGGGAGCTTGGCGAGGTCCTCGAGGAGGTACTCGCCGATCATGGCGGCGTGGAGGGCGGTGCCCTGGGCGGTGAGGATGACGCGCCGGGCCTTGACGAGCTCCTTGGCGAAGCTGGCGAGGCCTCCGAGGACGACGCGGCCCTCGTTGTGGTCGATGCGCCCGCGCATGGAGGTGCGGAGGACGCGCGGCTGCTCGTAGATCTCCTTCTGCATGAAGTGGGAGAATCCGCCGAGCTCGATCTGCTCGAGGTCGAGCTCGAGCTGCATGAGCTTGGGGGTGACCGGCGCGTCGTCGATGGTGCTGGTGCGGAAGCCCGAGCGCGTCATCTTGACGACGTTGTAGTCGTCGAGGGGGAAGGCCTGGCTGGTGTGGGCGATGATGGCGGAGGCGTCGGAGGCGACGACGTATTCGCCTGCGCCGACGCCGACGAGCAGGGGCGAGCCCTTGCGGGCGACGACGAGGGTGTCGGGCTCGCGCTCGGAGATGACGGCGATGGCGTAGGCGCCGGTGACCTCGCGGAGCGCGGCCTTGACGGCGCGCTCGAGGTCGCCCTCGTAGAGCTCGCCGATGAGCATGGCGAGGACCTCGGTGTCGGTCTCGCTGGTGAAGTGGTGGCCCTTCTCCTCGAGATAGGTGCGGAGGGCGGCGTAGTTCTCGATGATGCCGTTGTGGATGAGTGCGATGCCGTTGGCGTCGTCGCGGTGCGGGTGGCAGTTGGCCTCGGTGACGCCGCCGTGGGTTGCCCAGCGGGTGTGGGCGATGCCGAGGGTGCCGGCGAAGCCGCCCATGGCCTCGAGCTTCTCCTCGAGCTCGATGACGCGACCGACGGCCCTGCAGACGTTCAGCTCACCGTTGAGCACGGCCATGCCCGCCGAGTCGTAGCCGCGGTACTCGAGGCGCTTGAGGCCCTCGAGCAGGAGCGGCTTTGCCGGCTTGCTTCCGATGTAGGCGACGATCCCGCACATGATCCCGTTCCTCCGATGCGGGCGCGGCGCCCGTGGGCAGTAGTACGACGGCCCCTGGGTACTGGATCGACAGAGCGGGCTGCCCGGCCCAGCACAAACGCGCGCCGGGGCGTGACGGGCGGGCGCAAACATTGCCCGAATCGACGCGCGCGGGTCGCGGGCGCGTCACGCCCCGGCGCGATCGGGGGTCCGGCCCTCGTGTCCGACGACATCGAGGGTCTTGGCGAGGGCGAGCTCCGGCGCGGCCCGCCGGGCGAGCAGCCTGAGGACCAGGAGCGGCTCGGTGGAGAGGTCGAGCGGCTTGTCGTCCATGATCCAGAGCGCCCCGACGGGACCGAGGAGCCGGTCGTCGAGACGGACCCCCGCGAAGGAGCGGATGCCAGGGAAGAGCTGCCTGGCGGGGTCGGCCGGGTAGATGTCTCCGAAGTTGTCGGCGACGAGCAGCTCGCCGGAGACGAGCACCTTGGCGCAGCCCGAGGCCTCGCGGGGGCAGACCATGTGCTCGAGGAGGCGGCCGTCGGCGACGAACGAGATGACCTCGATCTCGTCCTTGGACTGGGAGGTCTCGGAGAGGCCTGCCCAGCGCACGCCGAAGGTGTCGGCGAGGGCCATGGCCAGCTCGGCGAAATAGAAGTGATTCTCGTAGGTGGAGAGACGGTGGTCGATGGCCTCGATGATGCCCAGGGCCCGGCCGCGGAACTCCTCTCGGGTGGGGACGTGCGGCTCGGGGCGCGCCTCGAGCAGGCCGCGCTCGTGGGCGCGATTGACCATCTCGACGCGGTTGCGAACGCCGAGCTTCTGGTACGCCGAGGCGATGTGCTTCTCGACCGTGCGGGGGGATCGGGAGAGTCGCTTGGCGACCTCGGGGCCGGAGAGCCCCTCGGCGATGAGCCGCAGGACTTCCAACTCACGGCGGGTCATGCCGTTTGTGGAGCGGGCGCCTTCAACATCCTGCATGGCGGAGCCCCTTGTGTTGTGCGTGTGAACCAGCACCATTTTACACAACAGACCAGAAAGTCCTCAAACAACTTGCGTGATTTCACTCCGGTTCACGAGCGGGAGCGGCGCTTGAGCACAAATACCGAGTATCCACCATCCGCGGCGGGATAGTCCCGCCCGTGCTCGTCGATGCTGGCGAGAATCGTCAGGGGTGAGCGGGCGAGCAGGGCCTGCCACTGCGCCAGGCTGTAAGTGCGGAGCTTGTAGGCGCTGTCGCGGTGCTCGGTGGTCGTGGGGCGCTGGATGACAAGGTGGCTGGCGACCTGCTCGGTGCGGGCCGCGGGGTTGCCGGGGCGGCGGGGCGGGATGAACTGGACGACCTGCGTCACTCTGGTGCGGCCGCGAGCGCCGACCCAGACGTCCTCGGTGGGCGGCTCGCACCCGTAGGCGGTGAGGCTGAGTCCGACCACGTAGACGCCGCCGCGGGCGAGGACCCGGGCGATCTGCTCGAAGTGCGCGAGCATGTCGGCGTCGCTGGGGATGTGGCGGATGGTGTTGATGAGGTTGAAGGCGAGGGAGGCGCGGTCGCGTCCGAGGCGGGGCGCGAAGTCGGTCATGTCCGCGACGAAGTACCGGCTGCGTCCGACGCCGGGTCCCGGGGCGGGGGCGTGGGATCGGGCGTACTCGATCATGCCCTCGCTGAGGTCGAAGCCGGCGGTGTCGATGCCGCGGCGGGCGGCCTCGCGGAGATAGCGGCCCGAGCCGCAGGCGGGCTCGAGCCAGAGGCGAGCGCGTGCGGTGAGCTCGGGGGGGACGAATCGGCGCTCGATCGCCTCGAGTCCCGTGACCTCGTCGGCGGTGCCGGGGGCGTGGAGGATGTCGTAGACGGTCGGGTCGTCGTAGAGGCCGGAGCGAGCCTTGGTCATTGCGGAGGGTAGAGCGCCGGCCGGGGCGCACCGGACGGTCGATCGGGGCGTGGCCTACTCGGTCTCGCCCTCGCGCGGCTCGGGCGTGCGGCCGACGAGGACACGGGTGATGAGCTGCTGGACGTGCATCTCGCCGGCGGCGTCGAGGTTGTGGTTCTCGACGCGCATGGCGCTGAGGACGCCGTATCCGAGTCCGAGGTCGATGAGCAGCCAGGCGATGAGCTCGGCGGGGAAGTGGCGGGTGACGCGCCGGTTCTCCTGGGCGCGGGCGAGCTCCATCGCGAGGAATCGCTGGAGCGAGTGGATGTGGCTGCTCCAGGCCTTGTGGATCTCGGGGTCGTCCACCTCGGTGATCGCCTGGAGGAAGACGCGGTAGGCGTCGCGACCCTGCTCGCTCACCATGGGGTTGTCGCCGATGAGGGTCTTGAGCCGCTCGGCGGGGTCCTCCGCGCTGGCGAGGTCCTGTCGCCAGCGGTCGAGGGTGCGCTTCCCGGTGCGCTCGATCAGCGCGATGAAGAGGTCTCGCTTGGACTTGAAGTGGCGGTAGATGATCGGCTCGGTGACGCCGGCGGCCTTGGCGAGCTCCGCGGTGGTGGCGCGGGCGTAGCCGTGGGCCGCGAAGAGCTGGGCGGCGCAGTCGAGCAGCTGCTCTCGACGCTTGGCTGCCGGTAGGCGAGTCATGCTCTCACACCCCGTTCTCTGGGTCCGACACCCGCGTCGGGCCGGCAGTCTACCGGGGGCCCGGGAGGGTCGCTCGGGCGGAGCGGGACCGGGTCGTAGCCGCCGGCGCTGCAGGGATGGCACCTGCCGATCCGCCGGAGGGTGAGCCACGTTCCCGCCAGGGGGCCGAATCTGCGGTAGGCGGCGAGGCCGTAGAGGGAGCAGGTGGGCTCGAAGCGGCACTGTCGCCCGAGGAAGGGCGAGAGCGTGACGCGGTAGAGGAGGATGC
The DNA here is from genome assembly GCA_964435785.1 of uncultured Phycisphaeraceae bacterium. Taxonomy (GTDB): domain Bacteria; phylum Planctomycetota; class Phycisphaerae; order Phycisphaerales; family UBA1924; genus PNC22. Next base: position 167,909 of record CAYTAH010000003.1, on the reverse strand, counting down.
CGAGGACGAAGGGCACGTTGCCCAGCCTGGAGAGGGCGCCCAGGTCCGCGTCCCCGAAAAAACCGTCACACCGGGGCATCGGTGCTCTCCCCGTCGCTGCGCAGGAGGACCTGGCGGCGGTGGGCCCGGGTGACGAGGTCGAGGAGTCGCGCCTTGTAGGCCGCGAGGGGGAGCGGCCTGTGGGGACGCACGCTCACAACGATGTCGTAGGCCCCGTCGGGTGTCGAGGGGAGGTCGGGCCGGACGAGGCGGAACGCCTCGCGCAGGAGGCGTTTGAGGCGGTTGCGGGCGACGGCTCCTCCGACGCGGCGTCCGACGCTGAGGCCGAGGCGGTGCTGGGGGAGGTGATTGGGGCGGATGTAGAGGGCCAGGGGGCCGGAGACGAGCCGGGTGCCGCGGCAATACGCCTCGCGGAACTCCGTTGCGCGTGTGAGGCGGTGGCGCGGGCGGAAGAGGGGCCTTTCCGGGCAGGGATGGCGTTGCTCCGCCATGCAGCGAGCATAGGTTGGAGAGGGCTGGAGTCTGTGCACGGGGAGCGGATATCGAACCGATGAGAACCCTGAACTTCCCCGGGATGAAGCGGTACTACCCTCTATCGTCGAGCGCGGCGTCTGTGCGCACCACACCCGAGAGCTGGGAGATGTTTGGATGACTCGTCGAGCCCTTGCCGTAGCCTCCGGTTCGCGCCGCTCGCGGGGCGCCGGGCTGTTCCGGATCACGGTCGCGAGCGCCGTCGTGGTTCTGGCGGCCGCGGGCGGGATCTGGGCGCTGACCAATGACGGGCGGGAGGGGGCGGCGGCGCGCGCGGTCTCGTCGCTGGACGTCTCGGAGGTGGGGGTCGGCTCGTTCGACATCACGACGACGGCGATGGGTGAGCTGGCGGCGCGTCATCAGATCGAGCTTCGCTCGCAGCTGGACACGCGTGCCGGGATCGTGGAGATCGTGCCCGAGGGGACGGTGGTGAAGAAGGGCGACCTTCTGGTGCAGCTGAACGCCGAGGAGCTGCAGGACCAGATCGACCAGCAGAAGCTGGAGGTGGAGCGTGCGCAGGCGGACGTAACGGCGGCGGAGGCGGCGCTGACGATCCAGCTGTCGGAGAACGAGTCGAAGCGGCGTGCGGGCGAGCTGAAGGTGGACCTGGCGAAGCTCGCGCTGCAGCAGTGGCGTGACGGCGAGGTGGTCAAGACGAAGAAGCAGCTGCAGCTCGATATCGAGCAGGCGGACCGCGATCTGACCCGTCTGAAGGAGCAGTTTGAGCGTTCGGTCAGCCTGCTCGCGGAGGGCTTCCTCTCCAAGAACGAGCGCGACCAGGACGAGATCGACTACATCAACGCGCAGGCTCGCCTGGAGACGGCGCGGCTGGACCAGCGGGTGTACGCGGAGTACCAGCACCCGCGTGACGAGAAGACCAAGCTCTCCGATCTCGAGGAGGCGGAGGCGGACCTGGCGCGGGTGCTCGAGCAGAACGCGATCAACGCCGCGGCGAAGCGGTCGTCGCTGGACACGGCCAACCGGCAGCTGCAGCTGAAGACGGAGCGGCTGGAGAAGATGCAGAGCCAGTTCGAGCTGGCGACGATCCGCGCCCCGACGGACGGGCTGGTGGTGTACTCGACGAGCCTGGATCGCGACCGCGGCTTCTTCGACAGCGAGGGCCCGCTGCAGGTGGGGCGCGAGGTGCGGCCGAACGAGCTCTTGATCATCCTCCCGGACACGTCGAGCATGGTGGCGACGGTGCGGGTGCACGAGTCGCTCGCGGGGCGGATCCGGCCGGGTCAGCGGTCGATCGTGAAGGTGGACGCGCTGGCGAACGAGACGTTCTTCGGCACGGTGGAGTCGATCGGGGTGCTGGCGGAGTCGGGGGGCTGGCGCGACCCGAACCGGCGGGAGTACTCGGTGAGGATCGCGATCAGCCACGACAACTCCGACGGCGTGCTGAAGCCGTCGATGCGTGCCGAGGGCACGATCACGCTCGGCACGGTGCGTGACGCGCTGATGGTGCCGGTGCAGGCGGTCTTCTCGGAGGGGCCGGTGCGGTACGTCCTGCGTCCTGCGGGCTCGCGCTTCCAGCGGGTGCCGGTGCAGGTGGGGCGGACGAGCGACGTGTACGCGGAGATCACCTCCGGCCTGGAGGGTGGCCAGCGCGTTTTGCTGCGTGAGCCGACCTCGGGCGAGATCGTGAACACGGCGTGGTCCGCGACGGAGCTGGAGGCGGTGGGGCTCGCGCTCGACGAGTCGGGCAAGCCGTACTCGCCGCGGGCGCGCGAGGCCGCGGCGCAGATGATGCAGGGCATGCCGGAGTTCACTGTGCTGCCCGGCGGTCCGCAGGGGACCGACGAGCAGGGCGCGGCGCGCGGCGAGCGCGGCCCGCGGCGTGAGCGTCCGGGCGGCGCCGGGCCGCAGGGGGCCAGGGGGAACGGCGAGCAGACGGAGGTCAAGCCCACGGAGGGCGCCACACCCCAGGCGACGGCGACCGAGGCGGCGGCGGAGACGACCGAGGGCGAGGCGGGCGGAGCCAAGGACGCGGGCGGCGCCGGGGAGACGGCCGAGAAGGTCGCGCCGGCCAAGGAGTGAACCGGTCCCGGGGCGCGGGGGACCAGTTACGATCGGCGCATGACGAACGAACCGGGGACTGAGCGCGCCGGGGCGGCGCCGCGTGTGCCCGCGGACGAGCCGCGGGCGGGTCTGCCCCTCTCGATTGCCGTGGATTGCTGTGCGCGGGTGAACTTCGCGATGCAGCAGAACCGCACGGCGCTGGTCGGCTCGATCGCGATGACCAACGGGGGAGCGGACGCCCTCGAGGACGTACGTGTGCGGGTGGAGCTGGCGAACGGCGAGGCCCGCCCCTGGGAGCAGACGGTCGGGCGCATCGGGCCGGGGGAGACCTACACGGTTGAGCCCCGGGGGCTGACGCTCGACGCGGCGTCGTTGGCTTCGCGCACGGAGCGGGAGCGGACGATGCTGCGGGTGCGCGTGGAGTGCGGCGCCGACTCGGTGGAGGAGCGCAGGGCGATCGATCTGCTCCCCTTCGACCACTGGGGCGGGCTGTGGCCGTGCCCGGAGATGCTCGGGGCGTTCGTGACGCCGAATCATCCGTCGCTGGGGCCGGTGCTCTCGGGGGCGCGGGAGGCGCTGCGGGCCCGGGGTGAACGGGACGCGATCGACGGGTACCAGTCCGGCAGCCGCACGAGGGCGGCGCTGCTCGCCGAGGCGTGCTTCGCGTCGCTGGCTCGCTCGGACCTTGGGTACATCGCCCCGCCGGCGAGCTTCGAGCGCGAGGGGCAGCGGGTGCGCCTGGCGGACCGGGTGCTGCGCGAGCGGCTGGGGACATGCCTCGACCTCTCGCTGCTGCTGGCGGGCCTGTGGGAGCAGGCGGGCCTGAACCCCGTGGTTCTGCTGCTGGAGGACCACGCGCTGCCGGCGGTCTGGACGCACGACGAGCATCTGCCGGAGCCGGTGATCGACGAGGTCGAGCGGGTTCGCAAGCGCGTGGAGCTGGGGGAGCTGGTGCCGGTGGAGAGCACGGTGCTCACGCACCCCGAGCGCTCGTTCGCGGGCGCGGTGGAGGGCGCGCGGCGGAGGCTCGCCTCGGCGCAGCACGTGTGCGCGGTGGACATCCGCACGGCGCGGCGCCTCGGCGTGCGCCCGCTGCCGCTGCGGGTGGAGCCGGAGGGCTCGACGATCGCGGAGGAGGCTGTGGAGGCGCTGGCGTCGGGGGGGCTGGGCACGAGGCTGGCGCCGGTGGAGCTGGCCGAGCGCGCCGAGGCGGCGGCTGCCGGGGACCAGGCCGGGAGCGCGCCCTCCGACCGGGTGGACCGGTGGAAGCGGAAGCTGCTGGACCTCTCGCTACGGAACCGCCTGCTGAACTTCCGGGAGACGAACCGCTCGCTGGAGCTGGCGGCGCCGGATCTTGCGGCGATCGAGGATCGGCTGGCGGACGGCGGCGCGCTGGATGTTCTGCCGCGCCCGGCGCGCGCCGCCGGCGAGGCGGCGCCGAGCGCCGAGACCGAGGAGGCGTTCCGGCGGAGCGAGCTGGCGGGCGGGCGGATGTACGCAACGTCGGCGGAGGCGGAGACGGCCAAGAAGCTGCTCGAGCTGTACCGGGCGGCGAGGTCGAGCATCGAGGAAACCGGGGCGAACGTGCTGTTCCTCGTGCTGGGGATGCTGCACTGGTACGAGGCGCCCGGGGTGGAGACGGCGCGGCGGGCGCCCTTGATCCTGCTCCCGGTCACGCTCGTGCGCCGCTCGGCGGGCGGCGGGTACCGCTACAGGATCGAGCTGACGAGCGAGCCGCTGCGACCCAACATCACGCTTCTGGAGAAGCTCAAGACGGACTTCGGGCTCGACGTACGGGGGCTGGAGGAGCTGCCGGAGGACGAGCGGGGGCTGGACGTGCCGCTGATTCTGCGCCGCTTCCGGGAGGCGGTCCGCGACGTGCCCCGGTGGGACGTGGTCGAGACGGCGCACCTGGGGCTGCTCTCGTTCAACAAGTTCCTCATGTGGCACGACCTGCAGCAGCATCGCGAGCGGCTGCGCGGGCAGCGGCTTGTGCGGCACCTGATCGAGCGGGGCGAGGACGGGGCGTTCGAGTCGCGCCCGTTCGCCGATGCCGCGACGCTGGACGACGAGCTGGCGCCGGGCGAGCTGCTGTGCACCCGCGACGCGGACTCGTCGCAGCTCGTTGCGGTTCGGGCCGCGGGGGAGGGGCGGACGTTCGTGCTCGAGGGTCCGCCGGGGACGGGCAAGAGCCAGACGATCGCGAACATCGTGGCGGACGCGGTGGCGCGGGGGAAGCGCGTGCTGTTCGTGGCGGAGAAGATGGCGGCGCTCTCGGTCGTGCGTCGGAGGCTGGAGCAGGACGGGCTGGGGCCGTTCTGCCTGGAGCTGCACTCGGCCAAGGCGTCGAAGAAGGAAGTGCTGCGTCAGCTCGGCGAGGCGCTGGACGCGGCGCGGGCGGCGGAGCCGGCGGCGTGGCGGGGGACGTGCGAGGGGCTGGCGGCGACGCGGGAGAGGCTGAACGAGTACGTACGCGAGCTGCACGCGGAGCGGGCGAGCGGGGAGAGCATCTACCAGGTCATCGGGCGGCTGGCGCGCCTGGGTGACGGGGCGCGGGTGGATCTGCGGGTGGACGACTACGGCGCCCTGGACGCGTCGCGTCTGGGCGCGTGGCGCGCGCGCGTGGAGTCTCTCACAGCGGCGGCCGGCGCGGTGGACCCGGTGCGCGAGCACCTGCTGCGCGGCATCGGGCGCGGGGCGTGGTCTTTCGCGCTGCCCGAGGAGGCGCGTCGGGCCGTGGACGACGCCGCCGGCTCGCTCGACGACCTGCGGGCGGCCATCGGGGAGTGCGTGCGGGCGCTGGCGCCCGCCGCGGCGGGGCTTGCAGAGTCCCTCAGCCAGCCGGAGGTGCGATCGCTGTGCGAGGCGGCGTCGCGCCTTGCGGCGTGCCCGGCGCCGGAGCGGGAGCTGCTCCGCGCGCCGGACATCAAAGGCCTGGGCGCGGGCCTGGGCGCGTGGATCGAGCGTGGACGGGAGAAGGACCGGCGCCGCGCGGCGCTGCTGGAACGCTACCGTCCGGAGCTGCACTCGCTGGACCTGCTCGCGCTGCTGGACGCCGCCAGGCGGGCGCTGGCCAAGCCGGCGGTGCTGCGGTGGATCTTCGCGCGGGGCGTGCGGAAGCGGGTGCGCCCGGTGAGCCTGGGCGCGCCGGGGACGCTGGAGGGGATCGCGCGCGACCTCGAGGAGGCGCTCGCGGTCAACGCGATGGTCCGCGAGCTGGCGGCGCCGGGGATCGAGCCCGCGGCGTGCTTCGGGCGGCGCTGGAAGGGCGGGGAGGCGGACTGGGACGAGCTTGCGTCGGTGCTGGCCTGGTGCGTGGCGTATCGGGAGGCGCTCGCGCCGCTCGCCCCGTCGGCCCGGGCGGGGGCGCTGCACGGGGCGCTGCTCGAGGCCGCGACCGGCGCTGCGCCCTTCTCGGAGTCGGCGCTCGCGGCGCCGTGCCGCACGCTCGTGGAAGAGTGGAACGGGTGGGCGGCGACGTGGAGGGCGGCGCGGGACCTGCTCGGGGCCGACGGGGCGGCGGCGTGGGGCGCCGCCGAGGAGGAGGCGTGGCTGGGGCGGGCTCGCGGCGCGCTTGCGCGATGGGCGGGCGGCCTCGGGAAGCTCAACGACTGGTGCCGCTGGCGGCGCGAGTGTGAGGGGGCGGTGGGCGAGGGCCTGGCGCCGGTCGTGGAGGCGTACGAATCGGGCGCGGCGGCGCGCACGGAGCTGGGCCGGGTGTTCGAGCGCTCGTTCGGGGAGCGGTGGCTGGTCGCGGCCGCGGACGCGAGCGGCGCGATCCGGGCGTTCAATGCGCGGGGGCACGAGGAGGCGATCGAGCGCTTCCGCCGGCTCGACGAGGAGCTGATCCGGATGACGCGGCTGACGGTCGCGGCGAGACTGGCGGAGCGGCTGCCGGGGCGCGGCAACGGCGCGGCCGCGAGCTCGGAGGTCGGCATCCTGGAGCGGGAGCGGCAGAAGCGGTCGCGTCACCTGCCGACGCGGAGGCTGATCGAGCTCTTGCCGAACCTGCTGCCGCGGCTGAAGCCGTGCTTCCTGATGAGCCCGCTGTCGGTGGCGCAGTACCTGGACCCGCACCTGCCGCCGTTCGACCTGGTGGTGTTCGACGAGGCGTCGCAGATCCCGGTGTGGGACGCGATCGGGGCGATTGCGCGCGGGAGCGACGTGATCGTGGTGGGAGACTCGAAGCAGCTGCCGCCGACGAACTTCTTCAACACGCTGGAGACCGGCGATGAGATGGATGAGCTGGCGACGCCGGAGGACGACGAGCTGGAGAGCATCCTGCAGGAGTGCAACGCGTCGGGGGTGCCGTCGCTGCGTCTGAGGTGGCACTACCGCTCTCGGCACGAGAGCCTGATCACGTTCTCCAACCACCACTACTACGACGACCAGCTGCAGACGTTTCCCTCGCCGCTGGAGCGCTCGGCGGAGCTGGGCGTGACCATGCGCCTGGTGGAGGGCGCGGTGTACGACCGGGGCGGGACGCGGACGAACCGGGCGGAGGCGGAGCGCGTGGTGGCGGAGGTGCTGGCGCTGCTCGCCGAGCCGGGGGCCACCGGGAGCATCGGGATCGTGACGTTCAACGCGCAGCAGCAGGGGCTGATCGAGGACATGCTCGACGCGGCGCGGCGCGAGCGCCCGGAGATCGAGCGGTTCTTCACGGAGGTCGAGGAGCCGGTCTTCGTCAAGAATCTCGAGAACGTGCAGGGCGACGAGCGGGACACGATCATCTTCAGCGTCGGGTTCGGTCCGGACGAGCGGGGATGGATCAGCATGAACTTCGGGCCGCTGAACGCCGACGGGGGCGAGCGGCGGCTGAACGTGGCGATCACACGGGCGCGATCGCGTCTATTGGTCTTCAGCTCGATGCGGGGGGAGGCGATCGACCTGTCGCGCACGCGGGCGGTGGGCGTGCGTCATTTCAAGCGGTTCCTGGATTACGCCGAACGAGGGCCGGCGGCGATCGCCGAGGCTTCGAGCGCACACCGCGAGGCGATGACGCCGAGCGAGTTGGAGCAGGCGGTGGCGGACTCGCTGCGCGGACGCGGGTGGGAGGTTGATGCGAGGGTGGGGTGCGCGGGGTACCGGATCGACCTGGCGGTGCGCGACGCGGAGCGGCCGGGGAGGTACCTGCTGGGGATCGAGTGCGACGGGCCGATGTATCGCGGGGCGAGCACGGCGCGGGATCGGGAGCGCACGAGGCACGCGGTGCTGGAGGGGCTGGGGTGGCGATTGGTGCGCGTGTGGTCGACGGCGTGGCGGCTGGACGCGGAGGGGTGTGTTGCCGGGATTGAGAGGGAAATCGAGAGAGCGAGAGGGGAGAGAGCGGGAGGCGGAGACGGAGAGACGAAGGGTGCGGGTGGTCCGTCTGTGGTCTCGGTGGAGTCGAGGGCTGGAAGAGAAGTGGAAGGGGAAGCCGCTCCGGAGGAGCGGGATACCCAGTGGGACGAGCGGGAGGCTTCCGCACTGGTCAGCCCCTCAGAGCAGGGGCTGACCAGTGGCACCCGAGGAGAGAGTGGCGCCCGCGGGGAGAGCGGGGTGTATCGGGTGGCGGCGCGGCCGAAGGGGGCGACGGCGGCGGCGGACGTCTTCGCGGATCGGAACACGGAGCGCGCGGCGGGGGCGCTCGCGGCGGTGGTCGAGCAGGAGGGGCCGATCGTGCCGGAGTTGGCGATGCGCCGGCTGGCGGAGTGGTTCGGCGTGACGCGGATCACGGACAGGTTCCGCGAGCGGTTCGGCGAGGTGCTCGCGGCTGCGGGCGGGGCGGTCGTGACGCGTGGCGATGCGCTGTGGCCGGCTGGCGTGGATGCGGACGCGTTCGACGCCGTGCGCGCGGCGGGTGAGGACGAGGCGAGCCAGCGGGACATCGAGTGGATCCCGCTCGCGGAGCGGGCCGCGGCTGTGCGGCGCGTGCTGCGGGAGCAGATCGGGCTGGCGCGCGAGGACCTGGAGCGCGAGGCGGCGCGGCTGCTGGGGATCGGGCGGGCGACGACGCGGACGCGGGAGTTGATGGGGGAGGCGGTGGACGCGGTGGTGGCGGCGGGGGGAGCGGTGGAGGCGGATGGGCGAGTGGCGATCGCGGAGTGACGTGCCACTACCGTCGGAACTTCTACTCTTGTAGCTCTTCGAGCGTCTCCGACCGAAGTGCCTGGTTGCTCGGGGGGCGCTGCGCTCACGCACTACCGTCGTGCCTTTTCGCCCGCGGTGGTTGGACAGGAGAGGACAGGCACGACGGTAGTGGCACGTCTTCAGAGTCCGAGGTTGGTGCGGAGGGACAGGTAGACGCCGACCGCCATGAGCACCGCGCCGGTGATCGCCCGCAGCCAGGATTCTACGGCTTTGACGCGGTCGAAAGCCTTGCCGAGGCCGTGGCCGCCCGCGGCGATGATGCACGCGAATGCGAGCACAGGCACGCCGGTCATGACACCGAACGTTGCCGGCACGAGAACCGCCGATTGCGACCGGGCGGCGAGTGGGATCAGGCTGCCGAAGAAGATCGCGGCAGAGACGGGGCAGAAGGAGAGAGCAAAGACAACGCCGAGGAGCGATGCGCCGAGCGCATCGCCGCGTGAGGCGAGCTTCTGGGCGAGCTTGCCCGGGGCGCGGCCGCGGAGCTTGGGCGTCGGCAGGATGCCGAGCAGCATCGCGCCGGCGAGGATGAGCACCGGGCCGACGAGCAGGCCGATGACGCGGCTGATGGTATCGGAGAGGGTCGCGGCGGCGAGCAGGCCCGCGGCGAGCGCCGCCGCGACCAGCACGTAGCAGAGCGTGCGCCCGGCGACGTACGCGAGGCCGGAGCGCAGGGCCTTGGCGGGGTTGGCGGCGTGGCGGCCGAGGTAGGACACCGCCGCGATATTGGTCGCCAAGGGACAGGGGCTGATCGCGGTGAGCAGGCCGAGCCAGGCGGCGGTGAGCAGCGCGGCGGTCATCCGGCGCCGTCCAGCATGGCGGTGATGTGCTCGACGAGGTACTGCTCGAAGACGGGCTCGCCCTCGGCGATGTGCGTCCACACGTCGGCGAGGTCCTCCCAGCGGTCGGCGTGGGCGCCCTGGACGATGACTGTGCTGTAGGAGAGGTCGTAGCGGTCGCGGAAGGGGGCGTTGGCGGGGTCGTCGAAGTTGAGGATCTCGAGGCGCAGAACTCCCGCGGCGATCTCGTCGGCGAAGATGCGCTGCACGACGTCGGTGGTCTGGGCCTCGATCGCGAGGCAGGTCTTGCAGCGGAAGTCGCCGTGGAAGTAGTAGACCGTGACGACGCCGGGGTCCTCGGGGGCGGGGGCGGGCGCGGCGGCGGCGGCCGTCTGCGCGGCGCGCTGCTCCGCCCGGCGGGAGCCCTCACGCACGAATCCGATCGCGAGCGCGCCGACGGCGATGACGACGAAGACGACGCCCAGGGCGAGCCGGACCGCGTGGGGCGCGGCGCGTTTGGTGGGTGCGGGGGGCTCGTGGTTGTTCTGCGTCATGGCGGTCTCCTCACGCGAGCAGCTTCTTGATTTCGTCCGGGGAGAGCACGCGCCCGCTGCTCCTGACGACGCCGTCCACGACGATGGCGGGCGTGACCATCACGCCGCGGGCGACGATGTCGTTGATCTTGTCGACCTTGGTGATCTCGGCGTCGACGCCCAGAGCGGACACGGCTTCGCGGGCGGAGGACTCGAGGGCCTTGCATTTGGGGCACCCGGTGCCGAGGATCTCGATCTTGATCGCGGTCACGGCAATTCTCCTTTCACGCGACGGCGCCGAACAGCAGGCCGGCGGCCGTCGATCCGGCGATGACCAGCGTCACGTACACGGCGGTGCGCTTGCCGCCGATGATGCTCCTGATGACGAGCATGCTGGGGAGCGAGAGCGCGGGGCCGGCGAGCAGCAGGGCGAGGCCGGGGCCCTTGCCCATGCCGGAGGCGATGAGCCCCTCGAGGATTGGCACCTCGGTGAGCGTGGCGAAGTACATGAAGGCGCCGATGACCGAGGCGCCGAGGTTCGCGCCGAGGCCGTTGCCGCCGACGGCCTGCTCGATCCACTGCGGAGGGACGAGGCCGCGGGAGCCGGGGCTGCCGAGGAGCAGCCCGGCGATGAAGACGCCGCCGATGAGCAGGGGCGTGATGAGCTTGGCGTAGCCCCAGGTCTGCGACCACCACTCGCGGCCGTGGGCGCCGGCGAGGGGCATCATGGCGCAGAGGGCGACGACGCCCGCGGCGAAGGGGATGGACGGCTTATCGGCGAAGAAGAACGCAAGGGCGCCGACGAGCCAGCCGGCGCCGATCAGGCCGAGCAGGGGGAAGCCGAACCAGCGCCAGAGCGCGGCGGCGAGCAGGATCGCGGCGATGGTGGTGAGGAGCCACTTGCTCGCGTGGATGGCGTGCCAGAGGCCGGCCGCGTCGGGCGAGCCGCTCCAGTTGGCGAAGATGAGCGCGGCGATCATGAGGCCGAAGAGCGCGGCGAGGTGGTGGAGCGGGCGGGGGGCGTCGCCTTCGGGGGTGACGAGCGCCGGGGGCGGATCGTCCGGGGCGCCGTTGCGGCGCTCGAAGATCGCGGCCATGACGAGGCCGATGGCGAGGCTGAACGCGACGGCGCCGACGGCGCGGGCGATGCCGATCTCGACGCCGAGCACACGGGCGGTGAGGATGACGGCGAGGACGTTGATCGCGGGCCCGGCGTAGAGGAAGGCGATAGCCGGGCCGACGCCCGCGCCCATGCGGTAGATGCCGGCGAAGAGGGGGAGCACCGTGCAGGAGCAGACGGCGAGGATGCACCCGGAGGTCGCGCCGACGCCGTAGGCCGCGGGCTTGCTCGCGCCGGGGCCGAGGTAGCGGATGACGGCGGCCTTGTCCACGTAGGCGGCGATGGCGCCGGCGATGAGGAAGGCGGGGAGCAGGCAGAGGATGACGTGCTCGCGTGCGTACCAGCGGGTGAGTGCGAGGCCCTCGCCGACGGCGGCGAGGGCGGCGGGGCTGTCGATGGGGAGCAGGTAGATGGCGAGGAACAGCCCGGCGAGAGCCGCGAGCTTGAGCCATTCCGTGCGAGACATCGGGGCCTCGGTTCGGATTCACGCGCCCGGTGCGGGCGATGCGGGGGCTGGGTTCGAGGCGGGAGCGGGCTCACGGGGGTCGCGCCCGTACAGGCGTCGCCCCAGCCAGAGGGAGACGCTGACGAGACCGATCAGGACCGGCACCTCGACCAGCGGCCCGACAACGGTGGCGAACGCCACGCCCGAGCCGATGCCGAAGACGGAGATCGCGACGGCGATCGCCAGCTCGAAGTTGTTGCCGGAGGCGGTGAAGGCGAGGGTGGCGGAGCGCTCGTAGTCGGCCCCCACGCGCCTGGCCATGAAGAAGCTGACGAAGAACATGATCACGAAGTAGAGCACCAAGGGCAGGGCGATGCGGAGGATGTCGACGGGGAGGGCGACGATGCGGCCGCCCTGCAGGCTGAACATGACGACGATGGTGAAGAGCAGGGCGACGAGCGTGACGGGCGAGATCGCGGGGAGGAAGCGGCGGGTGTACCACTCGTCGCCCTTGAGGGCGCGGAGGAGGAACCGGGTGAGCATCCCCGCGAAGAAGGGGATGCCGAGGTAGACCATCACGCTCTGGAAGACCTGGGCGATGCTCACGTCCACCACCGCGCCGTCGAGGCCGAGCAGGGGCGGGAGCCACGTTATGAAGACCCAGGCATAAACCCCGAAGAAGAGCACCTGGAAGATGCTGTTGAAGGCGACGAGGCCCGCGGCGTAGTCGCTCGAGCCGCGGGCGAGGTCGTTCCAGACGAGCACCATCGCGATGCAGCGGGCGAGGCCGACCATAATCAGGCCGACCATGTACTCCGGCTGATCGCGCAGAAAGAGCACCGCGAGGGCGAACATGAGCGCCGGGCCGACAACCCAGTTCTGGAGGAGCGAGAGGGCGAGGACCTTCCAGTCGCGGAAGACCTCGGGGAGCTTCTCGTAGCGCACCTTCGCGAGGGGCGGGTACATCATGAGGATGAGCCCGATCGCGATGGGGATGTTCGTCGTGCCGACCGAGACGCGGTCGAGTGCCTCGGAAACGCCGGGGGCGAGGTGTCCGATCAGGACCCCCGCCCCCATGGCCAGGAAGATCCAGAGCGTGAGGAGGCGGTCGAGGGGCTTGAGGCGGCGCGGCGCGGCCTGGCGCTCGGTCTGGCAGCACACCGTGGCTTCCCCGACGTTCATTCCTCAGGTCACTTTCCGCGCGGCTTGATCGCCACGATCTCGGCGCTGGTGATGAAGTCGCTCGGGCGGGTGCCGGCCGGGAGCGCGGCCGCGATGCGCTTGTATAGCGGGTCCTGCCACTGGTCCATCGAGTCGATGTACTGCGGCTTGGGGGTGATGTGGATGTCGGCGAGCCCGGCGGCCGCGGCGAAGACCATCGTCTCCTCGACGAGCACGGCCCCCGCGATGCAGCCGACGAGGGCCTCGACATCGGCGCGGACGCTCTCGGGGAGGGGGCGGAGCAGGGCGAGATCGGAGACGGCGACGCGCCCGCCGGGCTTGAGCACGCGGGCGATCTCGCGCCAGACCTGGGCCTTGTCGGGCGAGAGGTTGAGCACGCAGTTGGAGATGACGACGTCCACGGAGTTGTCGGGGAGGGGCAGGTGCTCGATCTCGCCGAGGCGGAACTCGACGTTGTCGAGGCCGCTTTGCTTGCGGTAGGAATCGAGGTTGCGCCGGGCCTTGGCGAGCATGTCGGGCGTCATGTCCACGCCGATGACGCGCCCGGAGGGGCCGACCTTGGGGCCGGCGATGAAGCAGTCGAAGCCGCCGCCGGAGCCGAGGTCGAGGACGGTCTCGCCGGGCTTGAGCGACGCGATGGCGGTGGGATTGCCGCAGGAGAGGCCCATGTTGGCCCCCTGCGGGATGGCCTCGAGGTCGGCCGCGGCGTATCCGACGGCGGTGGCGACCTGGTCGGGGGTGAGGGCTTCGCCGCCGCAGCAGCCGCCGCCTCCCCCACTGCTCGTCCCGCAGCAGGAGCCCTTGGTGGGCTCGGCCTGCACGCCGGACCACTGGCCGGCGCGGGCGATCTTGCCGTATCCCTCGCGGACCTTCTCGCGGATGTCGACGACCGTCGCGCCCGAGGCGCTCCCGGTCGGGGCGCAGCAATCCGGTCCACAGCACGCACTTTCCGTCCGATTCATGCGAAAGCCTCCAGCTTGCCGGGCGTTGCCCGGCGGTGTTGATCCCCCGATGTGAATGCCTTGTTCGCGCAGCAGCGCGGGGAGCGCCGCCACGAACGCACGTATTTCGTCACGCACGCGCCGGTAGTGCGGCAGGGTCTCGGTGTCGCTCGAGGCGCCGGCCGCGAGGCGGGGCGGGTCGTCGAAGCCGCGGTGAACCACACGGGACGCGCCCGGGAACACCGGGCAGCGCTCGTGTGCGCCGGCGCAGACGGTGACAACGAGGTCGATGGTTTCGGGACCGCAATCGGCGATGGTCTTGCTGGCGTGGCGAGAGATATCCACGCCGGCCTCGCGCATCGCGGCGACGGCGAGCCGGTTGAGCCCGTGGGGCTCGGTGCCCGCGCTGCAGGCGTCGATGGCGTCGCCGTGCAGGTGTCGGGCCCAGCCCTCGGCCATCTGGGAGCGGCAAGAGTTGCCGGTGCACAGGAAGAGCACGCGGGGCTTGCGATCAGGCGCAGCCACAATCGCCTCCTCCCTGGGTGTCGCAGCAGGCGTCGGCGCAGCACCACTCGTCGATGGAGTCGGCGAGGCTGCGGAAGGTGGCGGCGAGGTGGGTGCAGCGGGGTGAGTACCAGACGGTGCGTCCCTCCTTGGTGGCTTCGAGTGCGCCGACGCGGGCGAGGAGGGCGAGGTGGCGGGCGACGACGGAGAAATCGACGGAGCAGCACTCGGCGACCTCGGTGACCGAGCAGCGCCGGCCGCACTTGACGAGGCAGGCGAGCAGGCGGACGCGGGTAGGGTCGGCGAGGGCCTTGAAGAGGTCGGTATCGAGGAGCTTGTCGATGGCCGCGCGGCGGCGTGCGGCGGCCTTGGGGGTGGCCGGGGGCTTGGCGGGGCCGGGGGCGGGGGTGTTGGCGGGGCCGGTCATACGTTGGGATACTTGCGTCATCGTGCAAGTATTCCGCCGGCTTGAGAAATTGTCAACGGATGGGCGGGGGTGGTCGGTTCGGGATCCCCGGTCGGGGTCCGGGAACGGGTGCACCCATGTCGCGAGAGGGGCTCGGAATATGCTTCGGCTTGCCAGAAGAGGCACGGCCGGGACAGCCGTGCCACCATGGGTGCGGTGGCCGAGCGGTTGAAGGCACACGACTTGAAATCGTGCAGGCCCGAAAGGGCCTCGTGGGTTCGAATCCCACCCGCACCGCCTTTTGAATTCAGCCGGGAGCCTTTCTGGCCGAAAAGCAGCCATTGAATGGTTGAAAATCAACCAATGAATGGCCAAAATTCAGCCATGAAGCCGCGGCTTGCCATCTCCCGGGTGCGAGGGGCGTTATCGGATACGCCGGTCGTGTTCGTTCATGGCGCGAGGCAGGTCGGCAAGACCACGCTCGTGCGGGCTCTGATCGACGGGGGCTACCAAGCCCAGTACGTGACGCTCGACGACGCAGTGGCGCTCGCCGCGGCGGCCGCGGACCCGGCGGGGTTCCTGCGCGGATACAAGGCCTCGGTGGTTATCGACGAGGTGCAGCGGGCGCCCGGGTTGATCCTGGCAATCAAGGCGGCGGTGGACGAGGACCGCCGGCCGGGGCGGTTCCTGCTCACCGGCTCGGCGAACGTGCTCATGCTGCCGAGCCTGGCCGACTCGCTCGCCGGGCGGATGGAGATCGTGACGCTATGGCCGCTGTCGCAGGGGGAGATCGACGGGACGAGCGGGAGCTTCGTGGATCGGGCGTTCGCGACGGAGTTCGAAGCGCATGCTGCCGGCGCGGGCGGCGAGGGCGGCGCGGGGCGAACGGATATTGTGCATCGGGTGCTCCGCGGCGGATACCCGGAGGCGGTTGCACGCGAGCGGCCGGACCGGCGGGCGGCGTGGTTCGGGGCGTACCTCACCACGATCCTGCAGCGGGACGTGCGCGACCTCGCAAGCATCGAGCGGTTGGACGAGCTGCCGCGTCTGCTCGCGCTCATCGCCAGCCGCACGGGCGGGCTGCTGTCGTACAGCGATCTGGCCGGGGCGCTCTCGATGCCGCAATCGACGCTCAAGCGGTACTTCGCGCTGCTGGAGCAGACGTTTATGGCCCGGAGGCTGCCGGCGTGGGCGAGCAACCGGGGGGTGCGCCTGGCGAAGTCTCCGAAGGTGCACGTGTGCGACACGGGGCTGGCGGCGCACCTGGCGGGGATCGATGAGGCGTTCCTGGCGCGGCAACCGACGGCGCTCGGCGGGCTGCTCGAGACGTTCGTGGTGATGGAGCTGACCAAGCAGCTCGGGTGGAGCGCGGCGAGCCCGGCGGCGTACCACTTCCGCACGGCGAACGGGCGGGAGGTGGACCTCGTGCTGGAGCGGCGCTCGGGCGAGTTGATCGGCATCGAGGTGAAGGCGGGGGCGACTGTGGGTGATGGCGACTTCGCGGGGCTCAGGGCGTTGCGCGACGCCGCGGGAGACGCGTTCCGGCGGGGGTTCGTGGTGTATCTGGGGCCGAGCGCGGTCTCCTTCGGCGAGGACATGCACGCGATCCCGGCGGAGCGGCTCTGGGGGGTGTGAACCACGCCATCGGCGGGGATGCGAGTTAGACTGTCTGCTCGCCTCGCCGCGTGCGCGGGGCGAGCCGCGATTTGACAGGGACGCCGGTTCGATGCTGCTGACGATCGAGACAACCCGACTGCCGGGGGGCGGTCCGGCGACGGACCTGGGGTATCTGCTGCACAAGAACCCGGCGGGGGTGCAGAGCTTCGAGCTGCCGTTCGGCCGGGCGCACGTGTTCTACCCGGTGGCGGACGAGGAGCGGTGCCGCGCGGCGGTGCTGCTGGATATCGATCCGGTGGGGCTGGTGCGCGGGCGGGGGCGAGGGCCGGGCGGGGAAGGCGGCGGGGGGACGCTGGACCAGTACGTGAACGACCGGCCGTACGTGGCGTCGAGCTTCCTGAGCGTGGCGCTGAACAAGCTCTTCGCGACGGCGATGAACGGGCGGAGCAAGGAGCGGCCGGAGCTGGTGGACGTGGCGCTGCCGGTGCGGGCGACGGTGGCGGCGCTGCCGTGCCGCGGGGGCGAGGGGCTGCTGCGGAGGCTGTTCGAGCCGCTGGGGTACGCGGTGGAGGCTGAGCGGCACGCGCTGGACGAGCGGTTCCCGGAGTGGGGCGAGGGGCCGTACTTCACGGTGACGCTGTCGCGCGAGGTGCCGGTGCGTGTGCTGCTGGAGCACCTGTACGTGCTCGTGCCGGTGCTGGACAACGACAAGCACTACTGGGTGGGCGAGGACGAGGTGGCGAAGCTGCTGGGCCGCGGCAGGTCGCCGGGCCCGGACGGGCGGCCGTGGCTCGCGTCGCACCCGGAGCGCGAGCTGATCACGACCCGGTACTTGAAGCACCAGCGGCGGCTGACGCGCGACGCCCTCGCCACCCTCGCGGCCGACGACGACCCGGACCCGGACGCCAGCGAGCACGAGCACGACGCGGAGGAGGAGCGGATCGAGCGGCCGCTGAGCCTCAACCAGCAGCGGCTGGGGACGGTGCTCGCGGCGCTCAAGGCGAGCGGGGCGGCGAGCGTGCTGGACCTGGGCTGCGGCGAGGGGAGCCTGCTGCGGGAGCTGCTCAAGGAGCGGCAGTTCGCGCGGGTCGTGGGCGTAGATGTCTCGGTGCGGGCGCTGCAGCGGGCGGCCGAGCGGCTGCGGCTGGAGCGGATGCCGGAGATGCAGCGGAAGCGCTTGGAGCTGCTGCACGGGTCGCTGATCTACCGGGATGCGCGGCTGCGGATGGCGGACGGGTCGCCGTTCGACGCGGCGGCGGTGGTGGAGGTGATCGAGCACCTGGACGTGCCGCGGCTGCGGGCGTTCGAGCGGGCGGTGTTCGAGTTCGCGAGGCCGCGGACTGTGGTGGTGACGACGCCGAATCGGGAGTACAACGTGATGTGGGAGACGCTGCCGGCGGGACAGTTCCGGCACCGGGACCACCGGTTCGAGTGGACGCGGGAGGAGTTCCGGGCGTGGGCGGAGCGGGTGGCGGGGGAGTTTGGGTATAGAGTGAGGTTTGTGGCGGTGGGGCCGGTGGATGAGGGGGTGGGGAGTGCGACGCAGATGGGGGTGTTTGAGCTGTGCTGAAGAAGCTCCGCGAGATTCTCGGTCGACAGAGACAGCCCATGACCTCCCCCGGTCCGGGCGCGACTGTTGCACGCGCAGAGTGGCCGGAACTGCTTGAGCGCGCGCTCGCCGGCCGCTCGCCCTATGCGATCGCGAACTTGCTTGAGTACTTCGCCCGCGCGAACGATGAGGTGCGTCCGAGGATAGCCGCGGATCTTGCCGGACTGATTCGTGGTGTCAGCCCCCGCGAATGGACAGGGCTGCACGCGAATTTCCGGTCTCCCTGGATCGCACCGGAGGACGTGGACCGCATCGCCGAACTCGCGCCTGACGATGCTGTGGAACTCCTCGGGGCCGCGTCGCTGAGCGCCATCGGGCACACGCGTGAGGCGGCGCTTCATGCATTGCGCCGCCTGGGCCACCCACGGGCCGTGCCGTTTGTTCTTCTGCGTCTTGGCGACTGGGTTCCGCAGGTCCGGCAGGTCGCCGTTGAGGCGCTCGAAGACTTCATGCGTGTTGACTGCGTCACCGCATTCCTCGACAACCACTGCCTGATCAAGCACTTACGGAAGGTCGGGAAAGTCGATCTCTCGCATGTCGAGGAGGCTATCCACAAGTTTCTGCGTAGCGACTATGCCAGGGAGACCCTCCGCGTGGAGCTCACCACCGGGCCGGCCGCGACGCGCCTCTTCTGCTACCAACTGCTGAGGGCCGAGCTGGGCACGAGTCCCGGACTTGTGACCTCTGCGGCATCTGACACCGACCCCTCTGTGCGGCGCTGGTTGTCCCGACAAGTTGCGCGTGGCGAGATTTCCGTTCCGCCAACGACGATGTTGGCATTGCTCCTGGATCGGGCGAGTTCCGTGAGCACTCCGCTGCTGCGTGCCCTCTCGGATGAGCAAGTCGCAGATTATGAGCTCTTGCTGCTGGACCTCTGCCTGTCAGATTCGCGACCCGTGCGGGAGTCAGCCCGGTTCGCACTTCGGCGGGCGCCCTTTGACGTACCTGCCGAGTGTCGTCATCGGCTCGACTCACCGACCGACCTCGTCCGGCCTGGCTGGATCGCTTGCCTGGGCGAGACAGGCAACTCACAGGACTTTGATCGTCTGCGGCCCTTTGTCCAACACCAGCGTGCGCGGTGTAGAGCAGCCGCCGTCTCCGCGCTCGCGCACATCGATAGACAACGTGCTGTACCCATCGTCGTTGGACACCTCGCAGACTCGAGCGGACTTGTTCGGCGCGCGGTGGCCGCGGCGCTTGCGGACGCACCTCGGGGACTTTGGAGCGCATCCGCGATGTCCTTCATGGAGAACGGGCCGGAGCGAGCGCAGGTGTTGGCTCTACCGCTGCTGGCGATCGGCGGCTGGGACGGTGTGCCCGCTCTGCTTTGGGGTGTTGCTGCGGATTCTGCGACTATCCGGCTGCGGGCTTGGCACGCCGTGTGTGAATGGGACCGGCGACACGCCACCCAGGGATGGCTCCGCCCATCCGAGGTATGCAAGACGGCAATTGAACAGGTTTGGCCCCGCGTGAGAAGTCGCGAAGATGCCCCCGACTGGGCTGCGGGTGCGTGGACGCGCCTTCGCGGGTGGGTAGCCCGCGAACTCGCCGGGAACACCCCGTAGCGGCCCGTCACATGGCGATTCAGATCCCCGAGCTCTCCCTCGTCGTCCTCGTCGGCGCCTCAGGCTCCGGCAAGTCGTCCTTTGCGCGGACGCACTTCAAGCCCACCGAGATCCTCTCTTCCGACGCCTGCCGTGGCCTTGTCTCCGACGATGAGAACAATCAGGCGGCGACAGACGACGCGTTCGACGTGCTGCACTACATCGCGGCCAAGCGGCTGAGGAACGGGCTGCTCACCGTCGTCGACGCGACGAACCTGCGGCCGGAGGATCGGCGGGAGTACGTGCGCCTGGCGCGGGAGTTTCACTGCCTGCCGGTGGCGGTCGTGCTGGATCTGCCGGAGCGGGTGTGCCAGGCAAGGAATGCGGCGCGGGCGGACCGGCAGTTCGGGGAGCACGTGGTGCGGGGCCAGCGGATGGCGCTGCGCCGGCACCTGCGGGGGCTGCGGCGGGAGGGGTTCCGGCACGTGTGGGTGCTGGAGAGCGAGGAGGAGGTGGCGGGGGTCACGGTGTGCCGCACGCCGCTGTGGAACGACCGGCGGGGGGAGTGCGGGCCGTTCGACATCGTGGGGGATGTGCACGGGTGCTTCGACGAGCTGGTGGAGCTGCTCGAGAGGCTGGGGTACGGCGTGGAGCGGAACACGGGACAGGTGGAGGGGGATTGGGCGGTGACGCCGCCAGCAGCGGACGCACGGCTGGGACAGCCGTGCCACCGCACAATCGTCTTCCTCGGTGACCTCGTGGACCGGGGACCGAAGACACCCGCCGTGCTGCGCCTCGTCATGCGGCTCGTCGCCGAGGGCAAGGCCCTCTGCGTCCCCGGCAACCACGACACGAAGCTGGTGCGGAAGCTCGGCGGGAAGGACGTGAAGCTCACGCATGGGCTGGCGGCGACGATGGCGCAGCTGGAGGGCGAGCCGCCGGAGTTTCTCGCGCAGGTGCGTGACTTCCTCGATCGGCTGGTGAGCCACTACGTGCTCGACGGCGGACGGCTGGTGGTGGCCCACGCGGGGCTGAAGGAGGAGATGCAGGGGCGGGGCTCGGGGGCGGTGCGGGAGTTCTGCCTGTACGGCGAGACGACGGGGGAGACCGACGATTTCGGCCTGCCGGTGCGGTACAACTGGGCGGCGGAGTATCGCGGGCGGGCGACGGTGGTGTACGGGCACGTCGCAGTGCCCGAGGCGGAGTGGCTGAACAACACGATCGATATCGACACGGGGTGCGTGTTCGGCGGGAAGCTGACGGCGCTGCGGTACCCGGAGCGGGAGATCGTGTCGGTGGCGGCGAGGGCGGTGTATGCCGAGCCGGCGCGGCCGCTGGGGCTGCCAGGGAGCACGGCCGAAACGGCCGCGGCACACGGAGGCACGGCTGGGACAGCCGTGCCACCACTTTCGGCTCAGCAGCAGCACGACGACATGCTCGACCTCGCCGACGTGCTCGGCAAGCGCATCGTCGAGACCCGCCTGCACCGAACCGTCATCATCCGTGAGGAGAACGCCGCGGCGGCCCTTGAGGTCATGAGCCGCTTCGCCGCCGATCCCCGCTGGCTCATCTACCTTCCCCCGACGATGTCGCCCTGCGAGACGAGCGAGCGCGAGGGGCTGCTCGAGCACCCCGAACAGGCGCTCGCCTACTACCGCTCCGCCGGCGCGCCCGAGGTCGTGTGCGAGGAGAAGCACATGGGCTCGCGCGCGGTGGTGGTGGTCTGTCGGGACGAGGAGGCCGCCCGCCGCCGCTTCGGGGTCACCAGCGGCGAGATCGGCATCATCTACACCCGCACCGGCCGGCGGTTCTTCGAGGATGCGGCGCTGGAGGCCACCCTTCTCGACCGCATCCGCACCGCGGCCGACGCCGCGGGCATGTGGGACGAGCTGCAAACCACTTGGCTGTGCCTCGATTGCGAGCTCATGCCCTGGTCCGCCAAGGCGCAGGCGCTCCTGCGCGACCAGTATGCCGCCGTAGCGAGCGCGGGCCGGGCGGGGCTCGGCGCGGCCGTGACCGAACTCTCGCTCGCCGCAGAACGCGTGGTCGGCGAGCAGATCTCGGAGCTGCTCGGACGCTACGACCAGCGGCGACTCGCCCTCGAGCGCTACGCCGACGCCTACGGCCAGTACTGCTGGCCGGTCAATTCGATCGACGACCTCCGCCTCGCCCCCTTCCACCTGCTCGCCACCGAGCACGCCGTCCACATCGACCGCGACCACGCCTGGCACATGACGACACTCGCCCGGCTCGCCGAGCACGACGGGCTGCTCATGGCCACCGCACACCGTACCGCGTCGCTCACCGACGAAGCGAGCTGCGCCGAGGCGGTCGCCTGGTGGGAGGATCTGACCGCCCGCGGCGGCGAGGGCATGGTCGTCAAGCCCGGCGACTTCATCGCCCGCGGCCCCCGGGGCCTCCTCCAGCCCGCCGTGAAGTGCCGCGGGCCGGAGTACCTGCGGATCATCTACGGACCGGAGTACCTGGCGGCGGAACACCTCGAGCGGCTGCGCCGGCGGGGGCTGAAGCACAAGCGGTCGCTGGCGCTGCGGGAGTTCGCGTTGGGGGTCGAGGGGCTGGAGCGGTTCGTGCGGCGGGAGCCGCTGCGGCGGGTGCACGAGTGCGTGTTCGGGGTGTTGGCGCTGGAGAGCGAGCCGGTCGACCCTAGACTCTGAGCGAGAGTGGCACCGCGCCGAGCGAGCGTTGGATCCGCCATGAAACTCCTCGCCTTCAGCGACATTCACCGCAACATCGCCGCCGTGCAGGCGCTGGACGGGGCGGCCGCGGGGGCTGACGTGGTGGTCGGGGCGGGGGATTTCGCGACGGGGCGGCGGGGGCTCGAGCCGGTGATCGACGCGATCGCGGCGCTCGGCCGCCCGACCGTGCTCGTGCACGGGAACAGCGAGTCGGAGGAGGAGCTGCGCGCGGCCGCGGAGGCGCACGCGCATCTCCACGTGCTGCACGGGCAAGCCCTGACGCTGGGCGGCGTCACGTTCTTCGGGCTGGGCGGGGCGGTGCCGGAGACGCCGTTCGGCGCGTGGAGCGTGGACATGTCCGAGGAGGAGGCCGCGGCGGTGCTGGCGGGGTGCCCGCGCGGGGCGGTGCTGGTGTCGCATTCGCCTCCGAAGGGCCACTGCGACAGGGCGTCGTTCGGCAGGTCGCTGGGGAGCCGGGCGGTGCTCGAGTGCGTCGAGCGGTGCGCGGCGCGGCTGGTGCTGTGCGGGCACATCCACGGCGCGTGGGGCTCGGAGAGCCGGGTGGGCGAGTCGCGGGTGATCAACCTGGGGCCGAGGGGCATGCTCCTCGAGATCGCACCGGATCGTTGAGAGGGTCGCGGCGCCGACACATCGCGGGCGCGCCGAGCGGGTGCATCCGCCTGGGCGATCGATGCGGGCCCGGCTGATCCGGCGCCGCATTCCGACCGATATTGGTGGGGGTGACCCGCGCGCGGCCGCGGCGCGCCGGACCGCGGCTCCGAGATCTACGATCTTTACCGAGAACGCGGATCTGCTCGGACGGGAAAGGACCTCCCCCCATGCGCATCGATCGCGACATCGCGTACCTCGCCCTGGAGATCGGCATCGACGAGAGGATGCCGACGTACTCGGGGGGGCTGGGGATCCTCGCCGGGGACACGCTGCGCGCGGCGGCGGACCTGGGCATGCCGCTCGTCGGCGTGACGCTGCTCTACCGCGAGGGGTACTTCTCGCAGGAGCTCGGTCCCGACCATCTGCAGCGTGAGCCGACGCACGCGTGGACGCCCGAGGCGCTGCTGCGCCCGATGTCGCCGCGGATCGGCGTTCCGGTGGACGGGCGGGACGTGATGCTGCGGGCGTTCCGTTACGACGTGGTCGGCGTCGGCGGGCACGTGGTGCCGGTGTATTTCCTCGACAGCGATCTGCCGGAGAACGACGAGGGGGCGCGGGGGCTCAGCGGGCGGCTCTACTCGGGCGACTCGGACCACCGCATCCGGCAGGAGACACTGCTGGGGATCGGCGGGCCGCGGATGCTGCGGGCGATCGGGCACGACGTGCGCATGTTCCACATGAACGAGGGGCACGCGTGCCTGGCGACGCTCGAGGCGCTCTCGGCGCAGGTGTCGCGGATGGTGGAGCACGCGGGCGGGCCCGAGCGGGCGCTGGAGCGTGACGTGCTCGAGGCGGTGCGCCGGCGGTTCGCGTTCACGACGCATACGCCGATCCCGGCGGGGCACGACCGCTTCCCGGTCGAGCGCGTCCGGGCGATCTTCGGCGACCACCCGGCGCTGCACCGGCCCGAGATCTACTCCGACGACGGGGGGCACACGCTCAACACGTCGCGCCTGGCGCTGAACCTCAGCGGGTTCGCGAACGCGGTGGCGCAGCGGCACGGCGAGGTGACGCGGGACATGTTCCCGGGCTACCGCATCCACGCGGTGACCAACGGCGTGCACGCCGCGACATGGACCGGCCCGCACATGGCCAGGCTCTTCGACGAGCATCTCCCCGGGTGGCGGGCGAGGAACTCGGACCTGCGCCTGGCCCAGCGGATCCCGGTGAGCGCCCTGCACGAGGCGCACAAGCGGGCGAAGCGCGACATGCTCGACGCGGTGAAGGAGCGGACCGGGCGGGAGCTGGATACGCAGGCGTTCACGGTCGTCTTCGCGCGGCGGATGACCGACTACAAACGCCCCGGGCTGATCCTCAGCGATCCGCAGCGCCTCGCGCACATCGCGCGGGAGGTCGGCCCCATCCAGCTCGTCTTCGCCGGCAAGGCCCACCCCCACGACCACAGGGGCAAGGAGCTGATCCGGCAGATTCACGTCGCCGCGGCCGAGCTGGGGCGCGCCGTGCCCGTGGTCTTCATCGCCGGGTACGACATCGCGCTTGCGAAGAGGCTCGCGGCGGGAGCGGACCTCTGGCTCAACAACCCGCGTCCGCCGCTCGAGGCCTCGGGGACGAGCGGCATGAAGGCGGCGCTCAACGCGGTGCCGAGCCTCTCGACGCTCGACGGGTGGTGGGCGGAGGGGTGCGTCGAGGGCGTCACCGGCTGGGCGATCGGGACGATGGCCGACGACTGCCGGCGCGAGCGCACGGAGGAGCAGGACGCCCGGCACGCAGTAGACCTCTACCACAAGCTGGAGGGGGCGATCCTGCCGCTGTACTACAACGATCGCGCCGGGTGGCTCGAGGTCATGCGCAGCGCCGTCGCGATCAACGGGTCGCACTTCACGACGGAGCGCATGATGCGCGAATATGCGCTGCTGGCGTATTGCTGAGCGGTTTGTGTGAGATGAGATTCTCGCCGGGTCAGGGCTTGCGGGCGAGGACTTGCACGACCGGCGATTCGCCCGAGTGGAACACGCCCTCGGAGACCTCGCGAACAAGCGCGGCCGCGTGCTCGATCTCGAGGCCGTGGAGCTCGGCCAGCAGCGTGTCGAGCGATGCGTAGCGCCGCGGATCGCTCGGGCCGCCGTTGCCGCGGGCGCACTGCTCCGGCGCGAAGGCCTCGAGCACGAAGACGCCGCCCGGCCTGAGCCAGGAGCGGACGCGGGCGTGGAGGGGGGCGCGGACCGGTTGAGGGAGGTGGACGAACACGGAAGTCACGACGTCTATCGAGGCGGGGGCGGCATCGAAGCGGTCGAGGTCGGCGACTTCGGTACGGAGCGTGAGTCCCCGCTCGCCCGCGAGCCGCGCGGCCTTCTGCAGGCCGACGTCACTCTGATCCACCGCCAGCACGTCAAGCCCCCGGGCGGCCAGGAAGATCGCGTTGCGGCCCTCGCCGGCGCCCAGGTCGATCGCGCTGCCTCTCTGCGGCAGGCGGTCGGCCACCTGGGCCACGAAATCGTTGGGCTCGCTGCCGTAGACGAGGTCGTGGGCGCCGTACCGCTGGTTCCAGAATTCGGGCTGCATGGTGGAGTGTACCCCTGCGCGGGCCGCGTGCTTCTACATCGCGCCGGCGAGCGCCGCGCGACTCGGCGCGAGCACGCCGGCGACCTCGGCGATCTGGACGGCGTTGAGCGCGGCGCCCTTGCGGAGCTGGTCGCCACAGGCGAGGAGGCACCAGCGGCGCGAGCGCCCGCGGGCGTCGGCCGGCTCGCCGGGGTCGGGCCGGATGCGCCCGACCAGCACCGGGTCACGCTCGCTCGCCTTGCGGGGCGTGGGGAAGCGGTTGCCCTCGCGGTCGTCGATGATCTCGATGCCTTCGCCCGAAGAGAACGCGTCGCGGACCTCGCGCCCGGTCGCGGCCTCGCGGAGCGTCACCGTGATCGCCTCGGTGTGGGCGCGGAGCACGGGCACCCGCACGCATGTGGGGGTCACGCGGACATCCGGATCGCCCCAGATCTTGCGGGTCTCGTCGATGACCTTCCGCTCCTCGCCGTTGACGCCCGAGGCGGGGTCGAGTGCCGAGTCGTGGCTGAACACGTTGAAGGCACAGGGCTCAGAGAAGACACGAGTGCGCCCGTGCCCCTTCTCGTGCGAGGGGGGCGCGAAGGCGGCGCGGGTCTGGTCGAGGAGCTCCTCCATGCCGGCGAGCCCGGCGCCGGACACGGCCTGGTAGGTCGCGACGTCGATCGCCTCGACGCCGAAGGCCCGGCGCAGCGGCTCGAGCGCGGTGAGCAGGATGATCGTCGTGCAATTGGGGTTGGCGACGAGGCGCGGCGCCGGGCGGCGCGTCGAGGCGATATCGTCCCCGTTGACCTCGGGCACCACGAGCGGGACCGCGGGGTCCATCCGGAACGCCGAGGAGTTGTCGACGACGAACGCCCCGGCCTCGATCGCCGCCGGAGCGAAGCGGCGGGCGGTTTCGGCGTCGGCGGCGAAGATCGCCAGGACGCACCCGGCGAGCGCCCCGTCGGAGAGCTCCAGAACCGGGATCTCCTCCTCCCCGTAGGGCAGGGTGGAGCCGGCGGACCGGGCGCTGGCGAGGGCCCGGACGCGCGACGGGGGAATCCCCCGCGCGCGAAGGAGCACGAGGGCCTCCCGTCCGACCGCCCCGGTCGCGCCGACGATCGAGATATCGCCGTCACGCGGCATTGACCTTCTCCTCGGGCTCGCACGGGTCCGGCCCGGCGCATTCGTACTCGTCGTCGATCGCGATGACGGCCTCGAGCGGGCCGACACGCGTGGCCTCCCGGGCGCCGAGCGCCCCGACCTCGAACGCCAGCCCTTGCCCGCGCGCCCAGCGGACGGCCTTGTGCTGGACGATCGTGCCGTCGAGCGCGAGGGCGCCGTCCCAGGGAAGACTGGCGTAGCGTCTGGGGGCGGGCCCCGGGCGGGCCGGGTCCCATTCGTAGAGGCCGTCCACGTCCTTCACGAGGCGGCAGGCTGCGCCCAAGTGCCGGGCGATGAAGAGCGCGGTCAGGTCCGAGCCGCCCCGGCCGAGCAGCGTGGTCCGGTTGTGCTCGTCGCGCCCGACGAACCCCGGCACGACGATCGCCCTCACGCGCGAGAGCGCGCGACGCACGGCCTCGGCGTCGAGCGAGACCGGCGAGGCATCGAGCACGTCCCCGGTCGTCCGCAGCCCGATGCCCGCGGCGTCGAGGGTCTCCACGCTCACCCCGAGCGCATCGAGCGCGAGGCCGAGGAGCGCCGTGCTGGTGAGCTCGCCCGTGGCGAGGAGGGTCGCGGTCGCGGCCTCGTGCGGGTTGGGGCCGTAGTGCCTCGCCTGGGCGATCAGCCGGTCGGTGGCGCCCTCGAGCGCCGAGACAACCGCGACCACGCGGTATCCCTCGCGCACGAACCGCGAGACCTCCTCGGCGGCGGCGCGGACATGCAGCTCGTCGAGCAGCACCGACCCGCCGAACTTGAGCACGATGATGGGGTCGCTCACGCCGGCACCCCTTCCTTGGCGGCGCCCGCCTTCTGGCGGTGCTCGGCGGCTTCGCGAACGCCCGGGCGCCGCTCGTGCGGGACCGATTCGTGGGCCGCGGCGATGGCCTGCTCGAGGTCGGCGATGATGTC
Organism: uncultured Phycisphaeraceae bacterium; assembly: GCA_964435785.1. Classification (GTDB taxonomy): domain Bacteria; phylum Planctomycetota; class Phycisphaerae; order Phycisphaerales; family UBA1924; genus PNC22. The sequence goes on along the minus strand of CAYTAH010000003.1, from coordinate 140,604 downwards.
CGCGGCGTCCTCGAGGCCGACGCTGAGCCGGATCAGCCCGTCGGTGATGCCGACCTTGAGACGGTGCTCGCGGGGGACGTCGGCGTGGGTCATGGTCACCGGGTGGGTGATGAGCGTCTCGACGCTCCCGAGGTGCTCGACGAGCGAGCAGAGCTTGACGCTGTTCAAGACCTTGACGGCGGCATCCGTCCCGCCGACCACCTCGAAGCTGAGCAGGCCCCCGTGCAGGCCGCCGAGGTGCTGGCGCCCCGCGAGGTCGCGCTGCGGGAAGTCGTCGAGGCCGGGGTAGTTCACGCACGCCACGTGCGGGCTGCCTTGCAGAGCCTTGGCGACCTCGAGAGCGTTGGCCGAGTGCTGCTTGAGGCGGAGGGGCAGCGTCTTCACGCCGCGGACGGTGAGCCACGCCTGGAACGCGGCCTGGATGCCGCCGGTGCACTTGCGGATGAAGCGGACGCGCTCGAGCAGCGCCTCGTCGCGGCTGACGACCGAGCCGCCGATCGCCGTCGAGTGGCCCTCGATGTGCTTGGTGGTCGAGTAGACGCACACGTCCACGCCGAGATCGAGCGGGCGCTGGATGACGGGAGTCAGGAAGGTGTTGTCCACCGCGACCTTGACGCCCGCGGCCTTGCCGATCTTCGCCACGGCGGCGATGTCGGTCAGCTTCATCGTCGGGTTGGCCGGGCTCTCGATGAAGATGAGCTTGGTGTTGGGTCGGAGCGCGGCACGGACGGTCTCGGCGTTCGAGCTGTCCACGAAGGTCGCCTGGATGCCCAGGCCGCTGAGAACCTGCTCGAACAGGCGCACGGTGCCGCCGTAGATCGCGTCACCGAGAACGGCGTGATCGCCGGCCTTGAGGAGCGAGAGGAAGAGCGCGGTCTCGGCGGCGAGTCCGGTGCCGAAGCACACGGCGGGCGGCGCGCCCTCGAGGGCCCCGAGCTGGCTCTCGAGCGCGGAGACCGTGGGGTTGGAGACGCGCGAGTAGGCGTGCCCCTTGTTCACCCCGACCGCCTCGTTGACGAAGGTGGTGGACTGCACGAGCGGCTGGACGATCGCCCCGGTCTGGGGGTCGGGGCTGAGCCCGCCGTGGATCGCCGTGGTGCTCGCGCCTGCGATGGTGTAGTCGCTACACATGCCGTGAAACCTCCTCACGGCACCAATCGCAGGCCAGATTCGCGTGGGTGGCGACGAACATCGTCGCCTGGTTTGCCGAGCCGGGGACAGGCCGTCATGGCCACCCGCTCGACCGCATCGCTCCCCACGCTGGGGCTGGCCTCGGCACCGCGGCCTTCCATAAAGGTCGGCTCGGTTGCCGCCCGGGCAGTAGGCGGGCCCGGGACTCTTGATGCTTGGCACGAGGATAGCCCGCCCGTCCGGCCCGTCAAGAGCCGATCTGTGAGGACCGCGTCTCGGGCCTCGGCGCCCGGCCTCGGGTTCTTGCTCAACCGGCGGACCGGATGGTCCGAAAGGCCTTGGGTGCGCCCCTCTTTGCCTTGACCCGACCGGGGTCGCACGCTCAACTTGCGCGTGTGGGGAGAGGTGTGCTTCCGATGCAACCAGCCGCGTCGTGCATTCTCGCTGCGGGCCTGGCGTGGTGGTGCGCGGCCGCGGCGCCGGCCGACGCACAGCGGCAGTGGCTCCACTTCGACGGAGCGGCAACGGCCAGCCCCGGCGTGAGCTTCACCTTCTCCCGACCATCCGCGGTCTACGACCCGCAGGGCCTGCTGGCGGGCCCGAACGTTCCCCGGTTTGAGGCCGCCACGCTCTTCTGCGCTCTGCCTCGCCGGGAGACGCTGACCTCGGCCGGATCGATCAACGTCATCGCCGCGGGCATGAGCGACGACGGCGTGACGCCCGTCTACGTCGTCAACGGGCAGACCGACGGGCGGCTGAGCGTGCATGTCGGGCGGGGTTCGGTGGAACGTGCGTTCCGGGATGGTGACTGGAGCGACTCCTACGGGCTGCATTATCGGGACGCCTCCAAGGGCAACGAGCCCAACCTGCTCGTGGGTCAGACAGGCGCGAACGGAGGCACGCCGGACGTGGTCGGGATGGCGTTCACGCTGACCAACGGCGGCGCCGTTCACAACGGTCTGATTGTCCTCGGGTGCGACATCTACGAGCCCGCGGGCAGCGGGTGGGCGAGCCGCCGGGCGGGCCTGGCCTACACCACGGTCGAGCGGCTGGAGGCGCCCGATCCGTGGATCGTCACGGCGGTCGGGCGCAACACGGGGACCGTGGAGCGGCTCCGCGGCAGCCAGTGGTCGCTCAGCGCTTTCCCGCTCGGCGACGGCGAGCTGATCGTCGTCTGGAGCGACTACCGGATGTCCGTGAAGACCGGCGGCATCGCGCACGCGACGCGCTTCCGGCGGATCGCCGGCGAGTGGGCCGCGTGGGACACCGTGCAGCTCGATCGCTCCGAGTCGCCGGTCTCAACCGAGCATTGGCACGGCGGCGGCGTCATCCGCCATCCCGACGGGCGCGAGTCCTACGTGATCTCCACCGGCGACGGGATCGGCGATAACCGGCTGATCGCCCGCACGCGCCCGGCTCACGGGGGGTGGGCCTCGCCCGATCCGCTGCCCGACACCGGGATCGACGAGCGGAGCAGGCTGTACCCCGCCGCGTCCGACTGGACCGAGCCCGTCACCGTGTGGGGAGGCCAGGGGCTCACGCCGGGGCTCCGCCACAACCAGGCGATGGCGATGATCGCGGCCGATCCGGCGTGCTCGGCCCTTCTCTGCGGCAGCGACGAGACGAGCCCCGCGGTGCTCCACCTCACGTACGACCCGGACACGCTGACACCACGCTGGCGGACGCTGTACCTCCCGTCCGCGACGAGCTGGCCGGGAGACGGGGTGCTCAACTTCTGCCTCGACGGCTTCCCGGGCGGGCCCTACCTCGGGCGCATCGACGCGTCGGGCGCGAGCCAGTGGGACGCCGACGAGAGGGAGACCCGCGTGCTGTTCTCCCCCGACGGCGTGCACTGGGGGCAGTGCCTCGTCGCGGGCACGACGAGCACGCGGAAGGCGGTGCTGGACGGCGAGACGGCGTACATCGGCGCGGCCGCGTCCGAGCCCGTCGGGTTCCGGAGCTTCGCGATCCCCGAACATCTGATCGCCCGCCCTCTGGCCATCGCTCCCTCGGGCGGCAATCTCATGAGCCCCCTGATGACCGCGCCGGACGAGCGGGTCGCCGCGGGCGTGACCGTGACCCCCATCGAGGACCGCTGGAGCCTGCCTCCCGGGGTGCCGCCGCTCCCGTGCGACGACAGCAACATCTTCATGATCGACAACGCCTCGACGACGGGGAGTCTGGGCGTGTGGCTGCCGACGCGCGGCGCCGCGATCCCCGGCCCCGAATCCTCGGTGCTGCTCCGGGCGTGGCTGTACGCCCTTCCGCCGTCCGGCCCGACCGATCCATCGACGACGGCGCAGCTCACGGCGGAGCTGTACGACAGCGAGAAGCTCCACCTCGACGTGTGGACCGGCCGGGAGGACTTCGACGCCGGCGCCTGGACACCCCTCACCGTCTGGGCCCATTGGACCGGGGGCGGCGGGGCGTGGGTCCCCGAGGTGTACCTGAAGGCGGCGAGGGCCAACACCGACGTGCGCTTCCGCTGCCTCGTCGCCTGGGAAGGGCTGTACCTCGATGCACCGACGGTCGAGGGACACGGCCTGCCGCCCGGGGGATTCGGCGCGGCGGAGGACGCAACGATCGAGGGGCTTGACTTCGGTGGGGAATGGACGCTGCTGGCGGCAGCGATGCTCCCCGACGACCAGTGGGATAACCGCGTGGGCGGGGGCGCGCCGGACGGCGCGCCGACCGCAACGTCCTACCGGCCGCAGCTGTTCGCGCTGGAGACGGCCGACGGGGGGTCGGCCATCCGCGTGCTCGCGGACCCGCGGTCCGAGGGCATCGTGCTCGCGATCGACGAGGACGGCGCGGCGCGGGAGTCGAGCAGCACCGGGTCCAACTTCTGGCTCCGGGGGAGCCCGGTCCTCTGCGTGCTCCGATCGCGCGCGGGCGTTCTCACGATGGACTGTTCGGTGGGAGGGTCGGAGCCGATTCGGCTGGCGCTGCCCGATCCGATCGGGCCGGAGGTGGTGCGCCTCGGGCCCGACCCGGTGTGGTTCCGGGCGATCGAGGTCGTGCCCGCCGCCCTGGACGATCAGGGTATCGCGCGCGTGCTCGAGACGATGACGCTGCGGTGCCCCGCCGACTTCGACGCCAACGACACGGTGGACACTCGCGACGTCCTCGCCTTCCTCAACGCGTGGAACGGCCAGGCCCCGGAGGCGGACTTCAACGGCGACGGGCGGCACGACACGCTGGACGTTCTCGCGTTCCTGAACGCCTTCGCGTCCGGCTGCTGAGGCGGGCGCGAGCCCGCTCAGCGCGTCACACGCCCGAGGGTCCCCTCCGGGTCGGGGGGGAGGATCTCGACGCGGTCGGCGCCGAGCAGCGTGCCCGTCGCGAACGCGAGGTCCACCTGCGCAACCTGATAGTCCACGATCGCGCGGATCTCCGCGAGCTGCGCCTCCCCCAGGTTCGACGCAGCGATGAGCACGTCGGTGGAGGTCGAGCCGCCCACGCCGAACTGCCGCTCCTCGGCCTGGTAGGCGCGGGTGTTGAGGATCACGCTCTGCCTGGTCGCGATGAGCCGCTGCCAGCCCGACTCGATCGCGTCGATCGCGTCGAGCACCTCGCGCCGGATGGACTGCTCGCGCGCGTCTCTCGTCGAGAGACGCTGCAGACGCTGCACCAGCGCCCGGCGGACCGAGGCCTCGCGCTGCTCGTTTCCGATGGGGATCTCGCCCCGAAGGCCCAGCGACCAGTCCTCGAAGTCGTTGTCCTGGAGCGTCGTGATCGTATCGCTGACACTCCCGCCGAGGCCGTTCACGCGGTACGTGTAGTCGAGCGCCAGGAGCGGCAACGCCTGGTTGCGGCTCCAGTCGGCCGTGGCGAGATCCGCGGCGAGACGCAGCTCGAGCTCGAGCAGCTCCATCCGGTTCTCGATCGCGGCGCTCAGCAGCGCCTCGCGATCGAACTGGTATCGCGCCGGGTCGGGCGGGGAGGAGGTCGCCACGTGCGTCGTGGACCCTACGTCGAGCCCGGGCCGGTTGATCACGCGCTTGAGCTCCCGCTGCTGCTGGAGCACGAGCGTCTGCGCGTTGATGATCCCGTCGAGCTGCTCGGCGACGCCCGCCTGCGCCCGCAGCACCTCGATCTCGGCGACATCGCCGGCATCGAAGCGGCGCTGCGCCCGATCGAGCTGCGCCTGCGCGAGCTCGAGCTGCTGGAGACGGACGTCGAGCACGGCTCGCGCCGCGTACAGCCGCCAGTACGCCCGGTCCACGGCCGCGAGCTGCCGGCTGACCTCGCCCTTGGTCTGCGCCTGCGAGATCTGCAGCTCGTAGGAGGCGATGGTGATGGGGTACACCGTCGCGCGTCGCCCCGCCCCGCGGAGGAGCGGGTGGCTGATCGAGAACTGAAGATCGCTCGTGTACGCGGGGTTCAGGGTGCTGAAGGCGTTGTCGGTCTCGTTGCGCGTCACGGGGAGCCCGATCTCCGCCGTGCCGCCCGTCCGCAGGGGGATCCGCACGCCGGGCTCGAAGAGCTGGAACTTCTGCTGGGCGCTGTCGAGCTCCGACGACACGGGCGTGTCGGTCTCGTTCCACAGCGTCCGGAGGGTGAACACCGACTCGAACCGCCCCTCCTCCTCGGCCAGGCCCTCCGCGGCGAGCGCCGGGTTGAGCAGCGTCACGTCGAGCTCGAGGTTGTGCTCGAGCGCCGAGGCGCGGCATTCCTCGATCGACAGCTCGACCCGCTCGACGCCCTCGAAACGGGCCCTCGCGCCCTCCGCGTCGGGCACGGCCGTCTCGACCGGCTCGACCTCGTAGGCCGGGATGGGAGCCGGCTTGATCGTGCGCAGGCGCTCGAGCGCCACGGGGGGCGCATAGTCGCCCTCGTTCGGGAAGAGCGGGTTGGCGCACCCGGCGGCCGCGAGAACGATCGTGCCCGCCACCCAGTAAGGGACCGCCGATCGCCGGGGGCGGATCGGCGGCTGTTGATGGGCGGGCACGCGCGGAGCCCCGTGGCGCGGGCGCTCGCGCCGCCGGGCCTGCCGCCCCTCCAGACACGCCGACGATCGCCGATCGCTCATCTGCACCCGCTCCCTCTTTGCTCGAAGTCCCTGCTCCCTGCGGGGCCCGCTAGTCGCGCCGCAGCGCCTCGATGGGGTCGAGCCGCGCCGCCTTGATCGCGGGGAACATCCCGAAGACCACGCCGGTCCCCGCCGAGAATCCCACGCTGAGGAGCACCGCCCAGAGAGGGACGCTCGCGTCCTTGAGCGGGCTGTCGGGGATCATCCGGATCGCCGCGATGAGCCCCTGCCCCACCGCAAGCCCGATAGCCCCGCCCGCCAGGCACAGCGTGACCGACTCGACGAGGAACTGGATCAGGATCACCTGCGGCCGTGCCCCGATCGCCTTGCGCAGCCCGATCTCCCGCGTCCGCTCGCTGACGCTCACCAGCATGATGTTCATGATCCCGATCCCGCCGACGAGCAGGCTGATGCCGACGATCCCGCCGGCGCCCGCGGTGATGCCGGCGGCCATGGCGTTGAACTGATCGATGAACTGCTGGAAGACCTGGATCTCGAACGTCTGCTCCTCGTCGGCGCTGAGCTCGCGCATCTTCCGGAGCACGAAGGTGATCTCGGCCCGGGCCTCCTCCGACTTGTCCGGGCTCGCGAGCGAGCCCCACGCCTGGTTGATCCAACCCTCGGGGTTGAGCACCTGCGCCGTGCCGAAGGGGATGAAGATCTCGGTCGCGGTGTCCCCGCCCCCGAAGAGCGCGAGCGTCACCGTCTCGACGACGCCCACGATCTTGAAGCGCCGGTTGGCGATGCGGATGAACTCGCCCACGGGCTCGCGCGGCAGGTCCAGCTCCTCGATCGCCTTGTCGTTCACCAGGCAGACGAACTGACGCGAGGCGTCGTCCACGGGGATGAACGCCCGTCCCTGCACCACCTGGCGCCCGACGATGTCGTGCCACGTCGGCCAGATGCCCACCGTGGGGGCCGCGTCGAGCTTGCGCTCGCCGTACTCGGCCGCGTAGCTCCCCCACCACTCCGGCGTGATCGACTCGATCGAGGGGCACCGCTCGCGGATGGCCTCCACCTCCTCGACCTTGAGCTGCACCTCGCGCCACCGCCCGCTGTGCCATTGGGAGCGGGGCAGCGTGCCGTCGATGTAGATCCGCTTGGCGCCGAGCTTCTCGAACTCCGAGAGCACGGTCTGGCGGAGCCCCTGCAACGCCGCGATCACCGCGACAACGCTCGCCACGCCGATGATCACCCCAAGGGTCGTCAGGATGGAGCGAACCTTGTTCGCCCATATCTGGCCCAGGGCGAGGCCGAAGGTCTGGAGGATGATCCGCACGAGGATCATGCCGGGGCCCCCTCGACGGCTCGCTCCCTGATGACCGCCTCGGCCGCCGCCGCGGCCTGGCCCTCGAGCCATCGCCTGTGCGTGGGGTCCTCGCGGGTCGGGTGGTCGCTCATGACCAGGCCGTCGCGGAGGCGCACGATCCGCTGGGTATGGGCGGCGACCTCTTCCTCGTGGGTGACGATCACGATCGTCTGGCCCTCGGCGTGCAGCTGGCGGAACAGCGCGATGATCTCGTGCGTGGTGGCGCTGTCGAGGTTCCCGGTCGGCTCGTCGGCGAGGAGGATCGACGGCTCATTCACGAGCGCCCGTGCGACCGCTACGCGCTGCCGCTGCCCGCCCGAGAGCTGGTTGGGCTTGTGGCTCATGCGGTCGCCCAGGCCGACCCGCTCGAGCGCCGTCCGCGCCCTCTGGCGCGCCGAGCGCCAGTGACGGCGCGAGTAGATCATGGGGAGCATCACGTTCTTGAGCGCCGTCGCGCGGTTGAGCAGCTCGAAGCTCTGGAAGATGAACCCGATCTGCTCGTTGCGCACCCGTGCCAGCTGCCCGGCGCCCATCCGGTGCATCGGCCGTCCGTTGAGCTCGTAGAGCCCGCCCGTCGGCCGATCGAGGCACCCGAGTATGTGCATCAGGGTGCTCTTGCCCGAGCCCGATGCGCCCATGATGGCGACGAACTCGTTGCGATCGATGTCGAGGTCCATGCCGCGCAGCGCGTGCACCCGCTCGACTCCGAGCCTGTACACCTTCGTGAGCTTTCGGATGCGGATCATCATCGCTCAAGCGCCCGGGGGGCCGTCGGGCGCGCCGGTCCCCTCGTCGTCCGCGGTCTCGGCTCCGGCCACGCCCGCCGGCGCTCCGTTCTCCGGCTGCTCGGCCTCGTCGGTCACCGGCTGATCGTGCGTCATATCGACGAGCGCCTTGAACGGGCCCGCGATGATCTTCTGGCCCTCCTCGAGGCCGGCCAGAATCACCGTCTCGGTCAGGTCGCTGGGGCCGATCTGCACGGGCATGGTCACGGTCTTGCCGTTCTCGATGCGGTAGACGACGGTGGCGAAGGTCTTGCGACGGTCGATCAGCGCGCCGGCGCCGTCGGCGACCTCCTTCGGCAGCTCGTCGATCCGACGCTCGAGCACCGCCTGGCTCGGAACCACCAGCACGTCGTCGAGGCGCTGCACCGCGATCTCCGCCGTCGCGCTCAGCCCCGAGAGAAGCACTCGCTCGGGATCCTCGCTCAGCTTGATCTCCGCCTCGTAGTAGTAGGTGCCGTCCTGCCACTGCTTCCGCTCCAGCCCGACACGCTCGACCGTCCCGGAGAACGGCTGGTCCCGGTAGGCGTTCACGTAGACGGTCGCCTCCTGGCCCGCCTTCACCTGCGCGACGTTCGATTCGTCGATCCTCGCCTCGAGCAGCATGTCCGAGAGGTCGGCGACCTCGAGGATGATCGAGCCCGGCGTGTTGAGCGTCCCGACGACGACCAGCTCGCCCTCCTCGGCGTTCAGCGTCGTGAGGATGCCGTCGATGGGGCTGGAGATCACGGCGTGCGCCAGGTCCCTCTCGGCCTCGATGATCTGCGCCCGGGCGATCTCCACATCCGCGCGGGCCATCTCTACCGCCGCCACCGCCTGGTTGTAGCGGTTCTCGGCCTGCTCGTACTCGGACTTGGCGATGTCACCGGAGTCGTGCAGCTCCTTGCGCCGGCCGAAGTCGCTGAGGGCCACGGCGAGGTCGGCCTCCATCCCGCGGAGTCTTGCCTCCTGCGCCTTGAGACGGGCCCGCGCCGCCTCGAGCCGCGCGGTCAGGTCCTCGGCGTCGAGACGGACCACCACGTCCCCCGCGCTGACGCGCTCGCCCTCGTCGAACGGGAGCGCCGTGATCCGGGCGGAGACCTGCGCGCTGATCTCGACCTTCGTGCGCGGCTCCACCAGCCCCGGCGCGCTGATCGTCCGCGTGAGCGCGCTCCGCCTGGCCGGCTCCACCCGCACCGTCGTCGCAGTGACCTGCCCCTTGAGCCCCTCGCGGAGCTTCTCCCCGACCGGCGTCTGCGTGAGGACGTACGCGCCCCCGCCCAGCAGGCCGGCCCCGACGAGGACCAATCCGATGATGAACACGCCCTTCATGCGCCGTGCCCCTTCCCGATCGGCCGCGCGGCCCTTCAACGACACCGGCCCCGTCGCGCCGGCACGGGCCGCCTGCATTCTTCTTCCGCCGAACGGGCCGTGCCCTTTCACGGGCCGTCGAACCGGACAGAATCCGTTCCACTCTCAGAGTAGCGCCGTGCGGCCCGGGCCGGAGTCCGGGGCGGGATGACGGCTTTCTCAGCGAACGCCGGTCATGGCCGCTCGTAGCATGGCTGCGACGGACGCCCCATGCCCGCTCGCCGCGCCGCGGCGAGCACTCTCGAGACCCCATGCCGACACCCGAGCGCGACCAGCCCGCCGGAGCCGAACCCGGGAAGAGCATCCTCGACGTCGGCAAGCTGGCCGACGGCGTGAGCATCCGCTCGGTCATGCTCACGATCCTCGCGGTGCTTGCCGTGCTCTACACGCTGCACTTCGCCAGGCCGGTTCTCATGCCCCTGGCGCTGGCGGTGCTCCTCTCGCTGGTGCTCATGCCCCTCGTCCGGATCCTGGAGCGGAAGCTCCGGCTGCCCCAGGCGGGCGGCGCCGCCCTGCTGCTGATCGTTCTCGTGCTCGGCGTGGCCCTGATGGTCTATCACCTCAGCGGCCCGGCGATGACGTGGCTGCGGGAGCTGCCCCAGAGCTTCGACGAGCTCGAGCAGCGGCTCCGTTTCATCCGCGAGCCCGTCGAGGACATCCAGAAAGCCGCGGAGAAGGTCGAGGAAGCCACAAGTCTGGATTCGCAGCCCGGGATCGAGGTCAAGATGCAGGCGCCCAGCACGGGGCTCCAGATGCTGATCGAGGGCGCGCGGGGGTTCATCGCGGGGCTCGTCCTGGTGGGCGCGTTTCTTTTCTTCCTGCTGGCGACGGGGGACACGTTCCTGCTCAAGCTGGTCCGGATCATCCGCCGGTTCGAGGACAAGAAGAAGGCGGTCACCATCGCTCACCAGATTCAGGAGGAGATCGGTCACTACGCGCTGACTATCACGCTCATCAACGCCGGCCTGGGCCTGGCGACAGGAGGGGTGCTCTTCGCCCTCGGCGTGCCCAATGCAGCGCTCTGGGGGGTCATGGCGGCGGTGCTCAACTACATCCCCTACCTCGGCGCGATCGTCGGCGTCGCAATCGTGGGCATGGTGTCGCTGATCACCTTCGACTCGGTGGGCTACGCACTGCTTGCACCGCTCGCCTACCTGGTCCTTACGTCGGTCGAGGCCAACTTCGTCACCCCGCTGATCCTGGGCAAGCGCCTGCTCCTCAACCCGCTCATGCTCTTCACATGCGTCATCTTCTGGGGGTGGCTGTGGGGGATCCCCGGGGCGCTCATCGCCGTGCCGATCACGGTCGCCATGCGCATCACCTTCGACCACATCGAGCAGACCCGCTCTCTCGCCGAGTTCTTCGGCCGGTAGGCGGACGCGCGGCTCAGCGGGCGTCGCCCCGCACCATCGTGAGCAGCCCCTCCAGCCAGCGCCGGCGGGCCTCGGTCTCCAGCAACGCGTGGCGGGTAAGGCTCTCCAGGAAGGGGTCCCCTCCCCCGTGGGCAACCGCCCACCCCCGGACCTGCTTCTCCACCTCGTCGAGCACGCCGATCGCCCCCTCCACCCAGGCGCCGCGGGCCTCTGGAGCGAGCGCGCCCAAGAACCGGGCGCGGGTCCGCAGCGGGTCGAACGCGACCGTGACCGTCTCCGGTCCCAGCGGGGGCCCGACCCACGCACGCAGCACGGCGAGCCCCGCCTCGGTGACCTCGTACTCTCGGCGGCGACGACGCCCCTGGGCCGCTTCCCGCCCCCGAAGGAGCCCGCTGCCCTCCAGCCGACGCAGGGCTGGGTAGATCGCCCCCGTGCTGGCGCTCCATTGGCGGCTCGGCGAACCCTGCATGCGCTGGCGGACGCCGTAGGCGGCGATGGGCCCGAACTGCCACACGAGGCCGAGGACGAAGCATTCGAGCTCGCTGTGGCTCATACGGAAGAACTCTTCGGCCGGACTGCGACGGAAATCGCCCGGAGCGGTATCCCATCTATGGTGCGAATCGTACTATAGGGCCGCGGGACTCCCCCGCGCCCCAGGAGACCGCCATGCTGCCGACCGTGCTGCTCATCGCCGCGTTCGCGCTCGGGCCCCCGACCCTCCCGTCGGGGGTAGCCCTCCAGCCGAGCCATGAGATCGACCGCCTGCCGGACACCCCGCAGGGCCGGGCCGCCGCGGCGTTCATCGGGATGATCAACGACGGCTCCCCGGAGGCGGTCCGAGAGTTTGAGCAGACGTACCGCGCGGCTGCCAGCACGGCGCCGATCGAGGAGCGGACCGAGCGCGTCGAGCGGATGCACGCCGACCTGGCCCCGCTGGTGGTGACGAGAGTGATCACGCGGGGGGAGGGGCGGCTGATCGCGGTGGCCCGCGCCGCCGACGGGCGCTCGGTCGTGATGGAGTTCATCCCGGCGCCGGAGGGGCCCGAGCGCATCGAGGGCGTCGGGATGCGCATCGGCGGGCCGGAGGTCGAGCCCGTCGAGCTGTCGTCGGCGGAGGTGGCGGCGGCGGTGGAGCGCGCGGCCGCGAGCGTCGAGGGGGCCTACGTGTACCCCGATGTCGGACGCCGCATGGCCGCGAGTGTGCGCGACAAGCTCGCCGCGGGAGGGTACGAGGACATCCGGGACGACGCGTTGCTTGCCGGCGAGCTGACGGCGGATCTCCGCGCCGTGAGCCGCGACCTGCACCTCGGCGTGCGGATCGAGCCGCGCACGAGCGAGCGCGACGATCCGGACGACGAGGCGATGCTCCGAGAGCTTGCGGCGGACAACTACGGCTTCCGCGAGGTCCGTGTCCTGCCGGGCAACGTCGGCTACATCCGGTTCGACGCCTTCGTGCCCGGTCCGGAGGCGGAGGCTACGGCCGCGGGCGCGATGGCATTCGTGCGCAACTGCGACGCGGTCATCTTCGACCTTCGATCGAACGGCGGCGGCTCGCCCGAGATGATTCGGTTCATCACCAGCTACCTCTTCGAGGAGCCGACGCACCTCAACGAGATGGTGGACCGCAGCGGCGAGGTCGTGGAGGAGTACTGGACGCTGGACACGGTGCCCGGCGAGCGGCTCGACCCGGGGACCCCGGTCTACGTGCTCACCAGCCCCCACACCTTCTCCGGCGCCGAGGAGTTCAGCTACAACCTCAAGACGCTCGGGCGCGGCACGATCGTGGGCGAGCAGACCGGGGGCGGAGCGCACCCGGTCCGTCCCGAGCGCATCAGCGACCGCCTGGTGCTCGGCGTGCCCTACATGCGCGCCCACAACCCGATCACCAAGACGAACTGGGAGGGCGTCGGCGTCGAGCCCGACATCAGGACGCCGGCCGCGGAAGCGCTGGACCATGCACTCGAGCTCGCCCGCCACGCCCGCGACGCGCGCCCGCACGCCTCGCACTGAATGCCCGACGGAGACCCTGCATGCAGACCACGCGCACGTTGATCCCCGCCCCCGTCATACTCGTCCTCACGCTGCTTCTCGCGCTTCTCGCCGGGGGACCGGCCATCGCCCAGACGCCACCGCCCAAGCCCTACACCGATTCGACCTCCCTCCCCGACACGCCCGCCTGCCGGCGCGCGCGGGAGCTGGCCTCGCTGATCAACGGCTTCGACCCCGGCGCGGCCCGGGAATACCTCGCCGAGAACCTCGCGCCCGCCTTTCTCCGCGAGATCCCGCTCGACGAGCACATCGAGATCATGTCCCAGGTCGCCCGCAACAGCGGCCGCCTCGAGATCTATGGCGTCCGGGCCTACGACCCGCCCGATCCCGACACCCACGCCGTGCTCATCGTGCGCAACACGCTCCTGGAAGCGTGGCGTGCGATCGTCGTCGATGTCGAGGCCGAGGCCCCCCACCGCATCACGGGCATCATGTTCGCTCCGGCGCGCCCGCCCAGCGGGCTGCCCTCCCAGCCCAGGCTGTCCGACGCCCAGATCGTGGAGCAGCTCGGCGCCTACGTCGATCGCCTCGTCACCCGGCAGGCCTTCAGCGGCACCGTCCTCCTCGCCAAGGACGGCAAGGTGCTCTACACCCGCGCCGTGGGCCTCGCCAACCGCGATTTTGGCGCCCCGGTCACGCTCGACACCAGGTTCAACCTCGGCTCGATGAACAAGATGATGACGGGCGTCGCGGTGATGCAGCTGGTCGAGGCCGGCAGGCTGAGCCTCGAGGATCCCATCTCCAAGCACCTGAGCGAGGACTGGCTACCCAACGTCGACAAGTCGAGGGTGCTCGTCAAGCACCTCCTTACCCACACCAGCGGCCTGGGCAGCTACTTCACCGAGGAGTGGCAGCGGTCCAGCCGCGGGCTCTACCACTCGGTCGACGACTGGAAGCCCATCGTCGCGTCGGAGACGCTCGCCTTCGAGCCCGGCACGCAGTGGCAGTACAGCAATACCGGCATGCTCGTCGCGGGAGCGGTGATCGAGAGCGTCACCGGGGGGAGTTACTACGACTACGTCCGGGAGCACATCACCGGCCCGGCGGGAATGGTCGACTCGGACTTCTTCGAGACCGACCGCGTGAACCGCAACCTCGCCGTCGGCTACGAGCCGATCCCCGGCTCGAACCCCGTCGAGTACCGCAACAACCTTTACGAGCACGTGGTCCGCGGAGGGCCCGCCGGGGGCGGCTACTCGACCGTCGAGGATCTGCTCCGCTTCGACCGCGCCCTCCGCGCCGGCACGCTCGTCTCCGAGGGTTCGCTCGAGCAGCTCTGGCGCGGCTACCCCGAGCTCGCCTCGCCGGGCTACGGCCTGGGATTCGGGATTCGGCAGACCCCCGCCGGTCGCGTCGTCGGCCACTCGGGCGGCTTCCCCGGCATCAGCGCCGGCCTCTCGATGTATCTCGACGAGGGGTACACGATCGCGGTGCTGGCGAACCTGGGCGGGGCCGCGAACATGGTCGAGGAGAAGGCCCGCGAGCTGATCTCGCAGGGACGATGAGCGCCCACGCATCGGGCACGCCTACTCCACAAGTGCGGCCGCCGGGGTCCCGACTCCCCGGCGGCCCGCTTGGCGTCTGACAGAGCTTCGTGGGGCGCACTCTGGCACCGCTGAAACGCGGCGGTGGGACAATGGTCGCTCGCGAGCCCCGGGCGCAGTGCGAGGCCGACCCTGTGGATCATCATCGGGCGCGGTCCTCGACGGACAGCGCCGCTCGCTCGCGTGGCCGCGCGCGTCGCGCCGCGCGGCATTGTCGGGCTCCGGCTCAGTGTCGCTCGGGGTCGTCTGCGCCTTCGTCGTCAGGGTTCTCCGTCGAGAGGCGGCACCCCGGCGCGGCCGCGCTCGGGGGCGCGTCCTCGCCGTTGGACGCCGCGGCAAGAGCCTTGCGGAGGTGGTTCTCCACGCCGACCGAGCCCGGGGTCATCGAGTCGTCCACCGCCCCGGAGTAGAACACCTCGCCTTTGGCGTTGATCACGACCACATGCGGCGCGCGCTCCACGCCGTAGAGCTCCGCCACCGAGCGGTCGGTGTCGAGCAGGATGGGGTACTCGATGCCCCACTCGTCGGCGGCCGACTTGTTGATGTCCGTCGCGTCCTCGCCCTCGGGCGGCGTGCTCGAGTAAACCGCCGCCCACTTCGCGCCCGGGAACTCCGAGCGGATGTCCTTCATGGTGGTCGAACTCTCATGGTACGTCTTGACCCAGTCGCAGCGTGGATCGAACCACTCCAGGACGACGACCTGATCGGCGTTCTCGCCTCGCAGATCCGACAGCGTGACCTCGTTGCCGTTGAGGTCCTTGAGCGTGAACTGGGGGGCCTTGTCGGGTGCGGGCTGCGCCGCCTGCTGCGCCGGCTGTGGCGAGAGCTTCTGCTGCGCGATGGCCCCTGCCCCTGCGAGCACGGCGCACCCGCAGACGTACGAGGTCACGAGAATCCGTTCTGTCTTGCGTCGCATCGCGAGTCCTCCACGCGCGGCCGGCGCCTCGCCGCCGCGCCGAACGCCCCCCGGCCCGGGGAGAGGTCCTGGCCGCCGATCCATCTGCTGAACACGTGGCTGGTCGTCCCCCTCGCCGTGCCTTACGGCCCGGGCGCCGGAGGGGTTTTACCGGGTCGGCGGGTGATCTGCCTCGCCGGTGCGCAAGCAGCGCGATCGCAGCAACTTATTCCGATGCTCATCCGCGACAGAACGGACGCGCCGGGCGGCTTCGCGCCGCAATTCGAGGGCTTTCACGCATCCCGAACCCCACGCGCGGCCAAAATTGTTCACAGACCGAGGGCGTTGCGCAGATATTCCGCCACGCTGCCGATCGCGATGCGCTCCTGGTGGCCCGTGTCTCGATCGCGCACCGTGACGGTCTGGTCCTTGAGCGTGTCGCCGTCGATGGTGAAGCAGTACGGGCAGCCGGCCTCGTCCATGCGCGCGTAGCGCTTGCCGATCGACTGCTTCGCGTCCGTCTCGATGAAGCCGACGCGCCACAGCTTCCTGTGCAGCTCGGCGTGCAGCTTCTCCGCGACCTCGGGCATGCCGTCCTTGTTCACGAGCGGGAACACCGCCGCCTTGATGGGGGCGACCCGGGGGTGGAACCGCATGATCTCCGGGCTCGGCCGGCTCTCGTCGCGCGCGTACGCCTCGCAGACGAGCGCGAGGGCCCCGCGGTCCAGCCCGGCCGCGGGCTCGATGCAGTGCGGCAGATATCGCTCCCCCTTCTTCGATCCGTTGGGGAGCTGCTCGCCGCGCTCGGCGTCGAAGTACTCGAGCTTCGCGCCCGAATGCTGGGCGTGCTGACGGAGATCGAAGTCGCCCCGGTGGGCGATCCCCTCGAGCTCGCCGAAGCCCGGCGCCGTAAAGGGGAAGCGGTACTCGACGTCGCTGGTCCCCGTCGAGTAGTGGCTGAGCTCGTCCTTCTCGTGCTCGCGCAGGACCAGGTTCTCGCCCGCGAGCCCGATCGACCGCCACCATTCCATGCGGAAGTCCCGCCAGAACTTGTACCACTCGTGCGAGTCGTCGGGGTGACAGAAGAACTCCAGCTCCGCCTGCTCGAACTCGCGCGATCGGAAGGTGAAGTTCCGCGGCGTCACCTCGTTGCGGAAGCTCCGGCCCGTGTTGCCGATGCCGAAGGGCAGCTTCACCCGGGTCGTGTCCACCACGTTCTTGAACTGGACGAAGATGCCCTGCGCCGTCTCCGGGCGCAGGTGCACCTTGCTGTCCTCGTTGAAGACAGCGCCCGTGTAGCTGTGGAACATGAGGTTGAACATGCGGGGCTCGGTCAGGGTGCCCGGCTCCTTGGCGTCCGGGCCGACGACCCTCGCCAGGAACTCGGCGTCCGGCTTGGGGTTGTCGAGTATCTCCGTGTCCCCGTCGCCGAGGTCCCGCTTCACATACTTGCCCAGCCGCTTGAGCGCGTGCTCGAAGGACAGGTCGTCCCCGCCGATGAAGCCGTACATCTGGCCCTCGCTCGCGCCCGTCGCCTTCAGGTAGCGCAGGTGGTCGGCGCGGTACCGGGCCTTGCTCTCCCGGCAGTCGATCATCGGGTCGCTGAACCCGCCGACGTGCCCGCTCGCCTCCCACACCCTCGGGTGCTGGATGATGCACGTCTCCACCGGCACGCACCGCACCCGCTCCCCGTTGGGACCCGTGCGGCCCCAGCAGGGGTTCATGATCATGTCCTCCCACCACGCGTCGCGCAGGTTCTTCTTCAGCTGCGCCCCGAGCGGGCCGTAATCCCAGAATCCGTTGATGCCCCCGTAGATCTCGCTGGACTGATAGACAAAGCCCCGGCGCTTGCACAGGGCCATGATGTCGTCCATCGATTTGCGCGCGGCCTGGGGCATGGGGCGGCTCCTTCCCGTGGGAGGCAATGCTAGGGAAGGGTCGCTCCCCTCTCCGCCCCCGCCGCCGCGGGTGTCATCCGGGGCGATCCGCCCGCTCAGTCCCGCAGCAACCGCCCCCACACCTCCGCGAGCCCGATCGACTCGACGTCGCGGTCCGCCTCGACCGTCACCGTGCCGAAGTCGGTGACCTCCGGCCCGCGCCGCAGCTCAACATCCGCGTTCGGCGAAACCTGGACCAGCCCCAGGGACCCGCCGCCCGTGACGCTCACGACCCATCGCCCCTCGCCGAGCGACCTGTAGACAGCCTTGCCGACCTCCGCGCCCCCGTCCTCCTGGCCCCAGGTTACCGCCGCGAGGTTGGGGTCGATCACGACGCCCTGGCTGGGGGGTGTGCGCGAATCGAACACGCGCCGGATCCACAGACGGCCATTGCGGACGATGTAGTCCACGTAGATCTCGCCCGCGGGGTCGTAGGGGGTGGGGACCTCCTTGAGCACGTCGCCGTCGGCCACCACGCGCACGCTCAGGTTCCCCTCGCGCACGACCAGCTCGGTCACGGCGGTCTTCCGGACCGCGCGGTTGTACGTGGTCCGCAGCGTCTCGTACTCGTCGGCGAGCGCCGTGAGCCTCGACCTGTAGATCTCCGCCGCGGCCCCGGCGCGGAGGAACTGGTACCCCAGGACGCAGGCCCCCCCGGCGACCGCCAGTGTGATCGACGTGGAGAGAACACGCAGGATCGTCGAGCCTGCCATCGCGCAACCACCTCCGGCATGGTCATCGGCCGTGTCGGGCTCCCATCATGAGACGCACGGGGGCCGTAGAAGGTTCAGGCGCAAGGGCTACGTCGTTCCCCGGCCCCTCGTCCGGCGCTCCGTTCAGCCCGTGTTCGCAGAGTGGCCGCGCCCCGGGCTGGTGGTTTGGCGGGCGATCCCTGTCGATCGCGCGTCGATCCCCGGGCCCTGCTTGGTGACTCGTGCCCTGGCTGCTACGCTGGCGACGGAGGGGATCATGAACATGCGTGCGATCGTTCCGCCGCTCGTGGCCGCGCTCGTTGCCTCCGGAGCATCGGCGCAGACATACGACATCGTGAACCTCGGCACGCTCGCCGGCGGGGGCGAGAGCGACGCGTATGACATCAACGACGCCGGGGAGATCGCGGGCCGGGCCGCCGCCGCGGACGGCTGGTTCCGCGCCGTATTCTGGGACGCCTCCGGCGACATCCACGACCTCGGGCTTCTGGACACCGGTGTTTTCAGCGAGGCGTACGCCCTGAACAACACCGGCCACGTCGTGGGGTGGGCCAATCTCTTCGATCGGTCCCACGCGTTCCGCTGGGCCGACGGCGTGATGACCGACCTGGGCACGCTGGGAGACGACAACTCACTCGCGGCGGCGGTGAACGACGATGGCTGGGTGGCGGGATGGGCCGGCGTGGATCCTCAGGCCGTGCACGCGTGCGTCTGGCGGCCGGACAACAGCGCCATCGACCTCGGCACCTTCGGCGGCCTCTTCAGCGAGGCGACCGATATCAACGAGTCCGGACTCGTCGTCGGCTGGGCCGCGGCCGATGACGAGGGCGAGTACGCGTTCACGTGGCGCCGGGGCGAGGGTCTCACGAGCCTGGGCACGCTCGGGGGCCAGGGGAGCTTCGCCATGGGCGTGAACGACCTCGGCGTCGTCGTCGGATACAGCTCGCTGGCGAACGAGGAGCAGCACGCTTTCGTGTGGCGCGCCGGCGAGGGCATGAGCGACCTTGGCGTCCTCGACGGGGGCGATACCTCGATGGCGCTGGCCGTCGGCAACGGGGGCGACGTCATCGGCTGGTCGAGCGCGGCCGCCCCCACGGTGCGGGCGACGATCTGGCCCGACGGAGGCCCGCCGAAGGACCTCAACGATCTCATCGACACGACCGACAACTGGGTGCTGCTGGCGGCGGTCGGGATCAACGACGCGGGGCGCATCGTCGGCTACGGCCTGCTCGACGACGAGATGCGCGCGTACGTGCTCCTGCCCCGCTGCCGGCCCGATCTCACGGGCGATGGCGCGGTGGACAGCAGAGACTTCCTCGCGTTCCTCAATCTGTGGGCGTCCGGGGATCCGAGGGCGGACTGGGACGAGAACGGCGTGATCGACACGCGCGACTTCACGGCGTACCTGAACGACTGGGTGACGGGGTGCTGACCCGGCCGTGTGCGCCGCCGGCGCATCACCGGAAGCGCCGCACCACCACCGTGTCGTTCTGACCGCCGAACCCGAAGCTGTTGGAGAGGCAGATGTCCACGCCGCCCGAGGCGCTCGTGTCCCTGGCCCTGTTGGGGACGTAGTCGAGGTCGAGCTCGGGGTCGGGGTGCTCGAGGTTCACCGTCGGCGGGAGCATGCCCGTGTGGATGGCCTGGACGCAGGTGATGAACTCGACCACCCCCGCCGCCTGGATCAGGTGGCCCATCATCGACTTGATCGAGCTCACCGCGACCCGGCGCGCCTGACCCCCGAACGCCTGCTTGATCGCGCGCGTCTCGATCGAGTCGTTCTCTTTCGTCCCGGTCCCGTGGGCGGAGATGTAGTCCACGGGGGGCCGGCCGTCCTCACGCGGCTCGGACGGGTTGATCCCGGCCTGGCGGAGAGCACCCATCATCGCCGCGAGCGGCCCCTTGCCCTCGGGGTGCATGTCCGTGATGCGGAAGGCGTCCGCGGAGGAGCCGTACCCGGCGAGCTCGGCCAGGGGGACGGCGCCGCGGCGCTCCGCGCTCTCCAGACTCTCGAGGACCACGATCCCCGCGCCCTCGCCCATCACAAAGCCGTCACGCGTCTGGTCGAACGGACGTGCGGCCGTCTGCGGGCTCTCGCGGCGCTTGCTCATCGCGGTCAGGCGGATGAAGCCGGTCATGCCCAGAGTGTGGATCATCGAGTGGGCGCCGCCCGCGAGCATCATGTCGGCATCCCCGCGCCGGATGAGCTCGGACGCCTCCCCGATCGCCTGCGTGCTCGCCGCACACGCCGTCATGCAGTTGAACGAGGGCCCGCGACAGCCGAACGTCGACGCGACATGGCTGAGCGCCGCGTTCGGCTCCTGCTCGAGCTCCCGGACGGGGCTCATCCGCGCGTAGGCCGCCCTCGCCCACGCCGCGGCGTCCACGCGCCGCTGCTCCCGGTCCCACCCGGCCAGGTTGGTCGCCCAAAAGTTCTCGTAATCGAGCGAGCCCTCGCCCGCCCCGAGGTACATCCCTATCCGGCGCGGCTCGACCCCGGCGGGCTTTGCTCCGGGCTCCCCGAGCCCCGCCTGCCGCCATGCCTGCGCGGCGGCCGCGAGCGCCATCTGAGTGCCGATCCCGGCCTGCTCGTGCCTGCGCAGCAACGCCGCGCCGTCGAGGTGCGCCCTCAGCTCGAACCCCTTGACCTCGGCGGCGAAGTTGGTGGCGAAGCTCGAGGCGTCATACCGGCCCACGGGGCCGATGGCGTTCTCCCCGGCGAGCAGGCGGACCCACGCCGTGGGGATGTCGTGCCCCAGCGGGGTGATCCAGCCCATCCCGGTGACGACGACGCGGCGGCTCATGGGCCGATTGTATGGCCGGGCCCGCGCCCGCCCGGGGCCGCGCTTCAGGCATCTTGGGGCGGAAGTGGTAGGCTGGGTGCGTGGCCCCCGACGAAGTCGCGGTCCTGGTCGTGTCGCTCGTGATCGGCGCGGTGCGCTGGGCCCTGTGGTATGGGCGCGCGGGGGCCCGGTCGCCCTTCCTCTCTTCGCACGGGGCGCGCTGGCCGCTCTATCTCGGCCCGCCGGTCTGCGCGGGCGCGCTCCTGATCGTGCTCGCGGTGTTCGCCGCGGGCGACGTGCGCGACAGCCCGCCCTACATCATCTTCTACATGGCGATCGGGGCGGCATGGGTGTCGATCGCGGCGGGCTTGGCGCCGCTGTCCGGCCTCAGGGCCCTCGAGGACGTCGCCGAGCGACGCAACCGCGCCGCCGGCCACGCCACCGTCGGCGTCCTGCTCGGCCTGACGCTCGCCTTCGCGGGGGCCAACATCGGCGACGGACCGGGTTGGTGGGTCGTCCTCTTCTCCGCGGCGCTCTCGACCGCGGGCTTCTTCCTCGCGTGGACGCTCGTCGATCTGGCCTGCGGCGTGACGGACATGGTGACGATCGACCGCGACCGGGCCGCGGGCGTGAGGCTCGCGGCGTACCTCGTCAGCGTCGGCGCGATCCAGGGCCGGGCGGTCGCCGGCACGTGGGTCTCCGCGTCGGCCACGGTGACGGACTGGCTCGTCGCCGGCTGGCCGGTGCTCGGGCTCGCCCTGCTCGAGGCCGTGATCGGGCGCATGCACGGGGCCGTGACCCGGCGCGAGACGCCGTCCGCGGCGGCGCTGGGCCTGGTGCCCGGCGCGCTCTACCTGTTCGCCGCCGCGGGCTATATCTACAGCCTCGGGTGGTGGACGTGAGCGGGGGGCCCCTGAGCTGTCCGCCGGCGCTGAGCCGCGCCGAGCACGCGGCCCTGCGCAGCCACCTGATCTTCGACTGCGGCAAGCTGGACCCGCAGTGCGAGGACGTGGACGTGCTGGCCCGCTACCCCGTCGTGCTCGAGCGCGCCGAGTGGGAGGAATTGGCCGCGGTCGCGGAACGTCTCGCGTCCGAAACGCTGAACGCCGAGCGCGAGCTCCTCGCCCGCCCCGACCTCCAGCGAGAACTCGGGCTGGCGCGGTCGATCCTCGGGGCGCTCGGTGCGGCCGAGGTTTCCGATGATGCGCCCCGCTGCCTGCGCTTCGACTTTCATCCCACCACCGAGGACTGGCGCCTCTCGGAGGTCAACAGCGACGTGCCGGGCGGGTTCATCGAGGCCTCGGGGCTCGCACGCGCCATGGCGGAACGCTACGAGGGCTCCGAGCCGGCGGGAGACCCCGCGGGCGCACTGGTGCACGCGGTGCTCCGCGGCTGCGGCGGCGGCGAGATCGGCCTCGTCCACGCGACCGCGTACACCGACGATCGGCAGGTCATGGCCTTCCTCGCCCGACGCTTCGAGACCGCGGGAGCCCACGGACGGCTGCTCGCCCCGGACCAGATCGCCTGGATCGACGGGCACGCGGCGGCGATCACTGCGGGCGCGCCCGCGCCGCTCGACGCGCTCGTGCGCTTCTACCCGGCGGAGTGGCTCCCGCTGCTCCCCCGGGCCTCGGGGTGGCGATGGTACTTCCAAGGTGCGGTGTTGCAGACCAACCCGCCTTCCGCGCTGCTCACGCAGAGCAAGCGGTTCCCCCTCGTGTGGGACCGGCTCTCCACCCGCATGGAGGCTTGGCGAGCGGCGCTCCCCGAGACGAGAGACCCGCGCGACACGGGGCGGCTGGATGGGGACGAATGGGTGTTGAAGCCGGCGCTCGGGCGCGTCGGCGACGGCGTCGGCATCCGCGGCGTGGTCGGCGGAAGGGACTGGCGACGGATCAGGAGGGAGGCTCGCTCGCACCCGCGTCACTGGGCCGCCCAGCGCCGGTTCGAACCGCTGCCGCTCCACACGCCGGACGGGCCCCGCAACCCCTGCATCGGCGTGTTCGTGATCGATGGGCGTGCGTGCGGCGCGTACGGCCGGATCGCCGAGCGTCCCCTCATCGACGCGCGCTCGCAGGACGTGGCGGTGCTCCTCGCCGCCTCGGCCCCGGACGGCCTCGCGAGGGAGAAGGGAGGAGCCCATGGACGAGCGGCAGCGGCTCTTTGAGATCTGGGCCCCTCCCGACGCGGCGTTCTCGCCCTGGGCCAAGCCGGTGCTCTTCACGCAGATGGACCTGTGGCGAGTGACGCACGGCTCGGAGGAGCACCCGCTGCCCGACCAGCCGTGGGGAGAGGCCGCGGACGGGCGCTCCGCGCTCGTGCTGGACCTGCCGGGCGCCGACTCGGTCTGGCACGCGCTGGCGTTGGCTCGCCGGGGCTACCGCCCGGTTCCGCTGTTCAACGGCAGCTTCGGGGAGCAGGCGGCGGTCGAGGTGCGATCGATCATCACCGCCCTGCAGCTCGCCGCGCCCGCGCTGGAGCGGGCGCGCGTGCGAACGGATGCGCCGCCGGCGTTCATGCTCGATTCGAACAGGCGCGGATCGGGACGCGGGCCGGGCCCCGGCTGGTACGACAACCGCTGGGTCGTCTTCCCGCAGGACTTCCCCTCCGGCCGGCTCCTCCGCTCGCGCGGCATCGAGCGAGCACTCGTCGTGCGCGAGGAGAAGGAGCCGCTCGGCGACGACCTCGCGCAGGTCCTGGCGCGGTGGAGGAAGGACGGCGTCGAGCTGACGTCCGCGCGGGCCGACGCCGCGCACGTCGCGCCGCTCGGGGTGTCCGCACGCTGGCGGCTGCGCCCGCTGGCCGCCCTGGCCCTGGTCATGCTCGGCCTGCGTCGAAACAGCGCTGGCGGATTCGGGTCCCGCGTCCCGACGCTGCCGGAGGGCGGCGGCGGGTACACGGGCTTCGGGTAGGGCGCGGCGAGTCCGGCAAGGCCAAGGGCCGCCAATGCTGCTCCGGGGCCGGGAAGCGCCGGCCCGCGCCGTTTCTGCGCGGGCCCCCGCAAGCGGCCGCTCGGCCGCCCGGGTTGCCGCAGCGAGCCGATCCGAGGCGCCTTCATGATCGACGGTCGGGTATGCTGGTGCTTGTCTCGCCGGATCCCGCGTGAACAGGAGCATTGTCATGAGGAAGAGAAACGCTGCAGTCCGCGTCGCGATCCTCGGCACAGCCGCCATTGCGCTCGCCGGGTGCGGCGGTCCCTACCGGATCCGCGACACGGGCACCGCCGACACGACGTACTACGCGAAGAGCTACAAGAAGCACCGCGACGGCACGATCTCGTTCACCGACGCACGCACGGGTGCGAAGGTGACGCTCCAGTCCTCGATGATCGAGGAGATCCCGCAGGATGAATGGCGTGGCGCAGTGAAGGACTGAGAAGGATTGCACAGCCGGCAAACCATCGCCGTGAAGGGGTGGCTCATGTCGAGGAGATTCGCTCGTGGCGTCGCGACGGCGACGCTCGGTGGCATGGGGTTGATCGGTGCGCTCGCCGGTGCGGGGTGTGTCGCCACCGCGGCGGTGGTCACGACGGCGTACGCGGTGGAGATGATCTCCGAGTCGGGGTACATCCTCACCGTCAAGGCGGAGGCGCCGCCCCGCGAGCTGTACAACAAGCTCGTGGCCACGCTGAAGGCGCGCAACCCGAACATCGACATCATCGAGGAGAACCAGGCAGAGCGCAGGTTCCGCGCCAAGGCGACGGACAGCGACGGCACGCGGAAGTGGGTCTCGTTCGTGATCGGACCGCTGCCGGACGAGACGTCTCAATTGCTCATCGCGGCCGGGTACGACGGCAAGGAAGGTCGCAAGATCCGCGACTGGATGCTGGAGCAGATCGACCAGGTCTTCGACGAGATGGGGATCGAGTGGAAGATCGCCGCGGCGGGACCAACACCGGGCAGCCCCTTCGCCTGACGCTGCGCGACGCGCGCACGAGCGGCCGGCTCGCCGCCGCTCGATGAGGTCGGCCCGCCAGGTCGGCGAGCTCGCCCGGCCACGCGTCGGCATTCTCCGGCGCGTCGGTGAGGATGTGGCGCGGGGATTGAAGCGGGCCTTCCGCGCTGCGGACGAGAGCGCGCGAAGCCCCCCGGGGCCGCTCCCCCGGGGGGAATCGTGTGACCGCTCACCGCCTGTCGAGCGAGGTGCCGAACTCGTCGCCGGTCTCGTTGCTGTCGGGAATCCCCGGCCGGTTCTGGTGCCAGAGTTCCGCCGGAATCGGCACGAACGCGTCGAGGCTGATGCCGAAGGCCACGACCCCGTAGATCACATTCACGCACCCATCGTCGGCGAACGTCACGTCCTCCCACGGCACGCCGACCGCAAGGTCCTGGAACAGGTTGCCGTCGAAGTCGCCGATGGTGAGCGACGAGCCGAAGCGGTCCTTGGGCGCCGCGGCCTCGGGGATGCCCGCGATGTTCTGGTGCCAGAGCTCCGGCGGCGTGAAGCCCGCGGTCGCGCTCAACCCGACGCCAACGCCGCCGGTGTACAGCACGATGACGGATCCGGCGTCTGGATTCGCCCCGACGTCGTTCCCCGGCACGCCGATGGCCAAGTGGAAGAAGCTGAAGGGGCCGTCGTTGTAGAACGCCGCGAGCGCCGCGCCGAACTCGTCCCCAACCGCGTTGGCGGACGGCACGCCCACAATGTTCTGGTGCCAGTACTGCGTCGGAACGGGCACGAAGGCGTTCAGCCACATGCCCGCGTCGCCGTAGAGCACGTGCACGACGCCCGTGGCGATATTGGCGCCGAGCGTCTCGCCCGGAGCGCCGATCGCCAGGTCGTCGCTGCGATTGAGGTCGAAGTCGCCGGTCGCGAGGGCTGCGCCGAAGCGGTCGCTCGCCTGCGCCGCATCCGGCACTCCGGGCGAGTTCTGATGCCACCACTGGCTGGTCCCGCTGGGGGGAATCAGACCGACACCGAGCACGCCCGGCACCATGGTCACCCCGCCCGCGTCCACATTCGCGCCGATGTCCTCGAATTCGCACGAGATCGCGAGGTCGTCCGCGCCATCGCCGTCGAAGTCGCCCGTGGCGAGCACACCGCCGAACGCGTCGCCCGGCTCGGCGGGGTCAAGGCCCGGCATGGATTGGTCAAACACCGGGAAGGGCGCCGGCAACCCCGGGAAGATGCCCGCGGGGTCCCCGTGGTTGATGTGGACGAGGCCCGCGTCCGGCATCGCCCCCAGGTCCTCTCCGGGCGCTCCCATCGCCAAGTCGGCGAAGCCGTCGCCGTTGAAGTCGCCGCTCGCCAGAGCCGCGCCGAACGCATCGCCGGCCTCGTCGGGGTCGGCACCGAACAGAGACGGCTGCAGGAAGTAGGGCGGCCCGCCGACCGCCAGCCCGCCCGGCGACCCGTACACGACCGCCACGGCCCCCGCGTCGACGAAGCCCGTGTCCTCGCCCGGCGCCCCGATCGCCAGGTCGTCAAACCCGTCGGCGTTGAAGTCGCCCCAGGCGAGGGCCGAGCCGAAGAGGTCGCCCGGCTCATCGACCTCGATCCCCCACGCCGACTGCGTGATCCGCACCGACGGGAGCGGCGCGAACGCGTCCAGCCCGCCGGCGCCCGAGCCGTAGATCACCGTCACGGCGCCGGTGTCGGCGATCGCGCCGATGTCCTCGCGCGGGGTCCCGATGGCGAGGTCCGCGAATCCGTCGCCGTTGAAATCCTGCGCGCGAACGGTCGCCGTCGACACATGCAGCGCAACCACAGACACGCCCACCCCGAGGGGGAGGACACGCCGAACACGAAGACGCATCTGAACGCCTCCTGTCGCGCGCGCGTTGAAGACTGAGCCGCCGCGACGTTTGAGAGACCGCCAACCGAGACTGCCGGCTCGCCGGCGGCCCGCCACGACGGCTGGGCCGATGGGACCTCACGCTAACAGAAAACTCCCAGAATGCAAGGGCAAGCTTTGGTTATCGGCGCCGGAGGCGCTCCCGAGCGAGGCCGGCGGCGAGCGCTCAGGCCACCGCCCCCACCTCGCCCCGCGCCAACCGCTCCGCCTCGTCCATCGACTCGAGGACCAGCTGATCGACCGTCGGCGCGTCCTTGACCGGCTTGCCCTGCTTGTCGGTCAGCGGCCGCCCGTCCAGGGTCTTGATGATCGGGATGGGGTTCTCGCGATCGTTCCGCGCCAGCGCCGCCTCGAGCTCGGCCTTCTTCTCCTCGGGAAGCGCCGCCCACTTGCCCCTGCCGCGGCACTTGGGGAACAGCTCGCACCCCAGCCACGGCCCCCGCGCGCCGCTCCGCAGATTGAGCTTGCCGGATCGCCCCGCCTTCTCGCACGTCTCGCAGGGGATGTCCGTCTTCACGGGCGGCTGGGAGGGCGCGGTGACATGGCCCTTCTTGTCGATGTTGAGGATGAGCCCCTCGTCCTGGCGCGCGCCCTCGGGGAGGACCGTGGCGAGGAACGGTCCGAAACGCCCGGTGCGCCTCGCCATCGGCCGGCCGGTGCGGGGGCACCGCACGTTCACGACGTCCACCGTCCGGGGGCGCCCCTCGCGGTCGACCGGGGCCGCGAAGTTGCAGTCCGGGTATCGAGAGCAGGAGAGGAACCGCCCGTTCTTTCCGAAGCGGTAGACGAGAGCCGCCCCGCACTTGTCGCACTTGTACTCGGGCGGGGCGGGCACGACCTCGGCCTTGGCGTGCGCCAACTCGTCGTGGGCGCGGTCGAGGTCGGCCTTGAACGGGCCGTAGAACCGGTGGAGCATCTCGACCCAGTCGAGGTGCTCGTCCTCCACCTTGTCCAGCTCCGACTCCATCTCGCGCGTGTACCCGACGTCCATGATCTCGGGGAACGCCTCGACGAGCTTGTCGGTCACGACCTCGCCGAGGTCGGTCGCGTAGAACGCCCGGTTGATCAGCTCGACGTACTTGCGCTGCTGGACGACGCCGATGATCGAGGCGTAGGTCGAGGGACGCCCGATGCCCTCGCTCTCGAGCGTCTTGATGAGGCTCGCCTCGGTGTAGCGGGCCGGCGGGCTGGTGAACTTCTGCCTCGGGTCGATCGCCACGGGCGAGAGGGGCTGCCGCTCGGCGAGCTTCGGGAGCGTCGCCTCCTCCGAGCCGTTCGGCACGCCCGCCACACGGTAGAACCCGTCGAACACCAGCACCCTGCCGCTCGCCCTGAAGGTGAGTGGCAGCGCACGGTCCGCCCCCCCGACGATCGTCACCGTCGTGGCGTCCCACTGCGCGGGCGTCGTCTGGCAGGCGACGAACCGCTCCCAGATCAGCTGGTAGAGCCGGAACTGATCGGGGCTCAGCGCGCCGCGCACCCGCTGCGGGGGGTAGTCCAGCGACGTGGGCCGGATCGCCTCGTGCGCCTCCTGCGCCGCTTTGTTGCTCGACGTATAGAAGTTGGGCTTCTCGGGCAGATACGCGTCCCCGAAGGTGCGCTTGACGTAGTCGCGCGCCATCGCGATCGCGTCCGGGGCCAGATGGGTCGAGTCGGTACGCATGTAGGTGATCAGGCCCACCGGCCCCTCACCGGGGATGTCCACGCCCTCGTAGAGCTGCTGCGCCGCCCGCATCGTCCGCTGGGCGGCGAACCCCAGACGCGTCGAGCCGGCCTGCTGGAGCGTCGAGGTGATGAACGGGGGAGCGGGGCGGCTGCTCGTTCGTCTGGTCTCGATCGCGGTGACCGAGTAGGGCGTCGCGGCGTCCGCGACGCCCGAGACTGTCCTGATGAACCGCGCCGGTCCCTTGCCCGAGGGGTCTTCACGCGTCGAGACCTTGATGTCGTGGAGCCCCGCGGCTTCCGCCAGGCGGCGCACGTGGCCGGTGAGGTCACCGGCGTCCGCGCTCCGCAGCTCCAGCTTCTTGCCGCCGACTTCGACGAGCGAGGCACGGAAGGCGCCCCGCTCCCCGAGCCACGCGTTCTGCGACTTGACCGTCGGCGGGGCGCCCCTCTCGTCCCTTTCCGCAAGGAAGCCCCGCCAGGCCGGGCCCAGCTTGGCCGCCTCGGCCTCGGAGAGCGCGAAGACGGCGTCGATGTCCCAGTATTCCTCCGGGAGGAACGCGCGGATCTCGCGCTCGCGCTCGACGACAAGGCGCACGGCGACCGACTGCACGCGCCCGGCGCTGAGCCCCCGCGCGACCTTCTTCCAGAGCAGCGGCGAGACCTGATAGCCGACAATCCGGTCCAGGATGCGGCGCGCCTGCTGGGCGTTCACCCGGTCCTCGTCGATCGGGTGCGGGTGCTGGAACGCCCGCTCGATCTCGCTCTTGGTGATCGCCGGGAAGATGACCCGCTTCGCCTGGTCGCTGCGGATACCCAGTTCCTGCGCCAGGTGCCAGGCGATCGCCTCCCCTTCGCGGTCAAGGTCCGTCGCGAACCAGACCTCGCCGCCCGACTCGGTGGCGTCCTTGGCCGCGCGCTTGAGGTCCTTGATGAGTTGCCCCTTGCCCTCGACCACCTCGTAGGTCGGGGCGAAGTTCTTCTCGAGGTTCACGCCCGGCACCGGGCTCTTGTCCCCCTTGGGAGCCTTGGACGGCAGGTCACGCACGTGCCCCACGCTCGCAAGCACCACGTAGTCCGGGCCCAGATACTTATTTATGGTGCGAGCCTTCGAGGGGCTCTCCACGATCACCAGCTGCTTCCCTGCCGCCGATCCGGGCCGGTAGCCCGACCCGGACCTCCGACCGCCCGACGCCGAGGCGCCCGAACGACGCCCCGAGGGGGCCCCCGCCTCCCCGGGCTTGGGGGCCGCCTTCCTCGCAGCTTTCTTGGACGCCTTCTTGGCCATACATCTCCCCGCCACCTGGGCTCTTCCCGCTGTCGGACCCCCGGGTCCGGGAGCCCGCGGCCGGGGAGAAAACCGCTCTCGGGATCGGCTGTCAAGCCCGCACCGCCCGAATCGGCGGCAGACGCGCAGAGAATTCCTTCTGCCGCCGGACCGACACCACCCGATCCCACACCCTCGAACCCCTGCCGTCACATGGGCGCAAGGCATTTAGAAACAATGACTTGGCTCACATCACGGGGTTTCCCCTCGCCGCCCGTGATCCACAAGACATGAGGGAATCTTCTCAGCCTCCGGAGCCACGTCCGCTGATTCTTGGCGAACCGGCGGGTTTCGATCTTGATCTGCTCGATCGCGTCGGCGAGGGCACCGGGGGCGGCCCCGGCCTCAAGCCACGCGGCGAGCTGCTTGTAACCCAGGCCTTCCCGGGCCTGGACGCCCAACCTCCCGCGCTCCAGAAGCCCTCGCACCTCTGCCTCGAGGCCTCGCTCGACCATCGCGCGCACGCGGGCGTTGATCCGCCGGTTGATCTCCTGCGTGTCCCATTCGATCCCCACGAGCAGGGCGTCCGGGCGCGCGGCGCGGTCCCACTGCGACTGGTGGGCGCTGATCGGCACGCCGGTGAGGCGGTGGACCTCGAGGGCTCGGATGGTCCGGCGCTCGTCGTTGGGATGGATCCGCACGGCAGCCGCGGGATCCACACGCTCCAGCTCGGCGCGGAGGGCCGGCAGCCCCATCGCGCGCAGCTCCTCGCGCAGGGCCCCGTCGGCGCCCGGCCCCTCGAACATGCCCTCCAGGAAGCTCTTGATGTAGAGGTGCGTGCCACCGGCGACGATCGGCACGCCTCCGCGCGCCCGTATCTGCGCGACGGCCGCCTCGGCCAGCCCGAGCCACTGCGCCACGGTGAACGGCGCAGGATCGTCCGGCTCGAAGATGTCGATCAGGTGGTGCGCCACGGCGCGGCGCTCTTCGGGCGTCGCCTTGCCGGTGCCGATGTCCATGCCACGGTAGACCTGGAAGGCGTCGGCGGAGATGACCTCGCCGCGTCCGGCGCCCCGCCGCTCGAACTCGAGCGCCACCTCGACGGCCAGCGCGGTCTTCCCGCCCGCGGTGGGGCCGACGATCACCGGGATGAGGGGGGGCGGGGACGACATCGGCGAACTCTAACGGGCCGCTCGCGGCCTCGTGAGAGGGCGCTGCCGCGACCGAGCCTCACCCGGGCCGGAGGCCCGACGGGCTTTCCCCTGCACACCGCGCCGCGCATGGATTTCGCTGGGCCGCGCTGCACACGTCGGGTATGCTGGAGTTTCGGAGGCGATCGGTGGTCAGTCGACTGCTCATCGCGTGCTGCTGGGCGACGCTCGTCTCGCCTGCGGGCGCGCAGTGGCGGCTCGCCGAGAAGCTCCTGGCCGCCGACGGGGAGCGCCGCGACATGTTCGGCTTCTCCGTCTGCCTCAAGGGGGCGACCGCCGTCATCGGCGCGCCGAACGACGACAACCTCATCGGTGCGGCGTATGTCTTCGACGTCGTCGAACGCCGCCAGATCACGAAGCTCCGGGCTCTCGACGGCACGCCCCGGGACAGCTTCGGAGGCGCGGTGTCGGCGCGGGACGGATTGGCGCTTGTCGGCGCGGCCTTCGATGACGACCCCGAGGACTTCGCAGGATCCGCGTACCTCTTCGATGCCCGGACCGGCGAGCAGCTCCTCAAGCTTCGTCCCGCGGACAGCGCGGTCTGGATGCGATTCGGCTCCTCCGTTGCGCTGGGCGACGGCGTCGCGCTGATCGGCGCCCCGGGGGACGACAGCTTCGGCCTCTACGCGGGCTCCGCGTACCTCTTCGACACCCGGACCGGTGAGCAGCTCGCCAAGCTGTTCCCCGACGACGGAGGGCCGGTGGATTGGTTTGGCGACCCAGTCGCGATCAGCGGGGACATCGCGGTCATCGGCGCGCCCGGGCACAGCGCCGACGGTCAGCCCTCGGGCCACGCATTCCTCTTCGACCTTGCCACGGGCCGGCAGCTGCGCAGGCTGATCCCGGACGACGGGGCGTTCGGCGACGCGTTCGGCTGGGCGGTTGCGGTCGACGGCGCGCTCGCGATCGTCGGCGCACCGGGCGATGACGACATGGGCAGCGCGTCGGGCTCGGTCTACGTGTTCGACGTCGCGAGCGGGTCGCAGGTCGCCAAGCTCGTGGCCTCGGACGGCGAGGCCGACGACCGATTCGGGCACAGCGTGGCGCTCTCGGGCTCGACGGCCCTCGTGGGCGCGAGCGGGGACGAGGTCCAGACCGGGTCCGCGTACGTCTTCGAGGCCTGGGGCGGGCGGCAGGTGGCGAAGCTGAGCGCGCCCGACGGAGAGTACTACGACCGGTTCGGGCAGGCGGTCGCGCTGGACGGCTCGGTCGCGCTCGCCGGGATCATCGGGAACAACTACTGGGGCGCCGACCCGGGGGCCGCCTACCTGTACTTCTGCACCGCCGACTGGAACATGGACGCGGTGATCGACACCAGGGACATCATCTCGTTCCTGCGCGCCTGGGCCGCGTCCGATCCTCGGGCGGACCTCGATGGCGACGGCGTGGTGGAGGTCGATGACTTCCTCCTCTTCCTGCGGCTCTGGGGGGACCGCTGCTGACGCGGCTCGCCCGGCACGGCCGCAAACACGCGCGTCTACCATTGCCCCATGCCCGTCCCCCGCGTCGCCATCATCGGCCGGCCCAACGTCGGCAAGAGTTCTCTGCTCAACCTCATCGCGAGGGACAAGGTGGCGATTGTCGATCCGACGCCGGGCGTAACCCGCGACCGCGTGGCGGTGGTCGTGGACCTGGAGTCGCCCGACGGGGCGGGGCCGGCCAAGCCCGCGGAGGTGACCGACACGGGCGGCTACGGCATCTACACGGCCGAGGGCGAGCGCTACGACGACGTCGGCGCGGACCTGGGCACGCTCCGGGCGGACATCGAGGAGCAGATCGCGAGCGCCGTGGCCACGGCCGACGTGATCCTCTTCGCCGTCGACGCCCAGGCGGGGATGACGCGGGACGACGAGCAGATCGCGCAGATGCTCCGGACCGGGCGCTTCGGGCCTGGGCGGGGAAGCGTCCAGCAGGGGCGCGGGGCCCGGCCTCGGGAGCTGCCGCACGCGCCGGCCAGCCAGCAGATCCGCGTCGTGGCCACGAAGGTGGACGGCCCCAAGTGGGAGGCGCACGCGCACGAGTTCAGCGCGCTCGGATTCGGCGAGCCGCTGATGGTCAGCTCGAAGAGCAACTACTTCCGGCGCGACTTCCTCGACGCGCTGTGGGAGATGCTCCCGGAGACACCGGAGAGCGAGCGTCCCCACGCCGACCTGCGCATCGCGGTCATCGGGAAGCGGAACGCGGGGAAGAGCTCGCTCGTGAACGCGCTGGCGGGGGAGCCGCGGGTGATCGTCTCGGAGATCGCGGGGACGACGCGCGACGCGGTGGACGTGATGGTCGAGTACGACGGCCGGAGCATCATGCTCATCGACACCGCGGGGCTGCGGAAGAAGAAAAGCTTCCAGGGCGCGGTCGAGTGGTACGCGTTCGATCGTGCGAAGCGGGCCATCGATCGCAGCGACGTGATCGTCCTGCTGCTCGACGCGACGACCGAGATCAGCCAGGTGGACGAGCAGCTCGCCATGCTGGCCCAGAAGGCGTACAAGCCGGTCGTCATCGCCGTCAACAAATGGGATCTCGTCGAGGGACGCAAGAACCCCAAGGGCCGGCCCCTCGGGGTTGAGGACTACGAGGACTACCTCCGCAAGGAGCTCAAGGGGCTCTCCTTCGCGCCCATCGCCATCATGAGCGCCGCCACAGGCCTCAATCTCCGCGGCGTACTCGACCTGTGCTTCGAGCTCTTCGAGCAGGCCAGCGAACGCGTCTCCACGGGCAAGCTCAACCGCCTCGTGAGATCGCTCATCGAGGCCCGCGGCCCCTCCAACCGGCTAGGCCTCCAGGTCCGCGTCTTCTATGTCGCCCAGGTCCGCACTAACCCTCCCACCATCGCCCTGGTCGTGAACAAGCCCGATCTCTTCACGCCCAACTACGAGCGCTTCCTCATGAACCGCTTCCGCGAGGAGCTGCCCTTTCCCGAGGTGCCCATCCGCCTCGTGGTCCGCGCCCGCCGGCGCGACGAGCCCACCGTCCGCACCGACGACCCCGAGCAGGCCGCGAGCGCCGAGGCGGTCGGCTGGAGCGAGCGCGAGCTCGCGGAGCTGCCGGAGGAGCCCGAGTCGTACTTCGACGAGTAGCCCAGCGGTCAGTGGGGTTCTTGCCCATTTTGATGCCATGGAGCGCCGCTCGCGTTGCGTCCGACGGCGGGGAGGTGCCCCCCGAAGAGCTGCGCCTCCTGCGCGGCACGCACTGGCGCGACCTGGTCTATCCCGCCCGCAAGGGGCTGGTCTGGGACCGCGCCGGTTGCTTTCCGGACAAGGCGGCCTCGAGGTTGCGTTCCGTCCTGTTCAACGGCTTCGGCGACGGCTCGGCGAGCGCCATCACCGGCGACAGGACGGATGAGAACCTCTACGTCTCCGCCCCCTTCGCCTCGCACGTGGGACCGGTGGTCTCCACGCGTGACGGGCTCGCCGGCTTCGACATCCGCTGACCGCACACATTACAGCAGGCCGCAAACTCCTCAGCAGCCCTCGTTCCAGATGTTCAGGAAGGCGAGAACATCCTGCGTGTTGACCACGTCGTCGAAGTTGACGTCGGCGCTCAGCTCGCCGGCCGCGAACGCGTTCAGGAACGCGAGCACGTCCATGGTGTTCACGGCGTCGTCGCAGTTGAAGTCGGCACGGCAGCGGCTCATGTAGAGGCTGATCCTGCCCACTCGGTTGTTGTAGCCCGGCTCCGCGATGACGATCGCCGGCCGGTCTTGGCCGGGCAGGCCCTCGATGAGCGCCTGGGTGGCTCTCAGGGAGTACAGTTGGCCAGCCCCATCGATCCTGTCGATGACGCGCAGATCATCGCCGGAGCGGAATGATGCTCGCCCGGAGCCCGGTCCGTTGTAGGACGCGTCGGGGGAGCTCATGACGATGTCGAGCACGCCGTCCAGGTTCCAGTCTCCCGCCGGGGTCGTCCATTTGATTGGCTCGATCGCCGTTCCGGCCTCGTCGACCAGGAACGAGCCCGTTGCCCCGGAAACAAGCACCGCCCGACCCACCGTCGTGCCACCCGCTTGATAGAACGGATCGGCGATCACGAAGTCGGCCGCCCCATCTCCATCCACATCGCCGACGCCGGACATTGAGTCGCCGAGCCGGCCCTGGCCGAGGATCGAGTAGAGCTTGGTAAGGTCGGCCCCCGAGTGGACATGGATGCCGCTCAATCCGATCTTGACGACGAAGTCGTTCGCGCCGTCCCCGGAGAGATCGCCGAGGCCCAGCCCGCGGCTGACCACGCCGCTGAGCTCTCCGATCACTGCCCGTGTGGCCCCGGAGTAAATCGTCGTCGTGCCGGGCCAAGGGTCGCCGATCGCGAAATCGACGATCCCGTCGCCGTCCAGGTCGCCGCAGCTCGCGCTCCCCAGTTCATCACCGCTGTAGTGCCAGACGACGGTATCGAATCCCGAGACCACTTCTACACCAGTGCCGCTGGATTGGTGCCGCAACCACTCGGCGATCCCGTCACCCTCGGTGTCGCCGAGCGGCATGCCCGTGAATCCCAGATAGCCGCAAAAGTTGCATATCTGGATCACGCGGCCGTCGAGCGCCGAGGAGAAGACGTGCCCCGTGACCTCGGAGCTGTCGGTCATGTTGAATTGTGAGACGATCTCCTCGTTGCCGTCTCCGTCCAGATCGCCGAGATTGACGGTTCCCCAGCCGTAGAACCCCTCGTCCACAGGCCCGTCCTGGGCCCACTCCGGGCCGCACTGACCGGATGCGCTCACAGCCGTGGCGAGTCCCAGGGCCGCCCCGATGACGCGGATGCTGCTCATTACCCATCTCCCCAATACGATTGATCGTTGTCCCGATCAGGTGCAGGCTGCGTGCACGTCATGTTAACCGCAGTGCGGCGGAAGACCAAGAGGATCAGACTTTCGCTCAGTCGTTCGCGCCGTAACTCGCGAACAAGGTACGAATCCAGCCGCGGGAGCGCAGCGGACCGCGACCTTGCGCGCCCGCACTCAGACGATCGCATCCCCGTTCTCGAGGCCCTCGCGCACCTTGCCCAGCGCCCCGGGCAGCTCGATCCCCGCCTGCTTGGCCAGCTCGTGCACCGGCGGGAGCGACCCGATCAGGCCGCTCAGGAAGTCGGCGGTCGTCCCGCGGGCGCTCTTGCCGTCGAGCAGCGAGTTCCCACGGCCCGAGTCCCACACGGTGATCTTGTCAATCTTGAGGTTCTGCACGGCCTTGACTTGCTCGGCGACCAGCTCGGGGAGCTTCTCGATGAGCAGCAGCGTCGGCGCCACCTGCGGGTTCTCGGCGCACGCGGCGACGAGCTGCCGATAGCCCTCGGCCTTGGCCTGGAGCACCTTCTGGATGCCCTCTGCCTCGGCCATGTACTTCGCCAGGATGGCGTCGGCCTCGCCCCGCGCCTCGCGTCGCTTCTTCTCGGCCTCGGCCTCGGCGGCGATCTCGATCCGCTTCTTCTCGATCTCCTGGGGAGCGAGCTCGGTCTTGGCGAGGCGCGCCAGCTCCTGCTCGCGCTCGGCGATCATGATCGCCTCGGTCGCCTTGGCCGACGCGACATCGGCGCGGCGCTTGGCCTCGGCGCGGATCTCCGCGAGCTTGGCGTTGCTCTCGGCGACCTGCGCGCTGGACGTGTTCTCGCCCTCGACGGCTCGCGCCTCGGCCTCGGCCACGCGGATGCGCTGCTCCTGCTCGGCCTTCTTCCGCGCAGCGACCGTCTCGGCCTCCCGCTCGGCGGTCGCGATCTCGAGGTTGCGCTTGCTCTCCACCTCGCCGGTGATGGCCTGGGCCTCGTACGCCGCGATGGCGACGCGCTTCTGCTGCTCTGCCTGCTTCTGGCCCTGATCCGAGAGAGCCCGCTCCTCGGCGACGCGCACATTCCGCTCGCGGACGGCCTTGGCCTCGCCGATCGCGCCCTCACGCTCCTGCTGGCTCACCTCGACCTTCGCGCGGTTGATGGCCTCGGCGGCGGCCCGCTGGCCGATCGCGACGATGTAGCCCGACTCGTCCGTGATGTCGCGGATGTTCACGTTGATGAGCGAGAGCCCGACCTTGTTGATCTCCTGGGCCACGTTCTCGTTGATGAGGCCCATGAACTTCTCGCGATCGGTGTTGATCTCCTCGATCGAGAGCGTCGCGATGACCAGGCGGAGCTGGCCGAGGATGATGTCCTGCGCCTGCTCGCGGATCGCCTGGGGCGGAAGCCCGAGGAGGCGCTCGGCCGCGTTGTTCATGAGCACCGGGTCGGTCGAGATGCCGACGGTGAACGTGGCCGGCACGTTCACGCGGATGTTGTTGAGCGAGAGCGCGCCCTCGAGCGGGATGTCGATCACCAGCGGCTCGAGGCTCAGGAACGCGTAGTCCTGGATGATCGGCCAGACCATCACGCCGCCGCCGTGGTAGCACTTGGCCGACTGCTTGCCCGTCTTGCCGTAAACCACGAGGATTCGGTTCGAGGGGCATCGCTTGAAGCGGCTGAGCCAGAAGCCCATCACCGCGAAGAAGAGGAACAGCGCGATCACGCCGAAGATGAGCGCGATCACCCCGCCCCCCACGCTCTGCCCGGCCGTCGCGAACACCATGGAATGCCCGATAGCCGCCCCGATGTGTGTCATTGCCCTTCCCTCGCTTCCCTCACTCGGCCGGGTCGACGCGCAGCGTGTTCGACGCGGTGTCCACCCTGCTCACCTTCACCCTCGTCCCCGACGGCAGGGGCACGTCGCCGTCCTGCACCGCGTCGTATTCGCGCAGGCGGTTCTGCACGACCAGCTTCACCCGCCCCCTGCCGTGCCCGGCCGGGGGCACCTGCACGTAGACGTCGCCGGCGAGCCCCACCGTGTCGCCGATGTCGATGTTGCCGCTCGACTGCAGCTTGAGCACGAGCTTACTGGTCGAGACGATCAGCCACCCCGCCGCGACGCCCCCGAGGATCGCCACCATCGCCGAGAGCCCGAAGGAGAGGTCCAGCAGCCGGTACGCGGCCAGGCCCATCCACCCCGCCCCCATGAAGAACGCGGAGATCGACTGGAGGCTGAGGATCCGGATCTCGCCCGTGGCGTCGTGCCCGTGCAGGCCGTCGGCGTCCACGTCGAAATCGAGGTCGCCGCCGGCGTTCATCAGGAACAGCTGGACCACGAAGTACAGCGTCCCCACCACGGCCGGGACCGTGAACCATGCGGCGTTGTCGCCAAGAAACGCGCCCACCATCGCCCAACCCCCTTCCCTTCCGGCGGGAACCCTCCGCCGGGGCAGGTCCCGGCACTATACCGGATCCGCCCATCCACGAGAGAGTTCGGAATCCGGCGTGCGCCATTGCACGCACGAGGCGTCTCGGGTCAGTGCGCCTCGGCCACGCGCCCACGCCAGGATCGCCCAGGGGCGTTTCCCCGCACGGCGCGCGCAGGCCGGAAGTCACGGCCCCGGGCCTCTTCCTCGTCCGCGTGCACGTCGGTGAGGCCGCGGCCGAGCCGGCCCGGCGATTTCAAGAGCTATCTAACCGTTGGATGGCAACGTGTCCCGCGTCACACGCCGCGCGACGGCGCACTCCGGCTCAGGGGAATCAGTCTAGAACGCGGAGGAACGTCATGCACAGCACCACCCGAGCCGTCTCCGTTCTCGTCCTTGCCGGCGCGACACTGGGGCTCGTCGCGATTGCGGGTCCGATCGACCCGCCCTCGGGTCCGGTCTCCCGAAGCTACCGCACGCTCGACGAGGTCGAGCCGCGCGTGCCCATCGGCCCCGAAACAACGCCGGGCGACGCCGACTCGGTCTTCCGGATCGTCGAGCCCGGCTCGTACTACCTGACGGAGAACATCGTCGGAGAGTCGGGCAAGCACGGGATCGAGGTCGCCGCGGACAACGTCACGATCGACCTGATGGGCTTTGAGCTCCGCGGCGTCCGGGACTCGCTCGACGGCGTGGTGGTCGCCGAGGGCGGTTTCGTGGCGACGGCTGTCCTCAACGGGGCGGCCGCGGGATGGGGCGGGACCGGGTTCGACCTTGCATCGGGCGACGGCGCCCGCCTGCGTGACCTCCGCGCCGTCGCGAACGGTGAGCAAGGGATCGACACCGGCCTCAACGCGGTCGTCACCGGGTGCACGGTGCTCGCCAATGGGCGGCGAGGTATCCAGACCGGGTCGTGGGCAACCGTCACCGACTGCACGGCCTCGGGGAACGGCACGTCGGGCTTCGGCGGGGGGAGAACCGTGAATTACCGGGGCTGCGTCTCGACCGACAACCTCGGGGACGGATTCGGGCTTGGGCTGGGAAGCATGATCGTCGAGTGCAGCACGGAGTCGAACGGCGACGCGGGCATCGCGCTCTCGCGCGAGTGCACGGCCCGCGGGAACTCTTGCTTGTCGAACGCGGTCGGCATCCGGACCGGCTACGGCAACAACCGGATCGAGAACAACTTCTGCACCCAGAACAGCGTCGGCTTTCATATCACCACCGAGCGCAACTTTCTTACCGGGAACACCGCCTCGATCAACGGCCTCAACTGGGACGTCGTCGGCGGCAACGCCGGGCACGTCGTCCACATGAAGCTCGGCGGTGGTTTCAGGGGGGACGAGGGCGGGACCTCGCCGGGGCCGGCCGAGCCCGGACTGAACTACAGCCTGAGCCTGTGAAACACGCAACTGCGGCCGGCACGCTCGCGCCGCGAGAGGAGACCCAGACATGCACTCACGCACGCACATGCTCGCCGCCGTCCTTTGCTCCGGCCTCGCGGCCTCGCTCGCCTCG
The DNA here is from genome assembly GCA_964435785.1 of uncultured Phycisphaeraceae bacterium. Taxonomy (GTDB): domain Bacteria; phylum Planctomycetota; class Phycisphaerae; order Phycisphaerales; family UBA1924; genus PNC22. The sequence continues at coordinate 101,079 of CAYTAH010000003.1, read as the reverse complement.
ACGCCCGCGCACGCGGGCCCGCTCGACCCGCCGCAGGGCCCGGTGTCCAGCACATACAGGACGCTCTCGGAGGTGGAGCCGCGTATCCCGATCGGCCCGTCGACCACGCCCGGCGACCACATGACCCACTTCCGCATCACCGAGCCGGGCTCGTACTACCTGACCGGCAACATCACTCTGTCGGACAAGTACGGGATCGTGATCGACACGAGCCACGTGACGATCGACCTGATGGGCTTCGAGCTGGTCGGCGAGGGGAACTCGGTCTACGGCGGAATCTTCGTGCCCTCCGCGATCGAGGACGTCACGGTGCGCAGCGGCACGGTGCGGGGATGGGCCCACACCGGCGTGGATCTCGCGAGGGTGACGGGCTCGCGCGTCGATGGTGTGACCGTGATCGGGTGCCACGAGGGCATCACCGCGGGGCGGCATGCGCTGATCAGCGACTGCATCTCGATCGGCAACTTGGGCGGGTATGGCATCGACTGCAGCACCGCCTCGGTCGTCACCCGCTGCACAGCGCAGGGCAATTATGACGGCATCTACGTCGGGACAGGGGGGGTCATCGAGCAGTGTGCGGCATCGGAGAACCTCCGGCACGGGTTTGATGTTGGTTGGGGCGCGACGATCTCCGGGTGCGCGGCGAGCGGCAACGGCGACGCGGGTATACACATTACGGCCGACTCAGTGGCCTCGCACAACGTCTGCAGGCTCAACGGACGCGCCTTCCATGTCTTCGGGGACTCGAACCGTCTCGAGAACAACCACGCCTCGTTCAACGACGTGGGATACGACGTCGACGGCCGGTGGAATGTGATCACCGGCAACACAGCCTCGCGCAACGACCTGAACTGGGATGTGCGGGAGATGAACGCGTGCCTGGTCGTCAAGGCCAAGCTCGCCGGGTCGATCCGGGGCGACGAGGGCGGCGTCGCGCCGGGGCCGGATCAGTTCGCCAATCTCAGCGTCAGCAACTGAACCCCCAAGCTTCCGCGAAAGGAGCTTCCAGATGCTTCGAGCCATCACCATCGTCGCCCTGCTCAGCGCGGCCGGCGCCGCCCGCGCCCAGTCGGACGTCGACCCCGAGCACAAACTCGCATGGGGCGAGAACATCGGCTGGCTCAACTGGCGCGACGCGGGAGACCCCGCGGGCGACGAGGGCGTCCGGCTGCACCCGGGCGCGGGAGGGAGCGACTATCTCTCCGGCTTCGTGTGGGCGGAGAACGTGGGGTGGATCAACCTCGGCGACGGCTCGCCCGACGGCGGGGACGCCTACGGCAACACCGACGGCGCGGACACGGGCGTCAACATCGACCCCGACGGGACGCTCCGCGGCCTGGGCTGGGGCGAGAACATCGGGTGGGTCAACTTCGATACCGAAGCGGCGCTCGGCGCCTTCGGCCAGCACGCGCGCATGGACGCCGCCGCCGGGCGGCTCCGCGGCTACGCGTGGGGCGAGAACGTCGGCTGGATCAACCTCGATCATCACGAGCACTACGTCGGGTTCGTCCTCGCCTGCCCGCCGGACTTCAACGGCGACGGCCTCGTCGACACCCGCGACGTGCTCGCCTTCCTCAATGCTTGGAGTTCGGGCGACCCTCGGGCGGACTTCAACGGCGACGGCCTCGTCGATACGCGCGACGTGCTCGCGTTCCTGAACGCATGGACGGCCGGGTGCGCGTGACGCCCGCCCGCCATGGTCAGACCTCGAGCACCAAGTACGCCCGGCCCTGGGTACGCCCGACGAGGTCCATCGAGCAGTTGTAGACCGGGACGCCGCGGGGCGTGCGCCCCTCCGGAGCGCCGTGGTGCGCGTGCCCGTGGAACACCGCGCGGACGGTTTCGAAGCGGTCGATGGTCTCCGCGAGTCGCGAGCAGCCGAGGAATGGGGCGATCTCCGCCGGCTCCCCGCGCACGGTCTCGGCGATCGGCGCGTAGTGCAGCGCGACCACCGTGCGCTCGGTGTCGAGCAGGTGCAGCGCGTGCTCGAGGGCGAGGGCCTCGTTGACTGCCTCGGCCACAAAGCGCTTCGTGGCCTCCTCGCCGAAGGGGTCGAGCATGTGGCCGGCGAAGCCGCCGCCGAACCCCTTGACGCCCGCAAAGCCGACGCCCTTCACGCAGATCGGCTCGTCGTCGAGGAACTTGACGTTCGCCTTGCGGAGGACGGCCTTGACCTCCTCGGCGCGTCCGGAGTGGTGGTCGTGGTTGCCGAGCACGGCCCCGATCGGGATCCGGAGCGGCGCAAGGTCGGCGGCCAGGTTCTCCGCCTCCTCGGGCACCCCGGTGTTCGTCAGGTCGCCGCAGAGGAGCAGCACGTCCGCGCCGGCGCCGATCTCGGCGAAGAGCGCCCGGCTCGAGCCGTTGGAAGAGCGCGTCGCGTGGAAATCGGCCAGCGCTGCGACGCGGACGGAACCGTTCTCCGCGCAGCGCACGCCGGACGGCTGCGCACCGGGGGGCTGACCGGCCTGAGGGGCGATCGGCGTCGGCTGGCTCGGGAGGATCTGTTCGCTCATGGCTGCTTGTGGTCGCCGACGGCGTCGGCGAACCCCCATTGGGTGATGTCGATGTCGAAATCGTCACGCGAGAAGAGCCGCCCGCGGCAGGCTCGCCGCTGCGGGCGCGGCATCGTCCGCTGGTCGGCGAGGCGTGAGAGCAGCTCGTCGAGCAGCTCGGGGGGGATCAGGTCCCTCTCGGAGGGGTACACGTACCGGAACCGAAGCACGTGGAAGAGCAGGACCTCCCAGTGCTGCTCCATGTACGCGAGCAGACGCCTCCAATCGATGCTCTCGTGCTGCCTGAGGATGAGCTGCGCCACGGTGTTCCCGTCGAAGCGGGCGCGGTCCATGATGAAGACCTTGGACCAGATCAGCTCGGTGGGCGGCACGAGGGGGACCTTCACGCCGCACACCTCCCCCTCGCGCCGCTCGGCGAACCATGCCTCGGTGACGGGCGACACAAGGTTGGCCGACCCGAAGATGACGTCGCAGAACTCCTCGCCCCTGCGGAGCTTGGCGATCCAGCGTTCGTCCTCGACCTCGGCCTCGTAGCCGGCCTCGATGCCGGCGCGGAGCAGCTTGGGATAGTCGCCCGCGAGGCAGAACACGTCGATGTCCTTGGTATGCGGCGCCACGCCCAGGTAAACGCCGACGGCGTGCGAGCCCCCTACCTGGAAGGGCACGCCGCTCTCCTTGAGCACCCCGAGCACGGCGGCGTAGAACCCGCATCCGTCGGGGCGCGCGGGCTGAGGGGTGAGGCGTTTGGCCATGGGCTCGTGATTCCGGTTCTGTGGCCGCGGATGCGCACCGAGACGCCCCCGCTCGCGCGAGCGGGCGGCCGTCGTTCGTGCGGCGGCGATGGGATCCGGCGGGATGGTATGGCGTGATCGTTGCTCCGGTGTCAACGTTCGCGCCGACATGCCGCAGATGATGCCTTCCTCATCCGGCGCCGGATGAGGCGGAGCTCAGGATCGCGGGATCGAACGAGCGCGGCCGCGCATCGACCATTCGGCGAGGGCCGCGCGACGCCGGCGCTCCGGCCGACGCGCTCACGCGGACGGGGCGCAGGCCTCGCGCCGCGGCGGGCGCGCGACCCGATCGACAATCCGCTGCCTCAGCGCTCTGGCCCCCTTCTGAAGGAGGGGCGCGACCGACGACACTGCCTTCCGTGGCCAGCGCGCACCCGCTGGCGCACGCGCCCGCACGGCGGTCTACGCCGCCATGCCGTAGTCGTCCGCCCCGTCCTCGGCGTCGTCGCCCAGCCCCCACTTCTCCTTGGGGAGGTGGCGGTGGTGGATGTGGATCACCCGGGCCAGCTGGCCCGCGAAGAGCTCCGAGATGGTCTCGAGGGTGGCGACGTGCTCGTCGCCGAACCCCGTGCGCCGATCGCGGAAGAGCGTGACGACCGCGAGGCACTCGTCGTCGTGCCGGCAGGAGAAGCAGGCGACGGCGTGCCCGTCGAGCCAGTCGGCGTGGTCGCCGAGCCGCTCGACCAGCGCACGCTCGGAGCGCATGACGACGACGGAAGCTTCCTCGTCGAACCGCTCGGGCATCACGCCCGCGAGGTGCTCGAGCAGGACCTCCGCGGTGTCGCGCGGGCAGTCGTAGTTGACGTACGCCCCCAGCGTGTAGTCGCCGGTGGTCGACGGCAGGAAGATCGCCGCGTTGGTCGGGCCCAGCTTGGCGAGCACGAACTCGAGCACCGTCCGGAGCAGGCTCTCGAGGTCGAGCTCCTGCCGGACGAGGCTGTTGAACTCCGCGGCGAGGCCCACCTGGGCCACCTGCTCGTTGAGCTCCTGGTACACGCTCGTGAGGTCGTCGCAGAGCGAGCCGACCTGGTCGTTCATGGCCTCCTGCGCGCTGTTGATGTCGCGACAGACCCGCTTGAGCCTCTCCACGCGCTGCTGCTGGGCGCGGGCGCGCCGGGCGCGTCCGACGGCATGCTCGACCCGCAACGCAAGCGCCGCACCGTCGAGCCGGCCGACCAGGTAGTCGAGCACGCCCTCGCGCATCGCGCCGACCGCGTCGTCCATGTCGGCCTTGCGCGCCAGCATGACGACCCCGAGCCCGCCGTCGAGCTCGAGCATGCCGCGCACCAGCTCCAGCCCCCGCCCGCTCCCCATCGTGCTCTGCACCATCGCCAGATCGAAGCGGTCCGTCGCGACCGCGGCGAGGGCGTCGGCGGGCGTCGCCGCCTGCTCGATCTGCATGCCCCGGGCGCTCAGCCTCGCCGCGAGCGACTCGCGCTCGACGCGCGAGGCGCTGGCGATCAGCACCCGCGGCGCGCCCTGGCCCAGGGGCCAGAGCCCGGGCTGCCCGGAGGCGCCCTGCTGGCTCGCGCCCGGGGCGCTCAGGCTGTCGGGGCCGAGGGGGCGCAGGGGCGACGGCCGCTTCCGCCGTCCACCCTCCCCAGGCTGCTTGTGCGATGCGCTCGTCATGCCGCCCGCCCCGCCTCTCGATCCTGCGCCGGCCGCCAGTCCCCGAGGCTGACGATCGCGACGGTTCCCTGCTCGGCGCCCGGCTCCAGCCGGAGCGTTCCTCCGTGCAGCTCCACGAGGCGCTTGGCCAGCGGGAGCCCCAGTCCTCTACCCCGCCCGGCCGGCCGCTCGCTGAAGAACGGGTCGAACGCGTGCCGCTGGGCGCGGGACGACAGGCCCGGCCCGTCGTCCTCAACCGCGATAACAAGTCGGTCATCCGGCGGCTCGATTTGAACGCGAACACGCACAATCCCCTCGGGGGCCCAGTCTCTGGCGTTACGGATCAACTCGGCGATCCCCCGCGCCAGGCGCTCGCCGTCCACCAGGGCGAGCAGGGGTTCTTCCGGGACCTCCAGCGCGACGTGCCGCCGGTCCTCGGACGCAAGCGCGATCGCGTCCTCAAGGACCCCGCCCACGGGCGTCGGTCGGAGGTCCGGATCGCCCGGCTTGGCGATGTGGTGCAGCGCCGTGACGAGGTCCGAGAGGTCCGCGGCGGCGCCGGCGATCCTCGCCGCCGTCGCCCGGTCCCGCTCGTCGGGCAGATTGTCCGCAAGGATCTGGGCGCGCCCGCGGATCACCGTGAGCGGGTTGTTCATCTCGTGCGCGGCCCCGGCGGTCATCTCGCCCAGACGCACCATCGACTCGGTCTCGGTGAGGCGGGCCTGCGCCGCCGCAAGGGCACGGTTGGAGTCGGCGAGGCTCTCGGCGAGGCGCTCGGTGACGGCGCGGTGCGCCGCGGCGCTGATCGCGGCCGACCAGGTCGCGCGCAGGGGGTCGAGGTGCCGATCGTCGGGCATCTCGTCGGGCGTCGCGGCGTCGGTCAGGAGCACGCAGCCCGGCACGCCCTCGCCCTCGCACGCCGGGACGACGCGCAGGGGACGAGTCTCGGTGTCCAGACCCAGCTCGGCGCCCGCCCACCGCGCCAACGCCGAACGCACGCCGGAGCGGTCGGACCAGCTCGAGGCGTGGGAGAGGTCGAGCACGGCAAGGTTGGGCGGCGGCTCGGCCCTGCGCGTACGTGTCAGTGCGCCGTGCGAATCGAAGAGACAGAGCAGCCATGCCGGATCGTCCGGCGCGCCGGGGTCGCGGTCGAGGACGACCCCCCAGCGCCCGGGCCCGAGCACCTTGGCCGCGCTCCGGGCCATGGCCCCCAGGGAGAGCATCGTGTCCCCGCTGCCGGCCCCGAGCCGCCAGAAGTCGGCGATGGCCCCGAGCACCTCCGCGACCCGCCGGCCCTCGTGGGCGCGCTCCTCCAGCTCCTCGCTCAGGCGCGCGAGACTGCGGTTGGCCTCGGTGATGGATCGCAGCAGCAGCTCGGGCGGGGCCTGCTCGTCGAGGCCCAGCACCTTGCACCGCTCGGACACGGCCTCGTGCAGCCTGCGCGTCGCCTCGTCGAGCGAGCGCCGCTCCAGCCCCGCCGACTCGCACACGCTGGCGGCCGCCTCGATGGGTCCGAAATCGGCGCAGTCGCCGACGTGGAGCTCGCGGCAGAGCGCCCTGGCCACCGCCACGATGCGCACCACTTCCGCGGCGACGCCGTCGGGGAGCGCCCCCAGCGGGTGGTCGTAGAGCCACAGCGCGTCGCGCAGCGCCGGGGGCAGGCCCCAGCGGTCGGCGATCCGCTTGCCCGCCGTGTGGTGGTCGATCCCGAAGACCTCGCGCTCGATCGGGGCGCTGTCGCTCCGCCGTCGCTCCGCCAGCGCGAGCACGCGCCCGTACGCCCGCGGCAGGAGCAGGTCGAAGATCGGCTTGCCCAGACCGTGCACCAGCCCCGCCACGAACGCCTCCTCGGGCTTGACACGGAGCTTGCGGTTTCCCGCGGCGAGGATCTCCGCCGCGGACGCGACGCCCACGGAGTACATCCAGAAGCCCACGCGGTCGAACGTCCGGCCGGGCATCTCCACGCGCCCCACGCTCTCGGCGAGGCGGTCGTCCCGATCACGGGCCTCACCGGAGATCAGCTCGTACACGCTGACGCTGAGCACCGCCGCGCGGACGGCCTCGAACCCGAGCATCACCAGCGCCCGCTTGACGGTGGTGATGCGGTCGCCCAGGCCCAGAGACGCCCGCCGGCAGAGCCCGATGATCTTGCTGGTGAGCGCGGGGTCGGCCTCGATGAGGCGCGTCAGCTCCGCGAAGTCCGCGTCGCGGCTGGAGCCGATCGAGAGCACCCGCGTGGCCACGGGCGTGAGGGTGGGCAGGCTGTCCACCGACTGGAGGATCAGCTCCACCTGCTGCGCCGCGCCGCCCGCCTCGCGGGGATCCCTGCCCATCACGCGCCTCCTGGAGCGAGTCTCGCGGGGGCGGGTCCCCCGTCAGCGCGAGGTCGGCGAGCCGTTCTTGCTCGCCTCCTCGGACATGCCGAGCAGCTCGGTCATGCGCCGGACGATCTCCCTGATGTCGAAGGGCTTCTTCAGGAAGTCGTCGGCGCCGGCCCGACGCAGCTCGTCGATCTCCGCCTGGTTCACCACGCCGCTGACGCAGATGACCTTCGTGTGCTTGGTGTGCGGCATCTGGCGCACGCGCTCGCAGACGACGTTGCCGTTGATGTCCGGCAGCATGTAGTCGAGCACGATCAGGTGCGGGCGGAAGCTCTCGGTGAGCAAGCCGGCGTCGTAGCCGGTGCTGGCCGTCTTGACCTCGAACCGCCCGTCGCGCCCCAGGAGGTCCTCGAACAGCTCCAGGATCGCCGAGTCGTCGTCGACAACGAGCACCCGCCGCGTTGCACCCTCGAGCAGGTCGGTCGGGATGCCGTTGCCCCGCATGAACTTGATCAGCTCCTCGCGCGGGATGCGACGGAACTTCGAGCCCGGCACGCGGAAACCGCCCAGGCGGCCGGCGTCGAAGCAGCGGATGATCGTCTGCTGGCTCACCTTGCAGACCTCCGCGGCTTCGCCGGTGGTGAATATCTTCTTGTCCGCCCAGGGATTGGTCTCGCCCGCCATGGCGACCCCCTCGCAATCGACGTTGAGTCCGGCCGCACAACCGTCCGTGGTTCACGGGCGCGGCACACGCGCGTCCTCGGCCAGCCGCGCTCATCGGCGCGCTGGGTCCCCAACTTCACCAGAGTTCCAGACCGGCACCGCCGGAAAGGCCAACCAGACGGGCAGGCCCGCCGCGTTATCGGAGGCGCCGCCCCCACGCCGGGATATTCCGGGCCGGGCGCGACGCTTCGACTCGCCGGCCGCCGAGGCCCGGGCTCAGCCCCCCGAGGCCGCGTCCAGCCTCGCCAGAAGCGACTCCGCCAGCGCGCCGTTCGCGCGATCCGGGAAGCCGTCGCGGACCCGCTGGAGGTTGGCCTCCAGGCGAGGCCTCGCATCCGGGAGCCCGTCGTGCTCGCGCGAAGCGGCCTCGATCGCCTCCACGCTCTCGAGCAACGCCGCCTCCGCGTCCTCGGGCCGCCCGAGCGCCAGCTGCGCGGAGACCAGCTCATCGAGCGCGTCCTGCGTGATCGCGTGGAGCGGCCCGAGCGTCTTGCGAAGGTTCATGAGAGCCTCGCGCAGCAGTGGCTCCGCCTCCGCGGGGCGATCCAGTCGCATCAGTAGCGTGCCGAAGTTGTATTCCGCCGTGGCGGTATCGGGGTGGAGGGCCCCGTGCGTGCGCCGCAGCCCCTCCAGCGCCCCGAGGAAGAGGGGCTTCGCCTCCGAGTACCGCTCCGCCCGCGCGTACAGAAAGGCCAGGTTGTTCATGCTCGCCAGCGTGTCGGAGTGGTCGGGCCCGAGCAGCCTGCGTCGCGCCTCCAGAGCCTTCTTATGCCAGCGCTCTGCCTCCTCGGTCCGGCCCTGCGAGCCGATGTAGTTGGCCATCTGCATCATCGCCCCGTACACGCTCGGGTGGTCGTCCCCGTAGACCGCCCTGTAGCCCTCCATCGCCGCGCGGAATCGAGACTCGGCGACCGCCCTGTCGGGCGAGATGCGCCCGAGCTCGTAGAGAGTGTCGATGGTCCGTGGATGGAGCTCACCCAGAACGGTGCGGTACCCCGCATGGACCCGTTGCAGCTTCGCCTCCGACTCGGCGGTGCGCCCGAGCTTGCCGAGCAGGGACGCCACCTGTGCGAGCGACTCCAGCGTCAGCGGATGGTCTTCTCCCAGCGCCGAGCGCGACCGCTCGTAGGCGCTGGCGAGCGTCTCCTCCGCCTCGGGCATCGCACCCCGGTCGCGCAGCACCAGACCGAGCCGTCGGAGCGCCGCGGCCGCGCTCCGCGCGTCCGCGCCCGCTTCCTCCTGCCGACGCACCACCTCGCGGCACAGCCGCTCCGCCTCGTCGAGCCGGTCCAGCTGCTGGAGAGCTTCGGCGAGCCCAACCATCGACTCGATCGTGTCGGGATGCCCTGGTCCCAGGTCCCGCTCGCGAGCCGCGATCACCGCCTGGAACGCACGCTCCGCCTGGCCGTATTCCCCCGCCTCCAGGTGGAGGCTCGCTATGTCGTGCAGCGGCCCGGACGAGGCCGGAGCGCCGGACTCCACGCAGGCGGCGAGTTGCTCCCTCGCCTCCTCCAGCCGTCCGGCCGCGAGCAGCGACCGCCCCAGCTCTCCACGCGCTTCGACCTCCAGCTCCCTCCCCCGCGGGCCCGCCCCCAGCGCCATCTCGACGGCCGCCTCGAGCTGCTCGATCGACTCGCCGTACATACCCAGAGACCGGTACGCGACGCCGAGCTGCACGCGGAGCGAGGCGGCGCTCGCGGGGCTCCGGCCAAGCTCCGCGTCGATGGCCGCGGCGGCGGGGGCGAGCACGTGCTCGCCGAGCAGGCCCGTCGCCACGTCGGCGACGTTCACCCTGGCCAGAATCAGGTCCAGATCGCCCACCGCTCCGCTCACCTCTTTCTCCGCTGCGCCCGTGCGATCCATGAACGCGCGCAGGCGGGTCTCCATGTCGGAGGCGAGCGAGAGGCCCATCTCGGCCGAGTCGATCCCCCGGAGCATCGCCGCCTGGAAGCCGGCGACCAGGCGCACCTCCCGCTCGCGCTCCTCCGCCAGCCGGCGCTCCCGGGAGGCAGTGACCGCCATCGCGATCGAGACGACCGCCGCCGCGACCAGCGCAGCCGCCACGACCGACGCCGAGACGACCGCGCCCGTGTGCCGCCGGATGAACTTGCGGGCGCGGTAGCCCGCGCTCGGGGCCGCGGCGGCGACGGGCTCGCCCGCGAGGTGCCGGCGCACGTCGTCCGCGAGCGCGCCCGCCGATGCGTAGCGGCGCGCCGGCTCTTTCTCGAGGCATCGCATCACGATCCAGTCCAGGTCGCCGCGCAGGCGGCGCGCCAGCGCCGCCCGCGTCGTCGCCCGCGTCTCCGCCACGGCCGCCGCATCCGCGGGCGCGCGGACGCCCCGAGCCGCGTCACGCGCGACGGCAGACCCCCGCGTGCGCGCGACGTGGGCGCTCGGCGTCGGCGGGTCCAGCTCGCGCAGCACGCGCCGCGTGTCGGCCACCGAGCCCGAGCGCAGCACGGCGCGCTCCAGCGGCAGCGCTCCCGTGAGCAGCTCGTAGAGCAGCACGCCCAGCGAATAGATGTCGGTGCGCGTGTCGATCCTTGCCGGATGTCCCTCGGCCTGCTCGGGGCTCATGTACTCGGGCGTCCCGATCAGCTGCCCGTGCTCGGTGTGGAACGTCGCCTCCGTCAGGCGATGGTCGATCGCCTTGGCGATGCCGAAGTCGATGATCTTCGGCGCCGGCCGGCCCCCCGAGGCGCCGACCAACACGTTGCTCGGCTTGATATCGCGGTGGATGACCCCCTTCTGGTGCGCGTGCTCGACCGCGTCGCATACCTCTGCGAAGAGCATCAGGCGCCGGCCGATGTCGAGCCGCTCCGCGTCGCAGTAGGCCGTGACGGGCCGCCCATCGACGGCCTCCATCGCGAAGTACGGCTGGCCGCGCTCGGTCGTGCCCGCGTCGAAGACCTTCGCCACGCCGGGGTGGTCCATGAGCGCCAGGGCCTGGCGCTCGGCGCCGAAGCGCGCGAGCACCCCCGCCGAGTCCATGCCCGGCCGGATCACCTTGAGCGCCACGCGCCGGCGCAGCGGGGCGAGCTGCTCGGCCGCGAACACCACGCCGCACCCGCCCTCGCCGAGCACGCCGACGACCCTGTAGCCCGGCACGACGGGGAAGGCCGTGCCGTCGCGCGGGTGTCCGGCCCCCGCATCCGCCGGCAAGGCCGCGGGAGAGGCCAGGAACCCCGCCTCCGACGCGCACTCGGCCAGCCCGAGGATGCTCAGCGCCTCGTCCCGCACGGCCGGGTCGTCGGCGCATTCGCCGCGCACGAACTCGGCCCGCTCCCGGCCGCGCAGGTCCGCCGCTCGGGCCGTGACCTCGTCCACCCTCGACCGCTGCGCCTCACTCAGCGTCCGGTTCCGCCCGTCCATCCGTTCCCCCCAGCTCGCGCATCAGCCAGCCCCGCGCCACGTGCCAGTCGCGCTTCACCGTCGCCTCGCTCACACCCATGATCGCGGCCGTCTCCGCCACCGTCCGCCCCGCGAAGAACCGGTGCAGCACCACCTCGTGCCACCGGCCGTTGTACCGCTCCAGCCGGTCCATCGCCTCGTCCAGCGCCAGGAAGGTCCCCGCGTCCCCTGTCCCGATCCCCGTTTGAGCCGAGATCGCCTCGGTGAGGGCACGCTCGGCCGCGAGCCGGCGCCCGGCCTCCTTCCGGCGCCAGTGGTCGCGCAGGAGCAACCGCATCGCCAGGGCCGCCGTGCGGAAGAACGTGCGGCGCGACTCGGGCACGGCCTCGGGCGGCGGCGGGAAGCGCCGGCTCAGCACCACGATCACCTCGTTGGTCAGGGCGGTCGGGGTCAGGGTCTGGTTCGGGGCCGCGTGGGGCATCGACCGGGCCAGGGCCCTCAGCTCCTCGTAGACGAGCTCGAAGAACCTGGCCCTCGCCGCCTCATCCTCGCGGGCGTCGCGGATCAGCGCGGTCAGGTCGTGGGCGTGCTCGCCGGGTGCCATCACGCCCCAGTCTAACAACCGGGGATTTCCGCCGAGATCCCTGAGCCGCCCCGCCCGCCCGCTCCCAAAGGAGGAAAGGTTGGCCCGGCCCGGGGGCTCTGTGTCCGGGAGTCAGGGGTAGGGACACGCGCAACGGAGAGGGCCCGACATGAGAGCCGCGGCCGTCGTTCTCGACTCGAGCGTGCATCCGACGCTCGCGAACCCGCTCCCCGCCGCGGCCTCGCTCGGGCCGTGGGTCTGGCGTGTCTCGCTTCTCGCCGCACGCCCCGGGTCTGAAGCGCAACAGGGGGCTCGGCGCGCCCCATCCATGTCATCAGGAGAGCAGCCAACTTTCGAGGAGATCGCTCATGGGAAGTCATCTGGAATGCGTCGGGATCGCAGCGGCGGCCGTGTTCACGTGCGCCGCCCACGGTGAGCAGGTCAAGTTCTTCGGCGGTGACCCTGCGGCGGACGGCGGCGGCTCCATGAGGAGCTCCACAACGACCTACAGAACCGACTCCTACTTCGACGATTTCCAGTGGGACGGCTCCACCGTGACGAGCGTGTTCGGCAACTTCACGCTCACTGGATTCTGGGTCGACAGCATCCACGTCAGCGGCGCGGAAGTGGAGATCCGCTCCGGCATCTCGCACGGAGACGGAGGAACGCTGGTTTACTCGGCGTACTCGAATCTGTTCACTCAGTCGGACAGCGGCTTCGACCAATCCTTCGGCTCCGACCCTATTGACGTCTTCACCTTTGATATCGATCTCGACGACTTCTCACTGGACGCCGGGCAGTATTGGATCGCCATCCGGCTCGTCATCGAAGGCGACGGCATGAATGACCGCACCGGAGCAATCGTCGCCAGGACCGAGGGCACGAACGGAATCGGCTCCCCGCTCGCGAACGGAAACACCTTCTTCAGCGGTCCTGGCAGTGACTTTGAGCCCGTGGATGGCTTCGTCGACGCCAGCTACGGCATCCGCGGCGAGGGGGCCACGCTCATCCCGCTCCCATCCGCGTGCGCCCTGGCCGGGCTCGGGCTCGCCGCGGTCGGGGCTCGGCGGCGTCGCGCGATCTGAAGCGAGCGACCCGGCGGACCGTCCGAGTGCCCGAGTTACTCGCGCCGCCCGTGCAGCTCGCGCCACTTCCTCACCGCCTCCGGCTCGCGCCCGTAGAGGGGCGCCAGGCGCGATGGGTCCACGGGGGCGACGCCCGCCGACGCCTCCAGGCACGCCGCGGGATCGAACACCGGCTCATCGACACGGACGCCCGATTCGGCGCACCGCTCTCGGATCGGGCGCGGCAGGTGCGCGTCGGCGATGAGCGCGCGCAGCCCGAGCGACGCCAGGCCCAGCTCGTCGATCTCCCGCGGCTCGCCCGCGGGCGACATCGCAGACGCGAACGAGGTCACGACGGTGGTGCGCCCCTTGCTCGCCAGCGCCACCCCGAAGGGCGCGGGCAGGTCCGGCGCCGCCCGGCGGGACACCACCAGCGCCGTCGGCACGCCGACGCACAGCGCCCCGCTCGCCTCGGCGATCATCTTCGCCGCGACCACCGCGATCCGCAGCCCCGTGTAGCCCCCCGGCCCGATCGAGACCGCCACGCGCTCGATCGCTCCCCGCCGAAGCCCCACGCGCGACCACAGCCGATCCACGGCCGCCATGAGGTCATCGTCGTGCCGGCCCGCCGTGCGGAGCATCTCCACGCCCAGCACGTCAACGCCGTCCTCGCGCACCATCCCGGCCGCGACGCCCGGCCCGCTCCCCGCCCGCGCCGCCGAGGGGTTGCTCGCCTCGATCGCCAGGGTCAGACGCGCCGTGCCCACCTGTGCTCCTTGACGGCCGCCCTCACGGCGAATCGATCCGCGCCAGCTCGATATCCCACACGTTCGCGGCCCGCCACGCCGCGCCGTCCGCCGCCTCGAGCACCACGTGCTGCACACCGGGCCCGGCGAGCTCGACGGAGGGGAACTCGACGACGAGCGGCTCGGTCCAACCCTCGGTCTGGGGGATGTCGGCCTCCACCGCCCATCCCTCGCCGCGCAGGCGGAGGCGCGTCGGGCCGCTCCCCGCGGCGAAGCGGCCACGCACGGCGTAGGTCCCCGGGCTCTGTGTGCGCAGGAGCCAGTGGACCCGGTCGGCGGGGTCGGTCCAGTAGCCGATGTTGGTGCGCACCTTGGGCCTCTGCTCGAGCCGTATCCGCCCGCCCTCGAGCGTGGCGTTCGGCGCGTTGAGCCGGATGACGCCCTGGCGGACGAAGGCCCCGGCGGGGTTGACCGCCAGATCGAAGCCCACGAGCTTGAGGGCGATGGCGTGCCTGCTCGGCTTCTCCGCCGGGAGGGTGACGACGAAGCGCCCTTTCGCGTCCACCCGGTAGGCGACGGGCCCGGACCCGAGCAGCTCGACGTTCGCGCCGGGCTGGGACCCCTCGGCCAGGAGCGAGTGGATGACGAGCGTCTCGCCCGGGTCGCCGAGGACGATGGCGAACACGGCGGAGCCGTCCTTGGCCTGGGTGAAGCGGATGTCTCGGGGCGTGTAGGGCTTCTGTGCGCGCTCGTCGAAGGGCTCGGCGACGCCCGTCGGGCCCTCGCCGAAGACCAGCCACGGCCGGGTCTCGCGCACGGCCTCGCCGCACACGGCGAGCCAGGCGCCGACCTCTCGCAGCATCACCTGCTGCTGGTCGGGGATTGCGCCGTCGGCCATCGGCGCCACGCTCAGCAGGAGGCGACCGTTCTTGCTGACGACATCGGCGAGATCGTGAACGAGCGAGCCCGCGGGCTTGTAGTCGTGGTTCTCGACGTAGCCCCACGAGCGGTAGCAGACGGAGGTGTCGCTCTGCCACGGAAGCTCGCGGATGCCGTCGAGCTTGCCGCGCTCGATGTCGAGCACGGCGGCGCGCTCCGGGAAAGCCTCACCCTTGTAGTTGATGACGACGCCGCGCCCCCACTGCCGTGCGCTGGTGTAGTAGTGGGCCGCGAGGAGGCGGCGCTGCTCCTCGAACGCGGGCGCGTGGATCCCGAAGCCGAAGACGAACAGGTCGGGGCGGTAGCCGTCCACGAGCTCCCTGCACCTGCGGAGCCACTCGGCGAGGAACGCCCCGTCGGGCGGGGCGCCGGGCTCGTGCGCGACCCCGTAGAGCCCGGCGTTCTCCGGGTCGGCCGTGTCGAAAGCCTCGTCGATCGGGTAGTAGTCCCAATGGTGCGCGCGATGGCTGGCGACCCCGAAGCGCAGGCCCCGCTCCCGCACCGCGCCGGCGAGCTGCCCGACCACGTCGCGCTGGGGCCCCATCGCCGCGCTGTCCCACGCCGTCCCGGCGCTGTCGTACATCGCGAAGCCGTCGTGATGCTCGGCGACCACGACGACGTACCCGGCGCCGGCCTCCCTGAACAGCTCCGCCCACGCGCCGGGATCGAACCGCTCGCCCGTGAGCCTGGGGATGAAGTCCTTGTAGCCGAACGTCTTCGGATCGCCCCAGGTCTCGAGGTGGTGCTTGTGCTCCTCGGACCCCTCGAGATACATGTTGCGCGGGTACCACTCGCTCCCGAACGCGGGCACCGCGTAGGGGCCCCAGTGCACCATGACGCCCAGCTTCGCGTCCAGGTACCACTCGGGGCACTCCCACGATTCGAGCGACTCCCACGTCGCCTCGAAAGGAACCTGAGCGAGCGCCGGCGCGCAGAGCAGCCACGCGGCTCCCACGCTCAGGCACACCCTCCGCCCGCCGTCCTGCACTCCGCGGCTCCTATCGGCCGCCGGTCCCGCGGCCGGGGAACCCCTCGGCCTCGATCCGGCGACCCACCTCGCGGAGCGTACGCACGTCGGCCTCGGCGATGGAGCCGTCGGGACGCAGCGCGACGCCCAGGAGAAGGCTGCTCCGCCGGCCCGCGGCGCGCGTCAGGTGCTCCCAGACGCGGGCCTCGTCGAGGTGGTGGCCGTCGTCGGCCTCGCGGTAGCCGATCGCCAGCGGCTGGAGCGGCGTGCAGAGCTCGTTGTGCTTGGCGCGGTGCGCCTCGCTGGCACGCCTGGCCATCGCGGTGCGCGAGGGATCGCGGAAGCGGGCCTCGACGGCGTCGGCGAGCGGGCCGCAGGTCGCGGGCTCCTCGGCGAAGTCCTCGGCGCCGGTGGCGCCCTGGCCGAACGCCAGCAGGCACTGCGGCTGCAGGCGCCGCACGATCCGGTACGTCTCGCCGATCGGGAACAGCTCGGGGCGGGCGTAGAAGCCCATGAGCGGGTCCAGGCAGAGCCCGGCGATGGGGCCGTACCGGGTGAGCAGCTCGGCGATCTGCGCGTGCGCGTACTCGACGTAGTGGGCGAAGTCGGCGTCCCGCGACCACTTGTACGCCGGATCGGGGGAGGCGTACCCGGGTCGCGCGGACGCGTCGTACTCTCGCGGATAGAAGTATGGGTGGGACCAGTCTCGCGCATACGAGTAGGTCAGGAAGAGCCCCAGCGACTTGCGTCGGCACTGCAGCGCGGTTTCCGCGACCAGGTCGCGGTGCGCCGCGGTCGCGGCGCTGGTGAAGCCGGAGACGCCCGAGTCGTAGAGCGCGAAGCCGTCGTTGTGCCGTGCGACGAGGTTGACGTAGCGCGCGCCGGCCCCGAGAGCCAGATCGGTGATCGCGTCGGCGTCGAAGCGGTCCGGGCGGAAGCGGTCCGCGAGCGTGCGGTACTCGGCGACGGGGATGCGCTGCTCGAGCATCACCCGCTCTCCCCGGCCGAGCACCGAGGAGACGCCGATGTGCACGAGCACCCCCAGGCCGGCCCGCTCGAACCAGGCCGCGCCCGCGCCGCGGGCATCGAGCTCGTAGAGGTCCTCGAACCCCGCCAGGTAGGAGGGGATCCCGTCGGCGGCGGCGCCGAGGCCGGAGGAACGTGCGCTCGCCGCGGCGGCGAGCGCGGCGCCCCCGGCGAGCGCCAGGAAGTCTCTCCGATCGATCGGTCTACCCGTCCCCGTCGCCATCCTGGCGCCTCCGTTTCTTCTCGGCCCGTTCGCGCTTGGCGCGCAGGCGCCGCTCGATCGCGCCCCGTCCCGGGCGCGTCGCGATGCGCGGCTTGGGCCTCGCCATGGCCCTCACGATGAGCTCCCGCAGCCGCTCCAGGCACGCGTCGCGGTTCCGCCGCTGTGAGCGGTGCTCGTCGGCCTGGATGACCAGCTCGCCGTCCTCGCCCGCGAGCCATCCCTTCGCCAGTCGCGCCAACCGATCGCGCGCGCGCTCGCCGAGCGGCAGGTCCCCCAGCGAGACGCGCAGCACCGCCTTGGTCGCGCGCTTGTTGACATTCTGCCCGCCCGGGCCGGAGGAGGACACGTACGAGAAGCGGAGCGCCGTCGGGGGCACCCGCACGCCAGGGGCGATCTCCACGCCGGCGACCTCGGGCTGCTCGCGTTGCGCGTCCACCGCCGGTACCCTATCACGCCACGGCCGGCCGGTCGTGGCCCGCCGAGGACTCCCACCGTGCACACGCGCTCGCTCGCCGCCCCCGCACTCCTCGCCCTCGCGATCGCGCCCCCCAGCCTCGCACAGGACGCTCCGCCCGACGACGGGCGGCAGGACGTCCTCCGGCAGACGCCCGCCCAGTCGCAGACGATTGAGACTCCCCAGAAGGCGTGGACCATCAAGTTCGAACCCGCGGCGTGGTACGCGGCGGCGGAGGGCAACCTGCGCCTCCCAGGGGGCGCCGCATCGGGCAACGGCGATACGTATCGGTTCAGTGAGCTGAATATGGACAGTCCCCGCGTCAGCCCCTTCGGGGAGCTCCAGCTCAAACGCGGCGATTGGCGCATCTGCCTCAACGCGGTGGGGTTCGCCACCGGCGATCGTGGTTCGGTCGCCGACGGGCCGGGACAGATCGGCGAGATCGTGGTCGAGCCCGGCGACACGCTGCGCTCCTCCCTCGATCTCACCACGCTCGGCGTGAGCGCCGCCTACGCCTTCCACGGCTTCGCATCGGAGTCCAAGCTCCGGAACGGCGCCCCGCGCCTGACATCGACGCTCATGGCGGTGGCGGGGATGCGCGCCCTGGACGTCGGCATCGACGTCGAGCGGATCCCCGTGGGTTCCACTGGCCCTTCGGGCGCCGTTGGGGACGACGCCCTGCACGCCCATCCCTTCGCGGGCCTCCGGTGGGAGCTGGAGGTCCATGAGGACTTCACGATCGACCTGGAGGTGACGCTCGGAGGCCTGCAGTCCGGCGACTCGGAATCCTGGTCCTCCGACATACTGGTGGGGTTCCAATGGAACCCGACACACTATTTCGGGGCCCAGGTCGGCTATCGCCAGCTGCTGCTGGGGATCGAGAGCGGCGAGGATCCCGCGGAATTCGCGTGGCAGGGTGGGCTCGCCGGTGTCTACGCCGGCGCAACACTGCGCTTTTGAGTTCTCGCGCAGTATCCGTTCACTCCACGACTTGCCAACAGCGAGCGGGGCGGGCTTGACCGGCGCTGTCCGGTATGCGAGACTGCCGAGCTACGGTCGGGTTCGTGCTTACCCCGTCTCGTGGTGTGAGGATAAACCCGATGCTTGGAGACGCCCGCACGTGGGGTCGCGGGCCGAGAGAGAGGATGGGGGCGGCCGATGGAAAGAGTGGGCGTGCGCACCATCACGAAGAAAGAGCTGTCAGAGCGGATCGCCGAGCAGACCGGGGAGAAGCGTGCGGCGGTCAAGAAGATCCTGGAGACCTTTCTCGACGAGATCGTCGCGGAGCTCGCACGCGGAAACCGCATCGAGTTCCGCGAGTTCGGCGTCTTCGAGGTCAAGATCCGCGCCCCCCGCACCGCCCAGAATCCCCGCACGCTCGAGCGCGTTCGCGTCCCGGAGCGCCGCAGCGTGAAGTTCAAGCCCGGCAGCAACATGCGCAAGGACGTGGAAAGGGTCGACGAGACGGTCCCCCTCCCGGAGCCCAAGGCGGGCGTGCGGCCCGATCCGCGTGGCCTCGGTGAGCGCGTGAACGAGCCGTCACGGCTCGACGGCCACCCGCAGCGGGTGTGACATCCCTCGCGGTCCGGCGCGGGCCGACCCACGCAGCCCCGGGATCAGTCCACCGGCATGGCGGGCTTAGCTGAACCGAGCGCCAACATCCGGTCAAGAGCGATCAGCGCCTGGGCCCTTACCTCGGGGTGGACGCGGATCACGTTCACCGCCTTCGGCTTGCCGTCCTTGGTTCCGATGCCGCAGAGATTGTCGAGCACCCAGAGCAGGTGCGGCTGATCGATGCGGAACATGGTGGTGCACAGGCACTGGCAGTCCGAGAGGATGCGGACGTGCACGCCCCGCTCCGCCGCCTTCGCCGCGAGCCGGTTGACGAGGTGGACCTCGGTGCCGACCGCCCAGCGCGAGCCCGGCGGCGAGCCCTGGACCGCGCGGATGATGTACTCCGTGGAGCCCGAGTCGTCCGCGAGGTCGACGACCTCCTTGGCGCACTCGGGGTGGACGATGATGCGGACCGGCTCGAGCCCCTGGCGAATTCGCTCGGCGCTCTCGCGCCGGATCTGCTCGCAGTGCTCCGGCCGGAAGAGCTTGTGCACGGAGCAGTGGCCCGCCCAGAGGATGACCTGGGAGGCGAGCACCTGCTCCGGCGTCGAGCCGCCGAGCGGGTCTCCCCGCTTGGCCGGCCGGGGGTCGTAGAGACAGCTGCCGGCCGCGACGTCGATGCCGTACTTGGCAGCGGTGTTCCGCCCGAGGTGCTGATCGGGGAGGAACAGGATCTTGATCTGGTCGCCCGAGTCGGGAGACTCGCCGCCGCGCATCGCCCACTCGAAGACGGCGTCGGCGTTCGAGCTCGTGCAGCACGCGCCCCCGTGCTGCCCGACGAAGGCCTTGATCGCGGCCGTGGAGTTCACGTAGGTGATGGGGATGACGCGTCCCGACCAGCCCTGTGCGCCCAGGGCCTCGTGGATGGCCTCCCAGGCGCTCACGGTGTCGTCGTAGTCGGCCATGTCGGCCATCGAGCACCCGGCGGAGAGGTCGGGGAGGATGACCTCGACCTCCTCCGGGGTGAGCATGTCGGCCGTCTCGGCCATGAAGTGCACGCCGCAGAACACCACGTGCTCCACCGGGCGCGTTCTCGCAACCTGCGCCGCGAGCTGGCTGAGCTTCAGGCTGTCGCCGGTGAAATCGGCGTGGCGGATGATCTCGTCGGTCTGGTAGTGGTGACCGAGGATCACCAGCGAGTCGCCGAGCCGTGCGCGGCGCTCGGAGATCTCCGCCGCCGCCTCGTCGGGCGGCATGCGCGTGTAATGGTCGCTGAGCGATGGCTGCCAGAGCATGCGGCCTCCCTGCGGGCACTATAGGGAGCGCCCCCGGCGGGTCCGGCTCAGGCGGCGAGCGTCACGGCGAGCTCGCGCTCGAACGCGACCCCGATCTGCTGCCGGTCCCCGTCGCAATCCCCGAGCCGCACGATCCTCGCGCCGAGCATCGTCTCCCGGTTCACGAGCCCCCGGGAGGCCCAATCGACCAGGATGTCGACGCGGTCCCCCACGCCGAGCCGGCGCTGCTGGCACACCTCGAGCAGCGCCCCGCCGGGCGAGAGATCCCGGGTCCTCGCGACCATGTAGCGCAGCGTCGGGGCGTGGAGGACCTTGCAGGGTCGCTCGAGCGCCGTGCGCTCGTGCCGGCGCCGCTCCACGCAGACGGTCTCCCGCTCCCCACCCATGCCGGGCTCCTTTCGCCGGGGCCGGGCCCCGCGCGCCGCGCTTATCGGCCCGCTCGGGGAGAGGCTTTCGCGGCTCTCGCCAGATTCGCGCACGCCGGCCGGCGGATACGCTCGGGGGACATGGAGGTGTCGGTCCTCATCCCCACGTTCGGGCGCCCCGCCAAGCTCGCCGAGTGCGTGCGACGACTGGCGGCGCAGACGCTCGCGGACCGCGAGGTGCTCGTGGGCATCGATGGCGGCCTGGAGGATCCCGGCGCCGCCGGCGCCGCCGGGTTGGCGCTCCGCGACCTCTGGCCGCGCGATGAGGCCGATCGTCTCGTCGTCGTGGCCCGCCCGAAGGAGGGCCTCGCGGCGGTGCGGAACGCCCTGCTGGCCCGCGCCCGTGGGCGCGTGATGGTCTCGCTCAACGACGACGTGCTGCCCGAAAGCGACCTGCTCGAGCGCCACGCCGCGGCGCACAGCCGGCGCGGCGCGCGGCCGGCGGTGGTCGTGGGCGCCTCGCCGTGGGTCGTGCACGACCCGGACCGGCTCTTCGACCGGCTCATCCGCGAGACGTCGATGATCTTCTTCTTCGACCGCATGGAGGCGCTGCTCGCCGCCGGCGAAGCGGGGCCCGACCACGACTGGGGGTTCCGCCACTGCTGGGGGCTGAACTTCTCGGCGCCCATGGCGCTCGCCCGCGAGGTCGGTGGGTTCGGCGTGTTCCCCGCGACGTACGGCTACGAGGACAACGAGTTCGCCTTCAAGCTCGCCGCGCGGTTCGGGTGCCCGGTGCTCTTCCGGCCCGAGGCCGTGGCGAGCCACGACCACCGCATGGACCCCGACGACTACCTGGCACGCGAGCGCAAGCTCGGGTTCGCGGCGTGGGGGTTTGCGCACGCCTCGCCCCGGTGCGCCGCGGCGATGTTCGGGCGCGACCTGCGCAGCTCCGAAGAGATCGACTACTCGCGGGCGTTCGTCGAGCGGGAGCACGCCACGGCGGAGCGCATGCGCGCCGTGCTCTGCGACCTGGCGAACATCCCCGCCGACGCGGCCCCCGAGCCGCGCCACCCCGCGTGCGCCACGGTGATGGCCGCCCTCTACCAGCAGCACCTGCTGCTCAAGCGGTGGGAATGGAGACGGGGGCTGCTCGAGGCGGCGACGGAGGACGCGCCGTAGGCGTCGCCCGACAATAGAGGCCGTGCACGCGGAGCCCCGCCCGCTCGAGCGGCGCGCAGCCCGCGCGCATCGAGTCCTCGTGCAGCCAGGAGCTGATCACGATGTCCGTCACCCCGAGGTCGGCCGCACGCTCCGGGCCCACGATCGGAACCCCCCACAGCGTCGCGCCGTGCCGGCCCGCGTCGTCGTCGAGGAACGCGCCCAGCCGGATCGGCGCGCGGAGGAACACCTCGCGCAGCTCCAGCGTGTGACGGCCCGCGCCGTACACCGCGATCGAGCGCCCCGCGAGCGAAGAGAGCAGCCCGCCAAGGAGCGCGGCCGCCTGCGGCGGCACCGTGCCCGATCCGCCCCCGCCCCGGCCCGTGAACGCCGCAGGACGATCCGCCGGCCAGACTCGCACCGGGCTCCCCGCCACGCGGTCCAGCAGCGTCCCGTACCGTCTGGCGCAGAGGCCCGCCGAGAACCGGTCACCGACGAGCCCGGCGCCCCGCCGCCGGATCGCCTCCAGACCCCCATCGCCGAGCGCGAGCGCCCGGACCAGGCACCCCGCGAGAGCCGCGCCCGCCCGATCCCCGCCCGCGTCGGGGCCGGCCGGGGCGAGGAAGCCCGTCTCGCCGTCGCGCACGAGCTGGCCGGTGCCCGAATCGCTCGGGGTCAGCAGCGGGACGCAACCCCGCGCGAGCGCCTCAAGCAGCGAAACGCTCAGCCCCTCGTAGCGCGAGGGAAGGACGAAGAAGTCCGCGCCGTCGAGCGCGGCCGCGACCCCCAGCGGGTCGGTGGCCGGAAACCGCCGGATGCCGCGCCGGAGCGCGCACTGAGCGTCGATCTCGCCCGCCGCGGGGCCGTCGCCGAGCAGGGCGATCTCGTGGGGAATGCCGCGCCGCGCGAGCTCGTCCGACATCACCACGAGCGCACCAATCCGCTTCTGCTCGTGGTCCATCCGTCCGGTGTAGAGCAAGCGGACCGGGCGCCCGAAGAGCGGCCTCCGGGCGGCGATGCTCGCAGGAACCTCCACCCCGTAGGGGATGCCGTAGACGTCGTGGGCTCGCGTCGGCAGCATGGAGCCCAGACGGGCGGTGATGCGCGCACTCACACCCACGAACGCGGAGACCATGCCCGAGTAGTGGACGCAGAGGGCGTCGTTGTAGCGGATGTCGGAGTGGTGCACGCAGAGCACGCGGACCAAGTCAGGTGCTGCGCGCGTGAGTTCCGCGGCGATGCCGTACGAGTCGCCGAGCAGGTTGGGGCTCACGACGACCGGCCCAGCCCCAGCCCTGGCGGCGAGCACGCCGACCGCGAGGCGGTACACGGGCATGTAGGGCTCGAGGTCGCCGTCGCACCGCTCCAGCGGGGGAAGGCAGCGGGCGTCGAAGACTTCGACCCGCGGATCGATCGCGAGCGGCAGGGGCCTCTGCGCGGGGGGCTCGCCGTGCACGACGAGCCCGCATGGCCGGCCCAGCGCCGAGAGGCCGTTGACCAGGCGCAGCGCCCACGCCGTGACGCCGCTGGCGTTCAGCCCGTGGGGGAGCGAGATGAGCAGCGGCGCCGTCATGACCGGTCAGGCCCGCGCGGGGCCCTGGTCTCCTGTGCTACGCGACCTCGCGGAGGCGCGCGGGAGCGGGCGTGCGGGCCCCACGCCACGGCGCGACCACGCGTCGCCCCGCCTCGGCCCTCGCCACGGCGTCGAGCATGGGGCCGGGGCTGAGCGTGCCGATGACCAGCGCCTCGGCGCGATCGGCGGTGGTCAGCTCGATCCCGTGCGCGGCCGCGAGCTGCGTGAGCGCGCGCACGACCGCCCAGCAGTTCTTGCCCGGCTCGATGATCGCGGCGGACGCGAAGGGGCGCTCGCGCCAGGCATCGCCGAGCGCCTCGCGGGCGTGGGCGAGCCCCGTGAACCGGTCCCACACCGTGAGCGGCATCGGCGTGCGATCCTGGGCACGCACCGTGCGACGCAGCTCGACCAGCCCGCGCGCAAAGCCCCCCAGGGCACCCTCACGCGCGGCGATCTCGCGGTAGCGCCGCCGCTGCTCACGGAGCATCGCGCGGCGGACGTCCGCGGGCGCATACCGCTGCATCACCCAGCCGTTGTTGCGAACGAGCCGCGCGAGGATGACGTCCATGTCGCGCCCGGCCTCGATCTTGTGGTGGTGCACGACGAAGCCGGGGTCGAAGGCGACGCGACGCCCGCGGAGCAAGAGGCGAGCGGCGAGGTCGTATTCCTCGGCGTAATAGCCGAAGTCGCGGTCGTACCCCCCAACGGCCAGGAACGCATCGCGTCGGATCGCCGCGCCGCACCCGACGAAGACCTCGGGCAGGCCGCCCGCCTCGCGCGACCGGCGTCCGGGCAGGTGGATGTCCGCCATCACCGCGGCGACGTCGCGGGGCTGCGCGTCGAGCCGATCCAGGAACGCGCCGAACGGCTCGTGCCGCTCGACAGGGTGCGAATCGTCGTCGAGCATCACGATCCACGATGCGCGGGGCGAGGCCGCCTGCACCGCCGCGTTTCGCGCGCCCGCGCCGAGGTTGGCGTGCAGCCGGAGCACGCGCACGGGAAGGCCGCTGGAGAGTGCACCGGGGGCGCGCGCCGGATCGTCCGACGCGTTGTCGGCGACGATGACCTCGGCGTCCCGCCCGAGCGTGAGCTTGCCCAGCGCGTCGAGCGTGAGCGCGAGTCGCTCCGGCCGGTTGCGCGTGGGCAGCACGAACGCGATCATGACGCCTGCCTCGAGATCACGGGCTTGATCTCCGTCCCCGCGTAGGCCAGACGCGCACCCGCGAGGCGCAGCACCGTCAGCCGGATGTCCGCGGGCTCGATCGCGGGGTTGCCCAGCCGCTGGGCGTGGGCCGCGGCCGCCACGGAGCCCAGAAACGAGGCGGGCACGAGCCCGGCCCCGGCGGCCATCGAGAGCGTGGCGACCGTCAGCATCGCATCGCCGCAACCCAGGGGATCGATCGCGTGCGGGGCGAGCGCCGGCACGTGCTCGCCGCGCACGCGCGAGCGGCAGGGGTCGGCGGGCGCACCCGCCGCGGGCTGGTCGGCGATGGGCTCGAAGGCGACGAGCCCCTCGGCGCCCATGGTGACGATCGCCGCCCGGGCCCGCGTCTCCTCGAGCAGCCGCCACGCCACGCTCGGGAGCGCGTCGGTGTGCAGGCCGTACGCCGCCCGCACCTCGTCCTCGCTCGGGCAGAGCAGGTCGAGGCCGCGCATCGCGCGAAGCCCGTGCCGGCGCCCGCTCACGTCCCCGGCCATCACCCCGGCGCGGGGGCGGAGGGACGCGCAGAGTCGGGCGAGCACGCCCGGGGTGAACATGCCCAGGCCGAAGTCGGCGATGATCGCGGCGTCGACGCCGGCCCCGGCCGCGGCGACGGCCGCCCGCACCAATCGCTCCTGGCCCGCGGTGTCGAGCACGAGCGGCTCGAGCAGGTCGATCTTCATCAGCTTCTGCGAGCCGACGCAGAACCGCTGCTTCTCCGGGGTGCGCCCGGCCACGGCGACCGAGCGCACCTCGATGCCCTCGCCCGCCAGGCGCGCGCGCACCGCGTGCGCCTCGGCGTCGTCCCCCAGGGCGGTGACGATCACGGGCCGGGCCCCGAGGGCCGCCGCATGCCGCGCGATGATCGCCGCCCCGCCGTCGAACGCCCGCCGGTCCACCGGGCGCAGCGTCAGGACGGGGCTCTCGTGCGCGACATCGGGCCGGTCGCAGAAGAGATAGGTATCCCGGATGATCTCCCCCACGACGACCAGCCGACGCCCCCGGATCGACGCCAGCGTCTCCATCAGCCGCTCGGCGAGCATCTCCGGCCGCTCGAGCAACTGCACCAGCCGGTGGTGGAACGGATCCGCGTGCGCTTCCATCGCCGCGATGAGCGCGGTCGAGCTGAAGATCACGTCGCCGGAGGAGAAGACGACGCGCCCTCCCGATCGCTCGACCGCCTCACG
Source organism: uncultured Phycisphaeraceae bacterium (assembly GCA_964435785.1). Taxonomy (GTDB): domain Bacteria; phylum Planctomycetota; class Phycisphaerae; order Phycisphaerales; family UBA1924; genus PNC22. Next base: position 75,437 of record CAYTAH010000003.1, on the reverse strand, counting down.
CTCGGCCTGGAACCGGGGGTCGGCGTTGAACTCGTACTCCCGCCCCTTCACGTAGATGTCGGGCTGCACCTCGGCGAGCAGCTCCGCGGCGGTCGGCCGGGGCTCGACGTAGACCCAATCCACGCAGTCGAGCTCGGCGAGATTCTCGGCGCGAAGCTCCTGGGGGATCAGGGGACGCCCCTCCCCCTTGGCCATCGCGGAGTCGCCCGTGACGGTGACGAGGAGGTGGTCGCCCAGGGAGCGGGCGAAGCGCAGGTGCCTGATGTGCCCGGGATGCACGATGTCGAAGCACCCGTGGCAGTGCACGACGCGCCGGCCCGCCGCCCGGGCCGCGCCCCGCCTCTCGCACAAGTCTTTGCGTGACAGTATCTTGTGATGCGGAGCGGCGGGTGTCGACATAAAGATCGCCTCCGTGCGATCGCCCTCGTATCGGCCGGATCCTCGCCCCGGGGCCGAAAGTCGGCGCGAAGACCCGGCCGGAACACCCCGTGCCCGGCCGTTCTGTGCGAGGGAGCGCGGTGAAAGGCCGATACCACCCGCGGCATGACGCCGAGCGAGACACAACCGACCCGGCGCGCCATGACGCGCGACGAGGTGATCGCCCTGGGAAGGGCGGGACGCCCGCGCCAGTTCGTCCCGCTCGCCACCCAGATCGTCGAGCGCGTGCCGGGCGACGAGGGGCTCCGGTTCCTGCTCGCGGCGAACGTCGCCCAGCTCGGTCTGCGGACGCTGGCGCGGGAGATCCTCGACTCCCTCGCCCATGCGCGACGCGATCCCGAGGTCGCCCGCCTCGCCGAGGCCGTCGAGCAATTGCCGGACGATCGTGTCGCCCCGGCCGTCCGGCTCGCAACGGCCCTGGGCAATCTCCGGGCCCTCCGCGTGCGCGGCGTGGATCTGGCCGGGCCTTTCGAGGCTTGGCGGAAGGACCTCGCCCGGAGCGAGTGCTTTCGGTGCGCGGACGGGAACCTGGTGCGCCGACTCGGCCGGACCGGGGCGCCGCCATGGCCGCACTTCCTTGCCGACCAGCGTGGGGCGGCCGAGCAGTTCGCACGGGCGCGCCTGGCCGGGGCGGACCTGTTCCCGCGCCCGCTGGCCATCGAGGGGATCGACCCGCCGTGGCTCTTCGATCTGGCGTGGAGGACGCTCGCCCGGAACCGGATCGGGTACGCACCCCCCATCACCATCGTGCAGGCGGACCCGATGGAGTTCCTGGACGGCCTCTCGGCGGCGGACCTGCGCGAGCAGCTCGTCGACCCCCGCGTGCGGGTGTTCGTCGGCCCCGACGCCTCGCAGCGGTGGCTCAACGACGCCCTCGAGCGCCTCGACGAGGTCGTCCTCGGCGGCGTCGTGACCCTGCCGGGGACGCGCACCCGCGTCAGCCCCGCCGTGGAGGTGGTGATGGGCCGGGCCTCCGCCGCCCAGGCCGAGGAGTTCAGGCGCGTGCAGGCCCGGGTCGAAGCCGCCTACCGCGACCGCGACGCCCCGTGGTGGTCGCGAAGATACAGCGAGGCCGCGGCGGGCGGGCCCCCGCTCCGCGTCCTCGTCCCCACGTCGCGGTTCTCCACCTATATCCGGCACGCGGCCGAAGACCTCGCCGAGGCGTTCCGGGCGCTGGGGTGCGAGGCGATGGTCGCGACCGAGCCGCGCCCGGAGGCCAGGCTCTCGGCCGTCGGCCACGCCCGCGTCGTCGAGCGGTTCGAGCCGGACCTGATCGCGCTCATCAACTACTTCAGGGGCGACGCGGACCTTCCCTACCCGGCCAACGTGCCGTGGCTCTGCTGGGTGCAGGACGCGCTCCCCCACCAGTTCACCGAGCGCGCCTGGGGCGAGCTGGACTTCATCGCGGGGCACGTGCACAGGGAGCTGTCCTCGCGTGAGAGCTTCCCGCGGGAGCGGGCGGTGCAGTTCCCGGTCGTCGCCAGCGCCAGAAAGTTCCATGAGGGCCCGATCGACCCGGGCATGCGCGCCCGCTTCGCCGGCGAGATCGCCTACGTCTCGCACCAGAGCGAGACACCCGCGGCGTTCCACGAGCGCAGCCGGCGCGAGGCGAACAACGAGGGGGCCGGGCGGCTGCTCGACGAGCTCCGCCCCCTCGTGGAGGCGGAGGCCGCCGAGCCCATGGGCTCCTCCCTCGCGGCCCGCCTCGAGGCGCTGACGCGCCGCGTGGTAGGCGAGCGCGCCGAGCGCGGCGTCACGTACCTCTTCCGGCACTACGCCCTCCCGCTCGCGGACCGCGTGCTCAGGCACCAGACGCTCGAGTGGGCGGCGGAGATCTGCCGGCGCCGGGGGTGGCGCCTCAGGATCTACGGGCGCGGGTGGGAGTCCCACCCGACGCTCTCGGGATTCGCCCGCGCCGAACTCTCGCACGGCGAGGAGCTGCGCGCGTGCTACCAGGCCTCGCTCGTGCACCTGCACGCCTCTGCGAGCGCGCTCGTGCACCAGCGCGTCATGGAGTGCGCCCTCTCCGGCGGCCTGCCCCTGGCGAGGCTGACCTACGACGCCGTGTCGGAGAGCACCGGCTGGGGCCAGCGCGAGGCCCTGCTCCACGCCCGCGCCCCGCTGCGCGACGAGGCGACCGGGAAGATCGGCCTCGTCGTGGCCGACTCGCCGGCTCTGGGCGCAATCGCCGAGCAGCGCAGGCGCATCGGCATGGACCTGCCGGAGATCGTCTGGATCTCCGCCGCCCGCGCCGCCAGCTACCGGCGTCCGGAACATCCCGGGGCGACCGGGCTTCACCCCGCGTGGCTGCTCGGCGACTTCGCGGAGGCGACTTTCCGCACCGCGCAGGAGCTCGAGCGGCTCGTCGATCGCGCCCTCCAAGACCCGCAGGCGCGGCGCGAGCGGTCCCACGCCATGGCGGAGCGCGTGCGGGCACGCTGCACGACGGAGGTCTTCGCCGGGCGCATGCTGGGGCTGATCAGCGAGTCGCTCGCCAAGGCCGCGGGGCCCAGGCAGCGGGCGGCGTGAGAGAGGAGCGGTCGTGACGAAGCTGACCTACGTGATCCCGGCCTGCAACGCGGAGACGACGCTCGAGGACACCGTGCGGAGCGTGCTGGGGCAGTCGGAACGCGCCGTCGAGGCGGTTATCGTCGATGACGGCTCGACCGACGGCACCAGGCACGTCGCCGGATCGCTCCTAGGCCCGCGCGTGCGCCTCGCCTCCCGCGAGAACGGGGGCCTCGCCGCCGCCCGCAACACCGGATGGAGCTCCGTCGAGTCCGAGTGCGTCTGCTTCCTCGACGCCGACGACGTCGTGGCGCCGACGCACGCGGCCGAGATGCTCGCGGCCCTGGGCGACGCCGACGGCGTGGCGTGCAGCTACGAGTTCGTCGGTGAGCGCCTCGAGGGCCTCGGCTGGAGGGCGCCCGTGCTCGCGAGCGACACCACGCACGACCGCCTGATCGAGGCCAACCGGCTGGCGATCGGCGCCGTGGTGCTCCGGAGCGAGCGCGCGCGCCGACTGCTGGGCGGCTCGGGATTCGCCGAGTCTCTCCCCGTCCACGAGGACTGGGAGCTCTTCCTCCGCCTTGCCGGCGCAGGGGCGGCGTGGGCCGCGCCCGTCGATCAGCCGCTCTTCCGCTACAGGCTGCGGGAGTCGTCGCTCTCGACCCGCCTCGACCGGATGTGGCGGGTCGGCGTCAGCGTCATCGAGCGCCACGCCCGCGGCGAGGAGGAGCTCGCCCGCATCCTCCGCCGCTGGCACGTGCGAGCCGCGGCGAGGGCGATCGCTGCCGGCTCGCGGGCCGACCTGGATGCGGCGCTCCAGCCGCTCGGAGAGCTGACGGAGGCGGACCTGCCGACGCTCGTCGGCACGCTGCGCTGGGCGCTGGCGCGGGCGGAGCGCGTCGGCCCGCAGGGCTGGGCGGCGCGGATGCCGGCGTGGAGCGAGCGTGTCCGCTCGATGCTTCCCGAGGGGCATCCGACGGCACGCATCATGGCCCGGCTGGCCTTCGGCCCGCACCGCTGGCGCGAGGCGATCGAGCGGGCACGGGCGCTGCTCGAGCCCGGCCGGCCCCTGGTCCTCTACGGCTTCGGCCGCAACGGGCGCGAGGCGCTGCGGGCAGCGACAGAGGCGGGGCTCACCGTCGCCGTGGTGGACGACAACCCCGCCGTGATCGGGAAGGTGCCGGCGCTCGCGCCCGACGACCTCACGCCCCAGCACGTCGTGCTCGTGACGCCCGACGAGCGCGAGCGCATCGTCGCCCGCCTCAGCGCCCTCGGCGTGAACCGCATCATCCTGCCCGACGCGGCGTGATCGCGCCGGGGAACCTCACGCGCCAACCGCCGCCGCACGAGCCGGCTCGGCGGCGCGGATCCGTCTCTCGATTCCCGCGGCGAGCGTCTGTCGGGCGTTGGACCAGCGGAGCACCCGGACCTCCTTGGGCAGACGCGGCAGGATCGCCTCGTCGGCCAGGGCCGCGACGATGACCGGCGCGCCGTTGGCATAGGGGCCGTGGATCGCCGCCCCGGGAAGGCGGTCGTCGCGTGGCCGAACGCCGATGCTCCGCTCGCGCGCGAGCCGGTGCACGACCCGCCCGTTCTTGCCCATCGCGCCCACCACGTCGACCACCCGCGTCCCCCGCGGCAGGCTATCGAGCAGACGCGTCGCGATCGCCTCGGGCTGCACGGCCTCCTGCGAGAGCGCCCTCAGCGCTCCCTCCGAGTCGGTCCCGGCGGCGCCGAGCGCCGCCCACCAGCTCCGCGCCCTGGGCAGCCAGACCTCCGCCGAAGCGGCCAGGTCGCCCGGCCCCACGCCGTGCCCGAACAGGAGCGACCACCATGCGGCGCGTCCGAGCTCCGCGGCGGTCCAGACGCCGGGATTGCCGAGGTTCTGGCGGAGCTGCGCCAGCGCCCCGCTCTGGGAGGGGTCGTCGTCGCCCAGCGCCGCGTTGGTCGCGTAGAAGAGCGCGATGCACCGGCGGGCCGGCTCGCTCGCGCAGGCGTGTCTCCCGAGGACGTTGAGGGCGGTGCGGGCCATCACGCCGGGGTTCTTGCTCAGGCTCCCCCGTCGCACGCGGTAGCCGGCGACGGCCTCGTCGATCCCCGACCACCGCAGGCCGCGCGTGGCAAGGCGGAGCCAGAGGTCGTAGTCGCGCACGAACCGCTCGGAGGGGTCGAAGCCCGTGCCGCGGAGCAGGTCGCGCCTGATGATCTGGGAGTGCGGGGCGATGCGGTTGCCCTCGAGAAGGTGCTCCAGGCCGACGTTGTGCGCCGGTGCGGGCATCCGCACGCCCAGCGGGCGACCGTCGTCCGCGTGGACCGTCCACGCCCCGCACGCCGCCCCCAGCCGGCTCCACTCCGACGCCTCCACGAGCGCGGCCAGGCCGCGCGGGAGCAGCCAGTCGTCGGCATCGAGGAAGTGCACGTACCGCCCGGTCGCGTGGACGAGCCCGTGGTTGCGGGCGGCGGCCGCGCCCTGGTTGGTCTGACGGATCACGCGGATGCGCCGATCGCGCCACGCGAAATCGGCGGCGATGGCCGGACCATCGTCGGTGGAGCCGTCGTCCGCCACGATGACCTGCCAGTCGGCCAGGGTCTGGGCCAGGACCGATCGCAGGGCGTGGGCGATCGTCCGCTGATCGTTGTGCATCGGGACAATCACGCTCACCAGCGGCATGGGCAGTCTCCCTCAGGAGCCGCATGAGCAGGCCCGGAGGCCAGCCGCCCCGAGCCACACGAGAAACCCGGGCATGCGGCAGTTATTGCAGATCGGTTCTTCCGATTGCCGAACTCCCCATTTCAGATGCGCGCCGAGAGCCCGCCCGGCGGGAATCCCATCGCCGATGCGCTGGTGCTCGTGCTGAGCGCCGGGGTTTCGTTGCGCGCGTGGGAGACCGCCGGCGTCCTGGAGCGCGAGGCCGCGATCTACCAACGGCTTGCGAGCAAGTTCCAGCGGCTCCTGGTGGTCAGCGAGGGCAACGCCGAGGACGGGCGGCTCGTGGCGCGCCTTTCGCAGGCGGGTCAACCGGTGGAACTGGTCTGCAATGCCGACGGGCGCGAGCGTTGCGCGTTCGTCGCCGGGGTCCCCTCCCGAGTGCATCACGCGCTGGGTGGATCGCGCACCGCCATCGTGAAGACCAACCAGATGAATTCGGGCGACGCCGCGCTGGCGATCGCCCGCGGACTGCGCGAGGCGGGCGTGCGCGTCGGCCTGGTCGCGCGGGGCGGGTACCACTGGTCCCGGTTCGTGGCCTGGGAGGCGGGCGCCGAGTCCGCGCGCGCCGCGGACGCCGCCGCCGCGGAAGCCGAGCTCTGCCGCGCCGCGGACGTGGTGATCGGGACCACCGAGCGGATGCTCGACGACCTGCGCTGGCGGTGCGGGCTCGCCGCGGATCGCACGATGCTCGTGCCGAACTACCTGCCCGAGGAGGCCCGCCCGGATCCAGGAGTTCGGCGCCAGCCGCGGACGATCCTCTGCGCAGGGCGGCTCGTCGCCCAGAAACGGATCGACCTGCTCATCGAGGCCGTGGCCCTGCTCACGCGGCACGAGGGCGAGGCCGTGCGCCTCACGATCGTGGGCGGCGGGGAGCTGGAGGCCCGCCTCAGGGAACATGCGAGCACGCACGGGGTCCGCGCGGAGTTCGTGCAGCGTTCCCCGCAGAGCGACCTGCTCGACCGGATGCGGCGCTGCGCCGTGTACGCCCAGACATCGGCGTATGAGGGCCATCCCAAGACGGTGCTCGAGGCGATGGCCTGCGGGGCGCCGGTGGTCGTCGCCGATGCGCCGGGGCTGAGCGGCGTGATCGAATCCGGGACCACCGGGCTGATCGCCAGCCCCACGCCGGAGGCGATCGCGCGGGCGCTCTCGCGCGTGCTGCGCGACACGGACCTCGCGGCCGGCCTCGGACGGGAGGCCGCGGCAAGCGTCGGGCCCCTGCGCCTGGACCGCGTCGCCGCGCTGGAGGCGAGGGCGCACGACCTGGCCATCTCCCGCGCGGGCGAGGGCGCCGCAGCTCCCGCAGGCGGGGTTCGGTGGGATCCGGCGCTGCTGGGGGCGGACGCGGAGACCGCGGCCGCCGCGTGGGCGCGGAGTTTGCATGGCTACTCGCGCCGGCTGGCGCCGGAGCGGCGCGCGAGGTTCTGCGCGTCGGTGGACACCCCGGTCTACCACGTGATCGACCGGGCCGCGCTCGAGACGGCCGGGGGCGTGCACCCCAAGCACGGGCTGATGCGCTACCACGACTTCTTCGTGGAGCGCGTGACGGCTGGCGAGCGCGTGCTCGACCTCGGGTGCGGGTATGCGCAGGTCGCACGCTCGATCGCACTCCGCGCTGGGGCGGATGTGACGGGGATGGACTGGTCCGAGGTGAACCTCGCCCAGGCGCTCACCATGATCGAGCGAGAGGGCCTCGGAGAGCGCGTGCATGTCGTTCGCGGCGATATCACGCGCGACCGCGCCACCGCGCGGGACGGCTCGCCGCGCTTCGACGTCGTCATCCTCTCGAACGTGCTCGAGCACCTGCGGGACCGCCCCTCGCTCCTGGCCAGGTGCGTCGAGTGGTACTCGCCACGCGCGGTGCTCATCCGCGTGCCCGCCTTCGACCGCAGCTGGCAGACCGCGTGGAAGCGCGAGCTGGGCGTGGACTGGCGCTGCGACGACACGCACGAGACCGAGTACACCGAGGCAAGCCTCCGCGCAGAGCTGGACGAGGCCGGCTTACGCGTCGATGAGCTCGTCGCGCGGTGGGGTGAGTACTGGGCGGCAACATCGCCCGCCATCGCGAGCACCGAGGGCCGAGGCGCTCAACCGTGAGCGTGAGATCCTGACGCGAGACAGCACATGCCCAGCGTTCCCACCATCAACCCCCGCGCTGTGCCCCCAAGCGGCGTCTTGCCCTACTCCACCGAGGGTGAGTACACCGACCGCCGAACCAAGGCCGCGTACATCGCCGGGAAGTACGCCCCCGTTCTCGGCGGCTCCGTGCTCGACGTCGGGTGCGGCCCCGCGCACCTTCGCACGCACCTTCCCCGCCCCGAGCTCTACGTGGGCGTCGACTTCGCGCCGCCGTGCGATGTCGCGGTGGACCTCGAGCGCGCCCGGCTGCCCTTCGAGGACCGCGCCTTCGACGCCGTAGTGTGCACCGACGTCCTCGAGCACCTCGAGGCCGCGCACGCCATGTTCGACGAGTGCTGCCGCGTGAGCCGCTCGCGCGTCATCATCTCGCTCCCCAACCCGGTGCGGAACTTCATCACCGAGGTCTTCGCCGGCTCGGGCGGGCGCATGAAGTACTACGGCCTGCCCGCCGAGAGCCCCCGCGACCGCCACCGCTGGTTCTTCGGTTTCGAGGAGGCCGAGGCCTTTGTCCGCGCCCGCGCCGCCCGCAACGCCTGCGAGGTCGAGCAGCTCGACAGCTCCCACGACGGCTGCTGCTACTGGCTCAACGGCAGGGGCGAGGACGTGCTCGACCACCCCAACATCAGGCGCGGAACCCTCTGGGCGATCCTGCGCCATGCCGGCGCCACGTCGTGAGGACCTCCGACGCACAGGAGGGCGAGGGATGACCGAGACCGCGCACGCTGCCGAGCCTCAGAGACATGATGCCGCGCGAGCACCTTCCCTCGTGGTGTCCTTCCCCAAATCGGGGCGGACGTGGGTGGAGATGATGGTCGCGAAGGTGCGGTCGCTGCAGACCGGTCGGGAGGTCCGCGACTTCCTCGCCGATCTCGACCGCCCCGCAGCGTCCGGTCCGGGAGGAGCGCGCATCGAGTTCACCCACGGCAAGGACAACCACCGGATCTGCCGGGGCCTGGGGTTCACGCGCGAGGTGTACGACGGCCGCACCGTGGCGCTGGTCGTACGCGACCCGCGCGATGTCCTGGTCTCGTTCTACTACTACGAGCGGTTCGGCGATGCGCCGAGTTTCTCGGGAAGCCTCGGCGAGTTTCTCCGCTTCGACCCCTCCAGTGCGCCGGAAGGCTCGCGAGCCGCCCGCTACGGCGTCCGGGCAATCCTCCATTGGATGAACGCCTGGGCCGCCAACCGCGATGTGCCCGAAAGGCTCCACGTCGCGTCCTATGAGGACTTCCACCACGACACCAAGAGCGAACTGGCGCGGCTCTGCGCCTTCCTCGGGCTGACCACCAGCCCGGACATCATCGACTCGGCCGTGCAGTTCGGCTCCTTCGACAACATGCGCCGGCTGGAGCTCAGCCGGGCGCTGCAATGGCACGGCCTCCGCGCCTCGGACGACCGGCGCGGGCTCAAGACCCGCCGGGGAGAGGTCGGCGCCGCGCGAGCCGAGCTTGCGCCGGACGACGCCGATTGGTTGGACGAGGTGATCTCGCGCAACCTCCACCCGTTCTTTGACCGTTACCGACGTTCCCCCCGCGACCGGCCGGAGTGACGCGAAGCATGTGCGGCATCCTCGCCCTGCTCCGACACACTGCTTCCCCCATCTTGCCGCGCGCGACAAGCTCGCGCGCCTGGGCGGCCGCGATGGCACGGCTTCGCCCGCGGGGCCCCGATGGCGAGGGGCGCTTCGACTGCCCCTCCGGACACGCCTCGCTCGGCCACACGCGCCTCGCTATCAACGATTGCTCCCAGGCGGGGGCGCAGCCCATGGCCTCCGAGGACGGCGCCGTCGTCGTCACCTGCAACGGCGAGATCTACAACGCCCCGGCACTCCGGGCGGAGCTCTCGCGCCGCGGCCACTGCTTCGCATCGGGATCCGATACCGAGGTCCTGGTGCACGGCTACGAGGAATGGGGCGAGCGGGCGCTGCTCGAGCGCATCCGTGGCATGTTCTCGTTCGTGCTCTGGGACTCGCGCGCCCGCCGCGCCGTCGCGGCCGTCGATCACGCCGGCATGAAACCCCTGGCGTGGGCGAGCACGCCCTCCGGCGTCTTCGTCGCGTCGAACCTCGACGCCCTGCGTGCGATCCTCCCCGTGCGCCCCCCGCTCGACCCGATCGGGCTCGGCCACGTCCTCTGCCTGGGCTACTGCCCCGCCCCCTGCACCGTGTGGAGCGGCGTTCAGAAGCTCGGGCCGGGCGAGGGCTGGACGTGGAGCCCCGGGGACGCGCCGACCTTGTTCCGCCACTGGCAACCGCCCGAGGACGCGGGGCCGGGCGGCGAGCCCTTCGCGTCGCTGTGGGAGCAGGTCGTGCACGAGCACACGCTCTCCGACGTGCCGCTCGGCCTCTTGCTCTCGGGCGGACTCGACTCGAACGCCGTCGCCCTCGCGCTTGCCCGGGGAAAACACCCCGTCTCCTGCACCACGCTCGCCCTTCCGGGCGCCGCGGACGAATCCGCCCTCGCGGAACAGACCGCCGCCGCCATGGGCCTCCCCCACCGGCGGGTCCCGATCGACGCGGGCGAGGCGCCCGAACTCCTGCGCACCGCAGCCGCGCTCTTCGATGAGCCGCAGGGCTTCGGCGCACTGCTCACCATGACGCGCGTCGCGATCGCCGCGCGCCAGACGGGCAAAGCCGTCATCGCCGGCGACGGCGGTGATGAAGCGCTCGCCGGCTATCTCTGGCATCGCGCCCCGCCTGCACACCCGCCGGCCGCCGACCGCGAGGCGGAGCGACGGGCCGGCACCGGCGCCGCCGCCGGCGAGGTCAGACGTCTCGCGATGTCGTCGCTTGCCGGGCGCTCGTTCCTCCACGCCTACCTGCAGTCTGTCATGCCCCGCTTCCACCCGGTCGAAGCGGGCGCCATCCTCGAGCCGCTCGGCGCCGAGTACGACGAGGCGACGTACGTCGAATGGCTCGCGCCCTCCGACCGGCCGGCCGCGCCGTGGCCCCGGCGCGCCCAGCGCCTGGACCTGCGGGGCTTCTGCGCCGGATCCATCCTGCCCAAGCTCGACCGCGCCACGATGGGGATGGGCCTCGAGCTTCGAGCCCCCTTCCTCGACCGGCGTGTGCTCGAGTGGGCCCTCTCGCGCCCCGTCGAGCCCGGCGAAACCGATGCCGCCACCTCCAAGCCGGTCCTTCGGCGATATCTCACGGGGGCCATTCCTCCGCGGGTCCTGTCGCGCGACAAGCAGGGCTTCAGCCTCCGCCTCGGGCGGACCGATCTGTTCAGCAACATGCTGGGGCGACTCGGATCGATGCGCCTGTTCCGCGAGGGCGTGCTCAGTAGCGACTGGCGCGGCTTCGTCGCCCCCGATGCTCCGTGGCGAGAGGGCCGCGCCTTCGCGCTGTGCATGCTGGCCGCTTGGGCGGAGGACCGGCTCTGATGCGCCGCGACGCGAGAAGCGAGGGCTCTGGACGGCCCGCAGGACCGGCGCTCCCCCTCCGCATCGCCGTCGCCAGCGATATCGAGGCCGACAGCCCCCGCGCCCACGCCATCAACGTCTTCAAGACCGCCGGCGGCTTCACCCGCCTCGGACACGACGTCACGGTCCTGTGCCGCCCGGCGGCGAACCTCGACGCGACCGCCTCGGCCGGCGCCGCGGCCTCGCTCTACGCCGAGCCCGGCCTGCGCTGGCGCTTCGCGCCGCCGCACCCCGGACACTCCCGCGCCGAGCGGTTCGGCGAGTGGGCCGTCGCCCGGGCCGCGGAACTCGGCGCCGACCTCGTCTACGCGCGCCACTTCATGGCTGCCGTCCGCTGCGCCGACGCCGGCCTCACGACCATCGTCGAGACGCACGCCCATATCGGAGACGCGAACCCCGAGCTTGTAGCCGCGCTCTTCGCCACCGCCCGGGCGCACCGCCCCATCGCCGCGCTCACCACCATCTCCCGCCGCCTCGCCGACCACTACGCCGAGCGCGGCGCCGCGCCCGCGCGCGTCCACGTCGTCCCCGACGGCGTGGACGTCGAGCTCTTCCAACCACCTCGCGAATCCCATGCGCCGCCCTGGGGCGAGATTCCGGGACCGCACGCCGTCTACGCCGGCCACCTCTACGACTACAAGGGCATTCCGACCATTCTCGACGCCGCCGCGCTCCTGCCGCGCACCACGTTCCACCTCGTCGGCGGCCTGTCCGAGGACGTCTCGCGCGTGCGCGACGCTTGCACCGACCGCGCCCTGCACAACGTGCTGGTGCACGGCCCGCGCCCCCACGCCGAGGTCCCCCGCTGGCTCTGGCCCGCCGACGTGCTCCTGCTCCCGCCCAGCGCCGACCACCCCTCCGCCGCGTGGACGAGCCCCGTGAAGCTCGGCGAGTACCTCGCCGCCGGCCCGCCCATCGTCGCATCCGCCATCCCTGCCCTCCGCGACTGGGTGGGCGAGCCCGAGGTGATCTGGTTCGCGCCCGACGACCCCGCGGACCTCGCACGCGCCATCGCCGAGGCCGTGCGCGAGACGCCCGAGCGGAGGCGCCTGCGCACCGCCGTCGCCCAGCGCCTCGCGCGCGCGTTCAGCTATCCCTCCCGGGCCCGAGCGATGCTCAGCGCCGCGGGACTCAGCCCCGCCCGCCGCGCCGCCGAGCCCCTCGGCTCGCCCGCGCCCTGAGCCCTCACGCCCCGATCTCAAACACCGGCTCGAGCACGCGCGCCTTGGCCAGCGTCTCCTCCCACTCGGCCACGGGGTCCGAGTCGGCGACGATCCCCGCCCCGACGCAGTACGTCAGCTCCGCGCCCACGAAGTCGCCCGTCCGGGGATCGCTCGCGCCGTGGATCACCGCCGTCCGGATCGCCACCGCCAGCTCGAACGAGCCGTCGTCGGCGAACGTGCCGATGCACCCGCAGTAGGGCCCCCGCGCGAAGGGCTCGAGCTCGTCGATAATCTGCATCGCCCGGATCTTCGGCGTCCCCGTCACCGACCCGGGCGGGAACGTCGCCGCGAGGATCTCGGCGATGCCCAGCCCCTCGCGCACCACACCCGACACCGTCGCCGTCGCCTGGAGCACCTCGCCCAGGCCCGACCCGTGCCGCTCGATCTCCCTGGGCGCCTCCACGCGCACCGAGCCGAACTCGCACACGCGCCCGAGGTCGTTGCGCATCAGGTCCACGATCATCGCCAGCTCGGCTCGCTCCTTCTCCGACGTGAGCAGCTCCGCCGGATCGGCTCGCCCCGGACGCGTGCCCTTCATCGGACGCGTCACCAGCCGGCGCGTCGCGGCGTCGAACGAGAGGAACAGCTCCGGGCTCAGCGACGCGATCGCCGCACGCGAGCCGTCCGCGAGCGCCGCCGTCTCGATGCACGCGCCGTGGCGCGGACGCGCGGATCGCGCCAGCTCGTCGAAGAGCCCCACCCCGCACCCGCTGAACGCCCCACAAAGCCGGTGCGCGATGTTCGCCTGGTAGATGTCCCCCGCGCGGATGTAGCCGAGCGTCCGCTCCACCGCCGCGACGTACCCCGCGCGCCCCGTCTCCGAGGCCAGACCCCCGGCCGTCGCCGGGTCCCCCCTCCTCGGGCTCCACGCCGACCCGCCCCCGATGCGGTGCAGCTCGACCAGCGGGAGCGGCCCGGCCCGCGGGGCGTGCTGCGCCCTCGCCTCGATCACCCGCCCAAGATCGTACGAGAGGTACCCCGCCCATCCCTCACCCGCCAGCCCCCCCGCCCCCGCGCCGATCGCGCCCGCGAGGGCCGCCAGCGGCGCTGAGCTGGATGCGACCGGCGAGGCGACCGCGCCCTCGCCACCGGGCAACCAGCGGCAGCTCCCGTCGGACCCCACCCGCAGCGTCCCCAGCACCGGGCAGACGACGACGCCTCCCGCGCGGGACCACCCTCCCCGGGCGACCCCCGGAATGACCACCCGCGGGGGTACGCAGGCTCGGGGCGCGCGTCCGGGAGCGGGTTGCTGGGCTGCCGTCTGCATGCGTGAGGACGATCGTAGCGGGTGCCCGGCGAAGGCCGGGATGCTCGTCCCGGACGCGGATGCCTTCTAGACTTCTCTCCCGCCCGATACGCCCGCGAACGCGTCATCCGGGCCCCTTTCGCGCAACCAACACGGCGGCGCAGGCGCCGCTCGGGAGATGTCCCCTCATGTCCAAGAAGGCATCCAAGAAGGCGGCGGCGCGCAGCGCGACCGCCCGGACGGCGCACGCAGGCGGCAAGCGGGCCCCCAAGGGCGCGCAGAAGAAGGCCGCCAAGAAGCCGCTGCGCAAGAGCCCGAGCGTGCGCGCCAAGGCCGGCAAGATGGTCTATTACTTCGGCGCCAAGGGCACCGAGGGCGACGGCACGATGAAGCCCCTCCTCGGCGGCAAGGGGGCCAACCTCGCCGAGATGACCGCCATCGGCCTGCCCGTGCCGCCCGGCTTCACCATCACCACCGACTCCTGCGCCGCCTACTACCAGGCCGGCAAGCGACTCCCCCACGGCCTCATGAACGAGGTCCACAGGCACGTCTCCACCCTCGAGAAGGAGACGGGCAAGGTCTTCGGCGACAAGAGTAACCCGCTCCTGGTCTCCGTCCGCTCGGGCGCTGCGGTCAGCATGCCCGGCATGATGGACACCATCCTCAACCTCGGCCTCAACGACGAGTCGGTCGAGGGCCTCGCCAAGGCCACCGGCAACCGGCGTTTCGCCTACGACGCGTACCGGCGGCTGCTCAACATGTTCGGCGACGTCGTCCTCGGCGTCGATCACGAGCACTTCGAGCACGCCTTCGACGAGCTCAAGCGGCGCTACGGCGTCCAGCTCGACACCGACGTCCCCGAAGTCGGCATCGCCGAGCTCTGCGAGCGCTACAAGGACGTCATCAAGGCCCACTCCGCCCAGGACTTCCCGCAGAACCCCTTCAAGCAGCTCGAGCTCGCCATCGAGGCCGTCTTCAAGAGCTGGAACGCCGACCGTGCCATCAGCTACCGCCGCCTCTCCGGCATCGCCGGCCTCAAGGGCACGGCCGTCAACGTGCAGTCCATGGTCTTCGGCAACATGGGCGACGACTCGGGCACCGGCGTCGCCTTCACCCGCGACCCCTCCACGGGAAAGAACGTCTTCTACGGCGAGTTCCTCGTCAACGCCCAGGGAGAGGACGTCGTCGCGGGCATCCGCACCCCCCAGCACGTCGCGCAGATGCCCAAGTGGAACAAGAAGGTCTACGACCAGCTCCTCAAGATCAAGTCCAGGCTCGAGAAGCACTACCGCGAGATGCAGGACATCGAGTTCACCATCGAGCGCGGCAAGCTCTACATGCTCCAGACCCGCACCGGCAAGCGCACCGGCGCCGCCGCCGTCAAGATCGCCTGCGACATGGTCAAGGAGCGACTCATCACCGAGAAGGAGGCCCTGCTCCGCATCCCCGCCGGCGACCTCACGCAGCTCCTCCTCCCCAGCTTCGACCCCAAGGCCAAGTCGATCGCCACCGTGCTCGCTCGCGGCCTGCCCGCCTCGCCCGGCGCCGCCGTCGGGCGCCCCGCCTTCACCGCCGACGAGGCCGTCGAGCGCGCCCGCGCCGGCGAATCCGTCATCCTCGTCCGCAAGGAGACCAGCCCCGAGGACGTCGACGGCATGCACTCGGCCGTCGGCATCCTCACCTCCACCGGCGGCATGACCAGCCACGCCGCCGTCGTCGCGCGTGGCTGGGGCAAGTGCTGCGTCGCCGGCGCCGGCGAGATCGTCATCGACGCCAGGAGCGGCACCTTCAGAGTCAACGGGCAGATCTACGGACGCCAGGACCTGATCTCCCTCGATGGATCGGCCGGGGAGGTCATCGCCGGCGCCGTGCCCACCGTCGAGCCGACGCTCTCGGGCGACTTCGCCAAGGTCATGCGCTGGGCCGACAAGTACCGCAAGCTCGGCGTCCGCACCAACGCGGACACGCCCGCAGATGCCGAGCGCGCCCGCGAGTTCGGCGCCCAGGGCATCGGCCTCACCCGCACCGAGCACATGTTCTTTGAGGGCGATCGCATCCGAGCGATGCGTGAGATGATCCTCGCCGAAAGCGTCGAGGCGCGCGAGGCCGCGCTCGAGAAGCTCCTCCCCTACCAGCGCGAGGACTTCATCGGCATCTTCCGCGCCATGAAGGGACTCCCCGTCACCATCCGCCTCCTCGATCCGCCCCTCCACGAGTTCCTCCCCAACGACGAGGCCTCGCAGGAGGAGATGGCCAAGGCCATGCGCGTCCCCATCGACAGGATCAAGGCGCGCGTCTCCGCCCTCCACGAGGCCAACCCCATGCTCGGGCATCGCGGCTGCCGCCTCGCCGTCACCTACCCCGAGATCCTCCGCATGCAGGTCCGCGCCATCGTCGAGGCCACGATCGAGTGCGCCGCGGAGCGCGTCAAGGCCATGCCCGAGATCATGGTCCCGCTCGTCGGCACCCGCGACGAGCTCGCGATGCTCCGAGCCCAGATCGAGGAGACCATCGCCCAGGTCAAGGCCGAGATGGACTTCAAGAGCCGGCTCGACATCAAGATCGGCACCATGATCGAGATCCCCCGCGCCGCCCTCACCGCCGACGAGGTCGCCGAGGTCGCCGACTTCTTCAGCTTCGGCACCAACGACCTGACCCAGCTCACCTTCGGCTACTCACGCGACGACGTCAACACCTTCCTCCCCGACTACCTCCGACAGGACCTCCTCCCCGGCGACCCCTTCCAGAGCCTCGACACCTCCGGCGTCGGACAGCTCGTCGAGATGGGAACCCAGAAGGGCCGCGCCACCAAGGCCGATCTCAAGGTCGGCATCTGCGGCGAGCACGGCGGCGACCCCGCCAGCGTCCACTTCTGCCACAAGGTGGGCATGGACTACGTCTCCTGCTCCCCCTTCCGCGTCCCCATCGCCCGCCTCGCCGCCGCCCAGGCCGCGATCCGCGACGGCAAGTAACGCATCACGCAAACGACCCAGGCCCCGGTCGTGCGACCGGGGCCTTTTTCATGCTACGCACGCACCATACTGCGACACCCCCGAGCGCGCCCTCGTTCGCAGGACCCTCGCTGAGCAACATCACTTCACGTCCGGCCACGAAGACCCATGCCGCTTGCCTCGTGCCGCATGCCTCTCTTCAGTTTGAAACCTCCCCCAGGTATGCCCCACACTCCGCACCGCCGCGACCTCGGCGCCTGAGCAACCGGAAAGTCCGAGAGCCGGTATTCCTTGCACCACCCCCAAACCGGGGGAAGGAGGTCGGTCGCATGAAGTGGTGTACCTCGATCGCGATCTCGGCCGCTCTGGGCCTGTTTGCCTCGCCGGCCGCGCTCGCTCAGGATGAGCCCAGCGCGGCCCCCGACGCAGTCGAATCTCTCAAGACCGAAGCCGCCGCCCTCGCCGCGCTGGTCGAGTCAGCCAGCGTGAAGGACCTCCTGCGCGCGACCGAGGCGTTGCCTCAGCCCGAAGCCCGCACGATCTACCGCACGCCCGATCGGTCCGCGGCCTACACCGAGGCCGAGGCTGCGGTGCTCACGGACGAGGCTCGCGCAGCCCTCACGCCGCGCGAGTGCGACGCCCGCTTCTACTACTACACCGGCTACGGCTCCCCGCTCGTCTACGCCCGCCCGCTCGACATTGTCGCCCGCGTCTGGGAAGCCCAAGCCGATTCACCCGAGGCGAACACCTTCGCGGGCAAACGCATCTTCGACTTCGGCTACGGCTCCGTCGGCCACCTGCGCCTGCTCGCCAGCCGCGGGGCCGAGTGCGTCGGCGCCGAAGTCGAGCCGCTCTTCCGCGCGCTCTACTCGTTCCCCGGTGATCAGGGCGGGATTCCCGGCTTCGCCGGCGCCCCCGACGGCAGCCTCACGCTCCTGCACGGACGCTGGCCGGCCGAAGACCAGATCCGCGAAGCCGTCGGAACCGGCTACGACCTCGTCATCTCCAAGAACGTCCTCAAGCGCGGCTACATCCACCCCGCTCGCGAGGTGGACGAGCGCTTCCTCGTCAAGCTCGGCGTGGACGACGAGACGTTCGTCCG
The DNA here is from genome assembly GCA_964435785.1 of uncultured Phycisphaeraceae bacterium. GTDB lineage: Bacteria > Planctomycetota > Phycisphaerae > Phycisphaerales > UBA1924 > PNC22. Next base: position 57,697 of record CAYTAH010000003.1, on the reverse strand, counting down.
CGCCGTGCACGATGCCCTCGCCCCCGGCGGCCTTTTCCTCATCTACAACATCTCGCCCGCGCAGAATCCCGAAGACCAGCCCTACCTTCCCCACGCCGACGGCCAGTGCCCCTTCCCGCGCGAGATGCTCGAGAGCGCCGGCCTCGAGGTGCTCGTGTTCGACCGGGTTGATACCGACGCCATCCTCGCCTTCTGGGCCGCCCTCGGCTACGACGAGGGCAAACCCGCCGAGGAGCTGCGCAAAGAGCTCTTCGCGTGGTACACGCTCGCGCGCAGGCGCGGCTGATGCGCCGGGCACCCAGCGCCGGTGATAGCCACCGGACGTGTGTGCGATGCGGTACCAGAGCGCCGAACCGAGACGCTAGATGCGCCCGATGAAGTGCGTCCCCGCCTCCCCCGCCAGCGCGGCCTCCAGGCGGTCGGGGCTGGTGATCAGCCCACGCCCCCCGCCCTCGCGCAGAAAGTCGTGGATGGCCTGCACCTTCGGCCCCATCGAGCCCGGCGGGAAGTGCCCCTCGTCGATGTAGCGGGCGCACTCGGCCAGCGTGACGGCCCCCAGCGGGATCGGCTTGGCGCTCCGGAAGTTGAGGTAGACGCACTCGACCGCCGTGAGGATCACCAGCAGATCGGCGCCGATCTCCCTGGCGAGCACCCCCGAGGTGCGGTCCTTGTCGATCACCGCCTCCACCCCCTCGTAGTCGCCCGAGGGTGTCTTCCGCACCGGGATGCCCCCGCCGCCGGCCGCCACAACGATGTGCCCCTGCGACGCCGCCTCCCGGATCATCTGGCGCTGGATCACCTTACGCGGCATGGGCGACGGCACCACCCGTCGCCAGCCGCGCCCAGAGTCCTCGATCATCGTCCAGCCGAACTCCCGCTCGCGCCGCCTCGCCTCCTCCTCGAGCAGGAAGGGCCCCACCGGCTTGGTCGGGTGCTGGAACGCCGGGTCGTCGGCGTCCACCACCACCTGCGTCACCACCGTCACCACGAAGCGGCGCACATCCCTCCGGCGCAGGCTGTTGAGCAGCTCCTGCTGCAGGTAGTACCCGAGGCTCCCTTCCGTCTGCGCGACGAGGACGTCGAGCGGGAAGACCGGCAGCTCGTCACCCCGGCGCTCGTCCCGCTCCAGCAGCGCCCCCACCTGCGGACCGTTGCCGTGCGTGATTACCAGGTGATATCCCCGGTCCACGAGCGTCATCAGCCGCTCGCAGATCAGCGCAGCGTTCCGGCGGTGGTCGCCGTGGTCGCCTCGCTCCCCCGCCTGCATGAACGCGTGGCCACCAAGCGCGACCACGACGGTCGGGGCGCGGGGCCGGGGCTGGGGGAGGTCGGCGGCCAAGTGGGTACCTCAACCGGGGGCGGGCTTTGCCGCAAACATTTCGGAGTATATCCTCCAGAATTAGGAGCTCACCATGGAACGGCGTAGGGTGCTCATCCTCGGGGCCGCGGGCCGGGACTTCCATAACTTCAACACGGTGTTCCGCGACGACCCTGCCTCCGAGGTGGTCGCCTTCACGGCCACCCAGATCCCCCGGATCGAGGGCAGGCGCTACCCCGTCGAGCTTGCCGGGAGGGCATACCCCCGCGGCATCCCCATCGAGCCGGAGGCCGACCTCGAGCGGCTGATCCGCGACCTGGACGTCGACGAGGCGGTCTTTGCCTACTCGGACGCCTCGTACGCCCACGTCGGCCACATCGCCTCGCGTGTCCTCGCCGCCGGGGCGGACTTCCGCGTGCTCGGCCTCGAAGGCACCATGCTCGACTCGCAGGTGCCGGTGGTCGCCGTCACCGCCGTCCGGACCGGGTGCGGCAAGAGCCCGGTGTCGCGCTACCTCGTGCGCGCCCTCAAGGAGAGCGGCCGGCGCGTCGTCGTCGTGCGCCACCCCATGCCCTACGGCGACCTCGCCAGGCAGGCCGTGCAGCGCTTCGAGACCGTCGCCGACCTCGACCGCCACCGCTGCACCTTCGAGGAGCGCGAGGAGTACGAGTCGCACATCGAGCAGGGCACGATCGTCTACGCCGGCGTCGACTACGGCGCGATCCTCGCGCAGGCGGCGGCCGAGGCCGATGTGGTCTTCTGGGACGGCGGCAACAACGACTGGCCCTTCTTCCGGCCCGATGTGTGGGTCACCATCGCCGACCCGCTCCGCCCCGGGCACGAGTCGGCATACTTCCCCGGCGAGGTGAACGTGCGCGCCGCCGACATCATCGTCCTCAACAAGGTCGAGACGGCCGAGGCCGCGGACGTCAGGGCCGTGGAGGCCAACGTCGCGACGATCAACCCGCGAGCGCGCCTGCTGCGCATGCGCAGCGTCGTGACGATCGAGGGAGATCCCTCGCTCGTCCGCGGCAAGCGCGTGCTCTGCATCGAGGATGGGCCGACGCTCACGCACGGGGGGATGAGCTTCGGCGCCGGCCAGGTCGCGGCGGAGAAGGCCGGCGCCCGCGAGGTCGTCGACCCTCGCCCGCACGCGGTCGGCTCCATCCGCGACACGCTCGCGAAATACCCGCAGATCGGGCCACTGCTCCCGGCGATGGGCTACTTCCCCGAGCAGATCGCGGACCTCGAGGCATCGGTCCGGGCGACGCCGTGCGACGCCGTGCTCGTCGGGACACCCTTCGATCTCGCCCGGAAGCTCAGGATCGACAAGCCCGCCGTGCGCGTGCGCTACGACGTCGAGGACGCGCCGCGCCGACCGGGCGAGCCCACGCTCAGGCACGCCGTCCTCGAACGGCTGGCGAGTCTCTCGCCGGTGGGTGCCCCATGAAGCACTTCATCTCGCTCATGGACTGGACCGGCGGCGAGCTCCGTGCCCTGCTCGACCTCGCCGCGCGCGTCAAGGCCGACCCGCTCGCGCGGCGCGGCGCGCTGGCCGGACGCACGATCGCCCTCATCTTCCAGAAGCCCTCGACGCGCACCCGCGTCTCCTTCCAGGTCGCCATGACCCGCCTCGGCGGCGACTCGATGGTGCTCTCGCCCGCGGACATGCAGCTCGGGCGCGGCGAGACGGTCGAGGACACCGCCCGCGTCCTCTCCCGATACGTGGACGCGATCATGGCACGCGTCTTCGAGCACGCCGACGTCGTCAAGCTCACCGCCGGCACAGTCCCGGTCATCAACGGCCTCTCCGACCTCCTCCACCCATGCCAGGCGCTCGCCGACGTCCTGACGATCCGTGAGCGGTTCGGCGACGAGCGCGGCGTCGCGCTCGCGTACGTCGGCGACGGCAACAACGTCTGCCACTCGCTCATCAACGCCGCCGCACGTTTCGGGCTCCGCCTGCGCATCGCCACGCCCGAGGGATACGCGCCCGCCCCCGAGATCGTTGCCGCGGCCGAGGCCGCCGGCGCCGACGTGACGCTCACCCGAGACCCCCGCGAGGCCGTCTCCGGGGCGCGAGCCGTGTACACGGACGTGTGGGCCTCCATGGGGCGCGAGGCCGAGGCCGCCGAGCGGGCGCGGACGTTCTCCCCCTACCGGATCGACGAGGCGCTCCTCTCCCGCGCGGCCGGCGACGCGGTCTTCATGCACTGCCTGCCGGCGCACCGGGGTCAGGAGGTCACCGAGGGAGTGATCGACGGGCCGCGCTCGGTGGTGCTCGACCAGGCCGAGAACCGGCTGCACACCGAGCAGGCCCTGCTGCTGACATTGCTGCACGGCGGCTGATGCAGGCCAGCGGCACCCACGACCGCCCGTCGGGGTCCCGCTCGGGGGCGCCGACGATCGCGTACCGGTCGCCCCGCTCCAGGCGCGTCTCGAGGCCGATCACCGTCGAGCTGATGGCCGGGCTGATCCAGAGCAGGTCGCCGCGCGCAGGCTGCGGCGGGCGCCCCTCCAGCACGTTCGCGATCCCCTCCTCGGTCACGCGCAGCCTGTAGGTGAGCGTCGCCGGGTTGCCGTGGGCGGGCGTCCAGGCGGTGAGCAGCTCGAGCGGTCCGAACCGCGTGTGCACGTGGAGCGCCGGCGAGGCCCACTGCGTCGCCCCGATCTGCTCGGCGCAGCGCATCACGCGCAGACCAAGCGCCTTGGTGACACCCCCGAGCCCGGCCAGCCCCAGCTCGGGCGCCTGGCGGTTGAGTGACGCCAGGTTGTGCCCGTACCACACGGCGGGCGGACGCACGGGCACGGCGATGTACATGGCGAGCGGGATCAGCTCGTGGGAGCGGGCATCGAACCCGAGGCGAGCGAGCGTCGCGTCGGGGATCTCACCCGCGCGCATCCCCAGGCCCGCGATCACACCGGGCAGCGCGGAGCCGTCCACGAAGAGCCACTCGGGCATCGGCATGCCCTCGGGCCCGAAGGCGAGGCGGTCAAGGCGCACGAGGCGGTCGAGGAAGCGGGCGGCGCCAATCGTCAGCGGGTCGTACCGGTCGGCCGGCGCGACGCGCGTCCCCAGCGGGTGCATGTCCAGGGCCTCGTGGCGCCAGCTCGGCGCGACGACGAACGGCTCGAGCCGCTCGAGCAGCCGGCCTGGGCGCGCGTCGACGGGACGGGGCGCGGTCATGGCGGCGCCTCGCTGATGCACAGACGCACCCCGGGAGCCGCGTCCGGCTCGGCGCGAGCGCCGAGCACGAGACGCCGCCCCGCCTCGATCGCCCGCTGGAGGGGCTCCAGCTCCGGCGTGCCCAGACGAGGGGGCAGCTCGAGCGTGGGCCATTCGGGTGGAGCCGGCGCCGGCGCTCCGGCGCGGTACAGCACGACCGTCGCCGCGGGCGCGGGGCCGTGCAGCGGCGTGAGCGCGGAGAGGATCTCGACAGGGCCGAGCGCGGGCAGGCCCGCCAGGAACGGCGAGCTCCAGGGAACGATCAGCGAAGCGCGCTCGGCGTCGAGCAGCGACATCGCGGTCTCGATCGTGAGCAGGCGCAGCGTCTGCTCCTCGCCCGGGTCCGCCGCGCACCGGACGGTGAGCCCGTAGAGGTGCCAGGCGCCCGGCTCGAGCATCGGCGTCGCGAGCACCAGCGAGAGCGGGTCGAGCCGGGCGTCGTCCGCCGAATCCACGGGCGTGCGCAGGAAGCCGATGACGGCCCCCGGCACCTCGGCGCAGTCGTACACCGCCCACCGCGGGATTGCCGTCTCCGGCGGCCCCTCGTTGGGGGGCTGGAGCGGGCCCAGGGCGTGCACGTCCGGCTCGCGCAGCGGGTCCAGCCAGAGCACGTCCGACGCGGTGCCGCGAGAACGCCACACCGTGCTCTCAGGAGAGGCGATCACGAAACGACGGAGGGCTGGCGGGGCCGATGGGGCGCCGTCCGGAGAGCCGGCCTCGGGGGCGACGGGCTCAATTGCGGACATGTTCGTATGATATCGGCATCCCCTTCCCCGGAGCGGGCGGGGCGATCGAACGCCGATTCGATCCCGGTGTTTTCGCCGGAAATCGGAGAGCCCCGCAATCGCGGATCAGTTCCGCCACTGCTCGTGGCAATCGGCGCAGGCCGCGGCGACCGCCTTGTACGCGCGCTCCGCGCCCTCGCCGCCCCCTGCGCTCACGAGGCTCGACTCGAGTTCGCCGGCCCGCTCCATCGCCTCACGCATCGCCGCGACGAACTCCTCACCCTCCAGACGCGTCTGCTCGTCGCCGAGCAGGGCGCGGAAGTAATCGGCGAGGATGCCCGCCTCCGCCGCCGGGGCGACGTCGGGGTGATCGGGCGGCGCCGTCCAGCCCGCGGCCCGCACCAGCTTCATCCGCTCCCACGACTTATCGATCGCCACCATCCCCTCCACCAGCCCCGAGACGGTGCGCACCTCGGGGAGCTCGCCGGGCGCCTGCGCGAGGTCGGCCTCGCTGTACGGCGCCGCCCCGCGCGCGCACGCCCAGAGGCCCGGGTAGCTCTCCGCGGTCCCGGCGTCCTTCATGAACTCAACGGCCTGATCGTTGCTCATCCGCCCCAACCCGACGAGCGCCACCGCGGCCGCCGTCGGCCCGCGATGCTTGCCGTGGTGGCAGTGCACATACACCGGGCCCGGCATCGACTCGACCGCCTTTGCCAGCTCGAGCGCCTGCTGCGGCCCCATGCCGTCGTACCCGATGGGGATGTGCACGTACCGCATCCCGTAGCCGTGCGCCGTCTCGATCTCCGGGCGGGCCCCGTCCACGCTGATGACGGTTCGGACGCCGAGTGCCGCGAGGGAATCGAACGCCTCCTGGCTCTCCGGCCCCGACCCGCTGAAGACGCCGGGCACCACCGCGAAGACGTTGTGGAGTCCTGGCACCGTGTCACCGAGCGCCACGGCGGGCGCCTCCGCGGGCGCGACACTCGCCGGCGCATCGGGCGGTGTTTCGTCTTCCGCGGCCTCGCGCGGGTGCGAGCAGCCCACGATCGAGGCGGCCGCGCCCGCGCACAGGGTGAACAAAAGAACGGTCCGGCGGTCGGCGAGCCTCCCCATCGTGCTCACCATACCGCCGGACCGGATCGCGGGTTTCCTCAGGGGCCGGACTTCCGTCGCGGCCCCGGTGTTTCATGGGCAGCCCTGCGTCCAGAGGTTGAGGAAGGCGAGGACGTCGAGCGTGTTCACGGCGCCGTCCCCGTTGATGTCCGCCCGCGGGTCGCCGTTGACCCAGTCGTTGAGGAAGGCGAGCACGTCGATCGTGTTCACGACGCCGTCGCCGTTGTAGTCGGCGCGGCAGAGCTTGGTGGGCATCTCCACCGCCCCGCGGTCCACGCGTCCGACGGGGCGCCCGGAGTGGCGCTGGTCGTCGGTGATCCAGTTGCCGAAGGGGTCGACGCTCTGCACGTCGCCGGTGTCCCAGCAGGGACTGGCGGGGAGCAGGTCGTGCGTGGGCCCGAAGCCGCCGCTGAAGGCCAGGGGGGCGAGCATCGGATCGAGGGGCGCGCCCGGGGCGCCGAGCATGTCGCCCGGCCCGGCGAGGCCGGAGGTGCCGTCGGAGTCGAGGTTGTGGCCCAGCGACGCGAGCGGGAGCGAGGTGCCCACGACGTTCGCCGTCGGGAGCGGGACGTTGGAGACGACGGTGTGGTCGAGGCGCATCGAGGCGCCACCGCCGGGCGTGCCGTTGCAGATGCTGTCGCCCTGGAGGGCCTGGTTCTCGGCGATGGTGACGTTGGCGAGCTCCGCCGTGCCGCCGGTGAGGTTGAGGATCGCCCCGCCGAGCCCGCTGGGGGCGCGGTTGCGGGTCAGCGTCGAGTTGATGAGGTAGAGCGGGCGGAAGGAGTAGATCGCCCCGCCGCCGAGCTCCGCCGCGGCCGCGCCGTCGGCGTGGTTCTCCTCGAAGGTGGTGTGCCAGAACTCCGACGGGGCGGCGTTGGTGACGGCGCCGCCCGAGGTGTCGGCCTTGTTGCGGACGAAGTGACAATCGTGCACCATCGCCCCGGTCACGCCGGTGATGTTCATCGCGCCGCCGCCGGAGGCCGAGTGGTTGGCCTCGAAGTAGCACTTGGTCATCGAGAGCGAGGCGAAGACGTTGACCCCCCCACCCACGCCGATCGCGTCGTTGCCCATGAAGCGCGAGTCGTGGATCTCCGCCGGCCCGGAGTGGTTGATCGCCCCGCCGGCGCTCGCCGCGCGGTTGCTCAGGAACTCGCACCCGAGAAACTCCGCCAGCGGGCTCGTGCCCGCGGTGCGGACCGCGCCGCCCTGCCGCTGCGAGGAGTTGTTCGCGAGGACGACGCCGAAGAACCGGCCCTTGTCCGCCAGGTAGACGGCGCCGCCGTGCCCGTCGGCTCGGTTCCCCTCGAGCCTCGCGCCGGCGTCCACCTCGAGCGAGCCCTCCGCCAGAATCGCCCCGCCGTGGGCGCTCAGCCCGCCCAGCGCGGCGCACGAGGTGATGTGCACGTTGCCGATCTCCAGCGTCCCGCCGGCGGCCTGCCGGATGCACCCGCCGCCCTCCACCGCCCCGCCGGCGGGCGTCGTGCCGCCGGTGAGCGTCATGTCGTTGAAGTACACGCTGTGCGCGCCCCGGATGTCGAACAGACGGTCGCCGAGCGCCGAGCCGTCGATGGTGACCGCCGCGACGCCCGCGCCGATGATGCTCACGCTCCGGTCGATATCGAGGTCGCCCGTCGCGGCGACGTCCTCGTAGGAGCCGGCCTGGCTGAGCAGGTAGTAGCCCGCGGGCACGAGGATCGAGTAGCTCCCCGGGGGCTGGATGTTCACGTTCTGGATGCACGCCCGCAGCGTGGCCTGCTCGCCGGGAGTGCCCGGGTCGGCGTCCACCAGGCCGTCGGCGAGATCGAAGTCAGGCGCGTCGTAGAGCACGTTGACGCCGAACTGCGCCGAGGCGGAGCCCGCCGCGCAGGCGACCAGCCCGGCCGCGAGAAGATGGTGAAACGTCCTGCCGCGCACGTCTGGGGATTTCGGTCTGCTCATGGGGTCCCTCGCCTTCGGTCCTGCTCGTCCGTCCGCCCACGACGGGCGTCCGACGAATGGAGAGCGAGGGCGCGGACTCAAACTCACGCCGAGGCGACCATTTCTCACCGGTTTCTGAGGACGAAGGGCAGCATGAGGAGGGCGAGGTTCGCCAGCCCGGTCAGGGACCCCAGCACGATCGCGACGATCGCGTGGGCCATGCCCTTGCACCGAGGTTCCCTCTTGCGCTTCTGGAGCCCCGAGACGCCGAGCACCACGGCCGCGGGCCCGAGCACCAGTCCCAGCACCGGGATGAGCGAGGCGACCGAGACGTAGTAGCCGATCAGCGCCGGCGGGTTCCGGTAGGGGATCAGCGTCGCGAGGCTCTCGTCTCCCTGCGCCGGGCGCGGGGCCCCGACCGGGCCGGCGTGCGTGGGCGGGGCGCGGAGGATCGGTGCCAGACGCGGGTGGCCGGTCGCGGCGGTGGGCGTTCCCGCCTCGTCGAGCAGCACCGAGTCCGGGGGGACCCGGCCCTCCATCGCCCATCGCACGAGGAGATCCTCGTCCGCCGGCCCGTACGTCCGCCCGTCCGCAAGCTTCAGGGTGAACTGCGCCATGCCGCCCCTCGTGTCTCGATCAGCCCGCGACCGTCCCGTACAGGCGATCGCCCGCATCGCCCAGCCCGGGGAGGATGAATCCGCGCTCGTTGAGCCGCCTGTCGACCGCCGCGGCGTAGATGGGCACACCCGGCTCTGTCTCGTGTACTCTGGCGATGCCCTCGGGGGCGGCGACGAGGCACATCAGGCGCAGGTCCGACGCCCCGGCCTCGCGGAGCATGCGCAGCGCGGCCGAGGCGGAGCCGCCGGTGGCCAGCATCGGATCGACAAGGATGACGGGCCCCGCGTCGAGGTCGCGGGGCAGCCTGTTGAGGTACGCCTTGGGGTGGAGGGTCTCCTCGTCGCGCGCCATGCCCAGGTGCCCGACGCGGGCCTCGGGCATCATCTCCATCACACCCTCGGCCATGCCCAGCCCGGCGCGGAGCACCGGCACGACGGTGATCGTGCCGCGCAGACGCGAGCCCACCGCCCGCTCCATCGGCGTGTCGATCTCGACCGGGTCGGTCGGGAAGCGCCGCGTGACCTCGTAGACCATGAGCCCGGCGATCTGGTACATGAGCGCGCGGAAGGCGCGCGAGCTGGTTTCCCGGTCGCGCAGCCACGTGAGCTTGTGCTGGATGAGCGGGTGATCGAAGACGACAACGTCGCGCGGCGTCTCGGACATCCCGGCAGCATACCAAGGCACTCCTCCGGTCTTCCTCGCGCCGCCGGATTCATCGAGCATCTCACGAGCAGGCGTAGCGTGGTACCCGCGGTGGCGGAACAGTTGGCGGCATCGCCGGGGGTGACGTGGTCGAGGGCTGACTGCATGCCCCGCCGGAGCGTGTCCTTGGTGCGGCAGGCCAGGCTCCGCAGCAGCCGCTTGATCTTCCTGAAGATCATCCCGATGGGGTTGAGGCGGGGGAGCAGACCGACAGGTAGAGCACCTCGGCGCCGGTGGACTCGGCCAGCCGTCGTTCCCGGACGCCCTTGTGGCTCTGGAGGTTGTCGCCTCAGGCCGGGGGGGAGTACTCGGGGAACCTGATGCCCTCGAGGAACTGGGCGTAGTTCGCGTGCCTCCCCGCGGAGGAGGTGTACAGGGGCTTGTTGACCTGGTCGTAGCTGAGCGTGCGCACCGTGCGGCGGCTCTCGTAGAACCGGGTGCACGCCTCGTCCCACTCGAGCCCGAGGAACTCGATGATGCGTGGGAACTCGCGTTCGGGGTTGCGGACGAGGTTCTCGTAGTAGACGTCGAGGATGGGCACGTCGAGGCTGTGCTTCCAGTGCTCCATCAGCCGCATGGACTGTTCCCAGGCCGCGGCGACCCACTCGAGGCGGGTCGTCCAAGGGTGCAGGGCGTTGTTGAAACCGCCCATGTAGCAGCTGACCGCCACATCGCGCGGGTCGCGGATGGCGTGGATGATGCGGGTCTTGGGGAAGAGCCGCGCGATGAGCCCGACGAGGCGGTTATTGCCGAGGCTCTTGTTGACGATGCGGTCGGCGTTGGGAGCGAGCTTGCCGATCTCGCGGACATACCGGTCGGCTGCCTGGGACCACTTGGCGCTGTCGAATCGGCCGAAACTCGCCGGCGGTTCCAGCTCCGGGTCCCACACCTGGGCGAGCTCGCGGGCGAATGCGTCGATCGTGGCCAGCTCGCCGACGCCCGCCGCCCTGGGGTGCGCATCGATGATCTGGTCGATGAGGCTCGTGCCGCTCCGGGGCATGCCGGCGACAAAGACCGGCACCTCGCTCCGGCAATTGCTGATCGGAAACTTGGCCATGTTCTCCCGAGACCAGTGCTCCATGAGGATCGAGACCTGCTCCTCGTAGATCTCCGGATGGAAGTCGAGCTCGCCGATGGCGTTCGCGGACCGAGCGGCCGCGATCGCCGCCGGGTAGTTCTTGGATCGGTCGTAGGCCTTGGCCTTGGTGTGGAACGCCTCGACCCGCATGCCGTCGCTGGCCTTGGGATGGGCGAGTGTGCCGTCGAGATATGCGGCCGCCTCGTCGTACCGCTTGAACTGGACCAGGATCTTGCCCCACAGCAGCGAGAGCATGGGGTGGATCGGCGCTCCGCGGGCCTCGTGCTCCCTGATGATGGGCTCGACCACGGCCAGGGCCTCGTCGAATCGGCTGCCCCGCTCGAGTGCGCTGCCGCGGATGCAGCGGGTTTCGAGGTGGTTCGGCTCGAGCACATCGGCGCGGTCGCAGTAGCCAAGGGCCCGGGCGGTCTCGCCCTTCACGATCGAGCAGCGGGCAAGAAGCCGCAGGGTGTCCGGGTGCTCGAGCTGCGCGAGGGAACGGCTCGCGTGGGAGATGGCCTGGTCGAAGTTTTTCGTCACCTCGCAGAGCGAGGCGGCGACGAAGAGCGTCTCCGCGTCGGGCTTGGGCTTCTTCATCAAAGGCTGGAGGGCCTTCATGGCCTCGTAGTGCTGCCCCTCGGTGCCGAGGCGGCGAGCCTCGGCGATGCACCGATCGCGTTTGGAATCGAGCGTGAATCGCTGTTGCTGGCTGTTCATCCGGGATGATCTTACCGCGCCCACGCCCGGCGCCTGCCCCGGCGTTCGACCGCCATGCAAACAGCGTGGCCCGGCCGTCAGGCCGGGCCACGCCAAGATCCGAAGATGCTCTCCGCAGGCCCCCCAGTTACCCGGTTGGCCCGGGAGCGTGGAGGCGCGGGAGCGTGCGCCGATCAGCGGCGACGGCGGACGGCAGCCAGGCCGCCGAGGCCGAGCAGGGCAGCCGCACCCGGGGCCGGGATCACGTAGACGATCGCATCGCCCCAGATGCCCTCGGCGCCACCCGCCGGGTCGTAGAGGCGGACGTCGAAGATGTCATTGTTGCTGGAAGTGACTATGTAGCGAACGTTGTTGTTGAGGGTCGCCAAGTAGCCGCCGTTCACGTACAGGTCGTACGTCGTGCCGCCCAGGAGAGACGAGCCCTGCCACTCGAAGCCCGAGCGGCCGCCGCCGAAGTTGATGGCGAACGAGTCAACGAAGTAGTTCGCGCCGACCCAGTTCGCGGGGTTGCCGAAGCCGGCGCTGGGGCCGACGCCGACGAGGTCGTTGTAGGAGTAGGTGGCGCCGTCGATCGACGAGTAGGTGAAGAACCCGCCGGGGATCGGGCCGCCGCCGCCGGGGCCGACCGGGCCGGTGAAGCCGATGATGCCGAAGTCAGCGAGCGTGCCGAGGTCCCAGGTCTCAATCGGGATGTCGGTGAGCACGCCGCCGTCGGAGACGGGGCGGACGGTGATGTCAGCCACGGCCGGGGCGCTGAGGCCGGCTGCGATGATCGTTCCGCCGAAGAGGCACTTCTTGCTGAGGGTGTTCATTCTGTCTTCCTTCTCTTCCTTCGTCCACGAATCACGACACACGACACAGCCCCGTCACGAACGGGACTGCGAAAGACGGATGCGTCGGAGTTTGCCGGTGCGATGCCGCGAGCGCGCTCGGGCGGAGCGATCGGCATGCCATGCCCGCGAGACTGCTCACCCCCGCTCTCCCTCTCGACTCCGGGGCCTCGGAATGCAGCCTTCCGCGGATGCCCCTTGCTCTCTCTGCCCCCCGGCCGGGCCGGAGGCGCACTCCCGACTCCACGGTAGTGGTTTTCCGTGGACTTACGCAAGGTTCAGAACACGATTCGCAAAAAAACTCTGTGATCAGTGGCCAATAACCATGATCGTGGTTTGTACGGATCCGAGAATCGATCTGGCCGCCCGGGCACGGGCCCATTCGCCGCTCCATCCCCTCTGTGGCGAGCCGGGCCGAGCGTCTCGCCGAGCACATCCGCCCGGCACTGCGGCAGGGGAAGCTCGTGCTGGGCGACCGCTTCGTCTCGAGCACGCTCGCCTACCGGGGGGTGCCGGCGGGCTCCCACCCGGCGAGATCCGGGCCGTTGCGGAGGTCGCGACCGGCGGCCTATGGCCCGATCTCACGATCCCTTTCGGTGTCGATGCCTCTAGCATTCCGACTTCGGGCGGCGAACGACGCCCCGGAGGGTGCACCCATGCCGACCGGAGCGCAGCTCGACCGCATCGCCCTCGACGCTGCGATCGCGCAGGCGGAGAAGTCCTACGCGGAGGGCGGCATCCCGATCGGGGCGGCGCTCATGGGCCCCGACGGGACGATCGTCGCCGCCGGTCACAACATGCGCGTGCAGGCGGGCGACCCCACGGCGCACGGCGAGATGTCCTGCATCCGCGCCGCGGGGCGCCGGCGCGACTGGCACACGCTCACGCTCGCCACGACGCTCTCGCCCTGCGCCATGTGCGCCGGGACCGTGGTGCTCCACCGCATCCCGCGCGTGGTCATCGGCGAGAGCCGCACGTTCCGGGGTCGCGAGGACTGGCTGCGCGACGCCGGGGCCGCCGTCGTCGTCCTCGACGATCCCCGGTGCGTCGCCCTCATGGAGCGGTTCATCCGCGAGAGGCCCGAGCTGTGGAACGAGGACATCGGCGTGCCCCCGGAGCAGGGATGAGCCGGGGCGAGAGCGGGGCCGCCCGGCCTTCGCTGCTCGTTCATCTCGCAGTGCTCTTCCTCAGTTCTCGGGCAGCTCGATGCTCGCGATGGTGACGTCGTCGTCGAGCGCCTCGGTCGGCGCGTGGCGGGCGACGGCCCCGAAGAGCCGCTCCACGTCCTCCCGCGCCGAGGCGCAGTCGAGCAGCGTCGCCACCGTGCGCCCCAGGCCGAACTCCTCCCCGTCGCGCGAGCGCTGCTCGAGCACGCCGTCGGAGAGCAGGATGATCCGCCCCCCCGGCTCGACCCGGATCGTCTCGTCCCGGTACGGCGCGTCCGGGTCCACGCCCAGCGGCAGCCCGCCGACAGCGCTCGCCCTGCGGGGCTCGCTCTCGGCGCGGTCGCGGACCAGCCAGTGCCCGTGCCCGGCGTCGACGAAGCGGATGAGCCCGCCCGGCTCGAGCAGCCCCACCCACAGCGACACGAACCGCCCGCCGGGGAGCATCGGGGCGATCTCGCGCCCGACCCGGTGCAGCGCCTCGGCCGGCCCCTCGGTCGTGCGCAGCGCGGCGTTGAGCATCGTCTGCATCGCCGCCATCAGGATCGCCGCCCCCACCCCCTTGCCCGCCACGTCGCCCAGGTACACCCCGACGCGCCCGCCGTCGAGCGTGAGGATGTTGAAGAGATCGCCCGCGACGAAGCGCCCCGGCCTCATCCGCACGCTGTAGCGAACACCGCCGCACACGCCGTCGGGGCGCGGCATGAGCAGGCGCTGGGCCTCGGCCGCGGCGCCGACCTCGCGCATGATCTCCGCGTTGGCGCGCTCCAGCGCCGCCCGCCTGCGGTTGGCCAGGGCCAGGCCGCCGATGCGGCAGAGGGCCTGGCAGAAGGCCGCGGCGTCGGGACGCACGTCGGCGCGGTGCCGCCGATCGTCGAGGTAGAGGAACGCGTCGATCGCCTGCCCGACGAAGATGGGCGCGCAGAGCGCGGCCTGGATGCCCAGGCGCGCGATCGACTCGCCGTGCATCGCCGGGGCGTCGTGGCTGAGGCGCGCAACCTGGCCCGCCGCGGCGGCGTCGAGCAGCGTGCACGAGAACGTCCCGGCCTCGGGCCCGCGCTCGCCGGTCTCGGCGAGCACCGCGATCTCGTCGGCCGTGCGCCGGATCATCGCCGCGCGCGGGAAGCCCGTCCCCTCGCGCGCCGCCTCGACGATCGCCAGCGCGAGCGCCTGCTCGCCGGTCGCGGCGTTGATCCTCGCGGCGCAGTCGATGAGCAGGTCGAGCCGGCGGCTGGCGAGCGAACGCAGCTCGCGGTCCGGCACGGCGTCCACCCGCTCGCCGGGATCGAGCCGGTCGGGCCCCACCGAGATCGTCTGGAACGTGGACGAGCCGACGCCGAGGTGCACGCGGAACGTCCACGGCCCGATCGTGAGCAGGTCGAGGTCGCCGAGCGGCGAGGGCGTGTCGCGGGGGAGCGCGAGCCCGTTGAGCTGCACCCCCGCGCGGCTGGCCAGGTCCGTCACGAACCACGTCCCGCCCTGGAACGCCACCGTCGCGTGCCGACGCGAGACCGACGGGTCGGGAAGCTGCACGTCGCACGTCGCGCTGCGTCCGAGGACCGCGGCCCCGCCCGGGTCCAGCCGCACCGGGTCCAGCGGCTGCCCCTGGACGGTCACGAGCTTCAGACGGAGGGCTTCGTCGGTGCGCATCTCGCATCAAACATAGTGCCGCTCGGCCCGCCGCCGCCTCGGACTCACGCGGCCTTCGAAGCCGGGGGCCCTGCCACCAGCGCCAGGACCGACGAGAGCTGGCGCGCGGTGAAGGGCTTGGGCAGGAAGCCGTCGAAGCCCGCCCCGAGACAGGCCGCCTCACGGTCCACATCGCCCGTCAGCGCGACGACGACAGCCCCGGGCAGGCTCGCCCGGACCACGGGCAGTGCCGCGAGCCCGTCGGCGTCGGGGAGGTTGATGTCCAGGAAGACAACCAGATGCTCGGGCGCAACCCCGCACCGGCCGGCTGCGACCGCCGCCTCGGCCAGGGAGCCCGCCTCGCACACCGAGAATCCCTCGGCCTCCAGGCGTGCACGGACGAGCAGGCGCACCTCGGGCGCGTCGTCCACGACCAGCGCCGTCCGTGGCCGCGGACCGCCCCCCGCAAGCAGGCTCGCCATTCGTTCGCTCGAGGCGATGGGCAGGCGGACGGTGAACGCCGAGCCGTATCCCACCGTGCTCTCGACCTCGATCGTCCCGCCGAGCGACGTCACAAGGTGCTTGGTGATCGTCAGCCCGAGGCCCGCCCCAGCGCGCAGATCGTCGGGGCCGGAGGGCCGCGCGCCCGGCTCGAAGAGGCGCGGCAGGCGAGAGGCCTCGATGCCGCATCCCGTGTCGGACACGCGGAACGTGAGCCATGCCCCCCGTGCCTCGGCCTCGAGCAGGATCCGGCCCCGCTCGGTGTGGCGCACCGCGTTGTCGAGCAGGTTGGTCAGGATCTCGCGGACCTTGGTGGGCACCATGCGCACGGAACCGGGCGCGGGCGAAAGCCAGGCGAGCCCGAGACGCACCGCCCGATGGCTCGTGCGCGCCTGGAACGACTCGACGAGGTCCTCGAGCAGTGCGCCGATGTCCACATCCTCCGCCGCCAAGCTCGTCCGGCCCGACTCCGTGCGAGCCAGATCGAGCAGCTCGTTCGCGAGCGCGAGCAGGTGCCGGGCGCTGGTCTGCACCGCGCGCAGGTGCCGGGCCGGCTCCGGCTCCGCGGCGGCGCCCGAGAGCAGCAGATCCACGGAGCCCAGGATGTTCGTCAGCGGCGAGCGGATATTGTGGCTGGTGCGCCGGAGGAGATCGGTCTTGGCGGCGCTGGCGGCCAGCGCCGCCGCCCGTCCGCGCCGGACGTCCCGGTCGCGACGGGCCAGCTCGTCGCTCAGCCGCTGGAGGCTGCGCTCGCGCTCGGAGGAGCCGGCCAGCTCGCGGGTCACGAGGAAGAGCAGCACGGTGAACCCCGCCCCGAGCGCCAGGAGCGGGGGCAGGACCACCGAGCGCACCTCTGCGAGCGGATCGCCGGTCGCGGCCGCGCTGTAGTCCAGCTGCAACGCGCCGCCCAGCATCGGGACGGCTCGTGACTCCACCTGACCCCGCGCGCTCTGGCCGGGACGGGTTGCCACGGGCAGATCGATGCTCGAAGCGCCCACGCGCAGCGTGCATTCCAGGTTCGCCAGCGCGCCGAGCCGCTCACGCAGGATCACCAGCAGCGGACCGACGCGCATCTCGCCGAGCCACGCCGAGCCGTCGGGCAGGGTCGCGACGATCCAGACGGCGGTCGGGGTGTGCGCATCGGCGAAGGGCACCACGCGGCACCTCCCCGCGTTGGGCGCCTGCATCGCACGGGCCTCCGCGAGCGCCCCGGCGATCGTCCAGGGTCTCGGCGGGTGCTTGTTCGACGCATCGTGGCTGCGCCACCGCAGCGCGGGCTCCCCATCGCCGATGCTCCACAGCGATGCGACCCCGGGGCCGGCGCCGTCGAGGTACTGGGGACGGCGCCCGGGCGGGAGCTCCTCGCTCTCGATCGCCGCCAGGGCGATGTCGCTGACCACGCGGCGCGCGTGCGCCCGCAGCGACTCGTCCGCCGCGGTGCACGCCTCGATCAGCCCCCTCCGGCCGGCTTCGGTGAGCCGGTGGTCGATGATCCGCGCGGCCCCGATCGTGAGCACGAGCCCGCCGACGAGGATCAGCGAACCGGCCCATCGCCAGACTCTTCCCCTTCCCACGAGTCCGCGCACGACACTCCTCCACCGTCCCCGCACGCGCCCGGCCGGCGGCCGGACAGGATGTATCGGTCCGGAGGGCGCTGAGCTAGCGGAAACCGCTTACATCCCGTGCGTTTTTGCCGCACGCGCCGTGGCGCGCGTCAGCCGGTGGCGCGAGCCGGGCACGTTCCCCCACGGGGGCGCAGGACGCCGGCTGGCGATGGTTCTGGGACCTCACCCCGGCCCGACCGGGTCCGTCGCCGGCGCGGGCGCCGCCACGGACGCGGGGTCGGGGAGCGGTGGAAGCCCGGCCTGGGCGCGGGCGGCGTTCTGTCGGCCGAGGGCGCTGGCGAGGTCTTCCGGCCGGATCGTCACGACCTGCCCCCCGACGGTCAGGGCGTAGAGCGTGTGCCGGACGCCGCGGTTGCACGACGGATCCCACGATTCGATCGCCACCCAGAGCGAGGGGTCGGCGTGGGCGAGGGCGTCGAAGACGAAGACGAAGTCGCCGAGACGGTGTGCGACGACGCCGGGGGGGATGGAGTCCGCGGCCTGCTGCGCGAGGGCCGCGAGGGCCCCGGGTGAGAGGTCGGACGCCTGGTCGAGCGTCACGGGCCCGACGCCCGCCAGCTCCGGGGTGGTGTTCGAGTAAGGAGAGACGAACTGCCCCGCGAGGACGCGCCCGCTCGCGAGCAGCTCGGCCGCGTGGCGCGGCCGGGCGTCCTGGGAGGAGGCGATCGCGATCGGGTCGCGGAACTGGCTGACCATCTCCGCGTTCCCGCTCAGGGTGGCGGTCGCGGCGCCGCTGCTGAAGGCCACGCCGATCTGCACCAGGAACAGCGCGACGACGAGCGCGACGCACGCCACCGGCAGGGCCGCGACGGCGACCGCCGCGCGCAGGCCGCTGACCTTCTGCGCCGCCGCCAGCGCGAAGCCGGCGACGATGACCCACCAGAGCGTGCCGAGCCAGCCGACGTAGAAATTGAGGCACGGGACGAGCAGGAGCAGCTGCGGGCCGCAGGTGAAGCAGAGGGCGAGCGCGGTGCGTCCGATGCCGGCGTGCGTCGGGCCGCGCAGCCGGAGAATGCCGTGCGCGGTGGCGACCCACAGCATCAGGAAGAGGATCGAGCCGATGGCCGGGACGATCGTGAGGCCGATCCCGACGCTCACCAGCGGGACGGGGTAGCTCCCGCCGGCGAGGCTCATCGCCGCCATGAGCAGGAGGACGGGCAGCAGGAACAGTGCCGCGAAGATCGCGTGCGTCGCCAGCGCGAACGACCAGCCGTGCCACGCGCTGGTCTCGATGGGCGTGGAGCGCATGAGCCAGACCGGGTTTGCCATGCCCCGCCCCAAGGCGCCCATCCAGCGCGAGAGTGGGCGGCGCGCCCTGTCGAGCCAGGGGTTCACGTCCGGGCGGGTCTGCCGCTCCTCCACCCCCTCGGCGGGCAGGAGCACCATCTCGTCCATGTCGATGCGCCTAGCGCAGGAGACGCAGTCGAAGCATCGCGGCACGAGATGCCCGGTCTCGCCGGTGCCGTAGTACGCCTGGGCGCAGTGCGGGCAGCAGAACTTCACGCTGTTGAGCGCGAAGCGGAACTGCGAGGGGAGGAAGGGCTCCCCGCACTCGGGGCAGACGCGCGCGGTGAGGTTCCAGAGGGGATAGTCACACTTTTTGCAGTTCATGGCGAGGCCGGGGTCGGTGTGCCGCGGGAGCGGGCTCGCTGCGCGGCGGGGTCATGGTACAGGGACGAGCGTCCGCTCGGCCAGACTGGCACTGCGCCAGCCGGGGTTCTTCGTCTCGCACGGCTGCGCGATCTCTCTTGGCTTCTCGGCGGGAAACTGGCGCAGCAGCGCGCGTGGCCGGACGATTTCAGTGTCATCCTCGGAGCCCTTGCCGCCGGCGACGTGACTGATCTTCACGAAAGCGACGATGCCTACGTGCGGATTCAGAACCAGCCGGCCGTCTCCCTGAGGCTGCCGGTAATCCGCATAGAGATCGGGGGCGAGACCGCGATCGGCGAGGCCACGCGGATAGTCGGGACCGTCGAGGCCGTGGCCGACTCGCGCCCTACGCGCGGGTGCAGTCAGCCTGCGCCGGGGGTCCCGGGGGCTCCGGCGCGGATGGTCGTCGGGTCGGGGCAGGGGGGCAGGCCGTGCGCGGCGCGGAGGCGGTTCTGCTCTGCGAGGGCTCGGGCGCGCGCGGGCGCTGCGATCACCCGTACCGAGCCATCGGCGCGGAGGGCGTGCACCGCGCGTGCGGCCGCGGGGTTGAGCGCGGGGTCCCACGCCTCGACGATGAGCCAGAGCGCCGGTTCCGTGCGCACGAGCGGAAGGGCGTCGAGCAGGAAGACGTAGTCGCCGAGCCGGTGCGCCGGGCTGCCGGCCGGGAGCGCGTGCGCGGCGTGCTGGATGATCGCCAGGCGGCGGACGGGCGAGGCCTGCTCGAAGTCGGCGAGGGTGATGCCCGCGATCTCGGCGTCGGAGGCGGTGGTGCGCGACCCGGGCGCGAGGAAGCCTGAGGGCGGGAAGCGCCCGTCGGCCATGAGCTCGGCGCCGTGGCGGAGCGGGCGTCGGGCCTCGAGGGCCTCGTGGAGCGGCGCGGCGAAGGCCCCGACCGACTCTCCCCCCGCCCGCGTTCCCAGCGGCGTCGGGCCGGTGAGAAGCCCCGCGCCGAGTGCGCCGAGCAGGAGCAGCGCGCAGACGCCCGGGAGGGCCGCGGCGCAGAGGAGCGCTCGCCGGGGAGGAACCGACTGCGCCTCGGCGAGCGCCCGGCCGGCCGCGACCGTCCAGAGCAGCGTGCCCGCCCAGCCGATGTACACGCCAGCGCCCGGGACGAACCAGAGCCCGTGGGCGGCGCAGGTGAAGTGGATCGCCTGGGCCGTGCGCTGGGGGCCGTGGGGGACGGCGCCGGTCCGCCCGAGCAGCGCGTGCGTGACCGTCGGCCACGCCGCGCCGAAGAGCGCCGAGCCCAGCACCACGGCGAGCCATGCGCCCGCCCCGCGCGCCGAGAAGGCCCCGAAGCCGCCGGCGGCCCCGGGGAGCGAGAGGCACACGCCCGCGCCGGTGGTCGCAACCAGCAGCCCGGCGGCGAGAACCCCGAGCGTGAGAAGCGCGAAGGCCGCCGCGCTGCGACGGCTCGTCTGGGGCGGTGTCAGCTGCATCAGGCGGCGCGGTGTGGCGATCCCGCGCAGGGACGTGAGCAGCCAGCGCACCCAGAGCGGCCGGTGCATCTCGAGCCAGGGGTTGGCCTCGGCGCGCGTGTCCTCCTCGCTGAAGCCCTCGCCGGGCTGGAGGGTCATCTCGTCGAGGTCGATCCACCTGCCGCAGAAGGTGCACTCGAACCGGCGCGGCTCGATGAGCCCGTCGGACCCCGCGCCGAGGTAGCCCTGCTCGCAGTGCGGGCACGAGAAGCGGACCGTCTTGGGCACGAAGCGGAACTGCGAGGGCTTGAAGGGCTCGCCGCAGGAGGGGCACTCCCCGGCCCGCAGGCGCCAGAGCGATTGGCCGCAGCGCTTGCAGTTCATGCCCCGCCCGCCGTCCCCGCGGCGGGCGCCGCCCCGCGCCACTCGCGCACGGTGTCGCGCACGGCGCGCCTGGAGAACCAGATCAGGAGGAACACCGGCCAGATGGAGGTGATGACAGCGCTCAGGACACCGCCGGCGACCGCCATCGCGCGGAACGCCGAGAGGAACCCCGGCGGCGGGGCCTGCGCCGCGTCGGGCATCGAGCCCATCATCGCGCTCGTCAGCTGGTACTGGACAAGGCCGCCGAGCAGGTTGAGCCCGATGTCGAGCCACGCGAAGAGCAGAACCGCGCCCCGCGCGCGGGGGATGCGCTGCAGGAGCAGGATGCCGCCATAGATGTGGAGCCCGGCGAGGAGCAGCTCGAGCCCCCACGCCACGGCCCCGAGCGTCGCGGGGCCGCGCATCGCCTCCTGCGCGCCGGGCAGCTCCTCCGGAGGGATGCTCGCCCACATGAACCTGAACATGAACGACTGCACGACGCCGATGACCGCGTACAGCGCGCCCAGGCCGCCGAACACGATGCAGAGCACGCCGATCACCGCGGGCCAGGCCGGGCGCCCGCGCGGCATGACGACCTCTCCCGGGCGTGTCGGTGGGGCGGCCTCCGCGGCGTGCGCGCGTGCGTCAGCGGCTGACGGGCCCGGCTCCCCCATCGCGCCCCCTCAGATGCCCGTGCCGCGGAACTCGCTCTCGCCCCAGCGGGCGATGTCGTCGCGGATCCGGTCGCGCCCGAACCACAGCAGCAGGAAGACCGGCCAGATCCCCGCGACGAGGAACATCACGATCGCGAAGATGATCATCGTCTGGCCCGCCATCGGCCCGGCGACGTCCGCGAGGCCCGGGTCGGCCTTGAGCTTCTCGATCTGGGAGAGTCCGACGACGACGCCGAACCCCGCGCCGATGAAGTTCGCGATCAGGTCCGCCACCGCGTAGCCCTTGAGCAGGCCGGGCGCGCCCTGCGCGCGGCGCAGCAGCTGCACCGAGCCGACCATGAGCACGATCGAGAGCACGAACTCGACCAGCTGCACCCCCGCCGCGGCGAGCGGGTAGGGGTTCGAGAGCTGCATCTGCGCGATCATCTGGTCCCGCTGCTCCTCGGGCACCATGTCCACGAAGAACGCGCCCGAGAACGGGCTGATCATGCCGCAGAACCCGCCCAGGATCCCCAGGGACGCGAAGATGATGCCCAACACGCCGATCACCGTGGGCCAGCTCCGCGGCGGCTCGAGTGGCTGGAGGTCGCCAATGGTGACCGGGGGGGCGTGCCCGCCGGCGTACTGCTCGTCGTGCTCTGATGTCATGTGGCTTCCCCTTGGGCTGCGATGGCGCGCACAGGCTATCAGGTGCGCCGCCGGTGCGTGGGCGATCAGGCTCCCAGAAACCCACGCACGATCGCCGCGAAGGCGTCGGGACGCTCGGTGGGGGCCATGTGCCCCGCGCCGGGGACGACGTGCAGCTCCGCGCCGGAGAGCATCCCCGCCATCCGCTCGTGGTCGCTCACGGGCGTGATCGCGTCCTGCTCCCCCGCCACCAGCAGCGCCCTCCCCCTGAACGAGCGGAGCGTCGCCGACGAGTCGGGCCGGTCGGCCATGGCCCGCAGGGCCGCGGCGACGCCCATCGGGCTCTGGGCGCACATCACCCCCCGCCATCGCTCGAGGAACTCGGGCGGCGCGACGGGGGACGCCATCTTCGGGAGCATCGCCTCCACGACGATCGAGACCGGCTCGCCCCGGTCGAGCCGGTCGGCCTGCTCCCGCCGTCCGGTCGCCGCCTGCGGGGTGTCGGGCACCTCGCGGGTGTCGACTAGGCCGATGGCCCCGACCCGGCCGGGGTGGCGGCGGAGGAACTCCATGACGACGTACCCGCCGAAGCTCATCCCTGCGATGAGGGCCGGGCGCTCGACGCCCAGGGAGTCGAGCAGGGTGGCGAGGTCGTCGGCGTAGGTGGCCATGGATGCGGCGCGAAGCGGCGGCGAGCGGCCGAACCCGCGCAGATCGGGGATGAGCACGCGGCATCCGCCGGCGAGGAGTTCGGCGGGGGCGTCCCACATCGAGCCCTCGATGGGGAACCCGTGCACCAGAAGGACATCCGGGCCGCTCCCGAGCCGGCGGGCGTGGAGGGGGGCCTGCATGGGGGGATCGTATCCGCGGACGGGGGCTTGACTTTCTATGCACAAATCGTATATTCATGCACCATGACCGGCCGCGCCCGACGCCAACAGATCATCATCGAGGTGCTCCAGCGCCAGCCGGTGGACAGCCAGGAGGAGCTGCGCCAGACGCTCGCGGCCCGGGGGATCGAGGTCACCCAGGCGACGCTCTCCCGCGACCTGCGCGAGCTGGGGGCGATGAAAACCCCGCGCGGCTACCAGCTGCCCCACACGCGCGGGCACTCCTCGGCCGAGGCGGCCCGCGCCGGCGGGCCGCTGGGCCGGGCCCTGGCGAGCTTCGTCACCGCCGTCGAGCCGGCGTGCAACGTCATCGTGCTCAAGACCGGCCCCGGGCACGCCCAGATCGTGGCCCTGGAGATCGACCGGGCCAACCTCGCCGGGGTCGTCGGGTGCCTGGCGGGCGACGACACCGTCTTCGCGGCGATGAGCTCGGCCCACCGGGCCAAGGAGCTCTCGCGCGAGCTGATGCACCTCGCCGGCCTCGGCATCGCCGACGGGGTGGCCCAGTGATCCGCTGCGCGATCGTCGGGGCGAGCGGCTACACCGGCGCCGAGCTGGCCGCGATCCTGCTCCGCCATCCCGGGGCGGAGATCGCCGGCATGTTCGGCTCGGCCCGCGAGGGCGCGGCGCGGACCTTCAGCGATCTCCACCCCCGCTTCCGTGCCGAGTGCGATCTGCCCATCCTGCCCGCCGAGCCGCGCGCGATCCTGGACACGGCGCCGGACGCCGTCTTCCTGTGCACGCCGCACGAGACCAGCGCCGCCCTCGCGGGGGAGCTGCTGGACATGGCGGTCTCGCGCACGGTGGTTCTCGATCTCTCGGCCGCGTTCCGCCTGCCGGACCCCTCGCTCTACATCGCGTACTACAAGTTCACGCATCCTCGCCCGGACCTGCTCGGCGAGGCCGTGTACGGGCTGGTGGAGCTCCACCGCGCCGCGCTCCGCGACGCGTCGCTCGTCGCGGTGCCGGGCTGCTACCCGACGAGCGTGGTGCTCCCCATGGCCCCCGTGGTGCGCGCGGGGGCGGTGCGCGAGGGCACGCGCCCCGTCGCCGACTGCATCAGCGGCGTGAGCGGCGCGGGCCGGACGCCGGGCGAGCGCAACAGCTTCTGCGAGGTCAGCGTGCAACCCTACGGCGTGTGGACCCACCGCCACGGGCCGGAGATCGCCGCCCACGCGGGCGCGCCCATCGTCTTCACCCCGCACCTCGGGCCGTACGATCGCGGGATCGTGAGCACGATCCACGTCGAGCTGGGGCCGGGCTGGACCGAGGCGCGGGTGCGCGCGGTCCTCGAGGAGACGTACGCCGGGGCCTCTTTCGTGCGCCTGCTCCCGCCCGGGGCGTGGCCCAGCGTGAACGGCGTGCGCGGGACGAATTACTGCGACATCGCCGTGAGCGCGGAGGGCGGCCACCTTATCACGGTCAGCGCCATCGACAACCTCGTCAAGGGAGCCTCGGGCCAGGCCATCCAGTGCATGAACGTCCGCTTCGGACTGGAGGAGACGCTCGGCCTGGCCGGCGGGACGGCCCGCGCCGTCCCGGGGGCGCGAGCGTGAGCGCGCCCCCGATCGTCGTCAAGATCGGCGGGCGCGCCCTCGACGAGGCCGGATCGCGCCCGGCCCTGTGGGACGCCCTCGGAGCCATCGCGCGCGAGGGCGCCGGGGGACTCGTGCTCGTGCACGGCGGGGGGAGCGCGGTCGACGCGCACCTCGCCCGGCTCGGCCTGGCGAGCGAGCGCAGGGCGGGCCTTCGCGTGACGCCCCCAGCGCAGATCGACGAGGTGGTCGCCGTTCTGCGCGGGGTCGTGAACACGAAGCTCGTCGGGATGCTCGCGGGCCGGGGCGTGCGCGCCGTCGGGCTCGGCCTCGGCGACGGCGGGGCGTGCGTGTGCGTGAAGCACGAGCCGGACGGCCTCGATCTCGGCCGGGTCGGGCGCGTCGAGCCCGGGGCGGGGCCGGGCGAGGGCGCCCTCTGGCGCGAACTGCTCGCGCGCGGATGCACGCCCGTCATATCCTCCATCGGCCTCGATGCGGAGGGGCGGGCGCTCAACGTCAACGCCGACGACGCGGCCCTCGGCGTTGCGCGGATCCTCCACGCGTCGGCGCTGGTGCTGCTCACCGATGTGCCGGGCATCCTCGACGCGGACAGACGGCTCATCGAGGAGATCTCGCCCCCCGAGATCGAGCGGCTCATCGGCGCCGGCGTCATCTCGGGCGGCATGATCCCCAAGGCCCGCGCCGCCGCGGCGGGCGCCGAGAGCAGCGGCGTGCCCGCGATCATCGCCTCGTGGGACGCGCCCGAGCGGCTCGCGGCCCTTGCCCGGGGGGGCCACGCCGGCACGAGGGTGGCGCCGGGCCGACGAAGGCCGGTCGAGGCATAGCCCTCGCCCAGCGCACGCGCGCACACGTTCTCCCGCCCCTCGACACCCCCCACCCACGCAAGGACCGACACCATGCCCGACGCCGCCATTGTGGAAGCCAAGACGACGCACGCCCCCGCCCTCGCCGGGCGCGACCTGCTCTCGATCAGCGACCTCTCGCGCCCGGAGGTCGAGACGATCTTCGCCACCGCCCGGGCGATGAAGGGGGATCTCGCTCCCTACGCCGGCTCGCTCGCGGGACGGACCATCATCGGCCTCTTCGAGAAGCCCTCGCTGCGGACGCGGGTGACCTTCGAGGTCGGCCCGACGAAGCTCGGCGCGCACGTGATGTACTACGACCACTCCAAGCAGCGGATCGGCGAGCGTGAGAGCGCCAAGGACTACGCGCTCAACCTCGAGCGCTGGGTGGACTGCATCGTGGCGCGCGTCTTCGAGCACCGCACGCTCCAGGAGATGGCCGCGCACGCGCGCGTGCCCGTCATCAACGCCCTGTGCGACCTCGAGCACCCGTGCCAGGCGCTGGCCGACCTGTTCACGCTCCGCGAGCGCCTCGGGAGCCTGGAGGGCTTCAAGCTCGCCTACATCGGCGACGGCAACAACGTGTGCCATTCGCTGATGCTGCTGTGCGCCAAGCTCGGCGTGGGGTTCACGGCGATCACGCCCAAGGGCTTCGAGCCGCAGTTCGCGATCGTCCGCGACGCCCTCGCCGACGCGAAGACCACGGGGGCGACCATCACCCTGAGCCACTCGACCGACGCCGCCGCGGGACACGGGGCGATCTACACCGACTGCTGGGTGAGCATGGGCCAGGACCACCAGAAGGCGATCCGCGACGGCGTGTTCGACCGCTACCAGGTCAACGAGGAGCTGATGCACAAGCTCACCGGCGGCAAGGGCGGGTGGCCGCTCTTCATGCACTGCCTGCCCGCGCACCGGGGGCAGGAGGTGACCGACGACGTCATCGATGCGCCCGGCTCGATCGTCTTCGACCAGGCCGAGAACCGGATGTGGGTGCAGAACGCGCTGCTCTGGCACGTGCTGGCGAAGGCGGGCGGCAAGTAGGCGAGCGACCGGAGGGCGAGCGTCGGAGGTGGGTCGCGCGCGGCACGGCGCCTCAGTCGCGTCCGCCGCCGCGGAGGAGGTCCCGCAGGAGGTTGCGACCGCCCTCGTCGAGGATCTTGCCCGGGTTGACCAGCTCGTTCACGGCGTTCTGCCCCACCAGCTCGAGCGCGACGTCGTTCTTCGGCTCGGCGATGGGGCCGCTGGTGCGGATCGGCAGGCGGGCGAGCTGGCCGACGATGGGGATGGGCAGCTCCTTGAGCCCGGGCACGGCCTCGGCGACGAACGCGCCCGACGGGACGAGCGTGATGACCTCGAGCCTGCCGGGCGCGAGCTGGTTCTTCGCGTCCCCGGGGCTTCCCTCGCGGATCTGGCGCGGACGCGACCCGAGGTTGATGAACCCCTTGGTCTCGAGCGTGAACTCCCCGAAGGGCACGGCGAATGGGTCGTAGCTCACCAGACCGTCGGACATCGTCACGTGGAGCGGCGGCAGGCGCCGCCCCACCTCGCCCGCGGTCTTCTGCTGCGCGACCGCGAGCACCCGCTGGAACAGGTCGGCGGTGCCGAAGCGGGCCGTCCCGATGTCGAAGGTGAGCTCGCCGTTGAGCCGGTCGAGGTTGCCGTCGAGGGGGAGGGCGATGGGCGTGTGGAAGGTGACCTTCGCGGGCTCGTCGGCCCTGGTCTTCTCCAGCGACGCGACCACCGGCACCGCCTTCTGGAACCGCTGCGTGAGCTCCCTGGTGATCTGCGTCACCTCGATCGTGCTCTTGGAGGGGTCGATGATGAAGAGCCCCTCCTTAACGCGACCGGTGATGTCCGCCCGCGCGAGCGGCGTGACCGCCGCGGCGTGGAGCATGCCCCCGGTCATGGAGAAGTTGTCCGCGTCGATGGTGAAGTCGAGCGTGGGCCCGAGCGCGTCGCGGAGCAGGCCGTTCTGACGCGCAAGGGCGTCGATGATGTCCGTGGGGATCGGGGCGATGCCGCCCTCGAGGTTCAGCACCGCGCCCTCGAAGCGCGGGTTGCCCGCGGCGTCGGCGAACGAGGCGATGCTGCCGGTGATCTGGCTCTTGCGCGGCGTGACCTCGGGCTGGTCGCCGATCTTCATGCGCGGGACCGCGATCGAGAAGCCGAGCTGCTCAGGAGTCGGGCCGCGCCCGAGCTTGAGCGCGAGATCCCCCACGCGGACCGCCCGCCCGTCGCTGAGCTTGCCGGCCAGGTCGGGGAGCGTGGCCGCCACGTCCACGTTGAAGACGCCGGGCTTGAGCGGGCCCATACCCTCGCCCGTGGCGACGGCGAGACGCGGCAGGCTGAGTCGCACGCGCGTCTGCTCGGTGAGCGAGAAGGCCGGGGGCGGCCCGCCGGGCGGCGATCCGAAGGCGTAGAGGTTCGCCCAGCGCGGGCCCATCACCCACGTCAGGGCCACCGGCTCGCTCAGCGAGATCGCCTGCTCGCCGACCGTCAGCGCGATCGGCGTGCTCGACTCCAGGCGCGGCGCCTTCACTTCCATCGTGAGCGCCGGGGCCGAAGGGTCCTTGCGCGCGAGGCGGTCGGGGTCCGCGGCGAGCGAGATCGAGAAGCGATCGCCCAGCGCGCCGGAGACGAGCGAGGGCTTCTCGAGCAGCGCGTCGAGCCACGCCCCGGCGATGTTGCCGATCGTGACCGTCGTCGGCATCGCGCCCGACGGCTTGCCGGACTTGAGGGGGGCCTTGAGGCCACCGGAGAGATCGGCCAGGCCCGAGCCGTCCGCGGCGAGCAGCGCGCCCGTGATCGTCGCGCTTGCCTCGCCCCCCTTCTCTCCGAGCGAGGCCAGCGGGGCCGCGAGCGCGACGGTCAGCCCGCGCACGGTCACGGGCGGGATGGTCATCGGCTCGGCGCCGTCGGCGGCCGGGAGCGTGATCGCGGCGAGCGCCGCGTCGAGCGTGGCGCGGGCGTCGAGCGCGCCGGTGGAGCCGGCGAGGTCCGGCGCCCCGTCCTTGATCGCGATGGCCAGCGGCTTGGTGAGGGCGAGCGAGATGCTCGCGGGCGAGGCCAGGCCCGGCTTCACGGGCGCGTCGGGCGCGAGCGTCTCGGAGAGGTGAGAGGCGACGCGGGGCGTGACGCGGGCGGTCGCGCTGAGCTGCGCGACGGTGAGGTGGCTCGCGGGATCCAGGCGCGCGTCGAGCGTGGTCTGGAGGCCCTCGCTCTGGATCGTCGCCCCGGCGCGGATCACGCGGGGATCGTTCGGGGCGGGCGATGTCGTGATCTCGAGGTTCGCCGTGCGACCGAGGCTCTCGCGGGCGATCAGCACGAGGTCGAGAGGCTTGTCCCCGACGCTGACCGTGCCACGCGGCAGGATGCCCGCCAGCACCGCCGGGGCGTCGGTCACGGTGAGGCGCGACTCCGGGCGCATGCCCGCGATGTCAAGAACGGACATCGGGTCGTCCGGCGTGAGGGGCTCGGGGCGGAACAGCTCGTGCAGCGTCGCGCTCGCGGCGATCGTGAACGGGTTGCCCTGGTGGCCCAGCCGACCGTCGAGGGAGAGCGTCGGGGGCCGGCCGGGGACGGCCGTGACGGAGGTGACGACCTTGTGGATGCCGATGCGGGAGGGCGCCGCCGCGGCCGCCCCCTGCGCGCCGGGCTCGGCCTGCGCGAGATCGATGAGCGCCGCGAAGTTGTCGAGCGTCGCGGTCACGCTCGCGCGGGCGCGGTCGGGGCGGACCTTGAACCCCGGCTCGAGGGGGACGTCCACCTCGGCCAGCGCCACGCGGGCGGCGCCCCCGGACTCGAACGAGAGCGGCCCCTTGCCCTCCATGAAGCGGGCGAGGGTGGCGCCGGCGGTGCGCGCCGCCAGCATGACCGGGTCGCGCGAGCGCACCCGGTCGGGAGTGACGGTGAGGGGGGCGGTGATGTCGACGTTGCGCGACCGGAGCGTGAGGTCGAGGTCGGTCGCCTGGGCTCCGGCGCCGGGGTTGGAGGCGGCGAGCAGGACGGCGTCGACGCGCTCGCCAAGCTCCTGCGCGAGCACGAGCCCGGTGGAGGCGAGCCAGGGCGAGAGCACCTTGTCGAGCGTCTCCGTGCGGACGGCCTCAAGCCGCGCCTCGCCACGCAGCGTCGGCAGCCCGTCGGTGCGAGGGGCGCCGCCCCCGTCGAGCAGCCCCGAGAGCGTCAGGTCGCTCCGCATGGTCGCCAGCGGGTTTCCGAGCATCTTCGCGCTGGCGTCCCCGGTGATCCGCACCTCGCCCGAAGCGTCGGCCGTGGTCAGTCCGAGGGCCAGCCGCTCCAGCGTGTAGCCCATCGGGCTCTCATGCCCGGTGAGCTGCACCGTGCCGCCGGCGCCGGTGATCGCCAGCGAGGCGGAGGCGCTCGCGCCGCGCAGGTCCGGCCCTTCCGGGCCCGCGAGCTTGCCGAGATCGATCGCGAACTGGGCGGCCTCGAGATCGACCGCGGCGCCACGCTGCACGCGCACGCCGTGCGGGGCGAGGAACCGGTCCGCCAGCGGCGCCAGAGAGCTGAGGCGCGCCTTGACGCCCCCCTCGCGCGAGCTGATGCGCTGGCCGTTGTCGGCGATCGCCACCGCCGCGACCACCGCCGCCCGCTCGGCGTCGAGCGTCAGGTCGATGTCGTAGGCCCCGGGGGTGTCGGGCCTGCTCCGGGCGGCGAGGGTCGCGTCGACGGTGGGGCCGAGGTCGGCGGGCAGATCGAGCCGCACGCCCTCGGGCATGGCGGTGTTGATCGCCGAGACGAACGGCTGGAGGATCTGGGTGGAGAAGCCGTCCACGCGCAGGCCGCCGGCGACCTGCGCGGGCATCGAGGCGCGCACCGCGCCGGTCTCGTCGAGGATTCCCGAGACGGCGAGATCCAGGGAGAGCTCGCCCGCGGACTGCTCGCCGATGCGGGCGCGGGTGCCGCCCTTGAGCGTGACCGTTTCGGCGAGGCTGGGCGCGTCGAGGACGATGGCGAGCGGCTCGATCGTGAACGGGGACGGCCGCGCCTGCTCCCCCGCGGGCAGCTCGATCGTGCCGCCGATGGCGGTGGTCTCCAGCCGCGCAGCGGCCGCGCCGCCGCGCAGGTCGCCCCCCACCGGGAGCCGGAGCGAATCCACGGCGATCGTGAGCGCGGGGAGCTGGACGATCTCCACGCCCGGCTGGGCTCGCAGCGCCTCGGAGACCTTGGGCACCATCGAGGCCATCTCTGCGGCGCTGACGGTGATGCGCGTCTCGCCGGTCGTGGTCAGCGTCCGATCCGCGAAGGCCGCGCGGACGACGGCGTCGAGCGCCGGGGCCGCGAGGTCCAGCGCGAGCGTGGCCTCGGCGAGGTCGGGCGTCAGGGTGCCGGAGGCGTCGGTGAGGTTGGTCACGCTGGCCTCGAGGCTGATCGACCCGGACTCGGCGAGATCGGCCGCGCTCCGGCCCGTCGAGATGGGCCCGGCGATCTCCACGCGCAGCGGAGATCCGACGGCGAAGTCGAGCGAGCCCCGGAGCGATCCCAGACGCACGGCGGCGAGCGCGCCGCCCGTCTGCTGCGCGAGCGCCGCGTCCTGGTAGATCACCTCCACGCCGTCGAGCACGACGGTCGCGCCCAGGCTGGCGGGGAGCCTCGCCGGCTCCTTGCCCGGCTCGGGGGGCGCCGCGGGCTTGGGGAATCTCGGCTCGATGGCGCGCTCGAGGTTTGTGCGTCCCGTCTCGTCCCGGACGATCGTGGCCCCGCCCTCGACGTAGACCATGCCGAGCCGGCGCGAGCCGAGGGCGAGCGCGAGCAGGCCCCTCTCGGCGCGCACGGAGACGTCCGCGACGCGCCCCCCGTCCGGGTCGTCGAGCGTGACCGAGGCCCGCTGCGCGCCCAGCCACGAGAGGCCGAGCGACCTGACCTCCGCGTTCCCCTTGATCTGCTGATTGACCGCGTCCTCGAGCGCGGGACGCGCGATGGGCGCCGCGATGGTCGGCGCCAGGATGACGAGCAGGATCAGGAGCACGACCACGCCCAGCGCGAGCCAGGCGAGTCTGCGGCGGAAGCGTCCTCTACGCGGTTGGTCGGCCTTTCGATCGGCCGTCTCGGTCGCCATGTGATCCTCGCTCCTGCACGCACACACCCCTCACCCCGGGGCGGGCCCGGGGCAAACCAGGAGAAAGATATGCGCGAGTCGGAGCGTCCGATCCGGGCTCAGGCCTCCTCGGCCTTGGCGACCTGCCACTCCTCGAGGTTGATCGGGGCCTGGCGGCCGAAGATCGTCACGAGCACCGTGATCTCGCCCTTTTCGGGGTTGAGCTCGTCCACGGTCCCCTCGTAGCCCTCGAAGGGGCCCTCCATGATCTTGACGTGCTCGCCCTTCTCGAAGGAGAGCTTGACGACGGGCTCCTCCTCGGGCTTGCGGCTGTCGCGCAGCATCTTCTCGATCTCGTGGTCCTGCATGGGCGTCGGCCGCCCCGCGGTGCCCACGAAGTCGCCCACCCCGGTCGTCTCCTTGATGAGGAAGAAGACGTCCTGCGGGATGCGCCCGTCGTCTTCGAGGCGCATCTCGACGAAGACGTAGCCGGGGTAGAGCTTGGACTCGGTGATGCGCTGCTTGCCGGCCTTGATGGTCTTGGTCTTCTCGGTGGGCACGAGGATGCGCCCCACGAGGTGCTCCATGTGCTCGATCTGCACCTTGCGCAGCAGCGTCTCGCGGACGCTCGACTCCTTGTTCGAGGCGACGCGGAGCACGAACCAGTTCATGCCCTCGCGCCGGATCGGCTCCTCGGGCGCGATGAGGTCGGCCTTCTCGTTCGGCTTGCCGTCGAGGGTCTGCCCGCTCGCGGTGCGCTCTTGGGGTTGCTGCTCGGACATGGGTCGGTTCTCCGCCGGCGCGGGCCGGCCGTGTGGGTGGCTCGGGGTCGTCGCGCGGGCGGCTCAGCGCTGGAGCACGTCGATCGACACGAAGAACCACTGGAACGCCAGGTCAACCACGTACAGGATCGCCGCGAGGATGAACGACGCCGCGATGACCACCCACGTCGAGCCGAGGATCTCGCGCCTGGTGGACCAGTTGACCTTCTTCATCTCTCCGTCGGTGGCGATCAGGAACTCGGCCGAGGTCGGCTTGTGCCCAACGACCCAGAAGATGATGATCGCGCCGATGAGCAGCACCAGCCCGGCCAGCGCGCCCTGCACGTAGAGCGGATCGATGATCGGGATGGGACGCACGCCCGCCCGCTGCTCGACCAGCGCCGTGAAGCCCTCGGCGCTGAGCGACTGCATGTCGCTGGGGACGGCCCCGTCCTGCAGCTGCGGCTTGACGAGCCGAACCTCGGGGGTGAATTCGCTGGCCGTGAACGACGCGACCTGCATCGTCCCCAGCACGGCCCCCTCGGCCGGGCCCTCGTCCGGGGCGGGGCCGTAGACCGTCACCGTCTGCCCGGGCGAGGGGACGCCGGAGACCTCGGCCAGGGTCACGTCCCAGGCGCCGGAGGGCAGATCGACCGCCGCCGTCTCCGACCAGAGCCAGGCCGCGGTGGCCAGGACGAGCAGCCCCGCGCCCACGGCCGTCAGCACGCGGACCCAGTAGCCCTGCCCAGGTTTGTAGATGCCGATCGCCATCACTGTGCCCCACCTGCGCGCCCGGAAGCGGGCGAGCGGCCGCATGTCTCACCAACACGCCGGAAGGGAATCGAACCCCTAACCTGCGGATTTGGAATCCGCTGCTCTACCTAGTTGAGCTACCGGCGTAAGGAGCCGCGAGAGCGCGAGCTGCGGCACTGCGAGGCAGGGGTTCCGACCCTGACGCTGTCCCGCTCGATCGCCGCTTCGCTGCCGTCATCACTTCCTCTTGATCTTGTGCACGGTGTGCCTGCGCAGACGCGGGCAATACTTCTTGAGACCGCCCTTGAGCTTCTCGTCGATGCCGCCCTTGACGTTGATCTCCGTCCGGTAGTTCAGGTCCCCGGTCTCGGAGCACTGGAGCCAGACGTATTCGCGGGCGAGCGCCTTTTTCTTCGCCATGATGCGTGTCCTGTTTCACGCCCGCGGGCGCGGACGGGTTCGTTCGGAAAAGCGGCCCGATGGGGGGTTCCCCCACCGGGCCGGAGCAATGCTATGCGACGGGCCCTTGAGCGTTCCCCGGGTCGCCCGGGCCCGGAGGGCTCACTCGAGGATCTCGGTCACCGTGCCGGACCCGATGGTGCGCCCGCCCTCGCGGACCGCGAAGCGGAGGCCGGTCTCCATCGCGACGGGCTTCTCGGCGAGGTTGACCTCCATGGTCACGTTGTCGCCGGGCATGCACATCTCGACGGGCTTGCCGCCCTCGCCGGTGAGCTGGAGCACCTGGCCGGTCACGTCGGTGGTGCGGAAGTAGAACTGGGGCTTGTATCCGGCGAAGAACGGCGTGTGGCGCCCGCCCTCCTCCTTGGTCAGCACGTAGACCTGGCCCTTGAACTTGGAGTGGGGCTTGATCGAGCCGGGCTTGCAGATGACCTGGCCGCGCTCGACCTGGTTCTTCTCGACGCCGCGGAGGAGCACGCCGACGTTGTCGCCGGCCTGGCCCTGGTCGAGGGTCTTGTTGAACATCTCGACGCCGGTGATCGTCGTGGTGCGGTTCTCGTCGGAGAGGCCGACGATCTCGCCCGCGTCGCCCACCTTGATCACGCCGCGCTCGATACGGCCGGTGGCGACGGTGCCGCGCCCCTTGATGCTGAAGACGTCCTCGACGGACATGAGGAAGGGCTTGTCGACCTCGCGGGGCGGCTCGGGGATGTAGCTGTCGAGCGCGTCGAAGAGCTCGTCGATCGCCTTGCCGTACTCGGCGTTGCCCGGATCCTCGAGCGCCGCCTTGGACTGGCCCTTGATGATCGGGGTGTCGTCGCCGGGGAAGCCGTACTTGTTGAGCAGGTCGCGGATCTCCATCTCGACGAGGTCGATCAGCTCGGGATCGTCCACGAGGTCGACCTTGTTCATGAAGACCACGATGTAGGGCACGCCGACCTGGCGGGCCAGCAGCACGTGCTCGCGGGTCTGGGGCATCGGGCCCGAGTCGGCCGCGACGACGAGGATCGCGCCGTCCATCTGCGCGGCGCCGGTGATCATGTTCTTGATGAAGTCGGCGTGTCCGGGGCAGTCGACGTGGGCGTAGTGGCGCTTGGCCGTCTCGTACTCCACGTGCGAGGAGTGGATCGTCACGGTCTTGTTGGCGTCACGCACGGTGCCGCCCTTGGTGATCTCGGCGTAGCTCTTGGCCTCGCCCAGGCCCTTGGCCGCCGCACGGGCGACCATCGCCGCGGTCAGCGTGGACTTGCCGTGGTCGATGTGACCGATCGTGCCGACATTGACGTGCGGTTTGGTTCTCTCGAATACACCCTTCGCCATGGCAAGTGACCTCCACCTGTCTGTCGGTTGCCGAAACGATCGATCGGCCCCGTCCGGGCCGAACCGGCCCCGCTGTTAGCCTTCCTCGCCGACCCGACACCGATCGCCAAGCCGCGATCGAGCCGGCACGGCCGCTGCCCCCGGACACGCGCCGGGTCCAGCCGCGAACTCTATCCCACCACCGCTCCGGCATCCCACCGGCCGCCGACGCGGTAGCCTCGACACCCAGGCCCGGGCGGGCCCGCTCAAGAGCCGCTGGTGGGATTTGAACCCGCGACCTCACCCTTACCAAGGGTGCGCTCTACCACTGAGCTACAGCGGCGCGACCCGGCCGGGCCGGGGCGAGCAACGATAGTACCCCCCGCCGATCACGCGTCAATCCGGGCCACCCGGACCGCGCCCGGGGGCCTCGCCGGTCCCCGTCACCCCGGCCCTCGTTGGTCGTCCCGCCAACCTCTCTGGGTTCCGATCCACCTCAGGGCACGCCTGGTCAAGAAACGCCTCATCCAGAACCCAGCGTTTCCCACGGCATGCGGACGTCCGGAAAGTGGCGACGGCCGCCCGGAAAGCCGTCAGGTCCGGTGAAGCCGCAGAAAAAAGCGAGCCATGGGCGATTTGCGGCGGGGCCGGGACCACATCCCTGTTATCCTTAAGGCTCGCGGCGGCTCAGCCGCGCGTGTGTGAGAGAGTTTCGAGACCACCACAGGGAGAGACAAGCTATGAAGACCGTTGTTGCTCTGCTGGCTGCGGCCGGCGTCGCTGCTGTCGCCACGGCGGACGTGATCGACCAGAATCAGCCCGTCAATGAGTCGTACATGGCCGCGTTCGCCCAGGGCGACCTGGCGCAGTCGTTCCAGACCCAGTCCGCCCCGAACATCACGGGCGCCGGCATCCAACTCATGGATTTCGGGGGCGGCAGTTCTGACAACATCACCATCAGCCTGTGGGACAAGCTCCCCAACCAGGGCGGCAACATGATGGCGACGGCCTCGGCGATCGGCACCGAGGGCCAGTGGGTCGATGTGTTCTGGGGCCCGGTGAACATCACCGCGAACACCACCTACTTCCTGGTGTTCACGAGCGACAACAACACCCAGGGCATCTACGGCTCGGTCTTCAACCCCTACCCCTTCGGGCAGGTCTACGCCAACCCCGGCTACCAGTCCTTCCCGAGCTTCGACTACACCTTCCGCACCTGGACCATCCCGGCCCCGAGCGCCCTGGGCGTCCTCGGCCTGGCCGGCCTCGCCGCGGCCCGCCGTCGGCGCTGAGTCCGCACAGGTTCGCGAGCACATGCTCCGCACGCCCGGCGGCTTCGGCCGCCGGGTTCTTTTTTTCACGGGCGTGTCAGCGAGCGCCGGCGCTTTCCGCTTGATCGTGGTCGGCGCCGGAATCCCCACGCACTCCGGCGCCCGCACGGCGTGCCGCGGCGTTTCGCGGCGCCGTCGGCGCGTCCGTCGCCGAGGAACCCTTGGAAGAGCTTGAGGAGAGTGAGCATGGAGCGAATCGCGATCGTTCTCGTCACCGGCATCGCGGGCGCCGCCGGCGCCCAGGTCGTGGTCTGGGATTACGGGCTGAGCGCCGCCGTGGCGAGCGGGGGGAACTACGCCGGGTGCTGGGCGAGCGAGTCCCACACGCAGAACTTCACGGACAACGCCACGTTCGAGCTGACGACCACCATCTCCGGGATGACGTACGACAGCTGCCAGCACGGGCTGGAGGGCAGGTCCTTCCAGATCAAGGTCGAGTCCGACTCGGACGGCGACGGCGTGCCCGACACCACCGAGGCCGTCTTTAGCGCGCAGGCCGTCAGCGAGACCTTCCTCGGCACGTTTGACGACATGGACGTCTACCGCTACGGGTTCAGCTTCGAGCCGATCATCCAGCCGGGCGGAGCGGTGTGGTACTGGGGTGTCGCCGGCGACACCTTCGACGCCGGACAGGTCAGCCACAGCGGCTCGGAGCTTTCTCTGGCCAACGGGCGCATGCACCAGTACGAGGGCATCGCGTACGAGTCGGAGCCCTCGATCGGGGACCAGGCTTTCCAGCTGATCTCGGTCCCGGCGCCGAGCGCCGCGGCCGTGCTCGCGGTCGGAGGCCTCGTCGCCGCACGTCGCCGCCGCTGATCGCGCGGTCTGCCGTCCCCCTCGCGCCCGGCCAAACGGCCGGGCTTTTCTGTTGCGCTTTGGAGCCGCCGGTCTGAACCGGTAGAGTGAACGGACCGAGAGGGGACGGGAGGAGGCTCCGTATGCGACGCGTCCTGAGCACTTTCGCCGCCCTTGCCGGCCTCGCCGCACCCGCGGGCGCGACATGGTCCATCGTCCTCATCGACACCCGGACCGGCGAGATCGCCGTCGGGTCGGCGACCTGCCTCACGGGGTTTGACCTTCGGGCCGGGACGCCCGTCCTGATCCCCGGCGTGGGCGCCGCGACGGCGCAGAGCTTCGTGGACCAGGGCGGGTTCAACCGCGTGTTCATTCGCGACCGCATGCTCGAGGGCGTCGACCCCGAGGACATCGTCACGCTCCTGGCAGGCTTCGACAACGGCCATCAGACCCGTCAGTACGGGATGGCCGACGTGCTGGGCGGCGTCGCGACGTTCACGGGCACCGGCGCCGGCGCCTGGGCGGGGGGCGTCACCGGCAGGGTCGGCGACGTCGTCTACGCGGTGCAGGGCAACGTGCTCACGGGCGACCCCGTTGTCTCCGAGGCCGAGCAGGTCGTCATCACGTCGCTCTCCAACGGGCTCGACCTCGCCGAGACGATGATGCTCGCGATGGAGGAGTCGCGCCGCTACGGCGGCGACGGGCGCTGCTCGTGCTCCAACAACGACCCGGACGGGTGCGGCTCGCCCCCCGACGGATGGGACTACCAGACGGGCAAGAGCGCGCACATCGCCTACATGCTGATCGCCCGCGCCGGCGACGGGTTCGGGTGCAGCTCCGTGTACCGCGTGGGGCCCGTCACCCAGGGTCTGGCGACCGGCGACTTCAACGAGGACGGGCTGCTCGACATCGCCGCCGCGACGAGGAGCGCCTCCGCCGTGGGCGTGCTGCTCAACTCGGCCCTGCACCCCGGCTACGTGACGTTCGCCACGCCGCTGCTCGCCGACGCGCCCGGCGGGCCGGTCGGCGTCGTCAGCGCCGACTTCAACCGCGACGGGCGCCTCGACCTGGCGTACGCCGACTCGGAGGGCGACACCGTCGGCCTGCTCTACGGGCGCGGCGACGGGACGTTCCAGTTCCCCGCCCTGATCGGCGCGCAGGAGGGCGCCAGCTGGATCGCCGCGGGCGACTGGAACGCCGACGGCTGGACGGACGCCGCCGTGACAAACCTCACCGCGGGCACGATCACCGTCCTCCTCAACGACGGCTCCGGCGGGCTCGACGCCACGCAGCACGTCGCCGCCGGACAGGCCCCCGGCGTCGTCATCGCCGCCGAGATCGATGGATCGCCCGGCCCCGACCTCGCCTGCACCGACCAGAACGGCGCGGTCGTCACGATCTTCTCCAACAACGGCTCGGGGAGCTTCGCCCATTGGCAGACGCTCCCCACCGGCGCCCGCCCCCTGAGCGTCGCGGCCGGGGACTACGACGCCGATGGACGCACCGACCTCGCCTCGGCCAACCGCGACGGGCGCAGCGTGCAGGTCTTTCGACAGACCGCGCCCGGCGTGTTCCAGTCCGTCGCGCTCGGCGAGAACCGCCAGTACACCGCCATCGAGACGCTCGACGCCGACGGAGACGGCGTCGACGACATCGCCGCCTCGGGCGAGGGGCCCGTCGGGCTCACGCTGCTGCTCGGTCAGCCCGGCGCCGATCCGGTGCTCGATCGGGGCTACACGCTCGTCGCCGGCACGAGCGATCTGATCACCGGCGACCTTGACGGCGACGGGCTGCTCGACCTGGTGAGCAACGCCCGCAGCTCCGGCTCGGTCATGGCTGTGTCGGGCCTCGACCCCGCCGCCGGCGAGGGCTACTTCCGGACCGGGAGCGGGTGCGCCACCGCGCACTACTACATGGAGTTCAACGTCGCGTTCCAGTCCCGCGACGACCCGGATCCCGTCGTCCAGCTTCACGACATGTACGACCAGTGGCGGCTGGATCTCCTCGGCGTCACCGACGCGGTCCGCACGATCGCCGAGCTGGGCACGGACCGGCTCCCCGTCGGCTCCGCCACGACGCTCCACGTCGAGCCGCTCGACTGGAGGCAGGAATCCATCGGGCCCGGCCTCGCCGTAAGCGCCGCCCACGCGCAAGGCTCGGCGGGCCTCACGACCATCGGCGACGCGGCCGACAACGGCGACGGCACCTACACCATCGGCGTGAGCGCGGCGACGCTGCCGCCCGACGCCCGCGGCGTGGACGCGATCGAGGTGCGTGTCGTCCAGGACGGGCGCGAGATTGTGCTCATGCCCAGGCTCACGCTGACCCTCACCGCGTCCATCGCCGACTGGAACCAGGACGGCGTCGTCGATGCCCGCGACGTCGACGCCTTCGTCGCCGACTGGCTCGCGGACGAGGACGCGACGGATCTCACGGACGACGGGGTGATCGACACCCGCGACGTCATCGCGTTCGTGCAGGCGTGGGCGGGACAATGAGTTCGGGTTTCGGCAGGATCCGCGGCCCCTCCGGGGCGGCGATCCCGGAGGCTTGGAGGACTTGCGCCGGTCCACATGCGTCGAACGCCCGATGCGAGGGCGGACGGCCGCGCGCACGTTCCCGCGCCCGATCCGCGGTTCGGACTTGGGATTCGCCGCGGTTTGGGCTAGGGTGAAGGGGGCTCGGTCGGGGATTGGAGGATTTGAAGATGCGTATGCGCGTGCTCGCTCTGGCGCTGCTGGGCTTGGTGACATTCCCCGCGGCGGCGCAGGTGGTCAGGGTTGGCGACGATGTCCGCCAGGCGGTCGGCAGGGAGTTCGAGCTGAGGGACTTCACCGTCCAGCGCCTCGAGATGCCCGCCGACCACGTGAGCTTCGAGACCCGCGTCGCCCTCGGCGGGGCGGGGTACGAGCTGTGGATCGATCCGCATTCGTTCCGGAGCGAGGGGGCGACGGCGACGGCCGTCGGGGATGACGGGGTCGCCCGCCCGATCGCGATGCCCGCGCCGCTCACGGTGCGGGGCGAGGTGCCGGGCCTCGCCGGGGCCCGGGCCGCGGGCTCGCGCGTCGGCCCCGGCCTGCAGATGGCGATCGTCGTCCCCGGTGGCGTGGGCCCGGCGGGGGAGGACGAGGTCTGGACGATCCAGCCGCTCTCGGACGCGGTCCCGGGGGCCGACCCGGCGCTGCACGTGGTGTACCGCGACGCGGACGTCGAGCTGCGCGAGCAGTGGACGTGCGGCGTGCCGGATGCGGACCACATGCCGGGGCTCGCCGAGGCGCTGGGGGAGGGCGGCGGGGGGGGCTCGCGCGCGTTCCTCGTGTGCGAGCTGGCGTGCGAGGCCGACTACGAGTACTACGTGCTCAACGGCTCCAGCGAGGCCAACACGATCGCCGACATCGACGCGGTGATCGCGCGTATCGCCGCGATCTATGAGACCTACTGCAACGTGACGTTCTCGGTGCCGCACTACAACATCTGGACGACGTCGGGCGACCCCTACACCTCGACGGATCCGGGCACGCGCCTCACGCAGTTCCGCAACTGGTGGAACAACAACAAGGGCAGCGTCGTGCGCGACCTTGCGCACATGTTCACCGGCGCGGAGCTGAACGGCTCGGTGATCGGGATCGCCTACCTCTCCGTCGTCTGCAACATCGGGCAGGCGTACGGCCTCGTGCAGTCCCGCTACACCGGCGGGATCAACGCGCGGGGCGCGCTCTCGGCGCACGAGATCGGGCACAACTTCAGCGCCCAGCACTGCGACGGCAACGGCGACTGCCACATCATGTGCTCCGCACTGGGCGGGTGCAACGGGCTGGGCAATCCCGCCTTTTTCGGCGCCCCCTCGGCCACCAAGATCAGGAACTACGCCGCGGGCCGATCCTGTCTCGACGAGGGCGGCCTCGCCTACCCCTTCCTCGAGGAGTGGGCGAGCACCACCATCGACACCAACGTGTGGGTGGTCAACAGCGGCGGCGTGGTGAACGCCGACGCCGACGGCGAGCCGTCCGACCCCTACTCGCTCAACCTCGACGGGACGGACTCGATCGAGTCCGGCTCGCTCGACCTGACCGGCGTGCTCGAGGCGCCCTACTTCGCCTTCTTCTCGCAGCACAAGGGCGTCGAGAGCGGCAAGACGCTGACCGCCGAGTACCGCGACATCACCGGCATCTGGCGGACCTTCGACACCATCACCTCCGACGGCGCCGACCAGACCGAGTTCACGTTCCACGTCTACCCCGTCGACGTCTTCGCCTGGGGTGAGGACTTCGCGCTGCGGTTCACCGCGCAGGGCGCCGACGCCTCGGACGACTGGTACATCGACAACATCTCCGTCGGCCCCTTCCCGGGCAACCCCCTCCCGCTCTACGAGCCCTTCGCCGACGCCTCCTTCAACACGTCCACGATCTGGGACACGATCGCCGGCGCCGCGGTCAGCACCGGCGCCGACAACGAGCCCAGCGAGCCCTACTCCATGAACCTCGACGGGACCGACTCGGCCACGACGTACAACTTCCTGCTGAGCACCTCCGACTTCCCCTCCTACCTCTCGTTCTACACCCAGCACAAGGGCGTCGAGAGCGGTGAGTTGCTCGTCGTCGAGTACGTGAACGACTTCGGCGACTGGTCGGAGTTCATGACCATCACCTCCAACGGCGCCGACCAGACCACGTTCCAGTTCCACCAGGACAGCCTGACCTTCGATGCCTACCACGACGGCTTCGCCGTGCGGTTCCGCGCCGTGGGCTCCGACTCGACCGACGACTGGTACGTCGACGACATCCGACTCGGCGATGAGTTCATCCCGGACGACTGCATCGCGGACTTCAACGGCGACGGCATCGTCAACACCCAGGACGTGCTCGCCTTCCTCAACGCCTGGAACAGCGGCGACCCGCGCGCCGACATCAACGGCGACGGCGTCGTCA
This sequence comes from uncultured Phycisphaeraceae bacterium, assembly GCA_964435785.1. Lineage (GTDB taxonomy): Bacteria > Planctomycetota > Phycisphaerae > Phycisphaerales > UBA1924 > PNC22. The sequence continues at coordinate 16,128 of CAYTAH010000003.1, read as the reverse complement.
ACACCCAGGACGTGCTGCTCTTCCTCAATCTGTGGAACGCCGGCTGCTGAGCGGCGGCCCCCGACAACCAACGCGTGCGACTCGGGGCCCGGGCCGGTGATGCCCGGGCCTCGCCCGCTGTATCGGGCGCGGGCACCGCTATGCGGACTATGGTTAGGAATTTGATCGTACTGCGTACGGAGAACTGCGCCGGCTGTGAGGAACCTCCCCTATTCGGGGGCGTATCGGTAGAAAACCTTGGGATTCAGGCTCGCACGGAACCGGCCGAGCCGGTAGGGTGAGGCCAGCGTCGGCGCGACGGTCCGTGCGGACGCCAACAGAAAACTGCACTGCGGTGCGTAGGGGAAGCTCGAATGAAGCTCAGCGGTCTTGTCGTCGTCGCGGGTCTCGCCGGTTCGGTGCTGGCACAGGCTCAGCCCAGGGAAATTCCAGGCTCGATGGAGTTCTCCGGCCGGCTCATCGCCAAGCCGGTGCAGATCGAGACGCTGAGCGATCGCGGCCTCTCGCCCGACCAGATCGGCGACACCATCCGCCAGGCCCAGGCCCTGCTCGCACGGTACGTGGAGCACTGGTACGAGCCGCTGGTGGACCACCACACGATCGTCATCCCCGACGGCATGACCGAGGCCCAGCTCATCGCGGACCTCTCGGCCACGGGCCTCTTCGAGTTCGTCGAGCCCGACTGGATCCTCTACCCCGTCGACTGCCCGAACGACCCGCGCCTGAGCAACCAGTGGCACCACGACGCCGACATCATGCAGTCGTGCGACGCCTGGGCGATCCACACCGGCCTGCCCTCGGTCGGCGTCGGCATCTGCGACACCGGCGTCGAGACCACCCACCCCGACCTCCAACTCCACCGCCTCGAGGGCTACAACGCCGTCGACAAGAAGTGGGAGAGCCAGGGCGGGCGCATCACGCCCGTCGCCTCGCACGGCACGGAGACCACCGGGTGCGCCGCCGCCAACGGCGACAACGCCGTGGGCGTCTCGGGCACGGGCTGGAACCTCAGCCACCGCATGATGCGCGTGTCCAACTCCGGCGGCTCGTCGAGCCTCACGACGCTCACGCACGCGGCGCTGACTTCGATCCAGGCCGGCGACAAGGTCGCCAACGTCTCCTATTCCGGCGTCAACTCCGCCTCGGTCCGCTCCACCGCCTCGACCATCAAGGGCCTCGGCGGGCTGCTGGTCTGGTCGGCGGGCAACGACGGCGCCAGGCTCAACTGGGGCAACCGCGACGCCGACGACGTGATCGTCGTCGGCGCCACGACCGGCGCCGACGTCAAGTCGTCCTTCAGCGCCTACGGGCCCTCGGTCGACCTGATGGCCCCCGGGAGCAACGTCCACACCACCACCACCGGCGCCCGCTACGGCAACGTCAGCGGCACGAGCTTCTCGGCGCCCCTCACCGCCGGTCTCATCGGCCTCATCTGGTCGCACAACCCCGGCCTCACCCCCGACGAGGTCGAGGCCGTCCTCAAGGCCGGGTGCGACGACCTCGGCTCCTCCGGCATCGACGACACCTACGGGCACGGACGCATCAACTCCTTCAACTCGCTCTCCCTCGTCGGCGGCGGGCCGCCCCGCTACCCCTTCCTCGAGACCTTCGAGGAGAACACCCTCAACGAGAACGTGTGGGCCGACAACACCGGCGGCGTCGTCTCCACCGACGGCACGAACGAGCCCACCAGCCCCTACGCGCTCAACCTTGACGGCGCGGACGCCGTGGAGACGGCGAACCTCGACCTCTCCAGCGTCGGCGAGACGCCCTACTTCTCCTTCTACACCCAGCACAAGGGGGTCGAGAGCGGCAAGACGCTGACCGTCGAGTACCGCGACATCACCGGCGTCTGGCAGACGCTGCTCACGGTCGTCTCCGACGGCGTCAGCCAGACCGACTTCTCCTACCACATCGCCGAGATCCCCGTCTTCGGCTGGTGGCCGGAGTTCGCCCTCCGCATCTCCGCCCAGGGCGCCTCGGGCGACGACGACTGGTTCATCGACAACATCTCCGTCGCCCCCTTCACCGGCAACCCCCTGCCCTTCGTCGAAGAGTTCCCCGACACGAGCTTCGACAGCCTCGTCTGGGACAGCGTCTCCGGCGGCGTCATCAGCCAGGACGCCACCGGCGAGCCGAGCGATCCCTACTCGATGAACCTCGACGGGACCGACAGCGCGACGAGCAACACCTTCCTCATGGCCGGCGCCAACTTCCCCTCCTACTTCTCGTTCTACACGCAGCACAAGGGCGTCGAGAACGGCAAGCAGCTCGTCGTGGAGTACCTCAACGACTCGGGCTCGTGGGCCAACTTCATGACCATCACGTCCGACGGCGTTGACCAGAGCCGCTTCGAGTTCCACCAGAACCACCTGATCTTCGACGCCTACCACGACGGCTTCGCGATCCGCTTCCGCGCGCTCGGCGCCGACTCCGGCGACGACTGGTACATCGACGACATCCGCCTGGGCGACGAGTTCACCCCGCCGGACGACTGCGTCGCCGACTTCAACGACGACGGCAGCGTCAACACCCAGGACGTGCTCGCCTTCCTCAACGCCTGGAACAACGGCGACGCCTCCGCCGACATCAACGGGGACGGTGACGTGAACACCCAGGACGTGCTGCTCTACCTCAACCTCTGGAACGCCGGCTGCTGACCCGGCGGGCCGCCCCCGCTCCCTGTATACTCGCGCACAGCCCCCGGGGCTCCGGCGTTCGCCGGAGCCCCGGTCGCTCCGGCACGCCCGTTCTTGGCCCGCCGGACTACCCGCAGCCGATACCACCACATCCACCTGCCCCGCACAGGGAGGGCCGCGCGCATGACCAGGACCTGGCTGACTCTCCTCGCGTGCCTCGCCGGAGCCGCGAACGCCCAAGTCCTGGAGACACCGGGGGTGATGGAGTTCTCGGGGCGCCTCATCGCCCGGCCTCTCCAGCCCGAGGCCCTCCGCGCCGCCGGGCTCGGCGGGACGCAGATCGCCGAGCACCTCCGACGCGCCCGCGCCGCCTTGGCGCCCTACGAGCAGGTCTGGCATGAGCCCCTCGTCGACCACTACGTGATCGCGGTCCCGCCCGGGCTCGGCGAGGCCGAGCTCATCGATCGCCTCAGCGCGACCGGGCTCTTCGAGTTCGTCGAGCCCGACTGGATCCTCTACCCGCTGGACTGCCCCAACGACCCCCAGCTCGCCGCGCAGTGGCACCACGGCGAGGACCATCTCGACTCCTGCGCCGGATGGGGGCTCCACACCGGCTCCCCCTCCATCTCCATCGGGGTGTGCGACGCGGGCGTCGAAACCTCCCACCCCGACCTGCTCCTCAACCGACTCGAGGGCTACAACGCCGTCGACAGGGTATGGGAGAGCCAGGGCGGGCGGATCACGCCCGTGCACCCCCACGGCACCCAGACAACCGGGTGCGCCGCCGCCAACGGCGACAACGGCGTGGGCGTCTCCGGCGTCGGCTGGAACCTCGGCCACCGCATGCTCCGCGTGAGCAACAGCCCCTCCGGCGCCTCCACCCTCGCCACCCTCACACACGCCGCGCTGACCTCCATCCAGGCGGGCGACCGCGTCGCCAGCGTCAGCTACTCCGGCGTCACCGCCAGCTCCATCCGCTCAACCGCCTCGCAGATCAAGAGCATGGGCGGCCTGCTCGTCTGGTCGGCCGGCAATAACGGCGCCAACCTCAACTGGGGCGACCGCGACGCCGACGACCTCATCTGCGTCGGCGCCACCAACATCGACAACGAGAAGGCCGACTTCAGCGCCTACGGCCCCTCCGTCGACCTCTTCGCCCCGGGCCAGGCGGTCTTCACCACCACCACCGGGGGCGCCTACACCACGACGACCGGCACCAGCTTCTCCACGCCCCTCGCCGCAGGGCTCATCGCCCTGATCTGGTCGCTCGATCCCGGCCTCTCGCCGGACCTCGTCGAGGAAGCCCTCAAGCTCGGGTGCGACGACCTCGGGCCCGCCGGCATCGACGACACCTTCGGCCACGGGCGCATCAACGTCCACGGCTCGCTGCTCATCGCCGCCGAGCGCCCGATCGATTTCGAGTATCCCGACGGTCTTCCCGAGCTGCTCGATCCCCGCGGCGGGGCGGCCGTGGACGTCGTCATCTCCGCCGACGCAGGCCTCCAAGGGCTCCCCACGCTCCACTTCGACGACGGCTCCGGATACCGCGCCGCCGATCTCGTCCACCTCGGCGGCGATGAGTACCAGGCCGTCTTCCCGCAGCTGAGCTGCGGCGGGCGCGTCGGCTACTACCTCTCCGCGGTCACCGTCGAGGGCGAGACGGTGCACAGCCCGCTCCACGCCCCCGGCTCCACCTGGTCCGCCCTCGCCATCGTCGGCGTGAACGACATCCTGACCGAGACGTTCGAGGCCGACGGCGAATGGACCGTCGGCGATGCCGACGACGACGCCACCGCCGGCCTCTGGAACCGCATGGACCCCGAGCCGACCCACGCCCAGCCGGGCGACGACGTCACGCCCGACGGCGTGGCGTGCTGGGTGACCGACGGCAACGCCGGCGGTTCGCTCGGCGAGTTCGACGTCGACGGCGGCAAGACCACGCTCCTGAGCCCGGTGCTGGACCTCTCGGCGCTGCCCGATCCCAGGATCAGCTACTGGCGCTGGTACTCCAACGACAAGGGCGCCGACCCCCACAACGACACCTTCCGCGTGGACGTCAACGGCAGCTCGGGCTGGGTCAACGCCGAAACTGTCGGCCCCGCGGGCCCCGAGGCCACCGGCGGCTGGATCTACCACGAGCTGCGCATCGCCGACTTCGTCAGCGCGGGGCGCGCCGTCCAGTTCCGCTTCGTCGCCGAGGACGCCGGCGCGGGGTCGGTCATCGAGGCCGCGATCGACGAATTCCGCGTCAGCGTCTACGACTGCGCCGGCTCGTGCCCCGCGGACTTCGACGGCGACGACACCGTCAACACCCAGGACGTGCTCGCCTTCCTGAACGCCTGGATCGCCGGCGAGATCTCCGCCGACATGGACGGCGACGGCGAGGTCAACAGCCGGGACGTGCTCGTCTTCCTGAACCTCTGGGCGACGGGCTGCTGACTGATCCGCGCCGGAACCCGCTGAGCCCCCAAAGACCCCGCCGACCAGCCGCTCCGCGCCGCTTGGGACGGAACCGATCCGCGCCGGCGGCGTATTGTCTGACGCAAGCATTCAGGTCTCCGGCGAGGAGGTCTCGGCGACGCGAGGGGAGCCGAGACCTCCTTGCTTTTTCGGGGCCCGGCCATGGAGCGCCCCCCTCCCCGGCGGCGCAATACCCTCCCCGCGTGAACCCGACCCAGGCCGTCCCCATCCCCCACCACCCGCCCGCGCGGGGACCCGTCGCAATCGCCCGCGCCGTCGCCGCGGACATCAAGATCGCCCATTCGGTCTTCGCCCTCCCCTTCGCCCTGCTGGCCTCGTTCCTGGCGGCCCCGCGCGGCGGGTCGGGAGGCATCCTCTGGCGACCCTTCGCCGGGATGCTGGCGCTCATCGTGCTCTGCATGGTGACGGCCCGCACCTGGGCGATGCTCGTCAACCGCCTCGCCGACCGACGGATCGACGCCGCCAATCCTCGCACCCGGAAGCGCGCCCTCCCGGCCGGTCGCCTCTCCACCGCCCAGGGGCTCGGTGCGGCCGGCCTCTCCGCCGGAGCGTTCGTCGCGGCGGCGGCGATGTTCGGCGCGCTGTACGGCAACTGGTGGCCCGCCGCGCTCGCCGCGCCCGCCCTGGCGTGGATCGCGTTCTACTCGTTCACCAAGCGGTTCACGGCGCTGTGCCACCTCTTCCTCGGGGGAGCTCTCGCGGCCTCGCCGATCTGCGCCGCCGTCGCGATCGACCCCGCCTCGCTCGGGAACACGCCCTCGCTCTGGTGGCTCGCCGGCATGGTTCTCTGCTGGGTCGCCGGATTCGACGTGATCTACGCGCTCCAGGACCTCGAGTTCGACCGGCGCGCGGGGCTCTCGAGCATCCCCGCGGCGATCGGCCCGCGGGCGGCCGCGTGGGTCAGCCGTGGACTGCACGCCGCGGCCGCCGCCTGCCTGGTCCTTGCATGGCGCGCCGACCCTCACCTCGAGACGCTCTTCGCCCTGGCCGTCGGCGCCACGCTCGTCCTCCTCGTGGCCGAGCACGCCGTCCTCGTCCGGCGCGGGCTGGCCGGCCTGGACCTCGCCTTCTTCACGCTCAACGGCGTTGTCAGTTGCCTGCTCGGGGCGGCCGGGATCTGCGACATCCTGGGCTGAACGGCATTCGACGCTGCCAGGGGCCGGCCCGGGTGCAACGGCGCGGCAGCACCGTTCGTTTTCAATCATTTCTGAAATGATCATTGACTCCCGTCGCCGCGGCCACCATAGTTCACCCGATGGCCCACCCCCTCCCACAGCCCGATGCCCTCCGCGAGGCCCAGGACCACTTCGTCGCCGCGTGGGGCCAGATGGGCTCGGCCTGGGGCATCAGCCGCACCATGGCCGAGGTGCACGCCCTCCTCTACATCACGGGCGAGGCCCTGTGCACCGACGACGTGATGGACCGCCTGCAGATCTCGCGGGGCTCGGCCTCGATGTCCCTCCGCGCCCTGCTCGACTGGGGGGTCATCAACCGGACCCACAAGCGGGGCGATCGCAAGGAGTACTTCGTCGCCGAGCAGGAGGTCTGGACCCTCTTCCGCGCCATCGTCCGAGAACGCATGAAGCGGGAGATCGATCCCCTCCTCGCCTCGCTCTACGAGATCCGCGACATGACCGGCGGCATGAAGGGCCCCGCCACCGATCACAACCAACGGCTCGACCAGCTCCTCCGCTTCTTCGAGGTGGTCCAGACCTTCGGCCAGCGGTTCATCAGCCCCGCCGGCGAGGGCCTCCAGGCCGCGGCGGACATCCTCAGCAAGGCCGACGACGAGTGACGCGCACCGCCCGACATCCGATCATCGTCGAGACCCCCGTTCCCGGCGCGGCCCGCTGCCTCGAGCTGGTGTGGGACCTCTCGTCGCGGGCAGGGCGGGCCCTCGCCGAGCAGCGCGGCTTCGGGCGCCGGCGGATCGTCGCCGTTGTCCTGCGGATCGCGTCCGGCCACGGCCCCGAGCGGGCGGTGATCTCCAGCGAGGCCGTCGCCGATTCGGGCGAGCGACTCCCGCTCGAGCCCCGCCAGTCGCGGCGCGCCCGGTGGGCGCGCGAGGGCGATCTCGAGCACATCGACATCGACGGCCTGCTCCGGTGCACGCTCCGCCATGCCGATGGGGCGCGGGCCCTCTACGCCTCGACGCCCCTGCTCGCTTCGCTCGGCGTGGCGCCGGGCGCCTACTCGCTCCGGCCGACGCCCGGCGAGTAAACCCCCCAAAGACAACGCGGCCGCCCGGATTCACCGGGCGGCCTGCGGCTCCTTCAGACTCTCGCGGGCGGCGTTCAGCTGCGCTTGCCGACCACCATCCCCACGACGGCGAAGATCACCGTCAGCAGCGCCAGGCCGCCGACGACCATCCAGAACTGCGCCGCGAGCAGATCACGAACCGGGTCGAGCGAGCCGCTCATCGCGAAGAGCACGACCGAGATCGCCACCGCGAGACAGATGGTCATCCCCAGCGCCAGCCCGCCGCCGATGCCGGACCACGTGCCGTCGTACGCCTCGCCGAGCACGGGGACCGCGACCGGCTGAGCCGCTCCGGCGTCGGCCTCGCCCTCGGCGCCCTCGAACAGGGCCGCGACGGGCGACTCGAGGATGCCGCTCTCGCCGGTGGGGCTGGTGGCCCCCATCGTCTCCTGGCCGTAGACGTCGTCGAGCAGGTCGGCGCCCAGCGAGGTGTCGTCGGCCTCCTTGGTCAGGTCGAGCAGCCCCGAGCCGGAGCTGGCCGAGTCCAGCTCGAAGCCCGGCTCCATGCCGCTGGAGGTGACCTGCGTCTGGGCCGACGGGTCGGCCGTCTCGGTCTCGTCGGGGTCGAAGATGCTGATGCCTGTGGATTCCTTGCCCTCGATCCCCAGCCCGCTCCCCGAGCCCGAGGAGGAGAGCGAGATGGGCTCCAGGTCGTCGCCGAGCCTGAGGACGTCGTCGTCCCCGCCCCCGGCGAGCAGGTCCACCTGCTCCTTCTTGAACATGAGCCGATCGCGGTCGCGGAACTCCTGCAGCTGGCCCGAATTGGCCATCTGCTGCACGTCGGCCGGGCTCTTGCCCAGCTTCTCCGCGGCCTCCTCGAGCGTGTAGAACATCTTCGCCATGGGACAATCCTTCCTTCGGACCCGCACGTCGGACCCGGGCCACCCATGCTAGCAACACGGGCCCCGATGTGCCCAGCCTCAATCGCGTTCCCAGGGGTGCTACGCGGGCGGGTGGGGAGGGGTTTCGATCAACGCCTCCCGCGCCCGAGGAATCCGTGGATCTGCGGCCCGCGCCGAGCTCCCCCGCGCGGGTCTCGCATCGCCCCGCCCGGGAGTCGTGCGTGCTCGGGACCCCGGAGATTTGCTTGCCGGCGCTCGCTTCGCGATCCATGCTGTAAGCATCGCTTTCGCCGCAACGGGGAGGGACACCCATGACCATCCGTCAATCCGCGGCCTTGGGCGTGCTCGCCTACGCGGCCGTCGCCGCGCAGGCGCAGCGGTTCGAACTCGCCAAGCTCGAGGCGAGCGACGGTCAGTCCGAGGACTACTTCGGTGCGGCGGTCGCGATCGAGGGCCCGCTCGGGGTGGTCGGCGCGCCCGCCGCCAACGGCGGCAGTCACGACTCGGGGACCATCTACGCGTTCGATCTCGGCGACCCCCGGCGCCCCGTGGAGTCCGGCAAGCTCCTCACCCACTCCGTCTCGCGCCTGGACCGTCTCGGCTGCTCGGTGGCGGTCCGGGGGGATCGGGGCGTCGCCGGGGCCGCGAGCGACGACGAGCCGTGCGGGGACGACTGCGGCTCCGCCCACCTCTTCTACCCGCCCTCCGGCGGCGTGCTGGCGAAGTTCATCGCGCCCGACTGTGCCGCGGGCGATCAGCTCGGCCACGCCGTCGCCATCACCGACGAGGTCGCCATCGCCGGCGCGCCCGGCGACGACAACGAGCACGGGCGCGACGGGGGCGCCGTCTACCTCTTCGGCACCACCTACCCGGACCAGGCCGCCGTCATCCGCGGCTCCGGCGCCTTCGGCTTCTCGGTGGCGGCCGAGGGGAGCACGCTCGTCGTCGGCGCGCCCGACGAGGACGCCCCGGAGCGCGGATCGGGGTCCGCCACCATCTTCGACATCTCCGACCCCGCGAACCCGGTGCTCGTCGCGAGGCTCGTGCCCGACGACGGCGCGGCCTGGGACCACTTCGGCTACTCGGTCGCCGTCAGCGGCTCGACCGTGCTCGTCGGGGCGCCGTGGAACGAGGGCGGCGGGTCGGTCTACGTCTTCAGCGCGTCGGGCGAGCAGGTGCGGAAGCTCCGCTCCCGCACGGGCGGAGGCTTCGAGGAGTTCGGCACGTCCGTCGCGGCCAGCGGCGATCTCGCGGTCATCGGCGCCCCGCGCGCCGGCGACCTCGCCCCCGGCGGCATCGCCTACCTCTTCGACCTCACGACCGGGCGGCAGGTCGGCGTCATGTCGGCGAGCGATGCCGGGCCGGGCGACGAGCTGGGCGTCTCCGTCGCGATCCACGGCCGGCTCGCGCTCGCCGGCGCGCACCTGGCGACCCATCTCGACGGCTACCGGGGCGCGGCGTATCTCTTCAGCGCCTGCCCGCCAGACCTCAACGGCGACGGCGTGGCCGACTCCCGCGACCTCATCGAGTTCCTGATCGACTGGGCCGAGCGCGACCTCAACGCCGACTGGGACGGCGGCGGCGCGATCGACTCGCGCGACTTTATCGCGTACCTCAACGACTGGGCCGCGGGGTGCGGGCTCTAGCGCTCCGCGCAGAGCGCACGGGAGGTGGACCGATGCCCACGCGTATCACGGCGGTGCTGGCCGCGGCCCTTCTCGGCGCGATACCGGCGAGCGCGCAGCGTCACGAGCTCGGCAAGGTCCTCGCGCCGGACGGCACCACCGGCGACCAGTTCGGTCGAGCCGTCGCGCTGAGCGGGCGCACGCTCCTCGTCGGCGCGCGCAACGACGACGACAACGGCTCGGGCGGCGGATCGGCCTATCTCTTCGACATCTCCGACCCCGACTCCCCCGCGCTGATCGCCAAGCTCGTGCCCGACGACGCCGGCTACGCCGAGCACTTCGGCGACGTGGTCGCGATCTCGCCCGGCCTCGCGGCCGTCGGCGTGCCCGAGCACAGCTTCGACCACGGCGGCGTGTACCTCTATGACGCCGCGACGGGCGAGAAGCACGCGAAGCTGCGCCCCGACGGCGACTCATGGGGCGAGCGCTTCGGGTGGGCCGTCGCCATCGACGGCCCGCGCCTCCTGGTCGGCGCGCCGGGCGACTGGCTGGACAGCGAGATGATCGGCTCGGCCTACCTCTTCGACGTCTCCGACCCCGCCACCCCGGTGCGTCTGCTCAGGCTGCGCCCGGACGATCGCGACGAGCCTTCGAGGCGCTTCGGCTCGTCGGTCGGGCTCGGGGCCGGCATCCTCGCCGTCGGCGCCGAGGGCAACGACTCCACCGGCAAGACCCGCGGCTCGGTGCATCTGATCGACGCCGCGACGGGAGCCACCATCACGCAGATCGTCCCCGCCGACGGCGCTCCCGGCGATCACTTCGGCGCCACGCTCGCAATCAGCGGCCATCTCCTCGCCGTGGGCGCGCCGCACGACGAAGACCGGGGCTACTTCGCTGGCGCCATCTACGTCTTCAACATCGCCGATCCCGCACTGCCGGTGCAGCTCTACAAGCTCCTGCCCGAGGGGCCCTCGATCTACGACCGCCTCGGCGCGAGCCTCGCCGTGGACGGCGGCACGCTGATCGCGGGCGTCGAGAACGACGGCGACGGGGGCTACCACTCCGGCGCGGCGTACCTGCACGAGATGGCGACGGGCGCCCTCATCGCCAAGCTCGTGCCGAGCGACGGGGCCGACTGGAGCTACTTCGGGTGCGCCGCCGCGATCAGCGGCGAGACCGCCGTCGTCGGGGCGTACGGCGACCGCGACAACGGCTCCTCGTCGGGCGCGGCCTACGTCTTCGACGCGGCCCCCTGCCCGCCCGACCTCACCGGCGACGGCACGCTCGACACGATCGACTTCCTCGTGTTCCTCATCAGATGGAGCGATCGCGACCCGCAGGCGGACTGGAACTCCGACGGCACGATCGATACCCGCGACTTCATCGCGTTCCTCGCGGATTGGGCCGCGGGCTGCTGATTTGGAGCAGGGATCCAGCCAAGCTCCCATGGATCGCCGCCGTCGCGGGGGGGGTTTGCCCGGAGTCATAATCACCGCATTCCGTGCGGAGAATACTTGATTTGCGGCGAATAGACGCCATAATCACCGCAAGACACGCGGTAAATATGCCCTATATTCACCAGAAACCTGGCTGGCCGGTGTTCGCGTGGGACAGCGACGTCCTGGCCGCCCCCCTCGCCCGCGTGCGGCACCGGCAGGGGCTGCTGCTCGGCAAGATGGAGTCCCTGGGGTTCGACCTGCGGGCCGAGGCGAGCCTGACGACCCTCACCAGCGACGTGGTCAAGTCCTCCGCGATCGAGGGCGAGGCGCTGAACGCCGAGGAGGTCCGCTCGTCGATCGCGCGCCGGCTCGGCCTCGACGCGGCGGGTCTGCCCGAGGCCGGGCGCGATGTCGAGGGCGTGGTCGAGATGATGCTCGACGCCACGCAGAACTTCGAGGGCCCGCTCACGCGGGAGCGCCTGTTCGACTGGCATGCGGCGCTGTTTCCGACCGGGCGGAGCGGCATGCGCCGCATCACGGCCGGAGCATGGCGCACCGCGGAGGCGGGCGCGATGCAGGTCGTCTCCGGCCCGATCGGTCGTGAGCGCGTGCACTTCGAGGCGCCCGAGGCAGATCGGATCGATGGCGAGATGGCGGCGTTCCTGCGATGGTTCAACGCCCCGCCGGAGATCGACCCGGTGCTCAGGGCCGGCGTCGCACACTTCTGGTTCGTCACGATCCATCCGTTCGAGGATGGCAACGGGCGCATCGCGCGCGCCATCGCCGACCTGTCCCTCGCACGCGCGGACGGAACATCCGAACGCTTCTACAGCATGTCGTCCCAGATCGAGGCCGAGCGGAAGGACTACTCCCTGCGCCTGGAGTCCGCGCAGCGCGCCGGGCTCGACATCACGCCCTGGCTGGAATGGTTCCTCGGCTGCCTGGATCGCGCCCTCGACGCAGCGGACGAGACGCTCGCGGCCGTTCTCTACAAGGCGAGGCTCTGGCAACGCATCAACCGACGACCAGTCAACGAGCGGCAACGACTCGTGATCAACCGCATGCTCGGCGGATTCGACGGCTTCCTCACGACATCGAAGTACGCCAAGCTGGCCAAGTGCTCGACCGATACGGCCCTCCGCGACATCCGCGAGCTCCTCGAGCGGAACATCATCATGCAGAACCCCGGCGGCGGCAGGAGCACGAGCTACCGGCTCGCGGACGTGGAGATGGTGCGGGACGAGCCGAGTTCCAGCCAACCTTGAAAGCCGCGGCGGAGGCCAACGTCGAACTCGGTTCCTCGGAACCGCTCACCCGATCTGCCTCATCACACTCACCGCCACAAACAACCCCACCACCTCCTCGCGCACCAGCACCCGCGGCGGGTACGCCGGGTTCAGCGGCTGGAGCCGGATCAGCTCCTCCCCGCCCCCGCCCGTCTCGAAGAACACCCGCTTGAACGTCGTCTCGTCGTCGGGCCAGATCCGCGCGAAGCAGTCCGACCCGTTCTTGACGTCCCGCGCCGGGGAGAAGATCACGATGTCCCCCCGCGGTAGTCGGGGGTCATCGCGTCGCCATCTCGACATGAGGCGAATCACCGCCTCCGCCACGACGCCACTGCGGCCATGCTCATCAAAGGGACGAGCGTGGAGGGCGCGGGCACGATGCGGATCATCCACGCCTCCCCTCGTCCATCAGGATTCGTGGCAGTCCCAATGATCGTCGTCCCATCGCCTGAGATTCCGGTTGCGGTATCGAGTCTCCAGCCCATCGCCTCGACGTCAATGCCGAAGTCATCATGCAGCACTTGGTGCAGCGTGCGCATCCCGTCGTCCGGTGTCCAGAGGAAGGCGCGGTCGCCCATCCCGCCGCCTCCAGCCCGACCCACCACCATCATCCCATCGTCGGACACATCGTGCGCAAAGCTGTAGACCCCACCTGCATCGGAGAGCCATCCAAGGCCGAGTATCTCCCCGTCGGCCCCCCAGCGCACCGCCTGCAGCGCCGTGCTGCCTCCGCCGCCATCGTCCACTCCCGTGCGGCTGGAGCCGACGACCCATTCGCCGTTCGGCGAGACCGCGCTCGCGGCGCTGCTAAAGTGTTCCGGGTCGATCGCTCCGAGACCCACCATCCCCCCTTCAACAGTCCAGCGGAACGCCTCACCGCCGAGCCCCGACGAAGCCGCGCCGACAATGACGCGTCCGTCCGCCGACACGTCGTACGCCGAGCTTGAGCCGTCTCCCCCGGGCAGGTCGCCCAGCCCCACCATTCCCGTCGAAGAAGTCCATCGGAACGCCTCTCCGTGCTGCACGCCCCCGGTCTGCGTCGAGCCGAAGCCGACGATCACGCGCCCGTTGCGTGAGACCCCTCGCGCGAGGCTGTCGAAGTCGCCCCCCGGAAGGTCGCCCAGGCCGAACATCCCTGTCCCGCCAGACCAGCCCATCGCCTCCACATGCTCCGGCGACTTCACGCTGCGACCGACGACCCAGCCGCCATCGGGCGAGATGGCGATCGCCTGACTCTGATTGTGGCCGGGGAGGACGCCGAGCCCCGTCAGACCGCTCCCCGCGTCCCACACGAACGCCTCACCCCAGAACCCAATGTCGCTGGAGCTATGCCCGGTTGCACGACCGCCAGCGCTCACATCCGCCCCGCTGCTGTCATACACCCCGCCGGCAAGATCGCCAAGCGGGGTGAAGATCGCGCTTTGACCAGACGCGTGGGCTCCACCGAGTAAGAGCGGCAACAAATAGGCCTTGAGACTCACTTTACTCTCCTTCATTGTAAGCAATCGCGCCCCCATGCGTCGGCACGGGGGACGCGGGTCGTTGAATCACGGCAGAATCGAGAGTCCGTTGATCGCCACGCTCACGGAATGATCGAGCGCAGTAGACCCGTGATTGCTGGTGACCACATCCCCGAAGCCGTCTTGGTCCATGTCTGCGATCACCACACGGATCGGGCTGTCGACGTCTCCTGAGCCGTCGTCGAGCGGCACCCAGTACGTTGAGCTGTTGTCCACAAGCTGGAACTTCCCGTCGCCCTTGCCGAGAAGCATCCACGCGTGCGCGTTCACTCCGGCCGACGGCACGGTGAACACCAAATCGGGCTTGGTGTCGCCATTGAGATGGCCTGATGCAATGTCGTAGGGATAGAAGACGTTCGACGCTCCGCAGCAACCCCCGTCGAAATAGACATCATTGGGCTCGTCCTCCGGATCGCAGTTGTGCCCGAAGTCGGCATCGCCGTCCCCGTGGTAGATGTGCACCTGACCGTCCATGGCGGCGGCGGCGACGTCATCTGTGAACTTGCCTAGTGTGAATCGTGCCTTTGCCAGGCCCGTCAACCCCGCATAGCCGCACTCTTCGAGCGTCAAAGTCGAGTCCGAGAAGCCCGTGCTTGAGCCGGTAAGCAGCGAGGCGTGGTTGTCGAGCAAAGGCGTGAACAGATCCGGGTACATGTTCCCGCCCGGGGTCTTGTCGAACACGCCCGCGACAAGCTGAGCGGTCGGGGACTCATACGCGCTCCCGAACTGCGACGTCAACGACTCATCATCGAGCGTGTATGAGCCGGGCGTGCCGCCCTCGTTGTCGAAGATCGCGAGCACATCGCGATTGGCATCTTCGGGCTCCGGCCAATCAACCGCGGCGACGACGTGCACGTCGCCATCGTTGTCAAAATCGTCTGCGACCAATCCGCGAAGCGGATATGAAGATGGGACGTACTGATACGGTGCAGAGCCGAAGTTCTCGCTGCTTGGATCCCAATCAAAGACATAGATACCAAACTCCCCTTCGTCGAACTCCGTGTCGTAATGGCTGGTAGTCGAGCAGACGATGTCGAGACGACCATCTCCTGTAACGTCCGCCCAGATCACCTCAGCAGCAATTGTGTACTCGGGCAGTTCAATCACCTGGAACTCGTCGAGGCCGTCCTCGGCCGGGCTCCAGTCCTGCGTGTTCTGGTAGATGACGAGCAGACTCGCGAGTTCCGTGTACTGCCCCGGAAGGTCACCACGCCTGAAGCTCACCTGCCCCACGGCCACGACAATGTCCGGGAAGCCGTCCAGATCCTCCTCGTCTTCGGGGGGTCCGAGCGC
This sequence comes from uncultured Phycisphaeraceae bacterium, assembly GCA_964435785.1. Classification (GTDB taxonomy): domain Bacteria; phylum Planctomycetota; class Phycisphaerae; order Phycisphaerales; family UBA1924; genus PNC22. Next base: position 744 of record CAYTAH010000003.1, on the reverse strand, counting down.
ATCCGCCGCGTCGATGCCGAACGGGAACGGCCCCGGGTACCACAGCGCCGCGTCGTCCCAAGTAGGGATCACCTGCTGAGCGATCGTCGAAGCACACATACCAGCCACCCCGAGCATGCCTCCCATCGCTGCGCAGCGCAGCCCGATTGCGTGGCGCCGATCGTCCCGCGCGATACCCCTAACGCCCCCCCCACAGCCGCTTTCAACGCTGTTCCGCAACATGATCGTCTCCGATGGTCGTCCGTTCCCTCGCCGCGACTTCGCGCGCAGCACGCGCTCTCGGACTACGCGCCCGGGACGATCGTGGTTACCACTTGATATGGCTCGCGGGTGCGGCAGTTGCCAGAGAATGTGCGAGTTTCAGAATCGACGCCACAACGTTGTGGGAAAGGTCCCACTTATCACCCAGAGTTGTGTGAAGAGCGAATGGACGCACTCCGGCCACCGGCCCCGCTGTTCAGAGCAAAGGCATCTGACAACGGACCGCTCACCCAATTCGCCTCATCACACTCACCCCCACAAACAGCCCCACCACCTCCTCGCGCGGGAGCACCCGAGGCGGGTACGCCGGGTTCAGCGGCTGGAGCCGGATCAGCTCCTCCCCGCCCCCGCCCGTCTCGAAGAACACCCGCTTGAACGTCGTCTCGTCGTCGGGCCAGATCCGCGCGAAGCAGTCCGACCCGTTCTTGACGTCCCGCGCCGGGGAGAAGATCACGATGTCCCCCTCGCGGTAGTCGGGCGTCA